>NZ_JAHTMS010000012.1:0-137575 GCF_019200965.1 Rahnella sp. PD12R | reverse complement strand
GTCTTCCCTGTGGCTTTAAGCCACCTGAAGGGACGTTTAAGACTAAGACGTTGATAGGCTGGGTGTGTAAGTGCAGCGATGCATTGAGCTAACCAGTACTAATGACCCGAGAGGCTTAACCTTACAACACCAAAGGTGTTTTGTATTGGCTCTGTGATAGACCTAGATTTTTCAGCTGATTGTTCCGAGATTGGTTCGTAGTGCAAGCCTGAGGTAGGGTGAGCGTTATGAATGAAACAGAATTTGCCTGGCGGCAGTAGCGCGGTGGTCCCACCTGACCCCATGCCGAACTCAGAAGTGAAACGCCGTAGCGCCGATGGTAGTGTGGGGTCTCCCCATGCGAGAGTAGGGAACTGCCAGGCATCAAATTAGTTCCTTTTCCCCTGACAAGGAAAATAACAGGAACAAACTTGTATCAGACGATTTCTGATGTAAGTGAAAGAACCGGTGGAGCGGTAGTTCAGTTGGTTAGAATACCTGCCTGTCACGCAGGGGGTCGCGGGTTCGAGCCCCGTCCGTTCCGCCAATTATTAAATATTATGCCTGCTAAATTAGCAGGCATAATAGTAAGCGTAATATAGGGGCGTAGCTCAGTTGGTAGAGCACCGGTCTCCAAAACCGGGTGTCGCGAGTTCGAGTCTCTCCGCCCCTGCCATGTTAAAGCCCTTCGCGAAAGCGAGGGGCTTTTTTGTTATATGCCTCTCTCACTTTCCCCGTTGCCCACATAACTCTGATTTAATCCTCCTTTTGCTAAACTTTTGCACCAATAACGCTCAAATCCTCCCCGTTTTCTGGTTGTTTTTTGTCATGTTTTGGCTAAATACATGCACTAAATGATTGTTATCCCCGTATGTGACACCGCTCATGCTCCCATTTTTCCAGTGTACTAAACCTAATCATCGTCCGATGACGATTGCCCGACTCTGGCATATGGCATTCCCCCCTTTTATGGCGTTTTAATCGCGAGGGAGGAATGCATATGTCGGATGAACATCCTGGCCGTACCCAACGAGTCATAACAAAAAGTAGCTCAGACTACACGCGAGGAAAAAGACATGTACAAACGCTTATTAGTGGCAGCAGCAGTTGCAACAGCACTTTGTGGGGCGGCGCAGGCAGCTCCGCTGGTTGTGGGTTTTTCGCAGATCGGTTCTGAGTCTGGGTGGCGTTCTGCTGAAACTAAAGTATCGAAATCAGAGGCTGAAAAGCGCGGCATAACACTGAAAATTGCGGATGCCCAGCAAAAACAAGAGAACCAAATCAAAGCGATACGTTCCTTTATTGCACAAGGTGTTGATGCGATCTTCATCGCGCCTGTCGTCGCAACCGGTTGGGCTCCTGTTCTGACTGAAGCCAAAGAAGCCAAGATCCCGGTATTCCTGCTGGACCGCACTATCGAAGTCAGTGATCCGACGCTTTACACCGCTGCTGTCGCTTCCGACAGCGTTTACGAAGGTAAAGTGGCCGGTGACTGGCTGGTTAAAGAAGTCGCGGGTAAACCTTGTAACGTCGTGGAATTGCAGGGAACCGTCGGTGCCAGCGTTGCTTTAAACCGTAAACAAGGTTTTGCCGATGCGCTGAAAGCCGCGCCTAATGTCAAAATTATCCGTTCACAATCCGGCGACTTCACCCGCAGCAAAGGGAAGGAAGTCATGGAAAGCTTCATCAAGGCCGAACAAAACGGCAAAAATATCTGCGCTGTTTACGCACATAACGATGACATGGCAATCGGTGCCATTCAGGCAATTAAAGAAGCCGGTCTGAAACCAGGTTCGCAGATCAAAATCGTTTCAATTGATGGTGTTCCGGATATCTACAAAGCCATGCTGGCTGGCGAAGCGAATGCGTCTGTCGAGCTGACACCAAACATGGCTGGTCCGGCATTTGATGCGCTGATCGCAATGAAAAAGGACGGTACTCAGCCTAAGAAATTCATCCAGACTCAGTCCGCTTTAATCCTGCCTGATATGGCTCAGAAAGAATACGACATGAAAAAAGACATGGGTTATTAAGCCGATTTTACCGGCTTGTCTCATGGGTAAGCCGGTAAAAATTATTCCCTTTTCGCCGCTGGCGAATGCAGCAGGAGTAGTGACGTGACGGATAATCCAGATTCAATATCGCTGCTTGAAGTGCGCGGCTTGTCAGTTGAATTCCCGGGCGTAAAGGCGCTTGAAAATGTCGACTTCACCCTCGAACGTGGCGAAATCGTTGCACTTTTGGGGGAAAATGGTGCCGGTAAATCCACAATGATTAAAGCGCTGACCGGCGTATATAAACGCTCCGCAGGTCAGGTTTTTCTCAATGGGAAATCCATCGAACCAGTAAATACCGCAGACGCACAGTCTCTGGGGATTGGGACGGTCTATCAGGAAGTAAACCTTCTGCCGAATATCTCCGTAGCCGCTAATCTGTTTATCGGACGTGAACCTACCCGTTTCGGGCTGGTGAATCAGCGCAAAATGGAACAGCAGGCTGAAGCGCTTCTCGAAGGCTACGGATTACACCTGGATGTCAGCCAGCCACTTTCCACATATTCCATTGCCATACAGCAGATAGTGGCCATTGCCCGTGCCGTAGACCTTTCCGCTCAGGTTCTCATCCTCGATGAACCGACCGCCAGCCTGGATGCCAGAGAAGTCAGCATGTTGCTGGATATTCTTGTGCAGCTGCGCAACAAAGGCGTCGGGATGATCTTTGTGACTCATTTTCTCGACCAGGTTTATCGTATCAGCGACCGCATTACCGTTTTGCGTAATGGCAAACGCGTCGGCTCGGAGCGTACCGCCGATCTGCCGCGCATTGAGCTGGTTCCGATGATGCTGGGGCACAGTTTTGACGAAAGCCTGCTTAAACGCACCGAGCACCGGAATGTCACAGGGGAGCCATTAGTTGATTTCAAAGATTATGGTCGTCGTGGCGTGGTTGAACATTTCGATCTGAAAGTTCGTCGTGGAGAAATCGTCGGACTGGCCGGGCTACTGGGTTCTGGCCGCACGGAAACCGCCCAGCTGATATTTGGCATTAAAGGCCATGACAGCGGTAATGCGCAGGTCGATGGTCATGCGGAAACGATCAATACGCCACGAAAAGCGGCGAAGCTCGGGTTTGGCTATTGCCCTGAAGATCGTAAAACCGACGGGATTATAGGTGCGGCAACGGTTCGCGAAAATATCATTCTGGCGTTGCAGGCCCAGCGTGGCTGGCTGCGTCCTTTACCGATGAAAGAACAGCATCAGATTGCCGAAAAGTTTATCAAACTTCTGGGTATCCGCACGCCCGGCACTGAGCAGGAAATTCAGTACCTTTCTGGCGGCAATCAGCAAAAAGTCCTGCTTTCCCGTTGGCTTGCGACCAATCCCCGCTTTCTTATTCTCGATGAACCCACTCGCGGGATTGACGTCGGTGCGCATGCGGAAATTATTCGCCTGATTGAAAAGCTTTGCGATGAAGGGTTGGCGCTGCTGGTCATTTCGTCTGAACTGGAAGAGCTGGCGGGTTATGCCGACCGTATCGTGGTGCTGCGCGACCGTCGTCATGTTGCTGAAATTGAGCAGGCCGAGATCTCCGTGCCAGCCATTATGAAAGCCATCGCGGCTCAATGAGGAGATACCGATGAGTAACAGGAGTCTGCCGATGACAGGAAGACCACGCAAAGTGAGATGGGTATTTCCCAAAGGCGCCACGCAGATCGGCGCTTTTGTCGCAATATTACTGATCGACAGCCTGGTCGCACCGGGCTTTTTCTCTATTCATATTCAGGATGGCCGCCTGTTTGGCAGCCTGGTTGATATCTTTAACCGCGGCGCGCCGGTGGCTCTGCTGGCTCTCGGTATGACGCTGGTTATCGCCACGGGCGGTATCGATCTTTCTGTCGGCGCGGTGATGGCGATTGCCGGTGCGACGGCGGCAACGATGACGGTTCAGGGGTATCCGCTGATGGTGGTGTTGCTGGCGTCGGTAGGCGTCGGCGCAGTCTGCGGTCTTTGGAACGGTTTTCTGGTCGCCGTTTTGCAGATTCAGCCCATTGTTGCCACGCTGATGCTCATGGTAGCCGGGCGCGGTATCGCACAGTTAATTACGGAAGGTCAGATTGTCACTTTCGAGCACAACGGTCTTTCTCAGTTCGGCAGCGGTTCGTTGTTTTACCTGCCGATGCCGGTGATTATTGCTGCCGTCATGCTGATACTGGTCTGGGGGCTTACGCGTAAAACCGCGCTCGGGCTCTTTATCGAGTCTGTTGGCATCAATATCCGCTCTGCTTATAACGCCGGTGTGAATACGCGGCTGGTGCTCATTTCCACCTACGTTATTTGCGGGATATGCGCTGCAGTCGCGGGCGTCATTGTCACGGCGGATATCCGCGGTGCTGATGCCAACAACGCCGGATTATGGCTGGAGCTCGACGCTATTCTGGCCGTCGTCATCGGCGGCGGTTCGCTGCTTGGCGGGCGTTTTAATCTTCTGCTTTCCGTTATCGGCGCACTGATTATTCAGGGGATGAATACGGGCATTCTGTTATCCGGCTTCAAACCGGAATTCAACCTGGTTCTGAAAGCGCTGGTTGTTCTGGCCGTGCTGGTTGTGCAATCACCGCGCGTTTCCTTCAGTAATCTGTTCCGGAGGAAGGGATAATGCTTAAAAGAAATTTGCCCTTACTGATTACGATAGTGGTTTTTCTTGCCGGATACGCTTACTGCTTCACGCAATTCCCCGGGTTTGCATCGACGCGCGTGTTCTTTGATTTACTGACGGATAACGCGTTTCTCGGCATCGTGGCCGTCGGTATGACATTTGTGATTCTCTCGGGTGGGATCGATCTGTCTGTCGGTTCTGTTATTGCGTTTACCGGAGTATTGCTGGCAAAACTGATTGGAGATTACGGCGTCGCGCCGGGTTATGCATTTGTGATTGTCCTGCTAATGGGGGCCATGTTCGGGGCGCTGATGGGCTGGATCATCGACACACTGAAACTCCCGGCCTTTATCATCACCCTGGCGGGGATGTTTTTCGTGCGCGGTATGAGCTTTATCGTCTCTGAAGAATCTCTGCCGATTAATCATCCCGTTTATGATTTTCTCGCCAACTATGCGTGGAAAATGCCGGGCGGTGGCCGTTTCACGTTGCTGGCACTGGTAATGCTGCTGGTGGTCTTTGGCGGCATCATTCTGGCTCACCGTACGCGTTTCGGTAACAACGTCTATGCCGTGGGCGGCAGCAATGTATCTGCGGCGCTGATGGGCGTTCCCGTCAGACGCACAACGATTTATATCTACATGCTGTCGAGTACGCTGGCGGTGTTATCGGGGATCATCTTCTCGCTCTATACGTCAGCGGGGTATGCGCTGGCGGCCAGCGGCGTTGAGCTTGATGCGATTGCGTCTGTCGTTATTGGCGGCACACTCTTGAGCGGCGGCGTGGGAACGGTGCTGGGAAGTTTGTTCGGCGTCTTAATTCAGGGGCTTATCCAGACTTACATCACGTTTGATGGCACGCTCAGTTCATGGTGGACGAAAATCGTCATGGGCGTTTTACTGTTTATCTTTATCGGACTGCAAAAAGGCATGGGCACCTTCTGGACTGCCAGAAGGGCGCGCCATCCGCGACCAGAGCCGTCCTGAGCCAGGACGGTGTCAGAAGTTAGTGATCAGCGGTGTTTTGAGTAACTGACGGATCAGAACCTGCTGATCGCTGTTTTGCAGCCAGACAGCGTACAACGGGCGGATCACCGGCGGAACATCTTCGTGCGCGGCGAGTTGCGGATATTCTTTCGCCCAGTGCGCTGGCAGGAAAGCGCAGCCACCGGTATTTTCCAGCAACTGACGGGTAAGTTGCGCAGACGTTGTGGTCAGCACCGGTTCCTGATCGCTGTTTTGCAGCTTTTCCTGCTGCGGAAAATCTGCGCCCCATTCCAGTTTCACGTAAGGCGTTTGTTCCCCTCTGACCGTTTTCTTCGACGAAAAAAGTCGTAACGAGAAATTACCCAGCAACTGGCTCGACAGCTCATCCATCTTGGGTGGCTCAGTGGTGATCAGTAAATCCAGTTGTCTTTCATGCAGTTGTTTGACCAGAGACTGGCGTAAAGCGATGCGCGCCTCAAGTCTCAGCGTGTCACGTTGGGTGTAAAGCGACTGCATCCAGGGTGTCAGATAGGCTTCCCAAAGCGATGCCGTAGCGCCAATCGACAATTCTGTGTGCTGTAACGAGCGTACAACCTCTTTTTTCGCCATTTGCCACGTAGACATCAGATTCTCGGCATAGGGCAGCAGGCGTTCTCCTGCGGGCGTTAAGCGGATGTTATTGCGATGCCGCGTGAACAAATTGGCGCCAAGTTGGGTTTCCAGTTGCCGGATACGAAAGCTGACAGCCGATTGCGTCAGATAAAGGGATTCCGCCGCCCGACCAAAGTGGCGAGTTCTACTGACCTCCAAAAAGGTTTTCAGTAATTCCGTGTCCAAAACTATCTCCAATAATTTTTGTCGTTAAGATTTAAATGTTTTGTTTTACACAATGTCAAGCCTAACTAATACTCCGCGCCATAACAGCACGACCATGAGAGAATTAGGAGCGTGTCAGATGGCGGAAAGCTTCACCACGACAAATCGTTTTTTTGATAATAAACATTACCCTCGCGGGTTCTCCCGGCATGGCGATTTCACCATTAAAGAAGCGCAAATGCTAGAACGTTACGGCTTCGCTTTTAATGAGCTGGATCTGGGGAAACGTGAGCCCGTTACCGACGAAGAAAAGCTGTTCCTGGAGGTTTGCCGTGGTACGCGCGAACCTGTGACAGATGCAGAAAAAGTGTGGAACAAATATATTGTCCGCACCCGTCGTCCGAAGAAATTCCACACGCTGTCCGGCGGCAAACCGCAGGCTGACGCTGTAGAAGACTATACGGAAAGCGACGACTGACGACTAATGAAACGGGGCGATGCCCCGTTTTTTTATGCCAGATTCTTATGTAAAGTTAACAATAGCCTATCCATGGTGCGATAGCTCAGCGCCTCTGAAATATGTTTTCGTTCAATCGATTCTTCTCCTCCTAAATCGGCTAATGTTCGCGCAACTTTCAGGATCCGGTGCCACGCCCTCACTGACAATCCCAGTTTATGCAGGACCTCTTCCAGAAATTCCGCATCCGCTTTTTTTAAAACGCAGTAAATTTCGACTTCGCTGCTGTTCAGCCGCGCATTGATTTTCCCCGCGCGTTTCAGCTGAACCTCCCGTGCGGCTAATACCCGTTCCCGAACCTGCGCACTGCTTTCCCGCGCTGTCGGCGTATGGTTTTGCTGGCTCAAAATTCCGGGCGGCAACAGCGGCACTTCAATCGATAAATCAAACCGATCCAGGAAAGGGCCGGAAAGCCTGCCCAGATAGCGTAAAACCTGCTGTGGAGGCGTACGGTTGTGGATCCCCTGATAGTGTCCGGTCGGGCTGGGATTCATCGCTGCAATCAGCTGGGCTCTGGCCGGATAACGGACTTTTGCCCGCGCCCGGGAAATCGTAATTTCGCCTGATTCCATCGGCTGGCGCAAAGCATCCAGCACCTGACGCTGGAATTCCGGAAGCTCGTCCAGAAACAGGACGCCATTGTGAGCCAGTGAAATTTCTCCCGGCTTGGGCAGAGAACCCCCGCCGACCAGCGCGCTGATTGACGTACTGTGATGCGGCGCCCTGAAAGGCCGTACTCGCGAAAACTCACCGTCATCTTCCGGGTTATACACCAGGCTGGCGATAGCGGCGGTTTCGAGTTTTTCTTCGTTGCTGAGCGGGGGAAGTAATCCGGGTAAACGGCTCGCCAGCATGGTTTTCCCAGTGCCCGGCGGCCCGATTAGCAATAAGTTATGGCCTCCGGCGGCGGCGACCTCCAGCGCACGTTTTGACTGTTCCTGACCAATGATATCGGCGATGTCAGGCTGGCAGGCCGGTTCCGGCGTAACGGGCGGATATTCAATCGCCGGCAGGCTGTCCTCGCCCTGCAAAAAAGCGCAAACCTGTAGCAGATGTCCGGCAATATTGGCGACGCCGGGGTCAAGCAGCGTCATTTCGGACTGATTGGCTTGCGGCAAAATTAATATCCGGCCTTCTTTCTGTGCTTCGAGCGCAGCAGGAATTGCGCCGTTAACGCTGCGCAAAGCACCCGACAGTCCCAGTTCACCCAGAAACTCATACTTCTCCAGTCTGTCGCCTTTAAGCTGTTCAGAGGCCACCAGAATCGCCAGCGCGATAGATAAATCATACCGGCCACCTTCTTTGGGCAAGTCGGCAGGGGCGAGATTCACCGTAATGCGCTTGGGCGGAAAACTGAAACCACAGTTGATGATGGCGCTGCGGACTCGGTCTCTGGCCTCTTTGACGGTGGTTTCGGGCAGGCCGACCAGCGTCAGGGCCGGTAAGCCATTACTGATATGCACTTCAACGGAGACACCGGGAGCCTGAACACCCAGTGATGCGCGGGTATACACCACGGCTAATGACATGCTTCTTCCTTGGCTGTGAATTTTCCTGAAAGGCAGCATGCCGCAGTCGGTAACGATTTTGGGAAGAAGATCTGCCAAATGCGCAGCGTCACGTAAAAAGACTCGCGGGTTCATCAGGTTGCATTGCGGCAGTGCGTAGTGCGCCGCACTCGCGGTAATACTCATTAACAAATTGAGGTCTTCGGAAACAAATTAGCGGGCTAATTAAGTTGCTGTTTATAGAGGCAGAGGTGTTTAATCTTTATGTATTTAACAATAAAGAAACAAATATCAATCATTGATTAACATCTCTCTGCCTCGCTGAGGATTTTCCGGAACAGTTCAGTGAGAGCACTGCCTACAGCTATTCCGGAATAGGGATAAACCCATGTTTGGTTGGACCTCCCGGCAGCGTAATGTTGCCATCGCCAGCTTTTTAAGCTGGACGCTCGATGCTTTCGATTTCTTCATTTTAGTCTTTCTTCTCAGTGATATAGCGACAGCTTTTCATGTCGATATCAAAGAAGTCACGCTGGCGATTTTGCTGACACTGGCGGTGCGGCCCATCGGCGCGCTGGTATTCGGGCGGGCCGCTGAAAAATACGGGCGTAAACCGGTGCTGATGGTGAATATTGCCTGCTTTTCCGTTTTTGAACTCTGCACGGCCGCTGCGCCGTCCCTGACCGTTTTCCTCATCCTGCGCGTGATTTATGGTGTGGCGATGGGCGGTGTGTGGGGCGTGGCTTCTTCACTGGCGATGGAAACTATTCCTGACCGTTCGCGCGGCATGATGTCCGGTATTTTTCAGGCCGGTTATCCATTCGGGTATCTGCTGGCTGCGGTGGTTTACGGGCTGTTTTCGGAGATGGTTGGCTGGCGTGGAATGTTTGTCATCGGTGCGGTGCCGATCTTCCTGCTGCCTTTCATCTGGTTCAAGGTGCAGGAATCGCCGGTCTGGCTTGCTGCCCGTGAACGCAAGGAAAGCACTGCGCTGCTGCCGGTGCTCAAATCTCACTGGAAACTTTGTGTTTATCTGGTCGTGCTGATGGCGGCCTTCAATTTCTTCAGCCACGGAACGCAGGATCTCTACCCGTCATTCCTGAAAGTTCAGCACGGTTTTGATGCGCATACGGTCAGTTTGATTGCTATCGGTTACACCATTGCATCGATCATCGGCGGTATCTTCTTCGGTACGCTTTCAGAGAAGATTGGTCGTAAAAAAGCCATTATTATCGCGGCCTTACTGTCATTGCCGGTGATCCCGCTGTGGGCATTTTCCAGCGGAACCTGGACCATCGGTCTTGGCGCTTTCCTGATGCAGTTTATGGTGCAGGGCGCGTGGGGCGTGGTGCCGTCTTATCTCACTGAGCTGGTGCCTGCGAACACCCGCGCCGTATTGCCCGGTTTTGTTTATCAGCTCGGGAATTTGCTGGCGTCGGTCAATGCGACATTGCAGGCAGGCATTGCCGAAAGTCACGGACATAACTACGGGCTGGCGATGGCGATTGTCGCCGGGACGGTGGCGATCGTGATTTCTGTACTGGTTGCATTCGGGCGGGATACACGCGGAAAAGCGATAACGGGAGCAATAAATAATCAGAGAACAGATCAGCCTGCTAAGGTTTGATTTTTCAGATTATTTTTGCCGGATTGTGCAGCGCGTCGCAAATAATAACGCAAGAAAAGTGTTGTCATTAAATGCATTACTGTGATAACTCTGTAGGCAATCGTTCGCAAGATGAATTATAGAAACCAAAAAATGAAAGCCCTTCTCCTCGTAGTTAGCCTAGTCGTGATTAGCGTGGTGGTGATTATTATCCCACCGTGCGGGGCTGCACTTGGACGAAGAAAGGCTTATTAAACAAGCCTGAACCTGAAAAGAAACCCCGCACCGAAAGGTCCGGGGTTTTTTTTTGGGGTCAGGTATTTCAGAGAACAGTGAAGTGGGGTCGGAAAATGAGCAACAGCATAATATTCTGCACTTGTCGCAAAAAGGCAGGAGAATAAAGATGAACGGAGCACAGTGGGTAGTACAAGCGTTGCGTGCGCAGGGTGTAAATACAGTATTTGGTTATCCTGGCGGGGCAATCATGCCGGTATACGATGCACTGTATGACGGCGGCGTGGAACACCTGTTGTGCCGGCATGAGCAAGGTGCCGCAATGGCCGCCATCGGCTATGCCCGTTCTACCGGAAAAGTCGGTGTTTGTATCGCCACTTCCGGGCCTGGTGCCACCAACCTGATCACCGGCCTGGCTGACGCGCTGCTCGATTCCGTTCCGCTGGTGGCTATCACCGGTCAGGTCGGTTCCGCGTTTATCGGCACCGACGCCTTCCAGGAAATCGACGTTTTAGGATTATCTCTGGCCTGTACCAAACACAGCTTCCTGGTGGAATCTCTGGAAGCGCTGCCGGAAATCATGGCTGAAGCGTTTGCCATCGCCAGCTCAGGGCGTCCGGGCCCGGTTCTGATCGACATCCCGAAAGATATCCAGTTAGCGGTTGGCGAATTACCGCCGCATCTGGTCGCGGTCGAAGAAACTTTCCCCCATCCGGCTGCTGAACTGAAACAAGCCAGCACGATGATTGCCGTAGCGCAAAAACCGATGCTGTACGTGGGCGGCGGCGTTGGCATCGCTCAGGCGGTTCCGGCATTACGTGAATTTATCTCGGCGACCGGTATTCCTGCGGTTGCCACGCTGAAAGGCCTGGGCGCGCCGGATGCCAGCGACCCGTGTTATCTGGGGATGCTGGGGATGCACGGCACGAAAGCCGCGAATCTGGCCGTTCAGTCCTGTGACTTACTGATTGCCGTCGGGGCGCGTTTTGATGACCGTGTGACCGGCAAACTGAATACCTTCGCGCCGAATGCCGCCGTTATCCACATGGACATCGACCCGGCGGAACTGAACAAATTACGTCAGGCGCACGTCGCGTTGCAGGGGGATCTGAATGCGTTGTTACCGGCGCTGCGACAGCCGCTGAACATCAATGCCTGGCGCGATGAAGTGATGACCCTGAAAGCGCAGGGCGAATGGCGTTATGACCATCCGGGCGAAGCCATTTACGCACCGCTGCTGCTGAAACAAATCTCCGATCGCAAATCTGCCAATACCGTTGTTACCACCGATGTCGGCCAGCACCAGATGTGGACCGCGCAGCACATGCAGTTCACCCGCCCGGAAAACTTCATTACATCCAGCGGTCTGGGCACGATGGGCTTCGGTGTTCCTGCTGCCGTTGGCGCGCAGGTTGCCCGACCGGATGACATGGTGATCTGCGTTTCCGGCGACGGTTCTTTCATGATGAACGTTCAGGAGCTGGGCACCATCAAGCGAAAACAGCTGCCCGTCAAAATCCTGCTGCTGGATAACCAGCGGTTAGGGATGGTCCGGCAGTGGCAGGAATTGTTTTTCGACGGACGCTTTAGTGAAACCAACCTCTCTGATAACCCCGATTTTGTGACGCTGGCCAGCGCATTCAATATCCCCGGCCAGCGCATCCACCGTAAAGACCAAGTCGATGCCGCTCTGGACGCGTTCTTCAATAGCGAAGGCCCGTATTTGCTCCAGGTTTCCATCGACGAAAACGAGAATGTCTGGCCACTGGTTCCACCGGGCGCAGGCAACGAAACCATGTTGGAGAAAATGTCATGATGCAGCATAACGTCTCAATCCAGGCCCGTTTCCGCCCGGAAATGTTAGAACGCGTATTACGCGTTGTTCGCCACCGTGGTTTTCAGGTGTGCGCAATGAACATGACCCCGATGGTCAATGCGGAAAATATAAATATCGAATTGACCGTTGCCAGCCAGCGGCCGGTAGATTTACTGTCTTCACAGTTAAGCAAACTTATGGATGTCGCCTGTGTCGAGATCCAGCAACATACATCACAACAAATACGCGCGAATGCGTGAGTAAAGGAACGAGAGAATGACGAAGAAAGCTGATTACATTTGGTTCAATGGCGAGATGGTTCCGTGGGCAGAAGCGAAAGTACACGTAATGTCCCATGCATTGCATTACGGCACCTCCGTATTCGAAGGCGTGCGTTGCTACGACTCCCACAAAGGCCCTGTCGTATTCCGTCACCGTGAACATATGCAGCGTCTGCGCGATTCCGCAAAAATCTACCGTATGCCGGTTTCCCAAAGCGTTGATGAACTGATGGAAGCCTGCCGCGAAACCCTGCGCAAAAACAATCTGGTCAGCGCGTATATTCGTCCGCTGGTCTTCGTTGGCGATGTGGGTATGGGCGTAAACCCGCCGGATGGCTACAAAACTGACGTGATCATTGCCGCTTTCCCTTGGGGCGCCTATCTGGGCGAAGAAGCGCTCGAGCAGGGGATCGACGCAATGGTTTCTTCATGGAACCGTGTAGCAGCTAACACCATCCCGACCGCGGCGAAAGCCGGGGGTAACTACCTGTCTTCTCTGCTGGTGGGCAGCGAAGCACGCCGCCACGGTTATCAGGAAGGTATCGCGCTGGACGTTCACGGTTACGTTTCTGAAGGTGCAGGCGAAAACCTGTTCGAAGTGAAGGACGGCATTCTGTTCACGCCTCCGTTCACCTCTTCTGCGCTGCCGGGCATCACCCGTGACGCGATTATTAAACTGGCGAAAGACATGGGTCTGGAAGTTCGCGAGCAGGTTCTTTCCCGCGAATCTCTGTACCTGGCTGACGAAGTCTTCATGTCCGGTACTGCCGCCGAAATCACGCCAGTTCGCAGCGTTGACGGCATTCAGGTCGGCATCGGCAAACGCGGTCCGGTCACCAAACAAATTCAGGATGCGTTCTTCGGTCTGTTCACCGGTAAAACCGAAGACAAATGGGGTTGGCTGGATCCAATCAACCCGCAGTAATCTTACCCGTCATCCTTCAGGCCGCCTCCGCGTTGGCTGCCTTTATTCACCCCGGTCACTTACCTGAGTAAGCTCCCGGGGATTCATTCAGTTGCCGCCTTGATGCAACCTGAATGATTTAGGGTATAGAAGAAATTCAGCGGGCGACGGTTGCGCCGTCCGCTAAACAGAAATGATTTGGAGTGAATAGAGCATGCCTAAGTACCGTTCCCACACCACGACTCATGGCCGCAACATGGCTGGCGCCCGCGCTTTATGGCGTGCCACCGGCATGACCGACGATGATTTCGGTAAGCCAATTATTGCCGTTGTGAACTCCTTTACCCAGTTCGTTCCGGGCCACGTGCATTTGCGTGATCTGGGTAAACTGGTTGCCGAGCAAATCGAAGCTTCCGGCGGCGTTGCCAAAGAGTTCAACACCATTGCCGTGGATGACGGGATCGCCATGGGGCATGGCGGCATGCTGTATTCACTGCCTTCACGCGAGCTGATTGCAGACTCCGTGGAATACATGGTGAACGCGCACTGCGCCGACGCCATGGTGTGTATTTCCAACTGCGACAAAATCACCCCGGGGATGTTAATGGCGTCCCTTCGCCTGAATATTCCGGTGATCTTCGTTTCCGGTGGCCCGATGGAAGCCGGTAAAACCAAGCTGTCCGACAAAATCATCAAACTCGATCTGGTCGATGCGATGATTCAGGGCGCAAACCCGAACGTCAGCGACGCCGACAGCGAACAAATCGAACGTTCTGCCTGCCCGACGTGCGGTTCCTGTTCCGGGATGTTTACCGCCAACTCCATGAACTGTCTGACCGAAGCGCTGGGCCTGTCTCAGCCAGGCAACGGTTCATTACTGGCAACTCATGCTGATCGTAAAGACCTGTTCCTGAACGCCGGTCGTCGCATCGTTGAACTGACCAAACGTTATTACGAGCAGGACGATGAAAGCGCATTGCCGCGCAGCATCGCCAGCAAAGCCGCATTCGAAAATGCCATGACGCTGGATATCGCCATGGGCGGTTCCACGAACACCGTTCTTCACCTGCTCGCTGCCGCGCAGGAAGGCGGCATTGATTTCGATATGACCGACATCGACCGTCTGTCACGCAAGGTTCCGCACCTGTGTAAAGTTGCGCCGAGCACCCAGAAATATCACATGGAAGACGTTCACCGCGCCGGTGGCGTACTGGCGATTCTGGGCGAATTGGACCGCGCGAACCTGCTGAACCGCGATGTGAAAAACATCCTGAACCTGAACCTGAGCCAGACGCTGGATAAATACGACATCATGCTGACTCAGGATGAAGCCGTGAAAAAAATGTTCCGCGCAGGCCCGGCGGGTATCCGTACCACGCAGGCTTTCTCACAGGATTGCCGCTGGGATACGCTCGATGATGACCGCGCCGACGGTTGTATCCGTTCACTGGAGAACGCCTTCAGCAAAGACGGCGGTCTGGCCGTGCTTTACGGCAACATCGCGGAAGCGGGCAGCATCGTTAAAACCGCGGGCGTGGATAAATCCAACCTGGTGTTCCGTGGCCCGGCCAAAGTCTACGAAAGCCAGGATGACGCAGTCGCTGCGATCCTCGGTGGCAAAGTGGTTTCCGGTGATGTCGTGGTGATCCGCTACGAAGGGCCAAAAGGCGGGCCGGGCATGCAGGAAATGCTGTATCCGACCACTTACCTGAAATCCATGGGGCTGGGCAAAGAGTGCGCGCTGATCACCGACGGTCGTTTCTCCGGCGGGACTTCAGGTCTGTCTATCGGCCACGTCTCTCCGGAAGCCGGCAGCGGCGGTCTGATTGCGCTGGTGGAAGATGGCGACATGATCGACATCGACATCCCTAACCGCAGCATGGTGCTCGACGTTCCTGCGGCCGAACTGGCAGCTCGTCATGAAGCCGAACTGGCGCGCGGCGACAAAGCCTGGACGCCGAAAAACCGTGAACGTGTGGTGTCTTATGCGCTGCGGGCTTACGCAATGCTGGCGACCAGTGCTGACAAAGGCGCTGTCCGCGACAAGTCTAAGCTGGGAGGCTAAGGGCCATGGCGGTATCACAACCTCTACCCGATCAGCCGTGCGGTGCAGAATATCTGCGTGCCGTGCTGCGTGCGCCGGTTTATGAAGTCGCACAGGTCACGCCTTTGCAGGTCATGGAAAAGATCTCTTCCCGGTTAGGTAACACCGTTCTGGTGAAGAGGGAAGACCGCCAGGCTGTTCACAGTTTTAAACTGCGCGGCGCGTATTCCATGATTGCCAGCCTGACGGAAGAACAGGCGGCGCGCGGCGTGATCACGGCTTCTGCCGGAAATCACGCGCAGGGCGTCGCGTTGTCGGCGACCAAAAAAGGCATTAAATCTCTGATTGTTATGCCGGTTGCTACGGCGGATATCAAAGTTGATGCGGTGCGTAATTTCGGCGGCGAAGTCCTGCTGTTTGGCGCGAATTTCGACGAAGCCAAAGGCAAAGCTATCGAGCTTTCGCAAAAGCAGGGCATGACCTTTGTGCCGCCGTTTGATCATCCGGCGGTGATCGCCGGACAAGGCACGCTGGCGATGGAATTGCTGCAACAGGATGCGCATCTTGATCGCGTATTCGTGCCGGTCGGCGGTGGCGGCCTGGCCGCTGGCGTCGCGGTGTTAATCAAACAGCTGATGCCGCAAATCAAAGTGATTGGCGTCGAAGCCGAAGATTCAGCCTGCCTGCGTGCGGCGCTGGATGCCGGTGAACCGGTTGATCTGGCGCGTGTCGGGTTGTTCGCTGAAGGCGTGGCCGTGAAGCGTATCGGTAACGAAACCTTCCGTCTGTGCCGTGAATATCTTGATGACGTGATCACCGTCGACAGCGATTCCATCTGCGCGGCGGTAAAAGATTTGTTCGAAGATGTCCGCGCTATCGCCGAACCTTCCGGGGCGCTGGCGCTTGCAGGCATGAAGAAATACGTGCAGCAGCACAACATTCAGGGCGAGCGTCTGGCGCATATTCTTTCCGGCGCGAACGTGAACTTCCACGGCCTGCGCTATGTGTCTGAGCGCTGCGAGCTGGGTGAACAACGCGAAGCGCTGCTGGCGGTGACCATTCCGGAACGCAAAGGCAGCTTCCTGAAATTCTGCCAGTTGCTCGGTGGCCGTTCAGTCACGGAGTTTAACTACCGTTACGCCGACGCTGACAACGCCTGCATTTTCGTGGGTGTACGTCTGACACGGGGTCACGCAGAACGGCAGGAAATCATCGCCGAGCTGAATCACGACGGTTATCAGGTGGTGGATTTATCTGATGATGAAATGGCGAAACTGCATGTGCGTTATATGGTGGGCGGGCGTCCAACCAAGCCTTTGCGCGAGCGGCTTTACAGCTTCGAGTTCCCGGAATCACCGGGTGCGTTGCTGAAATTCCTGCATACGCTGGGCACGCACTGGAATATTTCACTGTTCCATTATCGCAGCCACGGCACCGATTTTGGTCGTGTACTGGCCGCGTTTGAACTGAACGAAGAAGAGCCGGAGTTCGAGAAGAACCTGACGGCGCTGGGCTATGACTGTCATAACGAAAGTGATAATCCTGCGTTCCGCTTCTTCCTGGCGGGCTAAAAACCGAAGGGCCCGAACGGGCCCTTTTTCTTTGCCATTATTTTGTCGCGAACGCAGGTTATAACAATTGCCAGAACGCCTCGATTAGCGGTTCGTTCAGGCGTTTTTTCTGTACGCAGACGCCCAGTTCCAGCGGAGCGCCGAGCGTGACGTTATCCAGAACGGAAATACGGTTGCGCACCGGTTCCGGGCTGTTATCGACAACGACCGACGGAATGAGAGCGATGCCGCAACCGAGCGCGACCATTGACACAATCGCTTCGTGGCCGGACACCGTGGCATAAATCAGCGGATTGCTCAGACGGTTTCGTTTGAACCAGATGTCGATACGTTTTCGCGCCGGGCCGTGCTCAGGAAGAATAAACGGAATTTGCGACCAGTCGGGATGCGGCACGCTGACTTGCGTTCGCACCGCGCCCGGCAGAGACGGGGAAATCAGGATCATCGGAATTTCGCCGATCTGCGTGAAATCCACGCTGCCCGGCAGGCTTTCCGGGCGGCCTGCAATCCCCAGGTCCGCTTCGGTGGACTGGACTTTTTCGACCGCATCGGCGGCGTCGCCGGTGGTCAGTTTGATTTCGACCAGCGGATGTTGCGCGCGGAAGCGGTCAAGAATAGGGGGCAGGTGGCTGTACGCAGCGGTGACCGAGCAGAATAAATGCAGCTCACCACTGAGCGTCGGGCCATGCTGATCCAGCCCGCTTCGCAGTTGCTGGTAACTCAGCAGCGTTTGCTGGGCAAAAGTTTTGAGCTGTTCACCCGCGCTGGTCAGTTGCACGGTGCGGTTGTCACGCTGAAATAACGGCTGGCCGAGTTCTTCTTCCAGCCGCTGGATCTGGCGCGACAGCGTTGACGGGCTGACATGCATCGCCTTCGACGAACGGCCAAAATGGCGGCTTTCCGCCAGATGTAAGAACAGTTTCAGATCACGCAAATCCATAAAGAAGTCCCGGCTTTTTAGTTACGCAAAGGTCAAACGAAGTATATTGCATTTTTTGCAACGTCATCTTCGTAATATATCAATTTAAGCAATGTGTCGCATGACATATAGTGAATTCACGGCGTTCACCGGCTCACCGGTGAAACAAAAAATAACAGCACTTACCTCGATAGAACGGAGCAAGACATGGCTAACTATTTCAACACACTGAACCTGCGTCAGCAGCTGGCACAACTGGGCAAATGCCGCTTCATGGGTCGCGATGAATTCGCGGACGAAGCCAGCTACCTCAAAGGTAAAAAAGTGGTGATTGTAGGCTGTGGCGCACAGGGCCTGAACCAGGGTCTGAACATGCGTGATTCCGGTCTGGATGTTTCCTACACCCTGCGTGCAGAAGCTATTGCTGAGAAGCGTGCTTCATGGCGTAAAGCGACCGAAAACGGCTTCAAAGTCGGCACCTACGAAGAACTGATCCCACAGGCTGACCTGGTCGTTAACCTGACGCCAGACAAACAGCACAGCGCTGTGGTTAAAGCAGTTCAGCCTCTGATGAAAGATGGCGCAACGCTGGGTTACTCCCACGGCTTCAACATCGTAGAAGTGGGCGAGCAAATCCGTAAAGACATCACCGTCGTGATGGTTGCTCCAAAATGTCCGGGTACTGAAGTTCGTGAAGAATACAAACGTGGTTTCGGTGTTCCGACGTTGATCGCCGTTCATCCGGAAAACGACCCGAAAGGTGAAGGCATGGCGATTGCTAAAGCCTGGGCAGCTGCAACAGGCGGCCACCGTGCCGGTGTTCTGCAATCTTCTTTCGTTGCAGAAGTAAAATCTGACCTGATGGGTGAGCAGACTATCCTGTGCGGTATGTTACAGGCCGGTTCCCTGCTGTGCTTCGACAAACTGGTTGCTGACGGCGTAGACGAAGCGTACGCAGAAAAACTGCTGCAATTCGGCTGGGAAACTATCACCGAAGCACTGAAACAAGGCGGCATCACGCTGATGATGGATCGTTTGTCCAACCCGGCGAAACTGCGTGCTTACGCACTGTCTGAACAACTGAAAGAGATCATGGCGCCGCTGTTCCAGAAACACATGGACGACATCATCTCCGGCGAATTCTCCAGCGGCATGATGGCTGACTGGGCGAACGACGACAAAAACCTGCTGACCTGGCGTGAAGAAACGGGCGCAACTGCGTTCGAAAACGCACCACAGTTCGACGGTAAAATTTCTGAGCAGGAATACTTCGACCACGGCGTTGTGATGATCGCGATGGTGAAAGCGGGCGTTGAGCTGGCCTTCGAAACCATGGTGGCTTCCGGCATCATCGAAGAATCCGCTTACTACGAATCACTGCACGAACTGCCGCTGATCGCCAACACCGTTGCGCGTAAGCGTCTGTACGAAATGAACGTGGTTATTTCTGATACTGCAGAATACGGTAACTACCTGTTTGCTAACGCAGCAGTACCGTTGCTGAAAGAATTCATGACCACCCTGCAGGCGGGTGATTTGGGTAAATCTGTTGCAGAAACTCAGGTTGATAACGCGCAGCTGCGTGATGTTAACGAAGCTATCCGCAACCACCCAATCGAGTCAATCGGCCGCACTTTACGTGGTTATATGACTGATATGAAACGCATCGCAGTAGCGAGCTGATCCTCCTCTTACTCGAGTTCTTCAGGGTTTTCGGAAGATAAATAAGAAGGGCACTGCATAAAAATGCGGTGCCCTTTCTTTTACTGCGCCGGAACGGTAACTCAGTTGCGGTACAGGATCTTAATGATGTGGTAGCCGAACTGGGTGTGCAGCGGGCCTTGTGGTTCGATCAGCGGCGCAGAGAAAACCACTTTATCGAAAGCTGGCACCATTGCGCCTTGCTTAAATTCACCTAAATGGCCGCCTTTTTTGCCTGACGGGCAGGTAGAGTGTTTTTTAGCCAGTTTTTCGAAATCGCCACCGTTCTTCAGCTGTTCCAGAAGATCGAGCGCCTGTGCTTCTTCCTTAACAAGGATATGCATTGCTGCAGCAGTTTTTGCCATGATTGAGACCTTTTATGCGAGAGTGTTTCCAGGGGCGTAATGTAACATCTGCAACGCCGTATGTGGACTCCGGCCTGCATTCCAGACATCACAAATTGCACCGTAAAGGCTGTCAATCTCAGGCGACGTTTCTGCTACAATCGCCGTCCTTGTCCATCAGGTGAGCAAAACTACGCCATGCGATTAAACCCCAGCCAACAACATGCCGTCGAATTCGTCACCGGACCCTGCCTGGTTCTGGCGGGGGCTGGCTCCGGCAAAACCAGGGTGATTACCAATAAAATCGCACACCTGATCCGTGAGTGTGGCTATCAGGCCCGTCACATTGCGGCTGTAACCTTCACCAATAAAGCGGCGCGCGAGATGAAAGAGCGTGTGGCGCAAACCCTTGGGCGTAAAGAATCACGCGGCTTGCTGATCGCGACTTTCCATACGCTGGGGCTGGAAATCATCAAACGCGAATTTGCCGCTTTGGGCATGAAATCCAATTTCTCCCTGTTCGACGATCAGGACCAGCTCGCGCTGCTCAAAGAGCTGAGCGAGAAGTGGCTGGAAAACGACAAAACGCTGTTGCAACAGCTGATCTCGACGATCTCAAACTGGAAGAACGATCTGGTTGATCCGTCCCATGCGGCGGGCCTTGCGCGATCGGAACGCGATCAGATCTTCGCACACTGCTACGGGCTTTATCATGACCATATGCGCGCCTGTAATATCCTCGATTTCGATGACCTGATCCTGCTGCCGACGCTGCTGTTGCAGAAGAATGAAGAAGTGCGCGAGCGTTGGCAGAATAAACTGCGCTACCTGCTGGTCGATGAATATCAGGACACCAACACCAGTCAGTACATGATGGTGAAACTGCTGGTCGGCAACCGCGCACGTTTTACCGTGGTGGGCGACGACGATCAGTCTATTTACTCCTGGCGCGGTGCGCGGCCGCAAAACCTGGTGCTGCTGAAAGAAGATTTCCCGCAGTTGCAGGTCGTTAAGCTTGAACAGAACTACCGTTCTTCGCAGCGCATACTGAAAGCCGCCAACATCCTGATAGCCAACAACCCGCATGTGTTCGAGAAGCGCCTTTTCTCTGAGCTAGGTTACGGCGAAACGCTGAAAGTAGTGACCGCCAACAATGAAGATCACGAAGCCGAGCGCGTGGTTGGCGAGTTGATTGCGCATCACTTTATCAACAAGACCGGTTATGGCGATTACGCGATTTTGTATCGCGGTAACCATCAGTCGCGCCTGTTTGAAAAAATGCTGATGCAGAACCGCATTCCGTACCGCATTTCCGGCGGGACGTCGTTCTTCTCGCGGCCTGAAATTAAAGATTTATTGGCCTATCTGCGCGTCCTGACTAACCCTGACGACGACAGCGCATTTCTGCGTATCGTGAATACGCCGCGTCGTGAAATCGGTGCCGCGACGCTGCAAAAGCTCGGTGAGTGGGCAAATCAGCGCAACAAAGGGTTGTTCAAAGCCAGTTTCGATATGGGGCTCAGCCAGTATCTGACCGGGCGCGGCCTGGAATCACTGCAACGGTTTACGCACTGGATGGGCACTATTTCTGAGCTGGCCGAACGCGAACCGGTCGCGGCGGTACGGGATCTGATCCACGGCATCGATTACGAAAGCTGGTTATTCGAAACCTCGCCGAGCCCGAAAGCGGCGGAAATGCGCATGAAAAACGTCAATCAGCTTTTCAGCTGGATGACTGAAATGCTCGAGGGTACCGATCTGGATGAGCCGATGACGCTCACGCAGGTGGTCACGCGCTTTACGCTTCGCGACATGATGGAACGCGGTGAAAGTGACGAAGAGCTGGATCAGGTTCAGCTGATGACGCTGCACGCCTCGAAAGGTCTGGAATTCCCCTATGTGTTTCTGGTCGGCATGGAGGAAGGGTTATTGCCGCATCAGAGCAGTATCGATGAAGACAATGTCGATGAAGAACGGCGTCTGGCGTATGTGGGCATCACCCGCGCCCAAAAAGAGCTGACTTTTACGCTTTGTCGCGAACGTCGCCAGTACGGGGAATTAATTCGTCCTGAACCCAGCCGCTTCCTGATGGAACTGCCGCAGGATGATTTGGCCTGGGAAAGTGAGCGTAAAGTGGTCAGTGCGCAGGAGCGTATGGTGAAAGGGCAAAGCCATCTGGAGAAAATCCGTGAGCAGCTGGCGAAAGCCAAAGGCGGAAGCTGACAGGCAAAGAAAAGGCAGGGGATAAGCCCTGCCTCATTACTCGGTACGCGTTTTTACGAAAAGATCAGAGCTGTTCTTCGACGAACAGCGGCCAGTGGACATAACTTTGCCAGTGGCTTTCCTGTTCCAGCTCTTCTGCCCGAAGCGGATGCTGGGCCAGCCAGCCCTGTGGCACAATCACATTCAGTTCATCGTCATTTGCCCGTAAACGCACGGCGGGCAACGTGTCGTCACGGCGGCGGCTGGCAAAGATAATCGCAAGCCGGAGAATGCGACAAAGACGTTGTGCCTGACGCGGCGGCACGGCGTTTTGCTCATTGAGCAACGGCAAATCGAGCGTCCCGTTCTGATTTTGCAACAGCGTCGCCAGCAGTTTTTTCTGCGCCGGCGTAAAGCCCGGTAAGTCTAAATGACTGATCAGATAAGCTGCGTGCTGCGGCGCTTTTTTGAAATCAACGCTCAGCCCGATTTCGTGGATCAGACAGGCGCTGTTCAGCAACTCACGGGCGCGGGCATCGAGCTTCCATTCCTGTGCCACCTGCAACGAAAAGTTCTCTGCAAGCTGTGCTACGCGCTGCGCCTGTTCATTATCAAGCAGATAGCGGCGTTGCAGATTTCGCAATGTGCGCTGGCGAATATCTTGTTCAATCGGCAGATGCAGCATGCCGTAAACCAGACCTTCGCGCAGTGCGCCACCGGCCAGCGTCATGGTTTCGATATTCAGGGTTTTGAAAATGGCGATGAGAATCGAAAGACCACTTGGGAAAACCAGCGCACGTTCAAGCGTCAGGCCTTCTATTTCCAGCTCTTCCAGTTTCCCGCACTGAATCGCACGCTGTTTGAGCTGTTGAAGTTTCGGCAACGTAATGCGCTCATCCATACCCTGAGCGACCATGATTTCCTGAAGCGCCTGAACGGTGCCGGAAGCACCGACACAAATTTGCCAGCCATTGGCGATCAGCTGAGGCGCTACCGGAAGGATCATGTCGATCGCAGCCTGTTCGGCCCGATCGAAGTTTTCTTTTGCCAGATTGCGGTCGGTAAAATAGCGCTCCAGCCAGGTCACACAACCCATCGAAAGGCTGAACAGCGTGGTGGCCTGTGCGCCGATACCGGTGACCAGCTCTGTACTGCCGCCGCCAATATCGACGACCAGACGTTTATCCGGGCCACCCGTGGTATGGGCAACGCCGTGATAAATCAGACGAGCTTCTTCTTCACCGGCAATGACCTGAATCGGGCAACCAAGGATTTCCTGAGCTTTACCCAAAAATTCGTCGGCATTGCTGGCAAGCCGCAGCGTTGCGGTGGCAACGACGCGGATTTGTTCGCGGGGAATATCCTGCAATCTTTCGGAAAACAGCTTCAGGCATTGCCAGCCACGTTGCATGGCTTCCTGAGAAAGCAGGTTTTGCTTATCCAGACCGGCAGCCAGACGCACTTTGCGCTTAATTCTGGCGAGGGTCTGGATACTGCCTGCCACCTCACGAACAACCAGCATGTGAAAGCTGTTAGAGCCCAAATCAATTGCTGCATAGAGTGAGGTGGAGCTTAGCATAGGTTATCAGCCCGGACGTTTACGGTTGCTACGTGGTGCGCTGCTGCGACGTGAAGACGAGTTGCTGTTACGACGCGGACCGTTACCGGTACGAGAGCGAGCCAGACGTTTCGGCGCAGGTAAATCAGTTAACAGCGCTTCGCTGCTGTATTTGCTGACAGGAATGCTGTGACCGGTGTAGGTTTCGATTGCCGTCAGGTTCAGCGCGTACTCTTCACAAGCCAGGCTGATGGAATGACCGCTCAGACCCGCACGGCCGGTACGACCAATACGGTGAACGTAGTCTTCACAGTCGTCAGGCAGGTCATAGTTAAAGACGTGCGTAACGGCAGGAATGTGCAAACCACGGGCAGCAACGTCAGTCGCAACAAGAATGTCCAGCGTGCCTTGGGTGAAATCCTCGAGAACGCGCAGGCGTTTTTTCTGCGGGACATCGCCGGTCAGCAAACCTACGCGATGGCCGTCGGCTGCCAGATGGCCCCAAACGTCTTCACAGCGGTGTTTAGTGTTAGCAAAAATGATGCAACGGTCTGGCCATTCTTCTTCAATCAGCGTCTGTAACAGGCGCATTTTCTCTTCATTTGAAGGGTAGAAGAGTTCTTCTTTAATACGGTGGCCCGTTTTTTGCTCCGGTTCGATCTCAATCGACTCGGCATTATTCATGTTTTCGAACGCCAGTTCTTTCACACGATAGGAAAGGGTTGCTGAGAACAGCATGTTGAGGCGTTGAGTCGCAGGTGGCATCCGGCGGAAGATCCAGCGGATATCTTTGATGAAGCCCAGATCGAACATGCGGTCTGCTTCATCCAGCACCACCACCTGAATCGCGCCCAGGTCGATGTGGTTCTGTTTGGTGTAATCGATTAAACGGCCAGTGGTTCCGATGAGGATGTCCACGCCGCTTTCCAGCACTTTAAGCTGTTTGTCGTAACCGTCGCCGCCATAGGCCAGACCTAATTTCAGCCCGGTAGATTCAGATAATGCTTCGGCGTCGGAGTGGATCTGCACCGCGAGTTCACGCGTAGGTGCCATGATCAAGGCACGCGGCTGGTTAGTCTGACGACCTTCCGCAGCAGGGTGAGAAAGCAGATAATGGAAAGTAGACGCCAGAAAAGCCAGCGTCTTGCCGGTACCGGTTTGCGCCTGACCTGCAACATCACGCCCAGCGAGCGTGATCGGCAATGCCAATGCCTGAATAGGCGTACAGTAATGGAACCCTTTCTTTTCAAGGGCTTCAACTGCCAGCGGGTGCAGGGCGAAGTCGGAAAACTTCTGTTCGGTCAAGTGTGTTTTGCTCATAGTGTGGTAGAATATCAGCTAACTATTGCTTTACGAAAGCGTATCCGGTGAAATAAAGTCAACCTACTGTTGGTTAATGCTACATCAACAAGGTAAAGATAATCCTTTGGAGTAGAACATGAGCGATAAAATTATTCACCTGACCGATGACAGTTTCGACAACGACGTATTGAAAGCCGAAGGGCTGGTGCTGGTCGATTTCTGGGCAGAGTGGTGTGGTCCTTGTAAAATGATCGCTCCGATTCTGGATGAAATTGCCACTGAGTTCGAAGGCAAGCTGACCATCGCGAAGCTGAACATCGATGAAAACCCAGGTACTGCACCTAAATACGGCATCCGTGGTATTCCTACCCTGCTGTTATTTAAAGGCGGCGAAGTCGCAGCAACTAAAGTTGGCGCACTGTCGAAAGGTCAGCTGAAAGAGTTCTTAACAGCTAATCTGTAATCGGTCGGGATGACCAAAGCCAGGTGTTTAGCGGGCTGCCGTGTTTTTCACATTGTCCGCTAGACGCCTGTCAAGAAGCGTGCTAAGTTTACGCTTACTGCAAATAGAGCTTACCTGTAGTTTGATTCTTACGTTTTACTCTGTTGTGTCAAAAACATCTGCCTATAAAGTTTCTTTGAATAATAATTAAATTGAACTGGCACTGTGCTTGACCATCTAACGGTTTTAACAAAAATCGGCTTTAAGACACCTTCAATATCATTGCCCCTCTAGAATATCGCCCGCGAGCGACTGCCTGCGGCTGGATTTCAAAGCTGTGATTTGAAGTGTCAGACAATAAACAGGCATGGATGACCCTGCCATACCCATTCACGACAGATGTTCGAGACATACCCCGAGTTTAAGAACCCACCATTATGAATCTTACCGAATTAAAGAATACGCCGGTCTCTGACCTGATTGCACTCGGCGAAAATATGGGGCTGGAAAACCAGGCCCGCATGCGCAAGCAAGACATTATCTTTTCAATATTGAAGCAGCATGCGAAAAGCGGAGAAGACATCTTCGGTGATGGCGTACTGGAGATATTGCAGGATGGATTTGGTTTCCTCCGCTCCGGAGACAGTTCCTACCTCGCAGGCCCCGACGACATCTACGTATCTCCAAGCCAAATTCGCCGCTTCAACCTTCGCACTGGCGACACCATTTCCGGTAAAATCCGCCCACCTAAAGAAGGTGAACGTTATTTTGCCCTGTTGAAAGTTAACGAAGTTAACTACGACAAACCAGAAAACGCCCGCAGCAAAATCCTGTTCGAAAACTTAACCCCTCTGCATGCAAATTCCCGTCTGCGTATGGAACGTGGTAATGGTTCAACAGAAGATTTAACCGCACGTGTACTGGATCTGGCCTCTCCGATTGGCCGCGGCCAACGTGGTCTGATTGTTGCTCCGCCGAAAGCGGGTAAAACCATGCTGCTGCAAAACATCGCGACCAGCATTGCGTACAACCATCCTGACTGTGTGCTGATGGTTCTGCTGATTGACGAACGTCCGGAAGAAGTGACCGAGATGCAGCGTCTGGTTAAAGGTGAAGTTATCGCTTCTACCTTTGATGAGCCGGCATCCCGTCACGTTCAGGTGGCTGAAATGGTCATCGAAAAAGCTAAACGCTTGGTTGAACACAAGAAAGACGTCATCATCCTGCTGGACTCCATTACCCGTCTGGCACGTGCTTACAACACCGTGGTTCCGTCATCAGGCAAAGTTCTGACCGGTGGTGTGGATGCTAACGCCTTACACCGTCCAAAACGTTTCTTCGGTGCAGCACGTAACGTGGAAGAGGGCGGAAGCCTGACCATCATCGCTACTGCGCTGGTCGATACCGGTTCTAAAATGGATGAAGTTATCTATGAAGAATTCAAAGGTACCGGCAACATGGAATTGCATCTGGCGCGTAAAATCGCTGAGAAACGCGTATTCCCTGCGATTGACTACAACCGTTCTGGTACCCGTAAAGAAGAACTGCTGACCACGTCAGAAGAACTTCAGAAGATGTGGATCCTGCGCAAAATCATTCACCCGATGGGTGAGATTGATGCAATGGAATTCCTCATCAACAAACTCGCCATGACGAAAACCAATGACGACTTCTTCGATATGATGAAACGTTCGTAATTTGGTGTAAAACTCAAACTAACGCCACGCTAAGCCGTGGCGTTTTTTGCTTTTGGTAGCTACCATAATGCTACTTTGGTGAAATTGTCAGACTATTCGGATAATAGCTGATGGTTTTTCCAGTGCCCTTTCTTTATTTTATCGGTTTACTGCCCAAGAAATGGCAACAGATAAGGTCTTGCCTGAGACAAAACCATAACTGTCACCATAGGATTTGATTTAAGGCTGTGAGGTTTATGATGCTCTCGATTCCACGCACCTTATTTTTGCAGAAGAGATCTCTTAACTGTGAATTTACTCAATATGAGTACTGAGCTTGCCATTGTTTTCGTATTTTCATTCCTGTTTCTGTTCGTTGCCCGGAAGGTGGCGAATAAAATCGGACTCGTAGATAAACCCAATTTTCGCAAACGCCATCAGGGTTTGATCCCGCTGGTCGGCGGTATTTCTGTGTATGCAGGGGTTTGTTTCGCCTTTCTTATCACCAGCTATGTCATTCCCCATGGCAACCTTTATCTCGCCTGCGCGGGCTTGCTGGTGCTGGTCGGCGCGCTCGATGACCGTTTCGATATCAGTGTAAAAACCCGTGCAATGGTGCAGGCCGTGGTGGCGGTGGCGATGATGAGTTTCGCGAATCTCACGCTGCGTAATCTCGGACATCTTATTGGTCCATGGGAAATGGCACTGGGGCCGTTCGGCTATCTGGTGACCCTGTTTGCCGTCTGGGCGGCGATCAACGCCTTTAATATGGTGGATGGTATCGACGGACTGCTGGGCGGATTATCCTGCGTCAGTTTCGGTTCTCTGGGCATCATCATGTATGGCAGCGGGCACATGGAGCTGGCGCTCTGGTGCTTTGCCATGATTGCCGCCATCCTGCCTTATATCCTGCTCAATCTGGGCGTCTTCGGCCCCCGATATAAAGTGTTCATGGGCGATGCGGGCAGTACGCTGATTGGTTTTACGGTGATCTGGATCCTGCTGCAAAGCACGCAGGGCGAAACGCATCCGATGAACCCGGTCACCGCACTCTGGCTTATCGCAATCCCTCTGATGGACATGGTTGCCATCATGTACCGCCGTCTGCGCAAAGGCATGAGTCCGTTTTCTGCCGATCGTCAGCACATTCATCATTTGATCATGCGCGCCGGTTTTACTTCCCGTCAGGCCTTTATGTTGATTACCGTGGCCGCTGCACTTCTGGCGGCGGTTGGCGTGATTGGCGAACATCTGCCTTTCGTGCCTGAATGGGTCATGCTGGTTTTATTCTTTGTCGCATTCCTGTTGTACGGCGTTTGCATCAAGCACGCCTGGCGCGTGGCCCGGTTTATCAAACGTCTTAAAAGGCGTTTGCGCCGTTCATCTCCTCAATAATTCATCTTTTACACAAGGGCATACTGGCTGTGGATAAACCAGAAATGATAAGAAACCAGAATGATCGTGACATCGAGAATGAACTCGATATTCGTGGTTTGTGCTGCACCTTATGGAAAGGTAAATTTTGGATTGCGGGCCTGGCAATACTGTTCGCGTTAGTGGCTTTGGGCTCCTCTTACCTGATGAAACAAGAGTGGAGCTCGACGGCCATAACCGACCGTCCTACCGTGAACAATCTCTCGTCTTATTTCTCGCAGGCGCAGTTCCTGCGTAATCTGGATGTGCGCACTGCGTTACCGTCGGATACCGGTCGTCCGCCGATCTCTGATGAATCCTATAATGAATTTGTGATGCAGTTGGCCGCTTACGACACCCGTCGTGATTTCTGGCTGCAAAGCCCTTATTACAAGCAGCGCCTGGAAAATGATCCGCGCGCGGATGCCGTTTTGCTCGATGATCTGATTAACGATATTCAGTTCACACCGCGCGATGCAATGAAAGTCCCGAACGACATTGTGAAACTGACGGCGGAAAATGCCGCTGATGCCAACAAACTGTTGCGCCAGTATGTTAATTTCGCCAGCCAGCGCGCCGCGCAGCATCTTTACGATGAGTTGCAGGGTGCGTGGGCTGCCCGAACTCAGTCGATGAAAGCGCAGGTCAAACGCCAGGAAGAAGTGGCGCAAAGCATTTTCAAACGCACGGTGAATAACACCGAGCAGGCGCTGAAAATCGCCCAGCAGCAAAACATCACCAAAAGCGTGACGGACACACCAGCCGAAGAGCTGCCGGATTCCGACATGTTCCTGCTGGGAGTGCCTATGTTGAAAGCGCGCCTGGAATTATTACAGGCTTCCGGGCCGGGCTATGATCTGGATTACGACCAGAACCGCGCCATGCTGTCGACGCTGAATGTGGGCCCGACGCTGACCGCGAAATTCCAGACTTACCGTTACCTCAGAACGCCTGAAGAACCTGTAAAACGTGACAGCCCGCGCCGTGTGTTCCTGATGATCATGTGGGGGATTGTCGGTGGTTTAATCGGGGCAGGAGTTGCCCTGACGCGTCGTAAAAATAAGAGAAACACATTGTGAAAGTGTTGACGATTTTCGGCACCCGTCCGGAGGCCATTAAAATGGCGCCGCTGGTGCTTGCTTTGTCGCAGGATGCGGCTTTTGAATCTAAAGTTTGTGTCACGGCACAGCACCGTGAAATGCTCGATCAGGTACTGCGTCTGTTTGAGATTACGCCCGATTATGACCTCAATATTATGAAACCGGGGCAGGGTCTGACGGAAATCACCAGCCGTATTCTGACCGGCCTGAAGCCGGTGCTTGATGAATTTAAACCGGACGTCGTGCTGGTTCACGGCGATACCACCACGACGCTGTCCGCGAGTCTGGCGGCTTTTTATCATCAGATTGCGGTCGGTCATGTCGAAGCCGGTCTGCGCACTGGCGATCTTTCTTCGCCGTGGCCGGAAGAAGGCAATCGCCTGCTGACCGGTCATCTTGCGCGCTGGCATTTTGCCCCGACGGAAAACGCCCGTTCGAATCTGACGCGGGAAAATATTCCTGAAAGTCGCATTTTCGTCACCGGCAATACGGTGATTGATGCGCTGTTGTGGGTTCGTGATCGCTTTAACAGCGATGCGTCTCTGGCGCAGCAACTGGCCAATACTTATCCGTTCCTCGATGCCAGTAAAAAACTGATCCTCGTAACGGGTCACCGCCGTGAAAGTTTTGGCGGCGGTTTTGAGCGGATTTGCTCGGCGCTGGCCGATATTGCCCGCCAGCACCCGGATGTTCAGATTGTTTATCCGGTACACCTTAATCCTAACGTCAGTGAGCCGGTAAACCGCATTCTGGCAGGCATCGACAACATCGTGTTAATCGACCCGCAGGATTATCTGCCTTTCGTTTATCTGATGGATAAAGCCTATCTGATTCTGACGGATTCGGGCGGTGTGCAGGAAGAAGCGCCTTCACTGGGGAAACCGGTGCTGGTGATGCGGGAAACCACAGAGCGTCCGGAAGCCGTTGATGCCGGCACGGTACGTCTGGTCGGGACTGATCCTGCAAAAATTGTTAAGGAAGTGAACCGTCTGCTGAGCGATGAAAACGAATACAACAGCATGAGCAGGGCGCACAATCCTTATGGTGACGGACACGCGTGTCGCCATATTCTTGATGCATTAAAAAATCATCGGGTATGACCATGAATTTCAATACTATTTCTGTAATCGGACTGGGTTACATCGGTTTGCCGACGGCTGCCGCCTTCGCCTCACGCCAGAAAAAAGTCGTGGGGGTGGACATCAATCAGCACGCGGTTGAGACCATTAACCGTGGCGCCATTCATATCGTTGAACCTGATCTCGACACGCTGGTAAAACAGGCGGTAGAAGACGGTTTCCTCCGCGCCGTCACTCAGCCCGAACCTGCGGATGCTTTCCTGATTGCCGTACCGACGCCTTTTATGGGCGATCATCTGCCGGATATGAAATACGTGGAATCCGCCGCGCGTTCTCTGGCGCCGGTACTCAAAAAGGGTGACCTGATCATTCTGGAATCCACGTCTCCGGTCGGCGCGACAGAACAAATGGCAGCATGGCTGGCCGAAGTTCGCCCGGATCTGAGCTTCCCGCAACAGGCGGGTGAGCAGGCGGATATCAATATTGCTTACTGCCCTGAACGCGTTTTGCCGGGTCAGGTGATGGTTGAGCTGATCAAAAATGACCGCGTGATTGGCGGGATGACCTCTGTGTGCTCGCAGCGCGCCAGTGATTTGTACAACATTTTCCTGAAAGGGGAATGTGTGGTTACGAATTCGCGTACGGCGGAAATGTGCAAGCTGACCGAAAACAGCTTCCGTGACGTCAACATTGCTTTCGCTAATGAGCTGTCGCTGATTTGCGATGCGCAGGGCATTAATGTCTGGGAGCTGATCAGCCTGGCAAACCGTCATCCGCGCGTGAATATTTTACAGCCGGGACCGGGCGTTGGCGGCCACTGTATTGCGGTCGACCCGTGGTTTATTGTGGCGCAGAACCCTGAACTTGCGCGGATCATCCGCACGGCGCGCGAAGTGAATGACAGCAAACCGCACTGGGTGGTTGATCGCGTGAAGGCCGCGCTGGCAGATTGCCTGACGACCACCGGGAAGCGCGCTTCCGAAATCAAAATCGCCTGCTTTGGTCTGGCGTTTAAACCGAATATTGACGACCTGCGCGAAAGCCCGGCCGTTGAAGTCACCCATCTGATTGCCGACTGGCATGCAGGCGAGACCTGGGCCGTTGAACCGAATGTTCATCAGCTTCCGGCGTCGCTGGCAGAAAAAGTGACACTGCATTCTCTGGATGATGCCCTGAAAGACGCCGATCTTCTGGTGATGCTGGTTGATCACACCTCGTTCAAGGCGATGCCGGCCAGCACGATCCGCCAGTCCTGGATCGTGGATACCAAAGGTGTGTGGCGATGAATAAAATACTGATCACTGGTGGCGCAGGCTTTATCGGTTCTGCCGTTGTCAGACATATTATTCATAACACACAAGATTTCGCGATTGTTGTCGATAAGCTGACTTATGCGGGCAACCTTGATTCACTCGCTGAGATTTCGGCAGATCCACGTTACGCATTCGAACAGGTTGATATTAATGATCGTGCTGCACTGGACTCTGTGTTTTCGCTATATCAGCCAGACGCCGTTATGCATTTGGCTGCCGAAAGTCATGTCGATCGTTCTATCGACGGGCCCGCAGCATTTATCGAAACCAACGTGGTGGGCACATATCAACTGCTGGAAGCTGCCCGCCAGTACTGGCTGACGCTGTCAGAAACTGCACGCAAGGTGTTTCGTTTTCATCATATTTCTACGGACGAAGTGTTTGGCGATCTTCAGGCGACTGATGCTCAGTTTGCTGAATCCACACCTTATGCGCCGAGCAGCCCCTATTCAGCTTCAAAAGCTGCCAGTGATCATCTTGTGAGAGCATGGTTGCGTACCTATGAATTGCCGACCTTAGTCACTAATTGTTCCAATAATTATGGTCCTTACCATTTTCCAGAAAAACTGATCCCACTCGTTATCCTCAATGCATTAGCAGGAAAGCCTTTACCGGTTTATGGCGATGGCGGTCAGATTCGTGACTGGCTCTATGTGGAAGATCATGCGCGCGCTTTATATCTGGTTTTGACGAAAGGTGGCATAGGGGAGACGTATAATATTGGTGGGCACAATGAACGTAAAAATATTGAGGTCGTAGAAGGCATCTGTGCATTGCTTGAGGAGCTTGTTCCGCAGAAACCGAGCAATGTAGAGCATTACCGGGATTTAATTACCTTCGTTAAAGATCGCCCAGGACATGACCTTCGATACGCAATTAATGCTGACAAAATTGAGCATGAACTTGGCTGGAAACCGGAAGAGACTTTTGAAACCGGTTTACGTAAAACTGTGATGTGGTATCTGAATAACCAAACCTGGTGGCAACGTGTTCAAAATGGTGGCTATCGTGGTGAGCGTCTGGGCCTTAAAGGCTAATGCGCATTTTTCAAGATTAAACAGAGGATAAGCAATGAAAGGTATCATTCTTGCCGGAGGCTCTGGTACCCGGTTGCACCCCATCACGCGCGGTATGTCAAAACAGTTGTTACCTATTTACGATAAGCCCATGATTTATTACCCGCTTTCAGTGCTTATGCTTGCGGGTATTCGCGATATTATGATCATTACGACGCCGGAGGATAAGCCATTCTTCCAACGACTGCTGGGCAACGGTGACGAATTTGGAATTCATTTGACATATGCAGTGCAACCCAGCCCTGATGGTTTAGCGCAAGCCTTTCTGATTGGTGAAGACTTTATCGATGGGCAACCTACCTGCCTTGTGCTTGGTGATAACATTTTCTTTGGTCAGGGTTTTAGCCCGAAATTACGGTCAGTGGCCGCCCGTGAAACGGGCGCAACGGTATTTGGCTATCAGGTTATGGATCCAGAACGTTTTGGTGTTGTGGAATTTGACGACGATTTTCGGGCTTTATCTATTGAAGAAAAACCGGAACATCCGAAATCAAAGTGGGCGGTGACAGGGCTGTATTTTTACGATCACCAGGTCGTTGATTTCGCGAAAAAGGTTAAACCCTCTTCGCGTGGTGAACTCGAAATTACCTCCATCAACCAGATGTACCTTGAACGGGGTGAATTGTCGGTTGAGTTGTTGGGCCGCGGCTTTGCCTGGCTTGATACCGGAACGCATGACAGTCTGATTGAGGCAAGTACCTTTGTGCAAACTGTCGAAAAGCGGCAAGGTTTTAAAATAGCTTGCCTGGAAGAAATCGGCTGGCGTAACGGTTGGCTTGATGATGATGCCGTAAGGCACGCAGCCCAAACGCTGGCAAAAACGGGTTATGGAAAATACTTACTGGACTTGTTACATGCCCGTCCACGGCAATATTGAACCGCTCGACTGGGAGAGCGATTTCTTCCAGTTGTGCAGTGCCAAATTGAGCCTGGATGCGTCGGCGGAAACCGTCGTAACGCCAGAGGCGCTGGCGCAATATGCGCTGGTGCAGGCAAAAGTGGACGCGGATCAGACCGAAATGCTGGATGCGCTGTTCGCGCTCGGCTTTCGTCTGGCCGAAGGTGAAACCGATGTGTGCGTCGCGGTGAGTGCGCAGGATATCGCGTTGCCCGCCGGGCGTCTGGCGGTGCCGGAAGATATTGCGGACGTGGTGATGATCGCCCGTCAGGCGTTTCGCCTGAGCCGTTTTCGGTCGCCGTGGTATCAGCCGGATGACAGCGCGCGGTTTTATGCGATGTGGGCGGAAAAAGCAGTGCTGGGCACATTCGACCATCTTTGCCTGTGGGCCGATGACGCGAGCGGATTTGTGACGCTGCGTCAGTTAGCCAATGGCGAAGCAAGAATTGGCCTGCTGGCCGTCAGACCTGAATGTCAGGGGCGGGGAGTGGGCAAGACATTAATGGCGGCTGCGAAACAATGGTGTGCCGGTCAGGGCGTTTCGCGTCTGCACGTCGCGACACAAACCGGCAACCTTCCGGCTTTAAACCTTTATCTCGCCAGCGGTGGCAAAGTCACGCGCACGGCGTACTGGCTGTACAGGTGAAACGATGATCCCTTTTAATGCGCCGCCGATTGTTGGCACTGAAATTGATTTCATGCGCGAGGCGATGAGCAGTGGCAAACTTTGCGGCGATGGCGGATTCACGCTGCGCTGCCAGAAATGGTTCGAACAACATTTCAACTGTCCGAAAGTATTGCTGACGCCGTCCTGCACGGCGTCGCTGGAAATGGCCGCATTGCTGCTTGATATCCAGCCGGGCGATGAAGTGATTATGCCGAGCTTCACGTTCGTCTCGACCGCCAATGCGTTTGTTCTGCGTGGCGCGAAAATCGTCTTTGTGGATGTCCGCCCGGATACCATGAATATCGATGAAACCCTGATTGAAGCGGCGATTACGGCTAAAACCAAAGTGATTGTGCCGGTTCATTACGCAGGCGTGGCCTGTGAAATGGACGCCATCATGGCGCTGGCCGAAAAGCATCACCTGTTCGTGGTGGAAGATGCCGCGCAGGGCGTGATGTCGACTTACAAAGGCAAAGCGCTGGGAACGATCGGCCACATCGGCTGTTTCAGTTTCCACGAAACGAAAAACTACACCGCAGGCGGCGAAGGCGGTGCGACGCTGATCAACGATCCGGCGCTGATTGATCGTGCTGAAATCATTCGCGAAAAAGGCACCAACCGCAGCCAGTTCTTCCGCGGGCAGGTGGATAAATATACCTGGCGCGATATCGGCTCAAGCTATCTGATGTCTGACTTGCAGGCCGCGTATCTGTGGGGAAATCTGGATGCTGCTGAAAAAATTAATCAGCGCCGTCTGGCTATCTGGAATCAGTATTACGAAGCCTTGCAGGATCTGGCCGATGCAGGTCGTATCCAGCTTCCGGCTATCCCGCAGGAATGTGTGCAAAACGCCCACATGTTCTATGTTCGTCTGAACGATATCGAAGATCGCGATGCGTTCATCCGCCATATGAAAGCGGCCAATATCCTCACCGTATTCCATTACATTCCGCTGCATGCCTGTCCGGCTGGCGAAAACTTCGGGCGTTTCTCTGGCACCGACCGCTTTACCACGCAGGAAAGTGAGCGTCTGGTGCGCTTGCCGTTGTTCTATAACATGGCCGACGATACACAGCGCACTGTGATTGCAGCCATGCTGCAATACTTCGCCTGATATGTCGCTGGCAAAAGCGTCAGTCTGGACCGCCGGTTCCACGCTGATTAAAATTGGCGCCGGATTGCTGGTGGTCAAACTGCTGGCCGTGGCGTTCGGGCCGGAAGGCGTGGGGCAGGCGGGGAATTTCCGTCAGATGGTCACGGTGTTGGGCGTGTTGTCCGGTGCCGGGATCTTCAACGGCGTCACCAAATATGTTGCCGAACACCATGATAATCCTGAGCGTCTTAAAGCCGTCCTCGGGACATCGTCATCGCTGATTTTAGGTTTCTCCACGCTGCTGGCGGCGATATTTCTGCTGCTCGCCGGGCCGATCAGTACCGGTCTGTTCGGGCATGAGCGCTATCAGGCGGTCGTCCGCGCCGTAGCCTTTATCCAGATGGGCATCGCCTACGCCAACTATTTTCAGGCGATCCTGAAAGGATATCGCGATGCGATGGGCAACGCGCTGGCGGTGATTGGCGGAAGCCTGATTGGGTTAGTCGCTTATCTGGCGTGCTTCAAACTGGGCGGCTACGAAGGTGCGCTGGCCGGTCTGGCGCTGGTGCCTGCGCTGGTCATCCTGCCCGCGGCTGGCATGTTGTGGAAGCGCAAATCCTTTCCGCTGGAATACTTAAAGCCGGGCTGGGATCGTTTTATTGCCAGCCATCTCGGTAAATTTACGCTGATGGCGCTGATCACTTCCGTCACGATCCCGGTGGCGTATGTGATGATGCGAAATCTGCTGGCTGAACATTACAGCTGGAAAGATGTGGGGATCTGGCAGGGAGTCAGCAGTATTTCGGATGCTTACCTGCAATTTATTACCGCCTCATTCAGCGTGTATTTGTTGCCCACATTATCCCGGCTGACTGATAAACGGGATATTTCCCGCGAAATCGTGAAGTCACTGAAATTTGTCATCCCCGCCGTGGCCGCGGTCAGTTTCACGGTCTGGTTACTGCGCGATTTTGCTATCTGGCTGTTGTTTTCAAAACAATTTATCGCGATGCGCGATTTGTTCGCCTGGCAACTGGTGGGCGATGTACTGAAAGTCGGCTCGTATGTTTTTGGGTATCTGGTGATCGCCCGCGCGTCTCTGCGCTTTTATGTGCTGACAGAAATCAGTCAGTTCGCGCTGCTGACCGGTTTCTCACACTGGCTGATCCCGATTCACGGTTCTCTGGGCGCCGCGCAGGCATATATGGCGACGTATATCGTCTATTTTGCCGCGTGCTGCACTGTATTTGTTATCTATCGTAGACGAGCATGACAACGCTGATTCACGTTTTGGGATCTGACATCCCTCATCATAATGTAACCGTACTGCGCTTTTTCAACGACGTGCTGGCCGAATGCACGCCTGAAAAGCGGATTTGTCATTTTATGGTCGCGGCGGCGGATGCTTCGGCGTTTGCTGAGTTTACGCGCCTGGACATTCGGGTTTATCCCGACAAAAAAACGCTGGCTGCGGCGGTGATTTCCCGCGCGCAGGACCGGACGCACCACTTTTTCTTCCACGGGCAATTTAATCCCACCCTCTGGCTGGCGCTGCTGACGGGCAAAATCAAAGCCTCGCAGGCGAGCTGGCATATCTGGGGTGCAGATTTGTATGAATCTGCCGGAGGCCTGAAATTCCGCCTGTTTTATTTCATGCGCCGCCTGGCGCAGGGACGTATCGGGCATGTCTTTGCCACGCGCGGCGATCTGATTCATTTCCATCAGCGATACCCGCGTACGCCGTCTTCTTTACTGTATTTTCCGACGCGGATGGATCCGGCGCTGACCCAACCCGCTGATCTGCCTGAACCTGAAGGGCCGATGACGGTGCTGGTGGGGAATTCCGGTGACCGCAGTAACCGCCACATTGAAGCACTGCGTTCGCTGCATCAGCAGTTCGGTAGCGGTATCCGCGTGATTATCCCGATGGGATACCCGGCGGATAATCAGACTTACATTGAGCAGGTTCGCACCGAGGCATTAACGCTGTTTGCGCCCGAAAATGTCGACCTGATGACCGGCGCCATGGCGTTCGACGATTATCTGAATGTGTTGCGTCGCTGCTCGCTGGGCTATTTTATTTTCGACCGCCAGCAGGGCATCGGGACGCAATGTCTCCTGATTCAGTTCGGCGTGCCGTTTGTCGTCAGCCGTCAGAATCCTTTCTGGCAGGATCTGGCCGAGCAGCATCTGCCGGTGCTTTTCTACGGCGATATGCTGGATGAAAAAGTGGTCGCTGAGGCGCGGCGTCAGTTACTGAATGCCGATCGCAAAAACATCGCCTTCTTTAATCCGAACTATATTTCAGGCTGGCAGCAGGCATTACTGCTCGCGGCGGGAGAAACGTCATGACGCTGGCACAATTAGGCGGCCTGACCGTCGTTTACGTGCTGTCGCTGCTGTTTATTCTCACGCTGACGTACAAAGAGTTCCGGCGCGTGCGTTTCAACTTTAACGTCTTATTTTCGTTACTGTATCTGCTGACGTTCTACTTTGGTTTTCCGCTGACCTGTCTGCTGGTTTTCCAGTTTGACGTCAAAGTGGTTCCGGTGGAAAACCTGTTGCAGGCAATGCTGGCCGCGACCTGTTTCTATGGCATTTATTACGTTTGCTACAAAACGCGGCTGAAGGCTAAACGCGACGGCCCTTCACGGCCACTGTTTACCATGAACCGGGTCGAAACCCATCTGACCTGGATGCTGCTGGCGCTGATTGCAGTCGTCACCGTTTCCATCTTCTTCATGCACAACGGTTTTTTGCTGTTTAAGCTGAAATCCTACAGCCAGATCTTCTCCAGCGATGTCTCCGGTGTGGCGCTTAAACGCTTCTTTTACTTCTTCATTCCGGCGATGCTGGTGGTGTTTTTCATCAAACCGGATGTCCGCCGCTGGCTGTTTTTCCTCGCCAGCACCGTGGCTTTTGGCTTCCTGACGTACGTTATCGTCGGCGGAACCCGCGCCAATATCATCATCGCTTTTGCGCTGTTTTTGTTTATCGGCATTGTGCGCGGCTGGATCAGTCTGTGGATGCTGGCGGTGGCGGGCGTGCTGGGGATTGTCGGCATGTTCTGGCTGGCGCTTAAACGCTATGGCCTGAACGTCAGCGGCCCGGAAGCGATTTATACTTTCCTGTATCTGACGCGCGACACGTTTTCTCCGTGGGAAAATCTGGGGCTGCTGTTGCAGAACTACGACAAAATCAGCTTCCAGGGTCTTGCGCCGATTGTGCGTGATTTCTACGTTTTCATCCCGACCTGGCTGTGGCATGACCGTCCAGGCATCGTGCTCAATTCTGCCAACTATTTCACCTGGGAAGTGCTCGATAACCACTCCGGTCTGGCGATTTCCCCGACCCTGATTGGTTCTCTGGTGGTGATGGGCGGCGTGTGGTTTATTCCGCTGGGCGCCGTCGCGGTGGGCATGATCATGAAATGGTTAGACTGGCTATACGAAAAAGGGAAAGCGGACGCGAACCCTTATAAGGCCGCCATTTTGCAAAGTTTCTGCTTTGGTGCGGTGTTTAATATGATTGTGCTGGCCCGTGAAGGCGTGGATTCCTTCTTCTCACGGGTGGTGTTTTTCTGCCTGGTGTTCGGTGCATGTCTGGTCGTCGCCAAACTCCTGTACTGGATGTTCGATGCCGCCGGGCTTATCCGTGTCAAAATGCCGCGCAGAAAAAACCTCATGGAGCCTGACTCTGGCAGGAATTTTAATGAACTCTGAGAATAATGTTCCACAATATGATATCCGCGGGATCCGCCTCTGGGGCTTCCGCGATATGGCGCATTTTATTGATTATCTGTTTGCCGATAATCAGGTGAAAACCGGTTCGCTGGTGGCGATGAATGCCGAGAAAGTGCTGACCATCGAAAGCAATCCGGAAATGAGCGCGCTGATTAAAGTGGCGGAATATAAATATCCCGACGGCATCAGCATTGTGCGCGCCATTCGCCGCAAGTATCCCGGGGCGAAAATATCGCGCATCGCCGGTGCGGATTTGTGGGAAGGGCTGATGCAGCGCGCCGGTGCCGAAGGAACGCCGGTGTTTCTGATTGGCGGTAAACCCGAGATTCTTCAGCAAACCGAAGAGAAGCTCCGTGCGCGCTGGAACGTCAATATTGTCGGCAGTCAGAACGGTTATTTCACGCCGGAACAACGTGATGCGCTATTCGAACGGGTGAAAGCCAGCGGTGCGGCGATTGTGACAGTCGCAATGGGGTCGCCGAAACAGGAAATCCTGATGCGCGATTGCCGTCTGGTTCATCCCGATGCGCTGTATATGGGGATCGGCGGGACGTATGACGTTTTCACCGGCCACGTAAAACGCGCGCCTAAACTCTGGCAGAAGCTGGGGCTTGAATGGCTGTACCGCCTGATTTTGCAGCCCAGCCGTTTACGCCGTCAGCTCAAACTGCTGAAGTTCGTCCGCTATTACTACACCAACCGTCTGTAAATCCTGACCGCCTTAAAACCTTCGCCGCCCCAATTTCTCAGGGCGGCGAGCGACCTCTCATTTTTGCCTTCCTCTTGCTTACGTTTGCAGTCTGTCTTGTCTATCAATGCGTATCTTTCTCAATTGTGGTTTGCAACTCGTTAGAAAATACGAAACCATAACGCCGTTTTTCCGCCTTCAGCGGGGAATATCACAATAAAAATAACAATTCGGTCATTCCGAAAGGCAAACACAAATACAGAGAAATTGAGGATCTATGGCGAATCAAGAAGAAAAAGGTGGGCTACACCGGGGGCTTGAAGCGAGGCATATCGAGCTGATTGCACTGGGTGGCACCATCGGTGTAGGGCTGTTTATGGGCGCGGCAAGCACGCTCAAATGGGCGGGCCCGTCGGTACTGCTTGCGTATATTCTGGCGGGCGTTTTTGTCTTCTTTATCATGCGCTCAATGGGTGAAATGCTGCATCTTGAGCCGGTTGCCGGTTCGTTTGCAGTCTACGCGCATAAATATCTCGGGCCGTATTACGGCTATCTGACGGCGTGGAGTTACTGGTTTATGTGGATAGCGGTGGGGATTTCTGAAATCACCGCGATCGGCGTCTACGCGCAATACTGGTTCCCCGAACTGCCGCAGTGGATCCCGGCACTGATTGCCGTGGCGATTGTGGCGTCGGCGAATCTGGCCGCCGTTAAGCTTTATGGCGAAATGGAGTTCTGGTTTGCGCTGATCAAAATCACCACCATTATTGTGATGATTGTGGTCGGGCTGGCGGTGATTTTCTTCGGCTTTGGTAATCACGGCGAACCGGTGGGATTTGCAAACCTGACGGCGCACGGCGGCTTCTTCGCTGGCGGCTGGAAAGGGTTCCTCTTCGCGCTGTGTATCGTCGTGGCGTCGTATCAGGGCGTTGAGCTGGTGGGGATTACTGCCGGTGAAGCGAAAAACCCGCAGGTGACCCTCAAACGCGCCATCAATAATATCCTGTGGCGTATCCTGATTTTCTACGTGGGCGCGATTTTCGTCATCATCACGATTTTCCCGTGGAACGAAATGGGCACGCACGGCAGCCCGTTCGTTTTAACCTTCGCGAAAATTGGTATTGCCTCTGCGGCCGGTATCATCAACTTTGTGGTACTGACGGCGGCGCTGTCGGGCTGTAACAGCGGCATGTACAGCTGCGGACGTATGCTTTACGCCTTGTCAAAGAACCGCCAGTTGCCTTCGTTCCTGAGCCGGGTTTCTAAAAGCGGCGTCCCGGTTTATGGCATCGCGATTACGATTTTATGTCTGCTGGTGGGTTCATGCCTGAACTACGTGATCCCGAATCCGGAGAAAGTGTTCGTTTATGTCTATAGCGCCAGCGTGCTGCCGGGCATGGTACCGTGGTTTGTTGTGCTGATTAGCCAGCTGCGTTTTCGTGACGCGCATAAAGAGAAACTGAAAAACCATCCGTTCAAGTCCGTGCTGTTCCCTTACACCAACTATCTGACGCTGATTTTCCTGGCGTGTGTGCTGGTGGGCATGGCAATTAACCCGGATACGCGGGTTTCTCTGCTGGTTGGCGGTATTTTCATCGCGGCGGTGTCACTGATATACTTCGGCCTGGGCATGCATAAGCGTGCTGCACTTACGGCGGAAAAGGTAAAATAACGCTGTAAGTCATGGGTGGGGAAGGGAAGGCGCTTACTTTTAATGCGGATTGGATAAAGCGTAATCAAACGCAATATTTCTGATAAAAAGCACTAGACAGCTTGGCGTTAAAACCGTAGTATCCCCACCCGCAACGGCGCTAAGCGCCCGTAGCTCAGCTGGATAGAGCGCTGCCCTCCGGAGGCAGAGGTCTCAGGTTCGAATCCTGTCGGGCGCACCATTAGTTTGCGCTAGAGTTGCGGTGAATTGTTGAATTAAACATTTCACGTTAGTTAGAGATATGGTGGCTATAGCTCAGTTGGTAGAGCCCTGGATTGTGATTCCAGTTGTCGTGGGTTCGAGCCCCATTAGCCACCCCACTCTAAAAATGATTTTGTGATTGTGACATGCGATGGTGGCGGAATTGGTAGACGCGCTAGCTTCAGGTGTTAGTGTCCTTCGGATGTGAGGGTTCGAGTCCCTCCCTTCGCACCACACACAAAATTCATTTAAATGATGCAGTTAGCATCATAAAGTAGTAAGATGCACGACATCGGCGAGTAGCGCAGCTTGGTAGCGCAACTGGTTTGGGACCAGTGGGTCGGAGGTTCGAATCCTCTCTCGCCGACCACATTTAAGAAACCTGCTTCTAAAGCAGGTTTTTTTTCGTCTGTTATTTCTAAAAATCCCTTTCTGTCCGTTGTAGCCGTTTCACGACATTCCCCCTGTTATCTGTCTCTGTCTTGAGACATTTATCTTATTGATAAATAAAGAGTCACTCAGGCAAGGTTTTAGCTGTCGTTCAGCGGAGACAGATTGAGGTGGCTGCGAAATGCTATTGAGCGTGGAGGGTTTTGACTCTGGCTACGCTGAAAAATAAAACGCTTACTTTTCAATGATATTAAAAATTTCACATCCACTATTGCCATACTGGCACGCCTCCTGCAATATTCCCGCCGTAGATGCTCATTCCACCTATTATGTTTGCTCCGGCTTCATAAACCTGGGAATGATGCAGAGCCAATTTATAGTGCCTATTGTCATCCTGACCGATAACGCTGATGCGCTATCAACCAGAAGGCAAAACGTTGAGTGAGGCACTCATCTGTTGTCCTGGACCTGATTGTTTTATACACCTGCTTATATTGCAGGTGTTTTTTTATGTGCGATTTGCACCAGGCGTAAAAAAGGCTCCCGAAGGAGCCTTTTACATAATGTGAAGCCCGGTTCTGGTTAAAGCTGCTGATCGTTATTGAGCGTCAGCATCAGCCCTTCACGGCGCATCTCCGCTGCTTCAGCCGGTTTATGCAGTTTATCCAGCGCATCAGCCAGCCACGCGTAATCGTAAGCATCAGGGCGCTGTTTCAGCGCTTCACGGAAAGCCTCGCTCGCTTTCAGCCATTCGCCATGCTTCATCAGTAACTGCCCCAGCGTACTGCTCAGCAGCGGCGACGGACCGTTTTGTTTAATCAGCTGATACAGCGTTTTTTCCAGTTGCTCCGGATTCCCGGAACGCAGCTTAGGCATCAGTGCGACCAGACGATCGTCATACTGGCGTTTCAGGCCGTCAAGGATCACTTCCTGCGCCAGATCCTGATCGTTGCATTCAATCAGGTGTTTCGCCATCGCGACCTGCAACGCCACTTCATGGCGGGTCTTGCGACTCTGATCTTTCCACCAGCGCTTGAGGCCGTCGCTGCCTTCTTCTGCCATCAGCTGGTTCATCATGCCGATATACGCCTGTTCCTGAAGAACGCGAATCTCGTCGTCGGTATGAATATCCGCTTTCGCCATGGAAGGTAAAATTTCCAGCAGCGAACCGTAAGCGCCGGTGCGAAGATAAGCCTGTTCCGCCAGACGTAAAATTTCCGGATGGCGCGGCGATTGCCCGAGCAACCGGTCAACGCCGTGGCGTGCAGCATGGATTTCACCTTGCGCCAGCTGGATGCGGACTCGGGTGATATCCACCGGCATCTGGTCGGTATCGGCAATTTCTGCCGCACGTTCAAGATACTGATTTGTTCGGATATCATCCCCACGCTGTTGCGCTGCTTCGGCGGCAAGCAGGTAATTCACCACCGGCTGATCGGCGTGATCGGCATTGCGGGCCAGCAATTTTTCCATCTGACGATGATCGCCTTCCGCCAGTTTCAGCATGGCGGCCTTGGTCTGCTTACGTGCTTTGGAGCTTTTACGTCCGGCAAACCAGCCGCGTGTCCGTGCGCCAGTGCGCAGAACGCGGCGAAGGATCCACTCGATGAAAAACAGCACCAGAATCAGGACGATCAGCATGATGACCAGGCCGGTGACGCTGGTTTCAATGTTGTAATTGTCCGTCTGAATCAGAACGTAGCCCTGATGGCCGGCCAGTATCGGGCCGACGATGATCCCGGCAAACACAATCAGGAACAGCACGAAAACTCGTAACATGCGTTATTCCCCCTGTGTTGCGGCGGCGGGCTGCTGAAGCAGGTTACGCACGCGGGTCTGCATCAGTTTTTCCAGCATCGGCTGGCTTTTCAGCTCATCCGGCACATCCATCGAAACGGATTGCTGGCTAAGGTTGTCCAGTTCCTCAAGGAAAGCTTTGGTCGACGGATCTGACGTATCAAAGTAGGCGCGAACCCAGGTCGATACACTTTCCAGCGACTGTTTGTAGACTTCATCCTGATGGCGCGGAACGGCTTGCGCGGCAATCAGCAGGCGTGATCGGATATTTTCCCGCAGATACACATCCTGATTTGGCGCCAGCAGCGGTTCTGCGCTGGTATCACGACGGCGGATGGTGATGAAGTCATCCATAAAGTTGTGCCAGCTTTTGGTCAGGTTCTGACGCCATTCGGCCAGTGAGCCGGACAAACTGGAACCGTCACTGTCCATCGGCGAATCGTCTGTGTCATTGTCTGCCAGACGCAGGTTATCCACCTGATTCGACAGCTGATTCAGCTTCAGAATGATGCCGTCGAAATCGACCTGAGCCACAGCGGACAAACTGCCGACGTCTTCGTTCAGCGCGCGGCGAACGTCGATAAGGCTGGGATCGTTCATATCAGCCAGGCTTGCATCAGCACTTTTTAGCAGCGCGGCAGCAGTCGTGACATCCTGATCGCTCCAGAGTTTACGGCCCGCGAGTTTCACCAGATAGTCGGCTTGCGCCAGTAACCAGGTTTTCGCATCGCTGCCGGAAATGCTGGCCACTTTGTCCTGCAATTCGTTCAGCTGACGGCCGAATGACGCCTGCTGACGTTCGGCATCCTGCCGGGTTTTGTCCTGCTGAGCGAGCAGGGCAGCAATTTGCTGTTTATCCTGTTGCTGGGTTTTTTGCAGGGCATCGAGTTGTTCAGAAAGCGCTTCGTTGGAAGCCGCCTGAGCCAGCGATTGCTGATGACCGTGGTAATAAAGGCCCGCGCCAAGCGCAATCACTAAGACAATCGCGATAGCGCCTAACACCGGCGCGGTACGCTGCTTTTTACGCAACGATTTCAGCTCCTGGTCGTGGCCGGAGGCGTCTGGCTGGGGGCTCTCAACCGCGCCGGAGATCATCACTTCATCATCCGCAGCGGAAGGATTTTTTTGTTCCGTCATTTTGGCACATCCCTTAGTCAGGTAGTTGTAATGCGCGGATCAGCGCATCATTATCTGCATTATCGGCAACCCGAATGGCGCTCCAGCCAAGCTGGCGGGCAAGGGTTGCCAAACGTTCGCTGACTACCACCAGATTACAGCGCAGTAACCATGAATTTCGGTAGTAATCAGGAACTAACTGGTACAGCTGTTGGAGCATTTCTCCGCTGGTGACCACCAGCGTGTCAATTCCGGCGCGTTGCCATTGGGCGCTTTGCTCGCTGGCATCGTAATGAATCGGGCTGCGCTGATAGCACTCGCAGTACGCCACGTCGACGCCCCGTTCAGTCAGCGTTTCCGCCAGCAATTCACGCCCGCCGTTGCCGCGCAATATCAGCGCTTTTTTGCCTTCGAGGCGGCGCAGCGTCGGAAGATTGAGCAGCATTTCGCTGGTTTCACCGTCCTGCGGATAAAGTACAGGCAGGCTGCTGACCCGGTGAAACAGCAGGCCGGTGGTTCGGCCAATCGCGTAATAATTGAGGTTGTCCGGCCAGCGAACCGCAGCCTGACGTAATGCGCGATCGGCGTAATTCACGGCATGTTGTGAGAGTACAAACACCAGATCCTGCTGATTTAATGAGGATAGCAGGTTCGGCAACATTGCGAGCTGGTTCCCCGGTGCAAATTCAATCAGCGGGGAATGGAAGGCCACCCGGCCTAAAGTGCGCAACCGGCTGACCAGTGCTTCTCCTCCCGGAGAGGGGCGGGTGACCAGAATGGTCATTTAGGGGCGTTCCCCTGATAGACCTCATGCAGAATTTCACGGGCACCGTTGGCCAGCAACTCTTCGGCCAGATCAACACCCATGCTTTCGGCATTTTCAGAAGGGCCGCGACGTTCGCCGCACACCATCTGGCTGCCGTCCGGTGCGCCAACCAGCGCACGGAGCCACAGTTCATTCCCTTCCAGCTCGGCGTAACTGCCGATAGGCACCTGACATCCGCCTTCAAGGCGCATATTCATGGCGCGTTCGGCCTGCACGCGCAGCGTGGTTTCGCGGTGTGCCAGCGGCGCGAGTAAATCGCGGGTGATCTGGTCATCCAGGCGACATTCGATACCGACAGCGCCTTGTCCGACGGCAGGCAGACATTCTTCCGGCGTCAGGGCAGCGCGGATGCGGTCTTCCAGACCCAGACGTTTCAGCCCGGCAACGGCCAGAATGATGGCATTGTATTCGCCGTTATCGAGTTTGGATAAACGTGTGCCGACGTTCCCGCGCAAATCGCGGATTTGCAGGTCGGGACGCTTCTGACGCAGCTGGCACTGGCGGCGCAGGCTGGACGTTCCGACGATGCTGCCGTGCGGTAAGTCGGCCAGGCTGGCGTAATGATTGGAGACGAAAGCATCGCGCGGATCTTCGCGTTCGCAAATAGTGACCAGGCCGAGACCTTCGGGGAATTCAACCGGTACATCTTTCATGGAATGCACGGCGATATCTGCGCGTCCATCCAGCATGGCCAGTTCAAGCTCTTTAACGAACAAACCTTTGCCGCCCACTTTGGCCAGAGGGGTATCTAAAATGATATCTCCCTTCGTCACCATTGGGACCAGTTCCACTTGTAAACCGGGGTGACAGGCCATCAGCCGGGTTTGAACATATTGTGCCTGCCACAAAGCCAGAGGGCTCTGCCGGGTGGCAATTCGAATGATTTTGTCTAACATGTTTGTTACCGTTTAACTGTCTCTGCGACCATCCTACCACTGACAATAGAAAGCTGTCAGCGTAAGAAGGCATTCGTAAAAGAGGGTTAACGATGATGAAGGTCATTTGTTCCATTTAGGAACAGGCGGTAAAATCCAGAGAAGCGGAAGAGTAATTGTGGTGCGTTACTTTCTTTACGGTCAATCAGCAAGGTGTTAAATTGATCACGTTTCCAGCAATTATTCGTCAACTATTTGCACAATCGCGGTTGTTCAAAGCATAAGCATCACGATAAATGACGGATTTGGAACGGGGTTATTTCCAGACACTGTATAATCAGGCGAAACGTCTTGTACCTCTACATCGAGACATTGAAGCAAAGATTGGATGCGATCAACCAGTTACGAGTCGATCGTGCACTGGCAGCAATGGGCCCTGCGTTTCAACAGGTCTATCAGCTGCTTCCTGTCTTTCTACATCAACATCACCCTCTGATGCCGGGATACCTTGAAGGTAAGGTTCCGCATGGTATCTGTATTTTCACGCCTGATGAATCCCAAAACACCTATTTAAATGACCTCGAAGATAAATGGGGAAGCGCGCTCGAACCTCTGGCGAAAGGCGAATTGCCGATTACCGGCGTGTATTCGATGGGCAGCACCTCTTCTATTGGTCAGAGCCAAAGCTCAGATCTCGATATCTGGGTATGTCACCAGTCCTGGCTCGATAACGAAGAACGCAACCGCTTACAGCAAAAATGCAGCCTGTTAGAAAAATGGGCCGCTTCGCTGGGCGTTGAAGTCAGTTTCTTCCTGATTGATGAAAACCGCTTCCGCCACAATGAAAGCGGCAGTCTGGGCGGTGAAGACTGCGGTTCAACGCAGCACATTTTATTGCTCGACGAATTTTACCGCACGGCAGTCCGTCTGGCCGGGAAACGTATTCTCTGGAACATGGTGCCGGGCGAAGAAGAAGGGCATTACGATGAATATGTTCTTTCTCTTTATGCGCAGGGCGCGCTGACGCCTAACGAATGGCTCGATCTCGGCGGCCTCAGTACGCTGTCGGCAGAAGAGTATTTCGGCGCGAGCCTCTGGCAGCTCTATAAAAGTATTGATTCGCCGTACAAAGCAGTGCTGAAAACGCTGCTGCTGGAAACCTATTCGTGGGAATACCCGAAAACACAATTGCTGGCGATGGATATCAAACAGCGCCTGCATCAGGGTGAGATCGTCTGCTTCGGTCTTGATTCCTATTGTATGATGCTCGACCGCGTGACCCGTTACCTCACCCAGATTGAAGATTTTACCCGCCTCGATTTAGTCCGCCGCTGTTTCTATTTAAAAGTCTGCGAAAAGCTGTCCCGCGCCCGTGCGTCGGTGGGCTGGCGTCGCGAAATTCTCAGCCAGCTGGTGGCAGAATGGGGCTGGGATGAAGAGCGTCTGGCGATCCTGGACAACCGGGCGAACTGGAAAATCGAGCGTGTGCGCGAAGCGCATAACGAACTGCTCGATGCCATGATGCAAAGTTATCGCAACCTGATCCGCTTTGCCCGTCGCAACAATTTAAGCGTCAGCGCCAGCCCGCAGGATATCGGCGTGCTGACCCGTAAGTTGTACGCCGCATTCGAAGCACTGCCTGGCAAAGTCACGCTGGTGAATCCGCAGATTTCACCTGACCTGTCCGAAAACGATTTAACCTTTATTCATGTGCCGATTGGCCGTGCGAACCGCACCGGCTGGTACCTGTATAACCAGTCGCCGTCGATGGAATCTATCGTCAGCCATCAGCCGCTGGAATATAACCGTTACCTGAATAAACTGGTGGCGTGGGCGTATTTCAACGGCCTGCTGACATCGACCACGCGGCTGCACATTAAAAGTGGCAGCCTGTGTGACATCGCCAAACTGCGCGAGCTGGTGGCGGATGTGTCCCACAGTTTCCCGCTGCGTTTACCGGCCCCGACGCCAAAAGCGTTGTACAGCCCGTGCGAAATCCGCCATCTGGCGATTATCGTTAACCTCGAACACGATCCGACTGCCGCATTCCGCAATCAGGTCGTGCATTTTGATTTCCGTAAACTGGACGTTTTCAGCTTCGGTCAGAATCAGGAATGCATGGTCGGCAGCATTGATTTGCTCTACCGCAACTCGTGGAATGAAGTGCGTACGCTGCATTTCAGCGGCGAGCAGGCGGTGCTGGAAGCGCTGAAAACCATTCTGGGCAAAATGCACCAGGACGCCGCGCCGCCGGAATCGGTGGAAGTGTTCTGCTACAGCCAGCATTTGCGCGGGCTTATCCGCACGCGCATTCAGCAACTGGTATCGGAATGTATTGAGCTGCGCCTGTCGAGCAAACGTCTGGAGCCTGGCCGTTTCAAAGCGGTACGCGTTTCCGGCCAGACCTGGGGACTGTTCTTCGAGCGTCTGAGTGTTTCCGTACAGAAACTGGAAAATGCCGTCGAATTTTACGGAGCCATTTCCAATAACAAACTGCACGGTTTGTCGGTGAAATTGCAGACCGATCAGGCGCATCTGCCTGCGGTCATTGACGGTTATGCGAGCGAAGGGATCATTCAGTTCTTCTTCGAAGACAGCGCCGACGATATCGGCTTTAACATCTATATTCTTGATGAATCGAACCGCGTCGAGGTGTATCACCACTGTGAAGGCAGTAAAGAAGATCTGGTGCGCGACGTCAGCCGCTTCTATTCTTCCTCACATGACCGCTTCACCTACGGCTCGAGCTTCATCAACTTCAACCTGCCGCAGTTCTATCAGATTGTAACGCTTGATGACCGTATCCAGGTGATCCCATTTCGCAGCAACGCGTTATCTGCGACCTGCGCCGTTATCCCCGAAAGCGACGCGGAACCCTCCCGCCTGAAACAGCAATTCCAGCTGCATTAGAAAAAGCGTTCCTCTGGCGGACACGCGGCAGAATATCCGGCTTTCTTTCCCTTTAAATCCCAAAAATGTGCCCGCGGGTTTTATCGATTCCTGTTGCTTTTCATGATCCACCTGCGATGATAGAGAGCTTGGTCGCATGAATTACAGGCATTCATAAAATGAAAAACGTTTTACGCTGGTCTCTGGCCGCGACGATATTATTTGCTCTCTCCGGTTGCGGGCTGAAAGGGCCGCTGTATTTCCCACCACCGGAAAAAGCCACAAAGCAAAAAACCAGCAATGTACCGGGTACTGCTAACGACGGTTCTTCGCAGCAGAAAGGCGTATCACCCGAAGATCTCACGACGAACTCCAGAGATTAATCAACACTTTGTGTCGGCGTACCGGCGGCTTTGTGCCGGTTCGTATCATGAAGGGATCATCGCGACTGGATTTGACCAGCGGTAAACGGAGTCAGTTATGCAGTTCTCCAAAATGCACGGCCTGGGCAACGATTTTATGGTCGTTGACGCCGTCACTCAAAATGTCTATTTCTCTCCTGAGTTGATCCGTCGTTTGTCCGATCGTCACCGTGGCGTGGGTTTTGACCAGCTGCTGGTGGTAGAGCCTCCTTACGATCCCGAATTAGACTTCCATTACCGTATTTTCAACGCGGATGGCAGCGAAGTGGCGCAATGTGGTAACGGTGCGCGCTGTTTTGCCCGCTTTGTCCGCATTAAAGGTCTGACGAACAAACGCGACATTCGCGTCAGTACGCAGACTGGCCGTATGACGCTGACTGTCACGGAAGATGAAGAAGTTCAGGTCAATATGGGTGAGCCGGTTTTCGAGCCGCAGCAGGTGCCTTTCCGTGCAGCAAAACCGGAAAAGACCTATATTCTGCGTGCGGAAGAGCGCACAGTATTTTGCGGCGTCGTGTCGATGGGGAACCCGCACTGCGTATTGCAGGTTGAGGATGTTCTGACGGCCGAAGTCGAAATTCTCGGCCCGGTGCTGGAAAGCCATGAGCGTTTTCCTGAGCGCGTGAACGTCGGGTTCATGCAGATTGTCAGCCCGGAAAGCGTCAAACTTCGCGTATATGAGCGCGGAGCAGGCGAAACACAGGCATGCGGAAGCGGCGCCTGTGCGGCGGTTGCCGTAGGAATTCAGCAAGGTTTACTTGCAGAAGAAGTTCAGGTGGAACTGCCGGGAGGCAGCCTCGATATTCGCTGGAAAGGGCCGGGTCATCCGCTGTATATGACCGGACCTGCCACTCACGTTTACGACGGATTTATTCATCTATGAACAATCTTGATGACCAGATTGAACCGGTGATTGCGCTCGACGACGACAGCGTCATGCAATACCTGCTGCAAAACCCGGATTTCTTTATCCGCAATGCCCGCAGCGTTGAACAGATGCACGTTCCGCACCCGGTAAAAGGCAGCACTTCGCTGGTGGAGTGGCAGCTCGGACGTCAGCGTCATCAGATTGCTCAGCTCGAAGAAGAAATTACGTTGCTGATGGAACAGGCGTCGATCAACGAATCGTTGTTCGGACGCATGATCGAACTTCAGGCCACGCTCGCCGCCGCCAGCAGTTTGCAGGATATGCTCAACCGCCTGCAGCGCTGGGCGCGCAGTCTGGGGCTGGCAGGTGCGAACGTCCGCCTGTTCAGCGAAGGCTGGCGCATTGGCGCACCGTCTGATTTCACCCATCTTGCCGTCAGCCGCAGCGCTTTTGAATCCATGCGGATTCAGCGTCTGGGCGAAACCCCGCATTATCTCGGTGGCCTGAACGGCCCTGAACTTTTGTTATTGTTGCCGCAGGCCAAAGCCGTCGGTTCCGTTGCCTTATCGCTGATGGGCGAGCAAGGTGAACTGGGCGTGCTGATTTTCAGCAGCCGCGACCCGCAGCACTATCAGCCGGGAATGGGCACCGTATTACTCGACCAGCTCGCCAAAATGTTACCCGGCCTGCTGGAACGCTGGATTGAACGGGTATGAGCCCGTCTGAATCGCCTCTGTATCCCGCCGTCGGGGCGTTTCTGCGTTACTTGCACGTCGAGCGTCAGCTCAGCCCGTTAACGACCACCAATTACAGCCGCCAGTTAGACGCCCTGATCGTGATTGCAGGCGAGATTGGTATTGCTCACTGGCAACAGCTTGACGCGCCGAAAGTGCGTATGTTGCTGGCCCGCAGTAAACGCGCCGGTCTCGGCGCATCCAGTCTGGCTTTGCGCATGTCTTCGCTGCGCAGTTTTCTCGACTGGCTGGTGCGTCAGGGCGTGTTAAGCGCCAATCCTGCCAAAGGGATTTCCACCCCGCGTTCTCCAAAACATCTGCCGAAAAATCTCGACGTCGATGAAGTGAATAAACTGCTGGAAATCGATCTCGACGATCCGCTTTCCGTGCGTGACCGCGCGATGCTGGAAGTGATGTACGGCGGCGGGCTGCGTTTATCCGAACTGGTGGGCATCGACTGCAAGCATATTGATATGGCTTCAGGCGAAGTGCGTGTTCTGGGGAAAGGCAGCAAAGAGCGCAAAGTGCCTATCGGGCGAACGGCGGTGACCTGGCTGGAACACTGGCTGGAAAGACGTGCCCTGTTTGGCCCGAAGGACGACGCGATGTTTCTGTCGAGCCAGGGCAACCGGATTTCCGCCCGCAACGTACAAAAACGCTTTGCCGAGTGGGGCGTGAAACAAGGCGTGAACAGCCATATTCACCCGCATAAACTGCGCCACTCATTCGCGACGCACGTGCTGGAATCCAGCGGTGATTTGCGCGCAGTACAGGAATTACTGGGCCACGCCAACCTGTCCACCACGCAAATCTATACCCACCTCGACTTTCAACATCTGGCGACGGTTTACGACGCCGCGCATCCCCGCGCAAAACGAGGAAAATCCTGATGAAGTTCTATCGTCCGCTGAAACGCATTGAAGCGATCACTTTCGATTTAGACGACACGCTGTACGACAATTATGACGTCATCCGCCGTACCGATTCTGAAACACTGAAATTTATTCAGGGTTACCACCCGGCGCTGGCGGATATGGCGCCGGGCGCTATCCGCGATATGCGTAACGAACTGCTGGCCGAAGACGCGGAGATTTATCACGATGTGACGGAATGGCGTCGTCAGGCCGTGCATCTGGCTATGACCCGCGCGGGTCTCGGTGAAAGCGATGCAAAACAGGGCACGAAAGCCGCCATGGAAACCTTCGCTTTATGGCGCAGCCGTATTTATGTTCCGCAGGAAAACCACGATGCGCTGGCGGCTCTGGCAGAACGCTGGCCTCTGGTGGCAATCACCAACGGTAACGCCGATCCTCACGCCTGCGGTCTGGCGCAGTATTTCCAGTTCACGTTACGCGCCGGCGATCATGGCCGCGCCAAGCCTTATGCCGACATGTATAAAAAGGCGGCGATGAAACTGGATTTACCGCTGGAGCAAATTCTCCACGTGGGTGATGATCTGACCACCGACGTCGCCGGTTCCGTGCGTTGCGGCATGCAGTCATGCTGGATTAATCTGCGCGAAGGCGACCTGATGCACATTCAGGATGCCCGTCTGTTACCGCATATTGAGATTTCGCAGTTGGCATCGCTGACAGCATTGCTATAATCCCTTCTTAAATTACTCTGTATAAATTCACAGTAGAAAAGCGTTCACGGCGGCACAGACCCCGTGAATGTTTTCTCATCCTGACAAACGGTGCCTATGGACGTTTCTGACCTGCTCGACAGCCTGAATGAAAAACAACGTGAAGCCGTGGCCGCGCCGCGCAGCAATCTGTTGGTGCTGGCCGGGGCAGGCAGTGGCAAAACCCGCGTGCTGGTGCACCGCATCGCATGGCTTCTGGCGGTAGAAAATTGCTCGCCGTATTCCATCATGGCGGTGACGTTCACCAACAAAGCCGCAGCGGAAATGCGCCACCGTATTGATCAGCTGATCGGCACCAGTCAGGGCGGTATGTGGATCGGGACTTTCCACGGGCTGGCGCACCGTTTGTTGCGTGCGCACCATCTCGACGCCAATCTGCCGCAAGATTTCCAGATTTTAGACAGCGACGACCAGATGCGTCTGATTAAGCGCCTGATCAAGGCGCTGAACATTGACGAGAAACAATGGCCGCCGCGTCAGGCGATGTGGTACATCAACGGCAAGAAAGACGAAGGTTTGCGTCCGCAGCATGTTGAAACTTATAACAATCCCATTGAAGCGACCTGGTTACGCATTTATCAGGCCTATCAGGAAGCCTGTGACCGCGCCGGGCTGGTGGATTTCGCCGAGTTACTGTTGCGCGCTCACGAGTTGTGGCTGAACAAGCCGCATATCCTTCAGCATTACCGCGAGCGTTTCACCAACCTGATGGTGGACGAATTCCAGGACACCAACAGCATTCAGTATGCGTGGATCCGTCTGCTGGCGGGCGACAACAATAATGTGATGATCGTCGGCGACGATGACCAGTCGATCTACGGCTGGCGCGGCGCGCAGGTCGAAAACATCCAGCGCTTCCTGAAAGATTTCCCGAATGCGGAAACTATCCGTCTGGAACAAAACTACCGCTCCACCAGCACCATCCTGAAAGCTGCTAACTCACTGATTGAGAATAACAACGGTCGTATGGGGAAAAACCTGTGGACCGAAGACGGCGCGGGCGAGCCGATTTCGCTGTACTGCGCGTTCAACGAACTTGATGAATCGCGCTTTGTGGTCAGCCGGATTAAAACCTGGCAGGACAACGGCAATGTGCTGAAAGATTGCGCTATTTTGTACCGCAGCAACGCCCAGTCGCGCGTGCTGGAAGAAGCATTATTGCAGATGGCGATGCCGTACCGCATTTACGGCGGCCAGCGATTCTTCGATCGTCAGGAAATCAAAGATGCGCTGGCGTATCTGCGTCTGATGTCCAACCGCAATGACGATGCCGCGTTTGAACGTGTGGTGAATACGCCAACGCGTGGCATCGGCGACCGTACGCTGGATGTGGTTCGCCAGACCGCGCGCGACCGTCAGATGACCATGTGGCAGGCGACGCGCGCACTGTTGCAGGACAAAGTGCTCGCGGGCCGTGCGGCTTCCTCGCTGCAACGTTTTACCGAACTGGTGGACGCGCTGGCGCATGAAACCGCAGATATGCCGCTGCACGTACAGACCGACCGTGTGATCAAAGATTCCGGCCTGTTCATCATGTATGAGCAGGAAAAAGGTGAAAAAGGTCAGGCACGAATCGAAAACTTAGAGGAACTGGTGACGGCAACGCGCCAGTTCAGCTATCAGGATGAAGACGAAGATCTGATGCCGTTGCAGGCATTCTTATCCCACGCCGCGCTCGAAGCGGGCGAAGGGCAGGCGGATGCGAATCAGGATGCGGTACAGCTGATGACGCTTCACTCGGCCAAAGGACTGGAGTTCCCGCAGGTCTTTATCGTCGGCATGGAAGAAGGCATGTTCCCGAGCCAGATGTCGCTGGAAGAGGGCGGGCGCCTGGAAGAGGAACGTCGTCTGGCGTATGTGGGCGTGACCCGCGCGATGCAAAAACTGACGCTGACGTATGCGGAAACCCGCCGTCTGTACGGCAAAGAAGTGTCGCACCGGCCTTCACGTTTTGTCGGCGAGCTGCCGGAGGATTGTGTCGAAGAAGTGCGGCTCCGCGCCAACGTTTCACGCCCGATGAGCAACCGCAGTATGGGCACGCCGACCAACGTCAGTGACACCGGTTTCAAACTCGGCCAGCGCGTTAATCACCCTAAATTCGGTGAAGGCACCATCGTCAATATGGAAGGCAGCGGCGAACACAGCCGTCTGCAAGTCGCGTTCCCGGGAGAAGGGATCAAGTGGCTTGTTGCGGCCTACGCGAAACTCGAGCCAGCAAGCTAGCTTACTGGTGCTTTTGAGATTGGGCAGTGCTCGCAATCCTCACGTACTTGAGTACGCTCCGGTTGCTGTGCGCTGTCCGCACTCAAAATCCCTGCGTCGCTGACGCTTGCCCGGTGGTACCTTAAAAACTAAAGGGCAAAAATCTCGCCTTCTTCCGCTTTCGCATACCATTCCAGCGTCGCTTTTACGCGTTCGTCGCCTTCCGGAGGAGTGCCCGGCAGATAATCCTGTTCCAGCACCGGCTGGTACGCACCGTGCTTCACTTCAAAGATTACGCCGCCTTCATCAAGCGATAATACGCTGTGCCAGGTATTGGCCGGGATTTCCAGCAGACGGGTTTCTGCGCCGAGCCACAGACGGTCGGTCACTTTTCCGCTGGCATCATAAATCAGCACCAGAAAGCGTCCGCGCAGGGCGGTCAGCATTTCCCAGGTGTGCGGATGGCGATGAATACGCACATAAGTGCCCGGCTCCATGGCGATCGCCAGACGCTGAACGTCATCTTCCGGTGCCGGATGCATATTCAGGTTCTGACGTAGTCTTGGCGAGTGAGCCGCCTTGGTGATCAGGTCGCACAGCGTGTCTTGGTTAATCTGCTTAATCATTAGGGTCATCTGAAAAGTGTGGGGAAATCAGGTCTCTGAGTGTAGCCAAAAAAACGGCTGCGCATAAGCCGGGAAACGTTGCTAACAATGCCTGAAATTTATGCATAAATGTTGCCATAATCGATTTACTGGCGGTTGACAGTCTTTTTATTCCCGGCGTAACATGCGCGCACTATTATCAATGAGGAACTGCGCCTTGGACACACCCAGTAGATACTGGCTCAATAACCTGTTCATTAGGTACCACTTCTAAGGCCCTCCTCTTTGCTGATGGCCTTAGTGGTTGTCAGCGACCCCCGTTTTGTCGCTGTGAGTCAGATCTGAATTTGGTCTGAATTACGCCGGTGACACCTTTCACCTCGTGATTTTCTGTGCTTCAACGCGTTGTCCACTTTCCGTATTTATTGGGAGAACGGGCACATGCTGAGTGCTTTTAAATTAGAAAACAGCCGCTTATCCCGTTTAGAGCTGGACGAGTCAGACGATCTCAAAACCTCATTGTGGGTCGATTTGGTTGAACCTGACGAGCAGGAGCGCGAACGCGTTCAATGCGAATTAGGGCAAAGCCTGGCCACACGGCCTGAACTGGACGATATCGAGGCTTCCGCACGTTTCTTCGAAGATGAAGATGGCCTGCACATTCACTCCTTTTTCTATTACGAAGACGCTGAAGACCACGCGGGCAACAGCACCGTCGCCTTTACCGTGCGCGAAGGGCGTCTGTATACCCTGCGCGAGCGCGAATTACCGGCGTTTCGTCTCTACCGTATGCGCGCCAGAAACCAGAAACTGGTCGACGGTAACGCGTATGAACTGCTGCTGGATTTGTTCGAAACCAAAATCGAACAGCTGGCGGATGAGATTGAAAATATCTACAGCGATCTGGAAAAACTTAGCCGCGTGATCATGGAAGGGCATCAGGGCGACGAATATGACGCCGCGCTTTCCACGCTGGCGGAGCTGGAAGATATCGGCTGGAAAGTCCGGTTGTGTCTGATGGATACCCAGCGCGCACTGAATTTCCTGGTGCGTAAAGCGCGTCTGCCGGCGGGCCAGCTGGAACAGGCGCGTGAAGTGTTGCGTGATATCGAATCCCTGTTGCCGCACAACGAATCTTTGTTCCAGAAAGTGAACTTCCTGATGCAGGCCGCGATGGGCTTTATCAACATTGAACAGAACCGCATCATCAAGATCTTCTCGGTGGTTTCGGTCGTCTTCCTGCCGCCAACGCTGGTGGCATCAAGCTACGGGATGAACTTCGAATTCATGCCGGAACTGAAATGGTCATTCGGTTATCCGGGCGCGATTGCGCTGATGATCCTCGCCGGACTGGCACCTTACCTGTACTTCAAACGTAAAAACTGGCTATAACCGGTCAGACAAAATATCCCCCTCTTGCGCCTTGTCGCGACGGGGGATTCCGTCTTTGTTGTGTCTTTGCGGTTCCCTCTTCTGTTTAAAATATGTTAATAAAGAGCGCTGAACTCTCTTAAAAAACAGACCAACTGCCATGTTGATGGAAAGGATGGCTCCGGCGGGCCAGTGGATAATCCTCGTCGTTTCCTCGCTGATTCTCGGTATTATTTTTCAAACATTCCATGTTCCGGCCGCGCTGTTGCTCGGGCCGATGATTGTCGGCGTACTGATGGGGCTGCTGGGCGCCAGTGTGCGCATTCATCCGCTGTTCTTCAAAATCTCGCAGGGCGTGCTGGGCTGCATGATTGCGCAAAGCCTTTCGCCGTCAATTTTACCTCCGCTTCTGAATGACTGGCCGCTGGTGCTGATGGTGCTCGTGGCGACACTGCTGGCCAGCGGGTTGTCCGGCTGGCTGCTGGTGCGGTTCAGTCAATTACCGGGGCCGACCGGCGCGTGGGGCTCTTCCCCCGGCGGTGCCAGCGCAATGGTGGCGATGGCCGGTGATTTCGGCGCGGACGTTCGTCTGGTCGCGTTCATGCAGTATTTACGGGTGTTGTTCGTTGCCACGGCAGCGGCGTTCGTGGCTCGTGTGAGCATGGGCGACAGTGCGTCGCTGGCGGCGGCCGTTGTCTGGTTTCCGCCGCTGACCTGGCGGTTCTTCGCCACCGTTTTTCTGGCGCTGGCCGGTGTCTGGCTCGGGCCGCGTTTGCGTATTCCTTCCGGCGCGCTGCTGCTTCCTGCCGTCGTCGGCGCGGTGTTGCATTCCACCGGCACTGTCACTTTAGAAGTGCCCGAATGGCTGCTGGCGATGGCGTACACGCTGATTGGCTGGAGCGTCGGCCTGCGGTTCACCCGGCCCATCTTCAAACTGGCGCTGCGCACATTGCCGCAGATGATTGCGTCAATTATCGGCCTGATGCTGATTTGCGGGGGAATGGCGTGGGTGCTGACGAAGTTACTGCATGTAGATATGCTGACGGCGTATCTGGCGACCAGCCCCGGAGGGCTGGACACCGTCGCGATTATTGCAGCGGGAAGTCATGCGGATTTGGGCTTTGTGATGGCGATGCAGACGTTGCGTCTGATCACCATCCTCGTGACCGGTCCGGCGATGGCGCGTTTTATATCACGCAGCGCTGTGCCCGCTTCTTCCTCGTCTTAACCGGCCTTGCGTGTAAAGTGCATCGCCGATAAAGAACAGCAGCCCGACCCAGATAAAGCCGAACGTAATCAGTTGGGAAGGGTGAACGGTCTCGCCGTAGAACACCACCGCCAGCAGGAACATCAGCGTCGGGCCGAGATACTGGAAAAAGCCCAGTGTTGAAAGCTTCAGGCGCGCTGCTGCGGCGGTGAAGAACAGCAGCGGGATCGTGGTAATGATCCCGGCGGCCATCAGCAGTAAATCCAGCGACCACGGATTTGCCGCCAGATTGCTGGTCGGGCTGTGGGCGATAAAGAACAGATAAATCGCCGCGACCGGCAGCAACCACAGCGTTTCAATCAGCATCCCGGTCTGGGAATCGACGCCAATTTTCTTACGCAGCAAACCGTAGAACGCGAAAGTCAGCGACAGCCCGATCGCGATAATTGGCACGGAGCCAAATATCCAGACCTGCACCAGAACACCGGCGAAGGCCAGCGCCACGGCAAACCATTGCAAACTCCGGAATCGCTCCCGCAAAAACAGCATCCCCAGCACCACGTTGACCAGCGGGTTGATAAAATAGCCCAGACTGGCTTCCAGAATGTGGTCATGGTTAATGGCCCAGATGAAAATCAGCCAGTTCCCACCGACAAGCAGCGCGGTGATCAGTAACATGCCGACTTTCTTCGGTTGTGCGAACACCCGCCGGACATCGCCCCAGCTGCGGCTGACCGAAAGAAGCACTAGCATGAAGAAGAATGACCAGATCACCCGGTGCGTCAGAATTTCATCAGCAGGAACCTGTTTGATGAGCTTGAAGTACGCCGGAGCGATCCCCCAGATCAGATAGGCAACAAAGGCAAAAATAATGCCCTGCCGGGTACGGTGTGCGTCCATGTGGGTACCTGAAAAAGATGAAGAGAAAAGAAGCGCAAGTTTACCTGATTTATTGCCGCAGATTACGCTTCTGATGCAGCCGAAAGCACAACGCGCTTAGCGTCAGCCCACCATGTACGTGGCGGTGGTGGTGGCGATATGAACACCGGTATCGCTGTGCAAATCCACGCGCGCGACCGAAACTTTGTTCCCGGCGCGGATCAGGCTGCTGGAGGCGATAAAGAACTCGCCGCGCCCCGGACGCAGATAATCCACGCGCAGGTCAATGGTGCCCATTTTTGATAAACGCTGGCGCATCTCGGCTTCCAGCAAAGGATGATCGGGTTTATCGCGGCGGATCAGAGAACTGGTCACACACACCAGCCCGGCGGCGACGTCCAGAACCGCGGCAATCACGCCACCGTGTAAGATTTTTTGTGCGGCGTTACCGACCAGCTTGGTCTGATTGGAAAATTTCAGCTCAGCGTAATCAACGTCGAGGCGTTTCAGTTCGAGCCCAAGTTCGCGGTTAAACGGCATGTCATAAACGAAAATATTGCCGATCAGTTGCAGGGCAGCCTCGTGGCTGAGGGATGAAGCAGACATGGAGTGATTCCTGACGAAAATGTAAGACGGGTATGTTCGCCGAAAAAGTTAACGGGATGTTGATTTTAGGTGCGGGAGAAAGGGAATTCCAGAGTGCGACCGATAAATGTATTCAGTGGTCATGTAGAAATGTATTTGTGTGTAAAATGTCCCGCTTTGGATTTCCGGACTTAAGTCAGCAGGAAAACGGCCAGGTAGCAGGCCAATAAACAATAACTCATTTTAAAATTTTAGGGCGAGGGTAAGGAAAATGCGTAAAAATTGGGCTGTCGGTGCCGCCATTCTGGCGTTGCCAGCGTTGAGCTATGCGGCTGAAGCCACCATTCAGGAAGTGCATGATAAACCGGCCGTTCGCGGCAGCATTATCGCCAGTATGTTGCAGGATCACGACAACCCGTTCACGCTTTATCCCTACGAATCAAACTATTTGCTGTATACCGACACCAGCAATATTAACAAAAAAGCCATTCAGTCTTATGACTGGGCGGACAATGCCAAGCACGATGAAGTTGAGTTCCAGCTGAGCCTGGCATTCCCGCTGTGGCGCGGTATCGCCGGGGATAACTCGGTGCTCGGCGCGTCTTATACGCAGAAATCGTTCTGGCAGCTTTCCAACCGCGGCGAATCTTCACCGTTTCGCGAAACTAACTATGAGCCGCAACTGTTCCTGGCCTGGGCGACGGATTACGACTTCCTGGGCTGGACGTTACGTGAAGCCGAATACGGCGTGAATCACGATTCCAACGGGCGTTCAGACCCGACTTCGCGCAGCTGGAACCGCGTCTATGCGCGTTTTATGGCGCAGCACGGCAACTGGCAGGTCGATGTCAAACCCTGGTATCGCCTGCCGGAAAGTGACAAAAATGACGATAATCCGGACATCACCAAATATATGGGGTATTACCGTCTGAAAGTCGGTTATGCCCTCGGGGACAGCGTGTTCAGCGTTGAAAGTCGCTACAACTGGAACACCGGCTACGGCGGCGCGACAACGGGCTGGAGCTATCCGATCAGCAAACACGTTCGCTTCTATACGCAGGTGTTCAGCGGTTACGGCGAATCGTTAATCGACTACAACCACAAGCAAACTCGCGTCGGTGTCGGTATCATGCTTAACGACATGATGTAATATCCGTCATACTCAGGTTGCATGCCCTTTGGCTGCAACCTGAATTATTTAGGGTATATTATGTCGGTGCAGTACAGCCCCGGCGGCTTTAGGGTTTAGCCGGGTGGTTTGAACAGTTGGGGAATTGAGTGTCTACGGCGGCAGTGATAAACAAAGAAGAGCTGGCTCATCAGGTATTACGCGATACCTTCGGCTATCAGCAATTCAGACCAGGTCAGCAAACTATCATCAATACCGCCATTTCTGGCCGGGATTGTCTGGTTGTGATGCCGACCGGCGGCGGTAAATCGCTGTGCTACCAAATCCCTGCGCTGGTGATGGACGGCCTGACGCTGGTCGTTTCCCCGCTCATCTCGCTGATGAAAGATCAGGTTGATCAGCTGATGGCGGCGGGCGTTGAAGCGGGCTGTCTGAACTCCACGCAAACCCGCGAGCAACAGCAGGAAGTGATGGCCGGTTGCCGTACGGGCCGCATCAAAATGCTGTATATCGCGCCGGAACGCCTGATGATGGGCGACTTCCTCGAACAACTGCAACAGTGGAATCCGGCCATGCTGGCCGTCGATGAAGCCCACTGTATTTCCCAATGGGGCCATGATTTCCGTCCGGAATATCGCGCGCTCGGCCAGCTGAAGCTGCGCTACCCGCAATTACCGGTGATCGCGCTGACCGCGACCGCCGATGAGGCCACCCGTAACGACATTGTTCGTCTGCTTGAACTGAATGATCCGCTGATTCAGGTCAGCAGCTTCGATCGCCCGAACATCCGTTACACGCTGGTGGAAAAGTTTAAACCGCTCGATCAGCTGATCCGTTTTGTGCAGGACCAGCGCGGTAAAAGCGGCATTATTTACTGCAACAGCCGCGCCAAAGTTGAAGACACCGCCGCACGCCTGCAAAGTCGCGGGCTGAGCGTTGGCGCGTATCACGCCGGTCTGGACAACGAAACCCGCGCCCGCGTGCAGGAAGGGTTCCAGCGCGATGACCTGCAAATTGTGGTCGCGACCGTCGCATTCGGGATGGGCATCAACAAACCGAACGTCCGTTTTGTGGTTCACTTTGATATTCCGCGCACCATCGAGTCTTACTATCAGGAAACGGGGCGCGCAGGACGTGATGGTCTGCCCGCCGAAGCGGTGCTGTTGTACGATCCGGCGGATATGGCGTGGCTGCGCCGCTGTCTGGAAGAAAAACCGGCCGGTGCGCAACAGGATGTGGAACGCCACAAACTGAATGCGATGAACGCATTTGCCGAGGCACAGACCTGCCGCCGTCTGGTGCTGCTTAACTATTTTGGTGAAGGCAAACAGAACGCCTGCGGCAACTGCGACGTCTGCCTTGACCCGCCAAAACGCTACGACGGCCTGCTGGACGCGCAAAAAGCGCTGTCGGTGGTGGCGCGCGTCGGGCAACGCTTTGGTTTGGGTTACGTGGTCGAAGTGCTGCGCGGCTCGAACAACCAGCGTATCCGCGAATACGGCCACGAAAAACTGACCGTCTACGGCATCGGTAAAGAGCACAGCAATGAGCACTGGACCAGCGTGGTGCGCCAGCTGATCCATCTCGGGCTGATTACTCAGAACATCGCCATGCATTCGGCGCTACAACTGACCGAATCTGCCCGTCCGGTATTGCGCGGCGAAATTCCGTTGCAACTGGCGGTGCCGCGTATCCAGACGCTGAAAATTAAAAGCACATCACGCCAGAAAACCTATGGCGGAAATTACGATCACAAGCTGTTTGCCAAATTGCGCAAACTGCGTAAATCGCTGGCGGATGAGAATAACGTGCCGCCGTACGTGGTCTTCAATGACACGACGCTGCTGGAAATGGCAGAACATCTGCCCGTCAGCCCGAGCGATTTGCTGGACATCACCGGCGTCGGTCAGCGTAAGCTCGAGAAATTCGGGCGGCCATTTATGACGATGATCCGTGACCATATCGATAACGGCGACGAGTAACAGAATTCAGTTCCCTACACATAAAACAGAGAGTTAATCATGCTGATGCTATTCCTGACGGTTGCGATGGTTCATCTGATCGCGCTGATGAGTCCGGGGCCGGACTTCTTCTTTGTCTCGCAGACGGCGGCCAGCCGTTCACGCAAAGAAGCCATGATGGGTGTGATTGGTATTACGCTGGGTGTGCTGGTCTGGGCGGCAGTTGCGCTGATGGGCTTACACTTAATTCTGCAAAAAATGGCGTGGCTGCATCAGATTATCACCGTCGGCGGTGGCTTGTATCTGTGCTGGATGGGCTGGCAGTTGCTGAAATCTGCACGGGCTAAAAAGCAGAATGGCGATGAAACGCCGGTGGTTCTGCCCGCGCGTGGCCGGACTTTTATGCGCGGCCTGCTGACCAACCTCTCGAACCCGAAAGCCGTGATTTACTTCGGCAGCGTGTTTTCCATGTTCGTGGGTGACAGCGTCAGCGGCGGCGAGCGGCTGGGTATCTTCCTGCTGATCGTGGTGGAAACGCTGGCGTGGTTCTCTTTAGTGGCGATGGTGTTTGCGCTGCCAAAAATGCGCCGTGGCTATCAGCGTTTAGCGAAATGGATCGACGGCGTGGCGGGTGTGGTTTTCGCAGGATTTGGCATTGCGCTGATTGTAAATCGCTGATTAAAACGCTCTGCATAAAAAAGGGTCCGGTGATTTGCCGGACCCTTTTTGCATTTCAGGGATTTACACTTTTCGCGCACTGGCCAGCAATACGCCAACCAGCATAAACAGCGAACCGAAAATCCGGTTCAGCAGCTGCATTTGCTTCGGGGCTTTTACCCAACCGGCGATTCTCGTGGCCAGCGTGGCGTAACCGATCATCACAATGATATCGACGACTACGGTGGTGACGCCCAATACCACGTATTGTGCAGCCTGCGGCTGGTGCGGAATGATAAACTGCGGGAATAGTGCAGCCAGAAACACAATGCTTTTTGGATTGGTCAGATTCACCAGAATGGCGCGTTTGAACAAACGGCGGCGCGGCATAGTGCTGGCGAGTGCGTTCAGATCAATCGCTCCGGCAGAACGCCACTGGCAGATGCCCAGCCAGATTAAATAGGCGGCGCCAAACCATTTCAGCAACTCAAAGGCGAGCAGTGATTGCGAAATCAGCGCACCCAGCCCGATGCCGACCAGAACGATGTGGATCGACAAACCGAGCTGTAAACCGGCAATCGACGCCACCGCACCGCGGTAACCGTGGCTGATGCCGGTACTCATGGTGTTAATCGCGCCGGAACCCGGGGACAAACTTAAAATAGAAGTGGTGAGCAGGTAGGTTAACCACCAGTCCAAGGTCATTGTGAGACTCCCTGAATACGTTTTGTGTTGTTTTATGGCACAATACGCCATTGTCTATAATTGCGCTATAACTCACAAATAACACTTTCTTCCTCCCTGCCATGCGACTTTGGATTATTGAATGCCTGTAAATATTGCGAAGTGGTTAACACGTGAGAAAGAGTTCTCCGCCTTTGCGACCGGGCCCTTGCTCGATTTCTGGCAGCAACGCGAAGAAGGTGAGTTTAGCGGCGTCGATGACGTCCCGATCCGCTACGTTCGATTCTGTTCGCCCTCACACGACAAAGTCATTGTGGTGTCACCGGGGCGTATTGAAAGCTACGTAAAATACCCGGAAGTGGCTTACGACTTATTCCACTGTGGCTATGATGTGATGATCCTCGATCATCGCGGGCAGGGGCGTTCGGGGCGTATGCTTAAAGACCCGCACTGCGGTCATGTCCAGCATTTCGACGACTATGTTGACGATTTCGAAACCTTTTATCAGCTTGAAGTCGCGCCGCGTCAGTACGTGAAAAAGTTCGCGCTGGCCCATTCAATGGGGGGCGCAATTCTGGCGTTGTTTATGGCGAAGTATCCTGAGCGCTTCGATGCGGCAGCGCTATTAGCGCCGATGACCGGTATCTATCTTCCGATGCCGGGCTGGGTTTCGCGCCGTATTCTCAACTGGGCGGAGAATCGCCCGGTTCGCCGTGATGGTTACGCGCTGGGTACCGGCCACTGGCGTCCGCTGCCGTTTGTGGTGAATCAGCTGACGCACAGCCGCGAGCGATATCGTCGTAATCTGCGTTTTTATGCGGATTACCCGGAACTCCAGGTCGGCGGACCTACGTATCACTGGGTGCGTGAAGGCATTGAGGCGGGCATGCATATCCTCAGGGAAGCCGAAAAAATCACGACTCCTGTTCTTTTATTGCAGGCGAGCGAAGACCGTGTAGTAGACAACCGGTCGCATCTCGCTTTTTGTCAGGCCATGGCCGTTGCGGGGCACCCTTGTGAAGGGGAAAAGCCGCTGGTCATCGAAGGCGCGCGCCATGAGATCCTGTTTGAGCGGGACGACCTGCGGGCACAGGCGCTGGACGCCATCATGCGCTTTTTTGCGCGACAGCATTAATCCGCGGTTCGCCGCGCACAACTCCATCAGAGGTTAGAACCTAACGCTATGTATCCTGTTGTTGCTTCCGATTTAGATGGCACACTGCTATCACCTGACCATACCCTGAGCCCGTTCGCGAAAGAGACGCTGAAATTGCTGACCCAGCGCGATGTGCATTTCGTGTTCGCGACCGGACGTCACCATATTGACGTTGCGCAGATGCGCGACAATCTCGAGATCAGCGCGTACATGATCACCTCAAACGGTGCGCGTGTGCATAACACCGACGGCGAGCTGATTTTCGCCCATAATCTGGATGAAGACATTGCCAAAGATCTGTTTGGCATCATGCACAACAATCCGGATATCCTGACCAACGTTTACCGTAACGACGACTGGTACATGAACCGTGACCGCGCCGATCAGGATGATTTTTTCCGTGAATCCGTTTTCAAATACAAACTCTATGAACCGGGTTTGCTGGAAACTGACGGCATCTGCAAAGTGTATTTCACCTGCGAAGATCACGAAAAACTGCTGCCACTCGAAGAAGCCATTAATGCGCGCTGGGGCGATCGTGTAAACGTCAGCTTCTCACTGCCGGTTTGTCTGGAAGTGATGGCGGGCGGCGTGTCGAAAGGTCACGCGCTGGAATATGTGTCCAAACTGATGGGTTATACGCTGAAAGATTGCATCGCGTTTGGCGACGGTCTGAATGATCTGGAAATGCTGTCGATGGCCGGTAAAGGTTGCCTGATGAGTGGCTCATTGCCACGCCTGAAAGCGGCGATGCCGGATGCGGAAATCATTGGTTCCAACGCCGACGACGCCGTGCCGCATTACCTGCGCAAAATGTATTTGTCTGAATAATCGTTTCCTGAGTCGTCATTGAAAAAGGCACCTTCCGGTGCCTTTTTGCTTTCTATGCTTTCAGCCTGAATCAGGCGTTTTTCGCCAGCTGCGCTTTGTGTTTATTTTCACTGAGCATCGTCAGTACCAGCAGAAGCACCGCCAGCACGCACCCGGCGATCATCACGATAAAGCCGCCATCCCAGCCAAAGAAATCAACGGTATAGCCGACGATTGCGCTCGCCGCCACTGAACCGCCGAGATAACCAAACAGGCCGGTAAAGCCCGCCGCCGTCCCCGCTGCTTTCTTCGGTGCCAGTTCCAGCGCATGCAAGCCAATCAGCATGACCGGGCCATAAATCAGGAAGCCGATGGTGATCATACAGGCCATGTCGATACCCGGATTCCCGACCGGATTCAGCCAGTAAATCACGGTGGCGATTGTCACCAGCACCATAAAGAACACGCCGGTCGCGCCGCGATTCCCTTTGAAGACTTTATCCGACATCCAGCCGCACAGCAGCGTGCCCGGAATACCGGCATACTCATACAGGAAATACGCCCACGAGGATTTATCCAGCGCGAAATGTTTCACCTCTTTCAGGTAAGTCGGAGACCAGTCCAGAATGCCGTAGCGCAGCAGGTAAACAAACACGTTGGCCAGCGCGATGTACCACAGCAACTTGTTGGGCAAAATGTACTGCATGAAGATCTGTTTTGCCGTCAGCTCCTGCTCGGCGGATTCTTTCACGTAGTCCGGCGGATAATCGTTTTTGTATTCTTCAATCGGCGGTAAACCACAGGACTGCGGGGTATCGCGCATCGTCATGAACGCGAAAACGGCCAGCAGGATCGCACCGAACGCGGGCATATACAGCGCCGCGTGCCAGTCGTTAAACCAGGCCATGCCCAGCAGGAACAGCAGCGGAGGAATGCCGCCGCCGACGTTATGCGCACAGTTCCAGACGGAAACAATGCCGCCACGTTCTTTCTGCGACCACCAGTGAACCATCGTGCGCCCGCACGGTGGCCAGCCCATACCCTGAAACCATCCGCACAGGAACAGCAGCACGAACATGATGGCGATGCTGGACGTAGCCCACGGAACAAAGCCCATAAACAGCATCACGGCGGCAGCGAGGATTAAACCCGCAGGCAGAAATACGCGCGGATTCGAGCGGTCTGAGACCGACCCCATGATGAATTTTGAAATGCCGTAGGCGATAGAAATTCCGGACAGCGCAAAGCCTAAATCACCCCGCGAAAAACCCTGATCGATGAGATAGGGCATCGCTAACGCGAAGTTTTTACGAACCAGATAGTAAGCGGCATAACCGAAGAAGATCCCCATGAAAATCTGCCAGCGGAGACGGCGGTAGAGCGGATCGACGTGGTTTTCATCCACGGGCGCTTTGTGGGGCGCGGGTTTGAAGATACTGAGCATAAATGCCTCCGATGGCATAAATCAGGTCTGACTCCTCATGAGCCAATGACGAAAGGGCGGTGCCAGGGTGTTCTAAAACGAACATGATTTTAGCTATTCGCGCACAAACGAACTGTGATTTATGACCGAAATGTTACATTTTTATTACAGTGAAGGTGGGTTTTGTGAGGCGGAGTAACAGCATGAGACAAAAAAAGGCGGAGCCTGAGCCCCGCCTGATATTTTCACAACATCTGAATTTACTGAATTTTCAGCGTATTAATAATTGCTTCGGCATCGGTCTGTGCCTGTTGCTGATTGTCCGCTGGCAACGTGATTTGCATTGTCAGCAGGTGGCTGTCGACTTTGCCCAGCACGATAGAGGAATACGCTTTCTGACCGGCAGAGGTGATGACGCTGTCGTACTGCTGCAACGTCTGGCCGTTCACCTGAATGGATTTATTGGTGACGACTTGCAGATTGGTATCGCGCGCTTTTTGCTGATCCTGTAAACGACCCGCCAGAACGTCCAGTGACTCGGTGGTGTTATCACCAAGGATCACAATCACCGCTTTCTGGCCGGTACTGTCTGCGTAGACGTGCATATTGTTTGCCTGCGTGCCCAGCTTACCGCTCTGGTCGCTCATTCCCTGCGGCAGGGAGAAAGTCACTTTGCCGTCCAGCAGGCTGACTGGCGTAGTCGCCGCGGCGGCTGTTGCTGCCGGTGCGCCTTTGTCTGCGGCTGGCGCGTCTGTTGATTTACCATCACACGCAGCCAGACCGGCGATCAGTACTGCCATTCCCATCATTTTTGCGACATTACGCATCGGGCTTCCTTAAGTGGCCTGTCTATCAGGCTTACATGTTGACTTAACAGCCGTTATGGCAACCTATTCAGGCCACAAATGCAAGTCAGATTATGGCGCGATTTGTGTCATCTGAGACGCCGTCGTCACTCTTAGTGCGCACTGACCGCAGAAGCATTGTGATTTCCGTGCGCCGACAGCCGCTTAAGCAACATGTTGAGCAGCATGCCGTACATCGGCAGGAAGAACACCAGACAGATCAGCACTTTGAAGCTGTAATCTACCAGCGCGATTTCTACCCAGTGCGCCGCCATAAAGGCATCGGTACTTTTGTAGAACGCGATGAAGAAGAATGACAGCGTGTCGCTGATATTGCCGAGGAACATTGAGGCGACCGGCGCAATCCACCAGCGACGGTTCTGGCGCAGGCGGTTAAACACGTGAACGTCGAGGATTTGTCCCAGCACGTAAGCCATAAAGCTGGCGGTTGCGATGCGGGCGACCATGATGTTCAGGCTGCTGAGCGCTTCAACGCCCTGCCACTGTGCTTCAAAGAACAGCGCGGAAATCACGTAAGAGATTGCCAGTGCCGGGATCATGACGGAAAGGATAATCCGGCGTGCCAGCGGTGCGCCAAAGATTCGCACTGTGAGATCGGTTGCCAGGAAAATAAACGGAAAAGTGAACGCGCCCCAGGTGGTATGGAAACCAAAAATGGAGACAGGCAACTGAACCAGATAGTTGCTGGAGGTAATGATGGCGATGTGGAAAAGCGAAAGCCATATCAACGCGGAAAACCGCTGTTGAGCAGTAAAAGAGTACATAGATGTGACCTTTTTTTATAAAGAAATTGGGGTGAGGGAACCCAAACGTTTTTTTACTTCTGAACTGTTACTTCTGCACTGAGTTATCACGTGCGGCGCGCATAGTAACTGTTTGCGCACCGTTTGCGCAACAGCAGCGATGGTTAATTTTAGCGCAATGCGCCTTGTTTGTTGCACCAGAAAACCAGCGGGTTAAACTGTCGCGCATCCACGTATGAAGATGTTGAGACACGAAATGACCGACCCCTTTATCAATCCCGACCATCAGCTTGATGCGCTGGGTCTGCGTTGCCCGGAACCTGTCATGATGGTTCGCAAAGCGGTGCGCACCATGAAAGATGGCGAAACGCTGCTGATCATCGCCGATGATCCGGCAACGACCCGCGATATTCCCGGTTTCTGCCGTTTTATGGAACACCGGCTTTTAGCGTCTGATACGGAAAACCTGCCGTACCGCTATTTGCTGTGCAAAGGTCTGGTGGAAAAGCAGAGCTGATTGCTCAGCCCTGACGGTCAGTGTGATTTCTTGCGCAACAGCCGCAAGGCATTGGCAGTGACTAACGCCGTTGCGCCGGAATCGGCCAGCACCGCCAGCCACAAACCGGTCAGCCCCATAATCGTCGTCACCAGAAATATCGCCTTCAGCCCCAGCGCAATTGTGATGTTCTGACGGATATTCGCCCGCGTTGCGCGTGACAAACTGATCATCTGCGCCAGCCCGCTCAGACGGTTGTGCGTCAGCGCCGCGTCGGCGGTTTCCAGTGCCACGTCGGTGCCACTTCCCATCGCAATCCCGATCGTAGCGGCTTTCATGGCGGGCGCATCGTTAATGCCGTCGCCGACCATCGCGACCGGTTTAACCGCATTCAGCGCGGTAACTGCCGAGACTTTGTCCGCAGGCAATAAGCCCGCGCGGAACTCAATCCCCAGACGATCTGCGATAGTTTTCGCCGCACGCGGGTTGTCGCCGGTCAGCATCACCGCAGACACGCCCAGCGCTTTAAGTTTCTGCAACGCATTCACCGCATCGTCACGCAAACGATCCTGCATCGCGATGAGCCCGACCGCTGTTTCATCTTTTAAGACCACAACGACCGTTTTGCCGGTCGATTCCCAGTCCGTGATTTGCGCGCGGGCCTCCGGCGTCAGTACCCGTTCCGCCACACGCACCGGCGCGAGAACCTGAACCCTACTGCCAGATACCACGCCTTCCACGCCGGAACCGGCCAGCGCGCGGCGGTTCTGCGCCCTCATTGGCACCGGATTACTCTCTTGTGCGCGGGTCAGAATCGCCTGCGCCAGCGGGTGGTGCGAACCTTCTTCAACGGCGGCGGCCAGGCTTAACAGTTCTTTTTCGCTGGTATCATTGAGCGCGAAAACGTCCGTGACTTCCGGTTTGCCCTCGGTCAGCGTGCCGGTTTTATCCAGCGCGACGGTTTCAATCAGCGCCAGCTGTTCCAGTGCCGCGCCGCCTTTGATCAATGCGCCCTGACGCGTTGCCGCCGCCAGACCGGAGGTAATCGCCGCCGGCGTGGAAATCACCAGCGCGCACGGGCAACCAATCAGCAGCAGCGTCAGGCCACGGTAAATCCAGGTTTCCCACGATAAGCCCATCGCCAGCGGCGGAATGATAATAACCAGCAGCGACAGCAGCATGATGACCGGCGTGTAGTAACGGCTGAAGGTATCAAGGAAACGCTCGATCGGCGCACGGCGCTCATCGGCTTCTTCAATCAGTTGCAGGATGCGGTCAATCGCGCTGTTGCCGGGCGCGGAAGCCACTTCAAGGCGCGCCAGACGGTCAACGCACAGGCTTCCCGCCGGGACTTTTTCGCCGGGCTGATGTTCAACGGGCACGGATTCGCCGGTTAATGCGCTTTCATCGAAACTGGCGTGGCCTTGTAAAATGGCGTCTGCGGGCAGGCGCGCGCCCGCCGCGATTTCAATGATATCGCCGGGGCGCAGGCTGCTGACCGGCACCGTTTCCGTTTTGTCGTTCACCACGCGTACGGCGGTATCCGGGATCAGCGCCATCAGGGATTTCACGCCACTGCGTGCGCGGCTCGAGGCGAAGGATTCCAGACGCTCGCCCACCATAAACAGCAGCAACACCATCGCGGCTTCGGCGGTCGCGCCAATGAACAGCGCACCGAGCGCCGCTATGCTCATCAGCGTTTCGATGGCAAAAGGCGAACCGGAACGCGTCTGGCGGATGGCCTGACGCAGCACCGGCCACAGCCCGACCAGCGTGGTGGCGATAAACGCGATTTTACCCGCCTGCGGGCTGACGTGATCGAGCGCCCAGCTCAGCAGCATCAGCACCGACAGGGCGATCAGCGGCAGCATTTCTTTCAGGCGGGACTCTTCAGGTTCGGAAGCAGCGGTTTTTTTATCGAGAGATTGCAGCGTAAAACCGGCGGCGATAACGGCCTGCTTAACATTGTGTGAAATATCATAACCCGCATCAATGACCAGTTTTTCCGTCGCAAATAAGACTCTGGCGCGGCTGACGCCCTCGAGGCCGGAGACGGCATTTTCAATTTTGCGGGCGCATGCAGGGCAATCCATTCCGGCGACTTTCCAGCTGTACTGTAAGTCACCGGAATGCGCGGCTTCGGGGGCATCTTCCCCCGGCGAGCCTTCTGCATTGCCGTCGCCAGAAGTGTGTGAGTGCTCACCTGACTTCGGTGTGCAGCAGCTGTCGGTAGCGCAACTGTCTGTGGCCGCGCTGGCCGAAACTGCCAGCGTGGCACGCGTGTCACAGCAGCCCGCAGGATGTGTACCGGACTGAACCGGTGCGCTGATTTTGTTGATACGCAGCCCGGCGCCGCGTTTGGCCTGACAGCCGCAGCTGCATCCGGTGTTTTTTTGAAGTGGGGTCATAGTGCCTCCGGTTTAAAACCGAGTGGAATTGCACTCAGTGTAAACGTTGGAGTCAGCTCTAAGGTCAAGTGAAATTTAAAACGGCAGATCCGGAACAGATCTGCCGTAAGGGAGAATTACAAATACAGCGAGCGGACAATCAGGAAGTGCCCGCCGAAATAACACGCGGCAACCAGCGCGTCGGAGGCGCGGAAAGTGAAGCGATAACGGCTGGTGAGCCAGAAAATATTCCCGAGCAACAGCAGCGCTGCGCCGCAAAATAGCGAGAACGCCATGTCGGTGCTGCGTGCGAAATACTGTTCACCCGCCAGCCAGACCATCAGCAGCGTCATCGCGATGTAAGTGGTCACTGCCCAGCGAAGTTCCGCCAGCCGCGTCCAGATCACCGCCAGTAATATCGCGCCGATAATCAGCAGCGTCAGCGGCAAAGGCCAGAAGAACGTAATCGTCATCTGGCTGGCAAAACTGAGCGTATACAGCAGATGCGAGAGGAAAAACGCCCCGATGGCGTACATAAACCGCTCTTCCGGCAGCAACAGCAGGCCGTCGGCGACCAGCGTTGCGGCCAGACCCAGCAGGATCAGATAGCTGTAAACATTGAGCGTCGGTGCCTGCCAGGCGAGTAAAAGCAGCAATAATAAAGTGACGGGTTTGAATACCCAGCGTTGCCAGCGCGGGCCGCGATAGCTGGCGTCAACGAACAACCAGCCTGAGAAAAATACTGCGAGGAATGGCCAACTCATTGTTTATCCTTTCATATCTAAAAAACAGAAGATAAAACCAACGCAAGGATCTGCCTTCAGGAAAACACATCCTGGTTTCCCGTACTTATTCTCAGTGTAGGAGAGGCGCGGTGCCGCAGACAATCAGAAATAACCTTATCAGGCCGTCTGTTCAGGCAGAGTTGAAGAATAGCAGCCGCAGAGGGGCTTTTTACGGCGCAGGACGCGCCGTAAAACGGGGATTACTTTTTGGTGGGCAACGGAGGCTGTTTTTTCTGCCAGGCCAGCAATTCAAACACGCCGAACAGGAAAATACGGGTTTGCAGCCAGCCGCCAATAGTATCCTTTTCCTTGCCCTGCGTGGCTTTGAGCAACATCACCTGCAAGCCGTGCATGAAGAACATGAACACAATCGCCACGTCTAAAAAGTATTTGATCGGTTTCGGGAAAGGGTGAATCAGGTTAAACGCCAGAAACGCCCAAATACACAACATCAACAACCGACCAATATTGATCAACATCTTACAACTCCTGTTCTGGTGAGCCGGTTTCAGGCGTCACATCGCGATGATAAAGGCGATAAGCAACTTGTCCGGCGACTTTCTCACGATGTAAACGCCAGCTGGCAGGCACATCCAGAGTGTCGTGTTCGGCTTCTGTTTCGACATAAATCCAGGCTTCGTCTGCCAGCCAGTTATTTTGCTCCAGCAGATTCAGTGTGTCTTGCAGAATGCCTTTACGGAAAGGCGGATCGAGGAAAACCACATCAAAAGCATTCCCGGCTTTTGCCAGCCAGTTCAATGTATTGACGTTAAAGACTTGCGCATCTTTGGCGTTTAGCAGCGCCAGGTTTTTCTCTAACTGTTGCGCAACCGGGCGCTCAAACTCCAGCAGGGTGGCGCTGGCGGCGTAGCGCGATAACGCTTCCAGACCGAGTGCGCCGCTGCCTGCAAAACAGTCCAGACAATGTGCGCCCTGCAAAACCGGCGCGAGCCAGTTAAACAGCGTTTCGCGCACGCGATCGGTGGTCGGGCGCAGTCCCGGACTGTGTGGAACCGGAAGTTTGCGTCCGCGCCAGAGACCGCCAATAATTCGGATCTGGCCTGCGGCTGGAGTGTTGGGTTTCTTTGCCATAGTTCGCTTGTGTAATCCAAAGCCGTTGGGCTTCGTTGCATATCGTTTGGAGGGCTATTCTACCGGTGTGCGGGCAATGGGCAAATGTTTAACATGGGCGATTGAAAAACCACCGGAATTCAATACGCGGGCGTGTTGCCGGAAGGGGAAAGTGATAGACTGCCCGACCATAACCCTATTAATAATCCGTTCGCCAATCATTAGCGGCGAGGAGTGAAGTTGTAAAATGGCAAAAGATAAAAAACGCGGTTTCTTCTCCTGGTTTGGCCGCGGCCGTCAGGAAGAAGAGCAGCAGAAAGAAGAAACACGCGTAGAGCCGCCGGTTGCCGAAGCGCCACTGAGCGATACGCCTGCACAGGAAGCGCCTCCGGCCGCTGAAGAACCTCGCGAACAGGCAGCGGCGGAACTGGCCGAAGAAATTGTTCACATCACCGAACAGGTCGCGGCGCAGCCCGTTGCTGAAACGCCTGTGGTTACAGAAGTCGTCACCGAAGAACCGGTCATTGAAGAAACCGTCGCCGAAGAACCGGTGCTGGTTGAAGAACAGGTTGTTGAAGACGAATTCGTTGAGTCAGCCGCTGAGATTGCAGAAGACGCCCGCGAAGATTCTCTCGACGCCGTCGACGACAGCCTCGTGGTGGAAGATCACGTTGCTGAAGAAGAGATTGTCGAAGAAGAACCTGTTGAAGACGCGCCGCTGCCCGTTGCGCTCGATCCTATCGTTGTGCTGCCTGCCGGTGAAACTGAGCAGGAACGTCCGACGAAAGAAGGTTTCTTTGCCCGCCTGAAACGCAGTCTGGTTAAAACTAAGCAGAATCTCGGCTCCGGTTTTGTCGGGTTGTTCCGCGGTAAAAAAATCGACGACGATCTGTTTGAAGAGCTGGAAGAACAGCTGCTGATCGCCGACGTTGGTGTTGAAACCACGCGTAAAATTATCACTTCGCTGACTGAACACGCTTCCCGCAAGCAGCTGAAAGACGCCGATGCGCTCTACGGCAAGCTGAAGGAAGAAATGTCCGAAATTCTGTCGAAAGTGGACGAGCCACTGGATGTCAGCGGAAAAACCCCGTATGTCATTCTGATGGTGGGCGTGAACGGCGTCGGTAAAACGACCACCATCGGTAAAATGGCGCGTCAGTTTGAAGCGCAGGGCAAATCTGTGATGCTGGCAGCGGGTGATACTTTCCGTGCGGCGGCTGTTGAACAGTTGCAGGTCTGGGGCCAGCGCAACAAGATCCCGGTCATCGCTCAGCATACCGGTGCCGATTCCGCTTCCGTGATTTTCGATGCCATTCAGGCGGCGAAGGCCCGCAATATCGACGTGCTGATCGCCGACACCGCCGGGCGTTTGCAGAACAAAGCGCACCTGATGGAAGAGCTGAAGAAAATCGTCCGTGTGATGAAGAAACTCGACGAAGACGCACCGCATGAGGTTATGCTGACGCTCGACGCCAGTACCGGCCAGAATGCCGTCAGTCAGGCAAAATTGTTTAACGAAGCGGTCGGACTTACCGGCATTACGTTGACTAAACTGGACGGCACCGCCAAAGGCGGCGTGATATTCGCCATCGCTGATCAGTTCAGTATCCCGATCCGTTATATCGGCGTCGGCGAAGGTATCGAAGATTTGAGGCCGTTTAAGGCAGACGATTTTATTGAGGCACTTTTTGCCCGAGAGGATTAATACGGATGATTCGCTTTGAACAGGTCAGTAAAGCTTATCTGGGCGGACGACAGGCGCTTCAGGGCGTCAATTTTCACATCCAGCAAGCGGAAATGGCATTTCTGACCGGACACTCTGGCGCGGGTAAAAGTACCCTGCTGAAGTTGATTTGCGGCATTGAGCGCCCGAGCGCCGGGCAGATTTTGTTTGGCGGCCACGACATCAGCCGCCTGAAATCCAGCGAAGTGCCGTTTTTGCGCCGTCAGATTGGCATGATTTTTCAGGATCACCATCTGCTGATGGATCGCACGGTATATGACAACGTGGCGATGCCGCTGATTATTTCCGGCGCCAGCAGTGAAGATATCCGCCGTCGCGTTTCGGCGGCGCTGGATAAAGTCGGGTTGCTGGATAAAGCCAAAAACCTGCCGATCCAGTTATCCGGTGGTGAACAACAGCGCGTGGGCATTGCCCGCGCCGTCGTGAACAAGCCTGCGGTGCTGCTGGCGGATGAACCGACCGGTAACCTCGACGGCGAATTGTCGGAAGGCATTTTGCGTTTATTCGAAGAATTTAACCGGGTTGGCGTCACCGTTCTGATGGCAACGCATGATGTGGGCCTGATTGCCCGCCGTAATTACCGCACGCTGACGCTGAGTCAGGGGCGTATGTCGGGAGGGGTTTACTGATGGCAAACAGCCCAAACCCGGCGAAAACCGCAAAAAGCGCCCGCGCTGCGAAAAGCAAAGCGTTGCAGGGTGGCTGGCGCGAACAGTGGCGTTACGCGTGGATGAACGCGCTGGCGGATATGCTTCGCCAGCCGCTGGCAACCTTGCTGACGGTCATGGTGATCGCCATTTCCCTGACGCTGCCAAGCGTGTGTTATCTGGTGTGGAAGAACGTCAGTTCGGCGGCTGAGCAGTGGTATCCGACGCCGCAGCTGACGGTGTATCTCGACAAAGCGCTGGATGACGACGCGGCTGAGAATGTGGTGAAAACCCTCAAAACCGAAGCGGGCGTGGATAAGGTCAATTATCTCTCCCGTCAGGAAGCGATGGGCGAATTCCGCAACTGGTCAGGCTTTGGCGGCGCAATGGATATGCTCGAACAGAATCCGCTGCCTGCCGTGGCTATCATCACGCCAAAAATGAATTTCCAGGACTCCGCCACGCTGAACACCCTGCGCGATCGCGTGGCGGCGGTTCACGGTGTGGATGAAGTGCGTATGGATGACAGCTGGTTTGCCCGCCTTGCGGCGCTGACCGGTCTGGTGGGGCAAATTGCCGCGATGATTGGCGTGCTGATGGTGATCGCTGTCTTCCTGGTAATTGGTAACAGTGTGCGACTGAGTATCTTCAGCCGCCGCGATACCATCAACGTTATGAAGCTGATTGGTGCGACCGATGGCTTCATTTTGCGGCCATTCCTAAACGGTGGCGCGATGCTTGGTTTTACCGGCGCGCTGTTGTCGCTGATCCTGTCGGAAGTGCTGGTACTGCGCCTTGAGAGCGTGGTGACGCAAGTCGCGCAAGTGTTCGGCACGACCTTTGATCTGCACGGTTTGGGCTGGGACGAAAGTCTGTTGCTGTTGATCGTGTCCGCAATGATTGGCTGGATTGCGGCGTGGCTGGCGACCGTTCAACATTTACGGCGATTTACACCACAGTAGCGAGAGTTTGCTATAATGTCCCCCTGCTGCTCAGTCATTGTGTCTCAGGGGGAAGCTGTTTTCGGCCTTTCCGCCACATCATTTCCCTGCTTTCTCCGCAATGGCACAAATTCACTATCCAATAGTCAGTCTGTCACATACAGTCGTCAGACTGTTGAATCCGGCCGTGAACTTTATGTAAAATTCGGGGTCGAAGAGCAGCGGATATTAAGGGCTCGGCGTTGCTTCTGTGATCGCCAGATGGCACACAGCGTAGCGGTATCATCCCGCAGCAACGTGGTATAAAACCTGCACAACGTCATACATGAGAGGCTTTTGAATGACTAACGAAATGCGCACTTTAGCATTAGTACCCCAAGGTAGCCTGGAAGCCTATGTTCGGGCAGCCAATACTTATCCTATGCTTACCGCAGAGGAAGAACGGGCACTGGCTGAGCGGCTGCATTACGACGGTGACCTGGACGCAGCGAAAGAGCTGATCCTGTCTCACCTGCGCTTTGTTGCTCATATTGCCCGCAACTATTCAGGCTACGGTTTGCCACAGGCAGACCTTATCCAGGAAGGTAACATCGGCCTGATGAAAGCGGTTCGCCGTTTTAATCCGGAAGTCGGTGTACGTCTGGTGTCCTTTGCGGTGCATTGGATTAAAGCAGAAATTCACGAATACGTGCTGCGTAACTGGCGCATCGTGAAAGTCGCGACGACGAAAGCACAGCGTAAGCTGTTCTTTAACCTGCGTAAAAACAAACAGCGTCTGGGCTGGTTCAGCCACGACGAAGTGGAGCACGTTGCCCGCGAACTGGGTGTGACCAGCAAAGATGTGCTGGAAATGGAATCGCGCATGGCCGCACAGGACATGACGTTCGACCCGACACCGGACGACGAACCACGCGACGGCGCCGCGATGGCACCGATGCTGTATCTGCAAGATAAAAGCTCTGACTTTGCAGAAAGCATCGAAGAAGATAACTGGGATCGCGATGCGACAGACAAACTGAGCTACGCGCTGGAAGGTCTGGACGAACGCAGCCAGGATATCATCCGTGCCCGCTGGTTAGATGACGATAACAAATCGACTCTGCAGGAACTGGCCGATAAATACGGTGTTTCAGCAGAACGTGTTCGTCAGCTTGAAAAGAACGCGATGAAGAAACTGCGTCTGGCAATTGAAGCCTGATACGACAGCTTTCTGAAACAAAAAAGCGACCTTCGGGTCGCTTTTTTTATGCCTGAAATTCAGCGCGGATTAGGGCTTCTTCCAGATATTCCCTGCCAGGGAAAAACCGCAGGCCTGCATAAAGGCGTCGGTCACGGCTTCGCCATCGGACGGCATTTCCCAGCTTTTAACCTGCGGCAGTTGCGCCTGCAAATCTTCCATCAGATACAGCCCGACGCCGCGGCGCCGCGTCACTTCGCGAACCCGCAGATCCCTGAGCTCGCCGTGGTCGCCGTTCAGCCGGACTTTCACCGCGCCAAGAATGCGCTCGTTAAACACGGCGGCGAACAGCGCGTGGTGTTCGCTCAGGCTGCCTTGCCAGTCACTTTCCGTTTGCTCAGGCCAGACTTTTGCCAGATCGATAAGATCCTGCGTGCTGAGCGAAGTGAGTTTTTGGATGGTTAATTTCATGATGTGGACGGTCAGAAAAAAGAGGCGTTTAGTGTAGCGGATCCGTCTGAAAATCGGGCGTAACTTTTTTTGTACAGTAACAGGTTGAAAACTTTTTCAGCGATCCATGTATAAGCGATAAATGTTGGCTTTAATCAATAATGCCAGCGTTAACGGCTGATTGTTTAAAAGGGAACCGATTTTCCATCCAAATAAAATTCTGTTTACACCTCATATTTCTGACTGTGCCATTTGATTTGCAGAAGAAAATTCCTGTTTAATGATATGAATTATAAAGTCTTATTCGAAAATAAGGCGAAATAAGCCGGTAACTCATTATTACTTATACTAAATTTCTTAAGTGATGATGTTTTGAACAGGCAGGCAAAGAGCAAACCACAACACACATCAAACGGGGTAATCGGATGAAAGTAACTAAGGGTAAGATCTGGCTGGCAGGGTGTATTGCATTAGCAATGAGTCAGGCGGCATTCGCAAAAGATATCAAAGTCGCCATCGTTGGTGCTATGTCAGGTCCGGTCGCCCAGTATGGTGATATGGAGTTTACAGGGGCTAAACAAGCGATCGCAGACATCAACGCCAAAGGCGGCGTGAAGGGCGACAAACTGGTTGGTGTCGAATATGACGACGCATGTGATCCGAAACAAGCGGTCGCCGTTGCCAACAAAGTGATCAACGACGGTATCCGTTACGTGATTGGCCACCTGTGTTCATCCTCAACACAGCCGGCTTCAGACATCTACGAAGACGAAGGCGTTCTGATGATTACGCCCGCCGCGACCAACGCAGACCTGACCACCCGCGGTTACAAAATGGTGATGCGTACCACCGGTCTGGATTCCGATCAGGGCCCGACCGCTGCAAATTATATCCTCAACACCATCAAACCAAAACGTATTGCGGTTGTGCATGACAAACAACAATACGGCGAAGGCCTGGCCCGTTCCGTACAGGACGCGCTGAAAAAAGGCGGCGGCAACGTCGTACTGTTTGAAGGTATCACCGCAGGCGACAAAGATTTCTCAACGCTGGTTGCACGTCTGAAGAAAGACAACGTGGACTTCGTCTATTTCGGCGGTTACTACCCGGAAATGGGCCAGATCCTGCGTCAGTCCAAACAGGCGGGTCTGAATGCGAAATTCATGGGGCCGGAAGGCGTGGGCAACTCCTCACTGTCTAACATTGCCGGTGATGCGTCCGAAGGTATGTTCGTGACCCTGCCAAAACGTTATGACCAGGTTCCGGCTAACCAGCCAATCGTTGATTCCCTGAAAGCGAAGAAACTGGATCCAACCGGTCCGTTCGTCTGGACCACCTACGCCGCATTGCAGGCGCTGACCACCGGTATGGAACGCAGCGGCAGCATGGAACCGGCAGACATTGCTAAAAACCTGAAATCAGCTTCCGTGGACACCGTAATGGGCCCGCTGAGCTGGGATGAGAAGGGCGATCTGAAAGGATTCGAATTCGGTATTTTCGAGTGGCATAAAGACGGTACGTCTACCCCTATCAAATAAATGCCCTTCATCCTTCAGGTTGCAGGGGTGTTGGCTGCACTCGCTCACCCGAATCACTGACTTATGTCAGTTCATCGGGATTCGTTCGATTGCCGCCTTCCTGCAACCAGAATGATTTTGGGCATTGCTAAGCATTGTTATGCATTGCGTAGCAGGACAAGAACAGCGCATTACTCTGCCCGGCGTCTACTGTTATAGAAGGCGCTGGGTTGTAGTCTCAGCACAAGTCATCAAACCCTTGATTAATAAGGATAGGGTATGTCAGAGCAGTTCCTCTATTTCATTCAGCAGATGTTCAACGGTGTGACGTTGGGCAGCACTTATGCGCTGATCGCCATTGGTTACACCATGGTTTACGGCATTATCGGCATGATCAACTTCGCCCACGGCGAGGTGTATATGATCGGCAGTTATGTCTCCTTTATCGTGATTGCCGCCCTGATGATGATGGGTATCGATGCCAGCTGGTTGCTGATCGGTGCCGGATTTATCGCGGCGATTGTGATTTCCAGTGCGTACGGCTGGAGTATTGAACGCGTGGCGTATAAGCCTGTGCGTAACTCCAAACGTCTTATTGCACTGATTTCTGCCATCGGGATGTCAATTTTCCTTCAAAACTACGTCAGCCTCACGCAAGGCTCACGCGATCTGGCGTTACCAAGCCTGGTCACCGGCCAGTGGAAACTCGGCGAAGCGAACGGCTTTGCGGCGACCATCAGCACCATGCAACTGATCATCTGGATCGTGACCTTCATCGCGATGCTGGCGCTCACGCTGTTCATCCGTTATTCCCGCATGGGGCGCGCGTGCCGTGCCTGCGCCGAAGATCTCAAAATGGCCAGCCTGCTGGGGATCAGCACTGACCGCGTGATCTCCCTGACTTTCGTGATCGGCGCATTAATGGCGGCGGTGGCGGGCGTTCTGCTGGGGCAATTCTATGGCGTGATTAACCCGTACATCGGCTTTATGGCCGGGATGAAAGCCTTTACCGCCGCGGTTCTGGGCGGCATCGGCAGCATTCCGGGCGCGATGATCGGCGGCCTGATTCTGGGTGTGGCCGAAGCGCTGACGTCGGCGTATCTGAGCACCGAATACAAAGATGTGGTGTCCTTTGCGCTGCTGATTGTGGTCTTGCTGGTGCTGCCAACCGGTATTCTGGGTCGTCCGGAGGTGGAAAAAGTATGAAGCGCCTGAATCTGTTAAACGCGCTGGTTTCCGCTTTCGTTCTGCTGGTTCTGGCTGCGTTCATTATGGGGCTGCAACTGAGCCTGGATGGTACCAAACTGGTGGTGAACGGCGCGGGCGAAGTTCGCTGGACGTGGATTGCGATTGGCTGTGCGATTGTTTTCGTGTTTCAGCTGTTCCGTCCGCTGGTGAGCAGTGGCCTGAAAAAAGTCTCCGGGCCGGGCTGGGTGTTGCCCAGTTTTGACGGCTCGACGCCGAAACAAAAATTGCTGGCGCTGGTGCTGATTATTGCCGCCATCGCGTGGCCGTTTATCGTCTCGCGCGGCACGGTGGATATCGCCACGCTGACGCTCATCTACATCATGCTGGGTCTTGGCCTGAACGTGGTGGTCGGATTGTCGGGTTTGTTAGTGCTGGGTTACGGCGGTTTTTACGCCATCGGCGCTTACACCTATGCGCTGCTCAACCACTATTACGGCATCGGTTTTTGGGAAGCGTTACCGCTGGCGGGGCTGGTTTCTGCGGCGTTTGGTTTCCTGCTCGGGTTCCCGGTTCTGCGGTTGCGGGGCGACTATCTGGCGATTGTGACCCTCGGCTTTGGCGAAATCGTCCGTATTTTGTTGCTCAACAATACCGAACTGACCGGCGGGCCGAACGGCATCAGCCAGATCCCCAAACCGACGCTGTTCGGGCTGGAATTCAGCCGGACACCGCGCGACGGCGGCTGGGATACCTTCAGCAACTTCTTCAATGTGACCTACGATCCGAGCGACAGGATAATTTTCCTGTACATGGTGGCGCTGCTGCTGGTGCTGGTGACGCTTTTCATCATTAACCGCCTGCTGCGTATGCCGCTGGGCCGCGCGTGGGAAGCGCTGCGTGAAGACGAAATTGCCTGCCGTTCGCTGGGGCTGAACCCGACCCGCATCAAACTGACCGCGTTCACCATCAGCGCCGCGTTTGCCGGTTTTGCCGGTACGCTGTTCGCCGCGCGTCAGGGGTTTGTCAGCCCGGAATCCTTCACCTTTGCGGAATCCGCTTTCGTGCTGGCCATTGTGGTGCTCGGCGGAATGGGCTCGCAGTTTGCGGTTATTCTGGCGGCCATTTTACTGGTGGTTTCCCGAGAACTGATGCGTGACCTCAACGAATACAGCATGTTGCTGCTCGGTGCCTTAATGGTGCTGATGATGATCTGGCGTCCGCAGGGCTTGCTGCCGATGAAACGTCCGCAGCTGAAACTCAAATTGTCTAAAAAACAAATCGCCGATCAGGGGGAACAGGCATGAGCACGCAACCTCTGTTAGCCGTTGAAGGTTTGATGATGCGTTTTGGCGGCCTGCTGGCGGTCAACAACGTGGCGCTGAACCTCAACCAGGGCGAAATTGTTTCCCTTATCGGCCCGAACGGGGCCGGTAAAACCACTGTATTTAACTGTCTGACCGGTTTCTACAAGCCGAGCTGCGGCACCATCAAGTTGCGCGATCAGCATCTTGAAGGCCTGCCGGGGCAGAAAATTGCCCGTATGGGCGTGGTGCGAACCTTCCAGCACGTCCGCCTGTTCCGCGAAATGACGGTGATTGAAAACCTGCTGGTCGCGCAACATCAGCATTTGAAAAGTGGCGTTCTGGCCGGTCTGCTTAAAACGCCGGGATTCCGTCGGGCAGAAGCCGAAGCGCTGGATCGCGCCGCCGACTGGCTCGAACGCGTGGGCTTACTCGAACTGGCGAACCGTCAGGCCGGTAATCTGGCGTACGGCCAGCAACGCCGTCTGGAAATCGTCCGCTGCATGGTGACGCGGCCGGAAATCCTGATGCTCGACGAACCCGCGGCCGGTCTGAATCCGCGTGAAACCGAAGAGCTGAACCAGCTGATTGCCGAACTGCGTAACCAGCACAACGTCTCGGTCCTGCTGATTGAACATGACATGAAACTGGTGATGGGTATTTCCGACCGCATCTACGTGGTGAATCAGGGTACGCCGCTGGCGCAGGGCACACCGGCTGAAATTCGTAATAATCCTGACGTGATCCGTGCCTATTTAGGCGAAGGTTAATGGGCGAAGGCTAAGAGGCAGAACAAGATGTTGTCATTTAATCAGGTATCCGCCCATTACGGCAAAATCCAGGCGCTGCATGAAGTCAGCCTGAGCATTAACAAAGGGGAAATCGTCACGCTGATTGGCGCCAACGGCGCGGGGAAAACCACGCTGCTCGGTAGTTTATGTGGCGAACCGCGGGCGTCGCACGGCGCAATTATTTTCGAAGGCCAGGACATCACCCAATGGCAGACCGCCAAAATCATGCGTGGCGATATCGCGATTGTGCCGGAAGGCCGTCGCGTATTTTCGCGGATGACGGTGGAAGAGAATCTGGCGATGGGCGGTTTCTTTGCGACGCGCGATCAGTATCAGTCACGTATGGAACGCGTGTATACGCTGTTCCCGCGTCTGAAGGAGCGCCGTCTGCAACGCTCCGGCACCATGTCCGGCGGCGAGCAACAGATGCTGGCGATTGGCCGTGCGCTGATGAGCCAGCCGCGTTTACTGCTGCTCGACGAGCCGTCGCTCGGTCTGGCGCCGATCATCATCCAGCAGATTTTTGACACTATCCAGCAACTGCGCGAAGAAGGGATGACCATCTTCCTGGTCGAGCAAAACGCCAATCAGGCGCTGAAACTCGCCGATCGCGGTTATGTGCTGGAGAACGGTCATGTGGTGCTGGAAGACACCGGCGCGGCATTACTGGCGAACGAAGCGGTGCGTGCGGCCTATCTCGGCGCATAAATCCGCTTTGGATTTCGAAAATCTGTGATAAATCTAGTAAACCGCACGGCAAGCGCTTTGCGGTTTTTATTTTGCCTATAAATTAACATCTCTCACATTCTAATAACTTTGCACATCTTCAGGAAGATTTCATGAACACAGAAGGTTTACTCGCCGCCCGTATGGTCAGGCTTAAAAGTTCAGCCATCCGGGAACTGCTGAAACACAGCAAAATGGAAGGCGTTATTTCACTGGCGGGTGGTATTCCTTCTTCGGCACTGTTTGATTTTGACGGTCTGCGTCAGGCGACGCAGCAGGCGATCACGGAACAGCCGGAGCACGCATTCCAGTATGGCCTGACCGAAGGCAGTTATACGCTGCGTGAGCGTATTGCTGAGCTTTGTCAGGAGCGCGGTGTGGTGGCAAAACCCGATGATATCGTGGTGACCGCTGGTTCCCAGCAGGCGCTGGATCTGGTGATGCGCGCGGTAGTGAATCCGGACGATATTTTTGTGGTAGAGCGCCCGACCTATCTGGCCGCACTGCAAACGCTGGAACTGGCCGAGGCGAATATCCTTTCCGTCGGCACCGACGGCGACGGCATGATTGTCGATGAGCTTGCCGAACTGCTGAAAACCCGCAAAATTAAAGGCGTGTATCTGGTGCCGACGTTCGGCAACCCGAGCGGCGTGACCCTGAGCCGCGCACGTCGTGAACAGCTGGTTCAGCTGGCGGCGAAACATGAATTCCTGATTGTGGAAGATGATCCGTACGGCGAACTGCGTTTCACCGACGAACGCCAGCCAACGCTGTTTGAGCTGTCGAAAGCGCTGTTTGGCCATGCCGACAACATCATTTACACCTCAACGTTCTCCAAAATCCTGGCACCGGGCCTGCGTCTGGGCTGGGTCATCATGCCTGACTGGCTGCTGCACAAAGTCGCCATCATCAAGCAGGCGGCCGATTTGCACGCCAGCGCGCTGTCACAGTCGATTGCTGAATGTTATCTCGGTCTGGGCCGTCTGCCTGCGCAAATCGAAACGATCCGTGCCGCGTACAAAAAGAAATGTCAGATTCTGGCGGAGCTGCTGGAACGCGAACTGGGCGACGTGCTGACGTTTGAATACCCGAAAGGCGGCATGTTCCTGTGGGCGCGTTTCCGCGAGCCGCGTAACTGCGCTGAGTGGATGAAAAAGACGCTGGAGCAGGGCGTGGTGTTTGTGCCGGGCGAGTTCTTCTATGCCGATAATCCGGATCACTCGACCTTCCGTTTGTCGTTCGCCACAGCGACCGAAGAGCAGATGCACGAGGCCGTTGCCCGCCTGAAACGCGCGCTGTAAAACCCCCGGATTTCCCTTCTTTACAAGGCGCATCGCTTACCCGATGCGCCTTCTTTTTTGCCATCTGTTCGTCACCTGCACTTCATGCTGCTGTAACGTTAATGTCATTTAACTGTTATTTATCTGTAATTTAGCCGTGTCATGTTACCTCCGCATAAAAACGTTTCTCAATACCCCATTTATCTCTGCCCCTTTTACACCAGCAGAATTCAGGAGACAGGCATGTTCATCAATCTCAAAAAAACGGTCATCGGCACCGCGCTGACGCTGGCTTTCAGCGCCAACGCTTTTGCTGTAACAGAAATTCCTTTCTGGCATTCCATGGACGGCGAATTAGGTAAAGAAGTGAACTCGCTGGCCGACCGTTTTAACCAGACGCACCCCGATGTCAAAATCGTGCCTGTCTACAAAGGTAAATACGACGAAAGCCTGGCTGCCGGTATTGCGGCGTACCGCACCGGTAATGCGCCTGCTATTTTGCAGGTTTACGAAGTGGGCACCGCGACCATGATGGCGAGCAAAGCCATTAAACCGGTCTACGAAGTGTTCAGCGATGCCGGCATTAAAGAAGACGTTTCCCAGTTTGTGCCGACCGTCTCCGGCTACTACTCCGATTCCAAAGGCCGCCTGTTATCGCAGCCTTTCAACAGCTCCACGCCGGTGTTGTATTACAACAAAGATGCCTTTAAGAAAGCCGGCCTGAACCCGGATCAGCCGCCAAAAACCTGGCAGGACATGGCGGTTTACACCCAGAAACTGCGCGAAGCGGGCATGAAATGTGGCTATGCCAGCGGCTGGCAGGGTTGGATCCAGATTGAAAACTTCAGCGCCTGGCACAGCCTGCCGATTGCGACCAAAAATAACGGTTTCGATGGCACTGATGCGGTTCTGGAATTCAACAAACCAGAGCAAATCAAACACATCCAGATGCTCGAAGACATGAACAAAAAAGGTGATTTCACCTATTTTGGTCGCAAAGACGAATCCACCGCCAAGTTCTATAACGGCGATTGCGCGATGACCACCGCCTCTTCCGGTTCTCTGGCCGATATCCGTCAGTATTCCAAATTCAACTACGGCGTAGGCATGATGCCTTACGACGCAGACATCAAAGGCGCGCCGCAAAACGCCATCATCGGCGGTGCAAGCCTGTGGGTGATGAACGGAAAAGACAAAGACACCTACAAAGGCGTTGCCGAATTCCTGCAATTCCTGACCACGCCGGAAATCGCGGCTGAATGGCACCAGAAAACCGGTTATCTGCCGGTGACAACTGCCGCGTATGAGCTGACCAAAAAAGAAGGCTACTACGATAAGAACCCGGGTTCTGACGTTGCCACCCGCCAGATGCTGAACAAACCGCCATTACCGTTCACCAAAGGTCTGCGTCTGGGCAACATGCCACAGATTCGTACCATCGTAGACGAAGAACTGGAAAGCGTCTGGAGCGGCAAGAAGACAGCTAAAGAAGCGTTAGATACAGCGGTACAGCGCGGGAATTTATTACTGCGTCGCTTCGAAGCCTCTACCAAGTAAGTCGGCTACTGCGCTTTGCCTGACCGTGATTGGGCAGTGCTCGCTCTCCTCATGGACTTTATGTCCACTCCGGGAGCTGTGCGCTGTCCGCACCCGGTCAGGCTTCGCTCGCTACGCCTGTGCCGGAGTAGCCTGCCTTTTGTCACCGTATCAACGAGTAAACCATTATGAGTTCACACCGTCCCGGTTTTGGTTGCAGCTGGCTGCCTTACGCACTGGTATTGCCGCAGCTGCTGATCACCGCGATATTCTTCCTGTGGCCTGCGGGGCAGGCGCTGTGGTATTCGGTGCAGACACTGGATCCGTTCGGGCTTTCCAGCACTTTTGCGGGCATGACGAACTTCACGCAGCTGTTTCAGGATCCGTACTATCTCGACTCCTTCTACACCACGCTGAAATTCAGCTTTATGGTGGCCTTTTTCGGGCTGGTGCTGTCGCTGTTTTTCGCCGCGCTGGTCGATCACGTTATTCGCGGCAGCCGGATTTATCAGACGCTGATGATCCTGCCATACGCCGTTGCACCCGCCGTGGCTGCCGTATTATGGATGTTCCTGTTCAGCCCCGGCCTTGGCCTGATTTCGCATTTCCTCGGCTCCCTCGGTTACAACTGGAACCACGCGCAAAACAGCGGTCAGGCGATGTTTCTGGTCGTGCTCGCGTCGGTCTGGAAGCAAATCAGCTACAACTTCCTGTTCTTTCTGGCGGCGTTGCAGTCGATCCCGAAATCGCTGGTGGAAGCGGCCGCTATCGACGGCGCAGGCCCGGTGCGACGTTTCTTCAATCTGGTGTTACCGCTGATTTCGCCGGTCAGTTTCTTCCTGCTGGTCGTCAATCTGGTGTACGCCTTCTTTGATACCTTCCCGGTGATTGACGCCGCGACAGGCGGTGGCCCGGTTCAGGCAACAACGACCCTGATCTACAAAGTCTACCGCGAAGGTTTCTCCGGTCTTGACTTATCCAGTTCCGCCGCGCAGTCCGTCATTCTGATGATGCTGGTGATCGGCCTGACGTTCATTCAGTTCCGCTTTGTCGAGCGTAAGGTGCGTTACCAATGATTGAAAACCGCAGAGGGCTGGATATTTTCAGCCACCTCATGTTGCTGCTCGGCGTGCTGGTGATTTTGTTCCCGCTGTACGTCGCGTTTGTGGCGGCGTCGCTGGATAACAAACAAATTTTCGACGTGCCGATGACGCTGATCCCCGGCGGCCATTTGTGGGAAAACATCAGCACCATCTGGACGCAGGGCGCAGGCAACAACAGCCCGGCGTTTGGCCGCCTGCTGATCAACAGCTTTATTATGGCGATGGTGATTACCGTCGGGAAAATATCGGTCTCGATGCTTTCGGCTTACGCGATTGTCTATTTCCGTTTCCCGCTGCGTAATCTGTTCTTCTGGCTGATTTTCATGACGCTGATGTTGCCGGTGGAAGTGCGTATCTTCCCGACCGTTCAGGTGATCGCCAATCTGCATATGCTCGACAGCTACACCGGCCTGACGTTGCCGCTGATGGCGTCGGCAACGGCGACGTTCCTGTTTCGCCAGTTCTTCATGACCCTGCCGGATGAGCAGCTCGAAGCGGCGCGTATCGATGGCGCGGGCGCGATGCGCTTCTTCTGGGACATCGTGCTGCCGCTGTCCAAAACCAACCTGGCCGCGCTGTTCGTCATCACCTTTATCTATGGCTGGAACCAATATCTGTGGCCGATTCTGATCACCAGCGATGCCTCGATGGGCACCGCGGTGGCGGGGATTAAAAGCATGATCTCCTCAGGCGACGGCTCGACCCAATGGAATCAGGTGATGGCAGCCATGATCCTGACCTTATTGCCACCGCTGGCGGTGGTGCTCCTGATGCAGCGCTGGTTTGTGCGCGGCCTGGTAGACAGTGAGAAGTAAACCGAAATGGCAAATTTGAAATTACAGGCAGTGACCAAATCTTACGACGGCAAAAACCAGATTATCCAGAGCATTGATCTGGATGTGGCCGACGGCGAATTCATCGTGATGGTCGGGCCTTCCGGCTGTGGGAAATCCACGCTGCTGCGCATGGTGGCCGGGCTGGAACGCACGACGTCCGGCGATATCTACATTAACGACCAGCGCGTCACCGATCTGGAACCGAAAGATCGCGGCATTGCGATGGTGTTCCAGAACTACGCGCTGTATCCGCACATGAGCGTGTTCGACAACATGGCGTACGGCCTGAAAATCCGCGGTTTCGGCAAGGCGCAGATCCACGCGCGCGTGGAAGAAGCGGCGCGAATTCTCGAACTCGGCCCGTTGCTGAAACGCAAACCGCGCGAACTTTCCGGCGGCCAGCGTCAGCGCGTCGCGATGGGGCGCGCCATTGTGCGGGAACCGGCAGTTTTCCTGTTCGATGAACCGCTTTCTAACCTCGATGCCAAACTACGCGTGCAGATGCGCCTCGAATTACAGGATTTGCACCGCCGTCTGCGCACTACCAGTTTGTACGTCACGCACGATCAGGTTGAGGCGATGACGCTGGCAGAACGCGTTATCGTGATGAACAAAGGTATCGCCGAGCAGATTGGCACGCCGTCGGAAGTTTATCGCCGTCCGGCCAGCCTGTTTGTCGCCAGTTTTATCGGCTCTCCGGCCATGAACTTACTGCCCGGCCAGCTGACCACCGACGGCACTTCGCTGGTGATGGAAGGCGGTTTTGAGCTTCCGCTGCCGGTTCCGCGCCCGGAATGGGGCGGCCGCGAACTGACGGTCGGTATTCGTCCTGAACATATTCAGCTGACGGACGACACGCAAAACGGCATTCCTATGGTGCTTAATACGCTGGAATTGCTGGGCGCAGATAATCTGGCGCACGGCAAACTGGCGGGCAGCGGCGTTGTGGTGCGCTTATCGCATGAAGTATTTCCCACCGCCGGTTCGCTGTTGCGCTTGGTTTTCCCGGCGAAAGCGTTACACTTTTTCGATACCAACAGTGGATTACGGATGGAATGAACATGAAAGCCTGGCCTTATCCTCGCATTGTGGCGCACCGCGGTGGCGGTGCTCTGGCACCGGAAAACACGCTGGCGGCTATCGACGTGGGCGCGAAATACGGTCACACGATGATCGAATTTGACGCCAAACTGGCGCAGGGTGGGGAAATTTTCTTACTGCACGACGATACGCTGAACCGCACCAGTAATGGCTGGGGCGTGGCAGGGGAATTGCCGTGGGAAAAACTCGAACGTCTCGACGCCGGTGACTGGTATGGCGCAGAGTTCAAAGGAGAAAAACTCCCGCTGCTGTCGCAGGTCGCCGAACGTTGTGCGCGCCATAACATGATGGCAAATATTGAAATCAAACCGACGACCGGGCTGGATGAAAAAACTGGAACCGACGTCGCGCTGGCCGCCCGTGAATTGTGGAAAAACCAGGCCGTGCCGCCGCTGCTTTCTTCCTTTGAATTCGATGCACTGGTCGCCGCCAAAAAAGCCGCCCCGGAGCTTCCGCGCGGTCTGCTGATCGACTCATGGCATGAAAACTGGAAAGCCCTGACCGACGAACTCGAATGCGCGTCGCTGCATCTCAATCACAAACTGCTCAATGAAGAGCGCGTGAAAGCGATCAAAGCCGCCGGGCTGCATATTCTGGTGTATACCGTGAATAACCCGGACCGTGCCCGCGAGTTACTGCGCTGGGGCGTGGATTGCATCTGTACGGATAAGATTGATGTGATCGGGCCAGATTTTGAGTAAAGATTTTAAGTAAGCTGATGCTGCTAAAAATAAAGGCGCGATAATCGCGCCTTTATTGTTTTTCCGAAACAGAATAATCAGTGTTTCAGAAGACGCGGCAACTGGTTATCCAGCTCCAGCAGACAGGAATCCATATATTTCTCGGTAGTTTTGGTGACCAGCGCATAGTTGTTTGCACGCCAGTCGGCCAGAGGTGCTGCCACTACCGGCGGCGTACATTCCGCTATTACCCAGGCGGAGAACATATTCGCGTCTTCCGGTTTTTTGTAGAACTTAACGGTATAACGTAATTCGTAATCTGAATTGGCCGATGAAAGGTCTTTATAAACCAGCAGCCATTGTGCTGCGACAATATTCAGATTTTTTTTATACTGATAGCCGTTACCATTTTTTTCTAACCAGCGGGCAATAAGCGGCTTGGCTCTTGGTGTCAGATAAGCTGATGTCGGTTCCGGCAGGGCATCAATTTTAGTCCCTTTCAGATTTTCCTTACTGAAAGTGTTTACCGCGATACCGCCCGAAAGCACTGATGTCATTACGTTAAGCCCGACGCCTGCGGCAGTATAAGCGGGCGTTACTTCACGCAAAACGACGTCAGGCGCGCGGTTATTATTTAAATCAGCCGAGGCGAAACCAGAATATAACCCGATGCTGCTGCCATTGGCGGCAGTGATTTTTTCTGTTTTAGGGGTGGAACAGGCGGATAATAATAAACTGGCAGTAACGACGGCAATCCCTGTTGAAGCTTTCATCTAATAGTTTCCCTTTTTATTTTATAAATCACTGTCAAAGAATTTTAAATTGATATTTCGCTTGTTGAGAATTAGACACAAGAATACATAACCCTGCGTTTTAGTGGCAGAGCTTATTTTTCCTTATCGGCCAGATAAACTAAAAACCTTAATAATAATTTTGATCAGAAGGGGATAATAAATTTCAGATCGTGATAGACGCAAAGTGAAATAATTTATTGGGGCAATGAAATTTGTGGGAATATTTTCTGAGTGGAAAGAGAGGCACCGCGTGCCTCTGCCGGTATTAAAAATTAAGGCGTCTGATTCAACTTCTGATTCAGCGTCTGGTTATTCTGCTGGATCTGCAACCGCTGCTGGTTGCTCTGAATCTGGGATTTCAGTTTGAGTTGCTGCTGTTGCTGGCTGCTGCGCAAATCCTGTTCCTGCTGACGCTTTTGCATCTGCTGATTAACCTGCTGTTGTTGCTGCATCCGTTGTTGTGACGGATTGGTCAGCAGCGGATCGTTAGGATTAGGCACCTTCTCGGCTGCGCTGGCGGCCTGTACGGCGAACAACAGCGGCAGGGCGGCGATGATTCCATGCATGAATTTCATTTGGTTATTCTCCATTTCCGGTCATTCCTTAAGTGTATGCCATCACACCAACGGGTGTGAGATTTCACGGCACGAATCCCTCAAAGCGTGGGGATGCTCTCGTTTGCTCTATAATTGACCACATGTAAACCACCTTCACGCGCCGCGGTTATCCGCATTCCGCTACAATCGTGCATCTCTTACATTTTAGGGCTCAACTGCCGTGCCTTTACTTATTATCACCACCATTTTGTGGGCCTTTTCGTTCAGCCTGATCGGGGTTTATCTGGCCGGACAGGTCGACAGCGTCTTCGCCGTGCTGGTCCGTTTGGGGCTGGCGGCGCTGGTATTCCTGCCGTTCCTGCGCTGGAAAGGCCATCAGCTCACCACCATTTTGCTGTACATGGCGGTCGGCGCGATGCAGCTTGGCATCATGTATCTCATCAGCTTTGAAGCGTATCTGTACCTGTCGGTGCCGGAGTTCCTGCTGTTTACGGTGATGACGCCGCTGTACGTGACGCTGATTTATGACCTGATCAGCGGGCGCAAAATCCGCATTGGCTACGCGCTGAGCGCGCTGCTGGCGGTGGCCGGTGCGGCGATTATCCGTTACGACCACATCAGCGAACATTTCATTATCGGCCTGTTGCTGGTGCAGGCGGCGAACATCTGCTTTGCTATCGGTCAGGTAGGATATAAACGCCTGATGGAAACCCGCCCGATGCCGCAACATACGGCGTTTTCGTGGTTCTATATCGGTGCGCTGATGTGCGCCGTTGTGGCCTGGTTCCTGTGGGGAAATCCGCAAAAACTGCCGACCACGGATTTGCAATGGGGCATTCTGGTGTGGCTGGGGATTGGCGCGTCGGGGATCGGGTATTTCATGTGGAACTACGGGGCCACGCAGGTGGACGCCGGAACGCTGGGGATTATGAACAACTTTCACGTCCCGGCCGGGCTGCTGGTCAATCTGGCGATCTGGCAACAGCAGCCTCACTGGCCGAGTTTTATTATCGGCGCTGCGGTGATTATGTCCTCACTGTGGGTACACCGGCGTTGGGTCGTGCCGCGTCGCGAACAAACGGCAGATGATCGCACGCGTGCTGCCGCGCCGAACGAATAAACGCTTCGGTGACGGGCTGACGCTGCTCGCCGTCGCGCACGGCGGCGAACAGACGGCTCCACAAACCTTCGCCCAGGGTCTTAGTGACGACGAGGCCCTGGCGCTCAAAACTTTCCACGACCCAGTGCGGTAACGCCGCAATTCCCATTCTCGCCGACACCATCTGAATCAACAACAACGTGTTATCAACGCTTTTCAGCGACGGGCTGACGCCTGCCGGTTGCAGAAAATACCGCCAGATATCCAGACGCTGACGCTGTACCGGATAAATCATCAGGGTTTCCGTACTCAGATCTTCCGGCGTAATCACGGTTTTAGCCGCCAGCGGATGATCCGGTGCCAGCACCAGACGGACTTCGTAATCGAACATCGGAGAATAGTGCAAACCGCTGCGCGGCAGAATATCGGAAGTCAGCACAATATCCAGTTCGCCCTGTTGCAGCGCCGGTTGCGGGTCAAACGTCACGCCGGATTTGAAATCCATCACCACATGCGGCCAGTTCTGGTGGAAGTTATCCAGCGCGGGCGTCAGCCACTGAATACAGCTGTGGCATTCAATCGCGATGCGCAGTGAAGTCTGGTGCGGCTCATTGCACGCCTGCAACGCCTGCTGGATTTGCGGCAGCACCTGTTCTGCCAGATTCAGCATGATTTCGCCCTGTGGCGTAAACCGCAGCGGCTGGCTTTTCCGCACGAACAACCTGAAACCCAGCCGTTGCTCAAGGTCGCTGAACTGGTGCGACAGGGCCGATTGTGTCTGATGAAGCTGCGAGGCGGCGGCGGCCAGTGACCCGGTGTTGCGCAGTGCTTGCAACGTTCGCAGGTGTTTCAGTTCGATCATGAGAGTCCTTCACTGTGACATGAATAATTTGCGCTTGTGGAATATACAGTACCTGCGGATTATGGATGTGTAAACATCTGGACGGCTAAACAGGAATTAAAAAGATGACGATACTGAATCACACTCTGGGTTTTCCACGCGTTGGTCTGCGTCGTGAACTTAAAAAAGCACAAGAAAGCTACTGGGCAGGTCACTCCACTCAGGAAGAACTGCTGGCAACCGGACGTGAACTGCGCGCCCGTCACTGGAAACAACAAACTGAAGCAGGCGTGGATCAGGTGCCGGTGGGCGATTTCGCCTGGTACGATCACGTTCTGACCACCAGCCTCCTGCTGGGCAACGTGCCAGCACGTCACCAGAATGCCGACGGTTCTGTCGATCTCGATACCTTATTCCGTCTTGGCCGTGGCCGCGCACCGACCGGTAAACCGGCTGCCGCTGCGGAGATGACCAAATGGTTTAACACCAACTATCACTACATGGTGCCGGAGTTTGTGAAAGGCCAGAAATTCAAACTGACCTGGACACAGCTGCTGGAAGAAGTGGATGAAGCACTGGCGCTCGGCCACAAAGTGAAACCTGTCCTGCTCGGGCCGCTGACTTACCTCTGGCTTGGCAAAGTGAAAGGCGAGCAATTTGACCGCCTTTCACTGCTCAACGACATTCTGCCTGTTTACCAGCAGGTGCTGGCTGAACTGGCCAAACGCGATATCGAATGGGTGCAGATTGATGAACCTGCGCTGGTTCTGGAATTACCGCAGGAATGGCTGGATGCGTACAAACCGGCTTACACCGCGCTGCAACAAAGCAAAATCAAACTGCTGCTGACGACTTATTTCGACAGCGTCGGCCACAACCTCGACACTATCCGCCAGTTGCCGGTTCAGGGACTGCACATTGATGCTGTTGCCGGTCGCGACGACCTGCAAACCGTCATTAACGCGCTGCCAAAAGACTGGCTGATTTCTCTGGGCGTGATTAATGGCCGTAACGTCTGGCGTGCGGATCTGAGCACCTGGTTTGATCGCCTGAAGCCGCTGATTGAAGGCCGCAATGTCTGGATCGGCAGCTCATGTTCGCTTCTGCACAGCCCGATCGACTTAAGCGTTGAAAGCCGTCTGGATGAAGAAGTGAAAAGCTGGTTCGCCTTTGCCCTGCAAAAATGCGCCGAGCTGTCACTGCTGACTTCGGCACTGAACAACCCGACCGCAGAAGCACAGCAAAAGCTGGCAGAATACAGCGCGCCAATCCGCGCCCGCCGCGAATCCGCACGCGTTCATAACGCAGCCGTCGGCAAACGTGTTGCTGCGATTACGGCGGCGGACATTGAACGTCCAAACGTTTACACGAAGCGTGCCGTTGCGCAGCGTGCCCGCTTTAATCTGCCTGCATGGCCGACAACCACAATCGGTTCATTCCCGCAAACCACCGAAATCCGTGGCCTGCGTCTGGACTTTAAACAGGGCCGTCTGGACAACAACAAATATCGTACCGGCATCAGCGAACACATCCGGCAGGCCATTAAAGAACAGGAGCGTCTGGATATCGACGTACTGGTTCACGGCGAAGCTGAACGTAACGACATGGTGGAATATTTCGGTGAACATCTGGACGGTTTTGTGTTCACGCAAAACGGCTGGGTACAGAGCTACGGTTCCCGCTGCGTCAAACCGCCGGTTATCATCGGCGACGTCAGCCGCCCGGAAGCCATCACCGTTGAGTGGGCGAAATACGCACAGTCGCTGACCGAAAAACCGGTGAAAGGCATGCTGACCGGCCCGCTGACCATTCTCTGCTGGTCGTTCCCGCGTGAAGATGTCAGCCGTGAAACCATCGCGAAGCAAATCGGGTTGGCGCTGCGCGACGAAGTGGAAGACCTGGAAAAAGCCGGTATTGGCATCATCCAGATTGACGAACCGGCACTGCGCGAAGGTCTGCCGCTGCGCCGCTCAGAATGGAATGCTTACCTGCGCTGGGCAGTCGATGCTTTCAAACTGAACGCCGCGATTGCCAGCGATGACACGCAGATCCACACCCACATGTGTTACTGCGAATTCAACGACATCATGGATTCCATTGCCGCGCTGGATGCCGACGTGATCACCATCGAAACCTCACGTTCCGATATGGATCTGCTGGAGTCATTCAAAGACTTCGAGTATCCGAACGAAATCGGGCCGGGCGTTTACGACATTCACTCACCGAACGTGCCAAGCGTCGAATGGATTGAGGACCTGCTGCGCAAAGCGGCGGACCGTATCCCGGCAGAACGCCTGTGGGTAAACCCGGACTGTGGCCTGAAAACCCGTGGCTGGCCGGAAACCCGCGAATCGCTGGAAAACATGGTGAAAGCCGCCAAACGTCTGCGCGCAGAGAACCTCTGATTACGTTGTGTTGTTGCTGAAACGTTTTGGGGCACTCCGGTGCCCCTTTTTTTTATTTCCCTCACTGAAATATGGGGTATTGCTTTTGTCTGTTGGTCTGATGTCATAGGCTGAATGACGTCTCCCTTTCTTAATTATTGCGTCAATACTCGTTAAGCAGAGGAATTTTCCTCTGGTCCGACACACACGCAATTTCTAAGTTATGGGAGTCATTATAATGAACATACTCATTGTTGATCCGTTGCCGCTGTTTATACAGGGATTGACGGCTGGTCTTAAAAATACAATGCCGGACATCTCTGTTAATGGCGTCAATCAATGTGAAAATATTTGGGAGATACTTTCGGCGACCCCTATTTCCGTAATACTGATTGACGGAGGAATGGAGAATAGTTCACAGCTCATCTTGCTGGATGATATTGCTGCCCGATATCCCCATATCCGTATCATCGTGATGTTAATGAAGGTAAGAAAAGACTCGCTGCGGCGCTTCCTCGAGCATCATGCTGTTGCAGTCGTTTCAAAAGAGGCGTCAATGGAGACTATTTTCCAGGTAATAAAAACGGCATGTTGCGGAATGGTCTGTATTCCGCACAGTGAAAGTGTGTGGGATATGGATAGCGAACAGGCATTATTAACGAGATTAAGCGATCGTCAGCGGGAAGTGTTAAGGCTTATTGCAGCCGGAGAATCAAATAAACAAATTAGTCGTCTTCTTAATATTAGTGCCGGAACAGTAAAATCCCATCTTGAATCTATTTATCGTCGCCTGAATGTGAAAAACAGAACACAGGCTGCGATGATGATGTCATCCGACGAGTAATTTTTTTGAAAAAACCGTTTCGATAAGTAAATAGAATCCGCCATCAGGCGTTTATTTTTTCACCAGGGATTGTTCATCTTCAGTGTGGCTGAAAAGGATCAGACGTTACTGCCGCAACGTCTGATAAGTTAATCAGGATTTAGTTTTGGTGGTTGTTCTCTTCCTGCCTGCTGGCGCCACAGCGGGAACCGATGTTTTCCTCACCCGCGTTTTCCTCGATTTATCGGCCTTCGCTGCCCGGTCTTGTTCCAAAGGCGTACCCAGCTTTCGCTTATCGCGCAGAACCAGCCAAAAATAGTGGGTGGCGACCATCGAAATCCCCATATCCTTTAAAGCCCAAAACGGAATTTCATTGGCATAAAGCTGCGTGCCGTAAAGCAGGTAAGGCAAATTCAGTGCGCCTTGTGCGGCAAAACCCAGCGCGGCAGTAATCAGGCCAACGCGGTACCAAACTGACATCAGCAGGATACGTTCATTGAGTGCGCAGAAGAAAATCATCACAGCTGTCATCATATCGAGGAGGGTTAGCAGGAAAAATCCCGGCCATTCTAAATGACTCATCCTATTCTCCTCGTGATGGTTTGCTGGCGGTGGTTCTTCTGCGCGTCGATTTTGTTGTCGAAATTGCTGGCGGAGATCCTTTGGCGCGAAGCCCGCGAGCCACTCGCTTCAGCTCTCCTGCGACTTCGAGAATATCGCTGTCTTCCCGGCGGTTGAAAAAATTTGCCAGCCAGGCAATCACTCCGACACTGATCACACCCAGTCCATAGCCTAATCCCATGGCATTATCAGCCTGATCAAAGTTCATCCCCAGCCAGCGCGATACCAGACCGCCGAGGGCAAATGTGGCCGCGACACTGATGCTGCAAATGATAAGTCCGGCGGAAAAACGTCCGTGCTGATGCAATTTTTTTGGCTGCCAGAAGAAAGAAATACTCAGTCCGCCAAACAAACCGGAAAAGGCAGCCAGGATCTGGCTGATAAGAAAACTTTGTGAGGATTCAAGCATGACGGCTGCCATAGTGAACTCCTTAGAAAGACAGTGCCACCGGAGTGGCACTGAAGAAGAATGAAGCGCGGTTCAGAAACAGATTAAAATTCCTGAGAAGTCATACTGCACGCCGTTGAGTGTCACCCGGTTCCCGACTGGCTGGTTTACGGCCCCGTGGAAATTTGATGCAGGGTCGTAGGCGTAAAAACCTTGTGCGTTCCGCCCGAGCGCAATCCAGTGATTGCCATCGAGCACCAGCGCCAGGTAATAACCTGCGGCCTGAACCAGAGCCTGAAGGTTGGCGGTGCTGCTTATAACCGCTGCTGTGCTACCAATCCGCGTGGTTTCCGGCCCAATTAAAGGATGCATGGCGACGGGCATTAAAGGTTTATTCACCATAACCTGCACCTGATCGTTAAATCCACGAGCGATACCGACACGAACGAGACTTGAAGGTAACGAGCGCGGTGCCGGCGGGGCAAAAATTAGCGGATAGCCGGGAGGAAGAGGATTCTGTCTTGCAATAATATCGTTATATACCGTGGCACCGGTGGGCGTGTTGACGGGCAGTCCCTGATTGCGGGCATTTAATAATGCTGCCAGAGAAAATGCGCCACAAGAATCACTGCCTGCCGGTTGCTGAAGCGTAAAAGTTTCAAACATGATAATACCTCTCAAAATATAAAGGAGTAATGGACGTTTAGGCGTGGAATTTAACTTTTAATGTTATCTAAATACAGGCTTTAATAATTACTTTGGATGTATTTTCGTTAGTGCTTAAATAACGTTCCTGTCTTTGAGGTGAATAAATAAGACGTTTTGCACTGCGTAATCCACGGACGGATTCCAGATCCGCGCTGTACCATTTTTCGCCACTTTTCTGCTCCGGGATCTGAACACTGTCTCCGCCAATCTCTTTCTTATTGAGTACCCAGACTTTCCAAAGAGAATCCTGCGAATTTCCGCTCCAGCCCTGTTTTTTGGCATAGTCCGTGGTGACATATTGCACGGGCAAAACGTCATCCTTATTTAATGTCCGTAATAATTTTACCAGGCTGGCTTCATCATTGATGGTCTTGTTATTATCCGTTTCCAGTTGCTGATTGGCATCATGAACAGCGATATCACACTTTATTTTATCGACGGCATTCGCCGTTGATGTCAGTAAAGCCAAAAAAGATAAAAAAACCAGTTGCGGGAATAATCCCGATAAATAACTTCGGCGAATTGTCATAATGTTTATTTCCTGTATTCATGAATGTTCGGGAATATAAAATGAAAGCCGGTGAACACGTTATTCCGGCTGGCTGATGAATAACGCGCGCTCTGCCGTACGACGCCGGGTTAATCCGGCAACCTGTTTCCCACCCGCTTTATCCCAACGCAGGAATTCATTAGCCGCATCCTGATACTGACGCGCATTCAGCACTCTCAGTAATGTTGAGCTTTTCAAATTGCCGACGCCAAGATTGAAGGTGAAAGAGACCAGCGCATCAAACTGATTCTGCGTGAGCGGAACAATAACGTACTGATTCACTGCTTTCTCACTGATACCCAGATCCTGACGCAAAAGCGCGTCAGCCTGCGCTTCCGGGATTGCAGCAGAAAAAGATTCATCCGGCAGGATAAGATGCCCATAACCGATGGTCCATTTACCGACAACATCCTGATATTTTTCCAGACGCAGTCCCTCGAAAGTTTTGATCAGCGCAACCCCTTTTGCGCCGGTAGATAAACGTGGCTCACTCATCAGCAGATACCTCTGTCGTGTTAGGTTTCGGGATAACCCGGTTGGTGTATTCATCAATCAGGCGCATGACACTTTCGGGTGGTTCGAGCACGGTAAACTGCATCTCGATATCCACATGACGGCTGTCACGGCCTTCCTGATTTTTGCTGGCAGGCGAGAGACTTACGTGAAAACGACTGACGTTTTCTTCGCCACCTTCAATGGGCAACTGTTCAACGCCATCGGTACGGATGGTCAGATGAACCTTCATTTTTTCCAGCATCAGCCCACGCGGCGTGGAGAGTGCGACTAAAGGCAGCTCGAAATGATGCTTGTCGTCAATCTGCATAATCATCGTGCGCGGTACGACTGAACCGTCATCAAGATGTTCAAAATACGGATCCAGCGCCTGCATATATTGATGTGCAATCAGCTGGTTGGCTGCGCTAGCCGCTTGTTGCATACCGCGGGTAACTTCTTCAAGCGATACCGGCATCAGCCCTCCCGGTGACGGTGGAGGCGGCGTGCCTGAATTCCCCGGGGGAGGAACCGCTCCGCCCGACGATGTTTCGCCAGTAGTTTTCCCGCCCCGTAGCCAGCTTTTTAAAGACATAACCTGCTCCTGATTAAAAAGGCCCCGCGCTGGCGGCCTTCGGATTAGACGTTGTCAGACACCGGCATGATCAGGCTGGCGCTTTTTCCGGGGTTTTATCCGCGGATGTTGCTGTTGGTGTGAAAGCATCCAGCTCTTTTTTGTTCGCTTCGGCTGGCAGAACGGCAGGTTTAGTCGCGGCATCCGTCAGGAAGTCGATCACGCGCATCAGTGCTTCCGGCGGTTGCTGGCGTTTGATCTGCGTGTGGATGCTGTATTTGGCGCGGGTATCGGATTTACGGGTTTGTTCGGCTTTATGTGAAACACGCCCGGAGACTTTTACTTTGACCGGCCCCCAGCCCAAAGTAGCTTCGAAAGAGCCTTCGGCGTCATCGCTGCTGGAGCTGGATTCGCTTTGAGTCACTTCAAGTTCGAAGTCAATCGTACCCTCTTCAATACAAATAATCGGATGGGTGATGGCCGCCAGCAGAGGAATGCGCATGGTCTTTTTGACCACCCCCTGGATGACGCCAGCCTGATCGACAACCGTTTCGTCGTAGTCAAACTGAACGGCCTCTGCCTTGCCATCTTTAATACAAACCGAAAGCAGGAAGTCGGCATAAGCTTTACTGGCCTGAACCTGCGCTTTGATCATGGCCTGCAACGGCCCGCCAATCATGTTTTCCAGTGGCAGGGCATTGATGACGGAACCAATAAATTGTGAATCCATAATGTTTACTCCTGTTGGATAAGTGCGATACGAGGTGCGGACCCGCAGACAAAGAGTAGGGCGACGTCTGCCATGAAAATATCCGTTGGCTGGCTGGAAACGGGAGATAAATGGCCGGTAGGGGGATCTGCCATCCGCCTCATTCGCACTTTGTTACGTCTCTTTCAGCTCCCGTCATACGCCGGCTGTAGCGCTATCCGGGTGCAGAAATGCGGCTGATTCCCACGAATGGCGCGGTTCTCCGCTAGGCTTAAAGCCTGTTTCACGGATTTATTCCTTCATCTGAACAAGGAGAGAACATGAACCGATTTACAGACAAAGTGGTTGTCGTTACCGGCGCGGGTTCTGGCATGGGCGCGGCATCGGCGCGACGTTTTTCTTCGGAAGGCGCGATTGTCGTGCTGGTGGGGAGAACAAAAGAGAAACTGGAGAAAGTCGCCAAAACGCTGAGCAGCACGCAGTATTACATTCATCTGGCGGACGTTTCTTCCGCGCAGGATGTCGAGCGGATGGCGGCGGTGATCGAAGACAAATTCGGGCGTGTTGATGTGCTGGTTAACGGCGCGGGCGTGGTTGTACAAGGTAAAGCGACCGAAGCGAGTCTGGATGACTGGCAGAAAATTATCGCCATTGATCTGAGCGGCGTCTTTTACTGCACGCGTTTCTTCATGCCTGCGTTGATCAAAAGTAAGGGAAATATCGTCAACATTTCCTCGGTTTCCGGTACCGGCGGCGACTGGGGAATGAGTTTCTATAATGCGGCAAAAGGCGGCGTGACGAACTTTACCCGCTCGATTGCGATGGACCACGGTAAAGACGGCGTGCGTGTTAACGCGGTGTGCCCGTCACTGACCTTTACGGAGATGGCGGCCGGAATTAAAGACAACAAGCCGTTGCTGGCTAAATTTGCCGAACGAATTCCACTGGGACGGGGTGCGGAACCGGAAGAAATCGCAGATGTTATTGCCTTTCTTGCCAGCCACGACGCCCGTTTCGTGACCGGCGTAAACCTGCCGGTTGATGGCGGTTTGTCGGCGTCCAACGGACAGCCTCCGCAGGCATAAGCTGATATTTCCGGCCCGCTGCCTCACCGGCAGGCCGGATTTCCCGGTACTCCTCCCAAATTTGTGACTTCCTTTTCTGTCTGCGCCGCAGGTTAGTTATGATGACGTGATTCCGCTGACAGGTAACCTGAACATGACGCACCCTCTTTTTTCCGTTTTATCTCCGGTACTTGAGCAACCAGAAGGCGTCCGGCAGGTCTTTTTTGCCGGTGCCCAGCATCCAGTGCCGGAGCTGGCGTATCAGGTAGGTTTTCCGCGTCTGGAGCTCATCCTTGAAGGGGATCAGATGATGGAATGGGAAAATGAGCAGGGCGTGAGTCAGGTTGTCCGGATGCAGGCGGGAGATGCGTTATTCGTGCCCGCAAAAGGCTGGAACAGTCCGCAGTGGCAAACGCCGGTTCGCACGCTGAGCCTGTTATTTGGCAAACAGCAGCTGGGTTTCAGCCTGCTCGGCTGGGACGGCAAGCAGTTTGATTCACGTGAAATAGGCAATACCGGCAGGCGCGGGCCGCGCGTGGGCGCTTTTATGTTGCAGGCGCTCAATGAACTGGCTTGGCACCGGGCGGATCAGCGGACGGCGCAGTTCCTGGTGAAAGGATTACTGAGCCACGCGCTGGATTTATTCAGTTCCTCGGCGCATACCGCCTCACGCAGTCAGGCGCTTTTCGGCGCGATACGCCAGCATATCGAAGAGCATTACCGCGAACCGCTCACGCGGGATTCCGTCGCCAAGGCGTTTTATATTTCACCGAATTATCTGTCACATCTGTTTCAGAAAAGCGGCGGGATTGGGCTGAACGAATACCTGAACTATGTGCGGCTGGAGCAGGCAAAAAATCTGCTGAAAGGGTATGACATGAAAGTGAAAGAAGTCGCCCATGCCTGCGGGTATATCGACAGCAACTATTTTTGCCGCCAGTTTAAGAAAAGCACCGAACGTTCCCCTTCCGAATACCGCCGCCAGTATCGCAGCCAGTTTGAGAGTCTGGAGCCGTAAACGCGCTGATGGCCACTATTATGCGAGAACGATGTGCGTACCCTGCGGAGATGCGGCGATCTTTTTCACGGCGGCCATGACTTTTTCCGGCGTGCGCAAAAAAGTGTGAATGCCTGTCTGTACGCAGCGGCTGTGAGTAAAACGGTCACTGTTTTCCAGTTGGATCTCTGTGATAAGCAAAACGATATCCGCCTGAGCAATATCGCTTTCCGAAAGCACGTTCTCGACACCCAGCGCGCCCTGCGTCTCCACTTTCACCTGCCATTTTTCCTGCAAGCACAGCTTTTCCAGGCGTTCTGCCGCCATATACGTGTGTGCGACACCGCTGATGCAGGCGGTGACTCCGACCAGTTTTAATGACATTTACCGCTCCCCGTAGCTGGAAATTTTACCCGCCCATCGTCACGGTATACCCATCGCTTTCAGCCATTGCGCGCAATGGCGCAAGTGCGATGGCATCCGGCACCGGTGTTTTGTGCATCGAATAGGTTTTTCCTAATAACGGATATTTTGCTTCTCCGTATTTGTGGAAGGGTAACAGATGGATTTCATTTAAGTTGAAGGGTTTAAGGAAATCCAGGATCTGCCGCAGGTTTTCCTTTGTCAGCGTATAGCCGGGGATCAGGGGAACACGCGGAAGCACTTTCACATCGCGTTGGGTCAGTGCCTTAAAATTCTCCAGCACCCGGGGCTGATTCATGTTGAGCAGGGTGCGGGCCCGCGTGGCGTCCATGATTTTGAAATCAAATAAAACCTGATCGCAGTGATCAACCACCGAAAGCAAATGATCCCGAGGGACATCGCCTGCGGTTTCGATGGCCGTGTGGATCCCGAGGCCCTGTAATTCCTTCAACAACTCGCGGGCAAAAACAGGTTGCATCAGCACTTCGCCACCGGAAAGCGTGATGCCACCGCCGGATGAGCGGAAAAAAACTTCATCCCTGAGCAGCCGGGACATCAGCGCTGGCAGCGTAATGTCTTCGCCTACATATTCCAGTGCGCCGCTCGGGCACTCCTGCGGGTCTTGCAAGCAAGTCCGGCAGTTCAGGCATTTCGCCTGACGTTTGATGGTCTGGATCCGGGGCGACATGGATTCCGGGTTGGCGCACCACGGGCAGCGGTGCGGGCAACCTTTAAAGAAAACCATCGTGCGGATCCCCTGACCGTCATTGAGAGAAAAACGCTGAATATTAAAGATGCGTCCCGTCAGGGATTTTTCAGCGGTTTCACAAGCTCCGTTGACCGTGGGGATCCGCAGGTCAGAGCTGGTGCGCGGTGCGGCCGATAATGTCATCCTGAATCTCCTTTGACAGTTCGACAAAGAACGCGCTGTATCCGGCGACCCTGACCACTAATCCGGCGAAATCCTGCGGACGCCTTTGCGCTTCGCGAAGCTGTTCTGCATTCACCACGTTGAACTGAACATGCTGTAATTTCAGATGGGTGAAAGCACCGAGAAAATCAGCCAGCTTATTCAGACCCTGTAAACCTTCCAGCGTTGATGGCGTAAATTTCACGTTCAGCAGCGTGCCGTTTGAGAGCAGCGTGTTGTCGAGCTTGCTGACGGATTTCAGTACCGCGGTTGGCCCCTGATGATCTTGCCCGAGCATAGGCGACAGGCCGCCGTCGGCCAGTTGTTCGCCCGCAAAGCGCCCGTCCGGCGTCGCACCGACGACCGCGCCGAGCGGGACGTGAGCGGAAACGGTATAGGACCCCGGCGTAAACTGGCCACCGCGCGGGTTGCGGTACTGTTCGACTTCTTTGCAATAAAACCGCAGCAAGTCGGCGCTGATCAGGTCAACTTCATCGATGTCGTTGCCGTATTTCTCGAAGCGGTTGATCAGGCGGGCGCGGATCGCGCGGCCTTCTTCGCTGGCGAAATTCTCTTTCAGCGAGGCAAGCAGTTCATCAAAGCTCAGGCGTTGCTGATCAAACACCAGCCCTTTCAGCGCATGCAGTGAGTCACTGAGGTTTGCGATACCGATGCCCTGAACGCCGGAAAAATTATAGCGCGCGCCACCGGCAGTAATGTCTTTCCCGCTTTTCAGACAACCTTCAATGAAAGACGACAGCAACGGAACCGGTGCCCAGTCGCGGTGGCCGATATCGCAGATATTGCTGCCCTGCGCCATCAGTTTCACGTAGTGGCTGATTTTCTGGCGGATCTGTTCCACCAGCTCAGCATAGGTAATCGCAGAATTTCCTTCGTTCTCATGCAGCGTTAACTCCATGACTTTCAGCAGGTTGAACATCGCAATGTCATGCAACCCGTACGTTTTCCCTGGGATAGATAATTCGACGCAGCCGACAACCGCATAATCCCTGGCATCTTCGAGGCTCACGCCGCGGTTCAGGAAGGCCGGAACCACCACTTCATCGTTGAAGATTTGCGGAATGCCGGTGCCGAGACGGATAGTTTCGGCTGTTTTCAGCAGGAAAGGGCGGTCGATCAGCTCGTTCACCCGCACGCCGAGATTGGGCTGTGGCAGGCAGATGCTCTGATAAGCGTCCAGACACAGGAATGACAACACGTTGACCGCGCTGCGGCCCGTCTCGGTTAAGCCGCCGAGTAAAATCGTATAACCCGTTGGGAAACCGGCGAAATACCGGGCGCTTGACGTTGAACGTAACAGCACGATGTCATTGCATTTCACCCACAGGCTTTCCAGCAGCTCTTTCAAAAACGCCGGCTGTTCGCCGTGTGAAAGAGAATGCTGGTAGAACGGCAGCATGTACTGATCGAAGCGTCCGAGCGACAGCGAACTGGCGTTGGATTCGTACTGCAAAATAATATTCATGTACCAGAACAGCTGGCAGGCCTGATAGAAATCCTGCGGTTTCTTACCTGAAATATGCGTCGAGATGGCAGCAATACGTTCCAGTTCCTGCTTTCTCCGGACGTTTTCACACGCACCGGCCATCTGCGCTGCCAGCGCGGCATAGCGCAGAATATGGCGCTGAGCGGCCTGTAAGAGAATCAGTGCCGCCTGATAAAACGTATTTTCCGGCTCCTGTTCAACGTGCTGTTGTAACTCAGACACCAGATCATCCAGCCCGGTATTCAGCAGACGCGGGTAATCAATAATGATATGCCCCTGGCCTTTGTCGGTCTGGTTGATGCTGAAAATCTGCGTTTGGGTCGCTGCCTTAACGTCTTCCGGCATTTGCTGATTAATGAAATCTTTCATTGAGCGGGATTCCCAGTAAGGGAAAAGCTGCTCGCGGTAAACCTGTTTATCCTGCTCTGAAATGTTGAAACGATCCTGAGGACGGGTGGCGAAAGCATCCAGTTCTTTCAGCAACCAGTAAGGATCCATTTCTGGTGAGACGATTCCCGCCCGCGGTTTTACCGTGCGATTACCGGCGATCAGTTCGTCTTCACGCAGGGTAATTTCAACGTTGTCCAGAATGTAAGCCGTCGCTTTAGCGCGACGCAGCAGCGTGCATTCGCCTTCGGTGCAGCGATGGCTTTCGGTATACAGCAGGGCACGTTCCAGCGAAATTTCACGCGGGCTGGCGAAGAGTGCGGCTTTCAGACGTTCGATGCGGGAAGTCATCTTATTCTCCTTGTGATTAATCCGTGGCCGCCGTGCTGGCGAAGTGTGTCGCGATTTTTTCCATAATGGCGTCAGCGCGTTTTACGGCGTCACTGATTGCCACGCGAACCACAACTTTGCCTTTAAAGCGTTCTTCAAATTTGATGCCGATGTCTTTGGTAAGGATCACCATGTCGGCGGCGGCGACATCCTCCACGGTCAGTTCATTTTCCAGGCCAATAGAACCCTGAGTTTCGACTTTGCATGCCCAGCCTTTGGCTTTGGCCGCGCGTTCAATTGCTTCGGCGGCCATATAGGTGTGAGCGACGCCGGACGGGCAGGCAGTGACAGCAACAATTTTGGTCATGATTTTCACCTTTGGTTTTACGTCTGAGGTCAGTTAATTTCGAAGTCCAGATCCAGGTCTGATTCCTGATGCTTTTTAGCCGACTGCTTTTTGGCAGCCAGATACTTCAGTACGTTGACGCACACGGCGGTCACCACCATGCCGACCAGCAGGGCCGCGATATAACCGAGTTTTCCCTCTACGACGGGCAGCACAATCAGCCCGCCCCAGCCGGCATAGCATTCGGCGCCCAGCAGCGCAGCGGTCACCGCCGCACAGGCGGAGCCCACCATAATGGAAGGAATAACGCGCAGCGGGTCGGCGGCGGCGAAAGGGATCGCGCCTTCAGTGACGCCGACGCATCCCATCAGCAGGGCGGCTTTTCCGGCTTCGCGTTCTTCAGTGGAATAGTATTTGCGGCCAATCAGTGTGGCGAAACCCAGCCCCAGCGGAGGTGTGGCGATCGCGACGGCGGCAATTGCGACGACGGTATAAACGCCCTGTGACACGCAAATCAGCATAAAGGCGTAGGCGACTTTATTGACCGGCCCGCCCATATCGAAAGCCAGCATCAGCCCCATAATGATGGCGAGCACGACAATGCTGCCCTGCTGCATACCTTGCAGCCAGTGAGTCAGCGAGGAAGTCAGCAGCCCGACCGGTTCCCCCAGCCCCCACATCATGATGCCCGCAGTCAGCAAGGTGCCGATAATCGGGATCACAAAGATCGGCATCACGGAGCGCAGGATCTTCGGTACCGGGATCTTCTTCAGATAGAAAACGATGATCCCCCCGAGAAGACCGGCGATGATCGCGCCGAAGAAGCCCGCACCAAAAGAAGCGCCGACCCAGGCACCGATGGCTGAAGGCGCGAGCGCAGAGCGGTCGGAAATGGAATAACCGATGTAAGCCGCCAGGAAAGGCACCATCAGCGTCAGACCGGCTACACCAATATCAAACAGTTTTTTCAGATTCGGATCGGTCGCTGCGTCAGGCACGGCACCTTTGCCGTAAAGCATGACAGAGACTGCCAGCAGAATGCCGCCCGCAACCACAAAAGGGATCATATGAGATACGCCGGTCATCAGGTGCTGACGGGTATTTTTTAGAATATTTAGCAATTCTTTCATGGTGGGCTCCGGTGTCGGGCGAAAATAACGGAACGTCCTTTTCAGCAAAACCTCGGAAGCTGAAAGGATATTGACGACCACAATAGGCCGCCGTCATGGGCGCTAATAGTGGACAAATTTGTGTTTTACTGGACTTTTGTAAGCTCAGTTCAAAAATGCGAGCAGGTTCAAATAACCCGAGTCTGAGGGAGGTTTTTACGTCAGAACGCAGTGTGAGCTGCCTCGCAAAAAGCGACGGACATTACATTTGTCCAGTGTTTGTCATTTTTGTCTGGTAGCAAGTTGGCCCGCCAGACTCCTATCCTGCAATGAGCCGGTTTATCCGCCGGAATTTGGGATGAGGATTCAGAAATGACCAAGAAGTTGAGCTTCACCTGCGTACTGGTAAATGGTGTTCATGCCCGTCCGGCCAGCCATATTGAAACGCTGTGCAATGGATTTGATTCTTCTTTTCACTGGCACAATGCCCGTTCTGACCGCAAAGCCGATGGCAAAAGTGTTCTGTCGCTGATTGGCGCGGATATTTTGCTGGGTGATGAATGCCACGTCACCGTGGAAGGGGAAGACGAAGAAGCCGCCTTTGCCGCGCTGGCGCATTTTATTGAACACCAGTTTCCGCTGTGTGATGAAGCCCTGCCGGAACATGATGATCAGGCGGAGCGGGAACCTCTTCCTGAATCTCTGGCACATCTTTCCCCGCTGGTCTTTCGTGCGCGTTCCGTCAGTGAAGGCTGCGCATTGGGGAAACTGGTCAGCCTTGCCCGCGTGAATCTGGCGACGCTGGCGGATTTACCCGAGACGCAAGGCACCGATAAAGAACAGAGTTTACTTTCTCACGGGCTGACAGGGCTGGAGAAATCTATCGAACTTCAGCTGATGGCAGGGAATGGCACGGTGACCGCCGTGCTGGAGGCGCACCGTTCTTTGCTGCGTGATAACAGCCTGCGTGACGCGCTGCATAAGCATGTCATGGAAGGAAAAAGTTGCGCGCAAAGCATCGTGGAAACGGCTCAGCATTTCAGCGAACAGCTGGCGCAATCTTCCAGTGCCTATCTGCGTGAACGCGAACTGGACATTCGTGATGTCAGCTTCCAGCTGTTGCAGCAAATCTATGGCGAGGATTGTTTTGCGTCCCAGCAAAAACTGAGTGAAGCGAGCATTTGTCTGGCGGATGAACTGACGCCAAGCCAGTTTCTCGAACTGGATAAACAACACCTTAAAGGATTACTGCTCGGCAGCGGTGGCAGCACATCGCACACGGTGATCCTCGCGCGGTCTTTCAATATTCCCACGCTGGTTGGGGTCGACCCGCAGCCATTACAGGCGTATCTGCGGCAGGATGTGCAGATTGACGGCGATCTCGGGCTGGTGGCTTGTGCGCTCAGTGAGCCGGTAAGGCGCTATTACCGTCAGGAAGAACATGTCCGTCAGACATTGCGGCAGCAGCAGAGTGCCTATCTTGATAAACCGGGATACACCGCCGACGGCGTGCGCCTGGAGGTCGCGGCGAATATCGCGCATTCGGTCGAAGCCGATGCGGCGTTCAGTAACGGTGCCGAAGCGGTAGGGTTGTTCCGGACGGAAATGCTTTATATGGATCGCGCGAGTGCGCCTTCTGAGGATGAGCTGTACAACATTTATTGTCAGGCAACGGAAGCGGCAAAAGGCAAAACTATTATTATCCGCACGATGGATATTGGCGGCGATAAACCGGTTAATTACCTGAATATTCCGGCTGAAAACAACCCTTTCCTGGGCTACCGCGCTGTCCGTATTTATCAGGAGTTCCTGCCTTTATTCCTCACGCAGTTGCGCTCTATTTTGCGTGCTTCCGCACACGGCCCGCTGAAAATCATGATCCCGATGATTTCCTCAATGGAAGAAATTTTATGGGTGAAAGACCGGCTGGCGGAGGCCAAACAGTCCCTGCGCAATGAACAGATCCCGTTTGATGAAAAAATCCCGTTCGGGATCATGCTGGAAGTCCCGTCGGTGATGTTCATCATCGATCAATGCTGCGAAGAGATTGATTTCTTTAGCATCGGTAGCAATGACCTGACGCAATACCTGCTCGCCGTCGACCGCGATAACGCCAAAGTTACCCGCCATTACAACAGCCTGAATCCGGCATTCCTGCGTGGCCTTGACCACGTCGTACGCGAAGTGCATCGCCACGGGAAATGGATTGGCTTATGCGGCGAACTGGGCGCGAAAGGTTCCGTACTGCCGCTGTTGGTCGGCCTCGGGCTGGATGAAATCAGCATGAGTGCGCCGTCGGTGCCGGTGACGAAAGCGCGGCTGGCAAAACTCGACAGCCGGGAATGCCGTCAGTTGCTCAACCGTGCCATGCAGTGCCGCACGTCGCTTGAGGTTGAACATTTGCTGGCGCAGTTCCGTATGGCCGTGAACGATGCACCGCTGATCACCACAGAATGCGTGGCGCTCAATGCGGACTGGCGCAGCAAAGAGGAAGTGATTAAAGGCATGGTCGATAACCTGATGCTGGCCGGACGTTGTCGCTATCCGCGAAAACTGGCAGCAGACGTTTGGGCGCGGGAAGCCGTATTTTCGACCGGACTGGGTTTCGGTTTTGCTATCCCGCATACCAAATCAGAACATATCGAACAATCGACAATCAGCGTCGCGAAGTTGCCTGAACCGGTGCAGTGGGGCGATGAAGAAGCGCAGTTTGTCATCATGCTGACCCTCAATAAGCACGCGGCAGGTGACCAGCATATGCGGATTTTCTCAAAGCTGGCGCGCCGGATTATGCATGACAGTTTCCGGGATGCGCTGATGAATTCGACCACGGCAGCGCAGATTGAAACGCTGCTGAAACAAGAGCTTGAACTCTGACAGGAGAGGATATGGAACTGTATCTGGATACCGCTGACATCAGCGCAGTAAAACGTTTATCCCGCATTTTGCCGTTACAGGGCGTGACCACAAACCCGAGCATTGTGGCAAAAGCCCGGACGTCATTATGGGAAGTCCTGCCGGCGCTGCGTGATGCTTTAGGCGGTGAAGGAAAACTGTTTGCGCAGGTGCTGGCAAATCAGGCAGAACAAATGGTTGAAGAAGCCGAATTGCTTCATTCACGCGTCCCGGGGCTGGTGGTGAAAGTTCCGGTTACGGCAGAAGGGCTGGCAGCCATTAAAATCCTGCGTACCCGAAAAATTCCGACGCTGGGAACCGCCGTGTATGGTGCAGGTCAGGGGCTGCTTTCGGCGCTGGCAGGAGCGGAATATGTTGCGCCGTACGTGAACCGTCTCGATGCGCAGGGCGGAGACGGGATTGAGATGGTGACGCAATTGCAGAAATTGCTGACGTTGCATGCGCCGCACGCCAAAGTGCTGGCCGCCAGCTTCAAAACGCCGCGTCAGGCGCTTGATTGTCTGCTGGCCGGATGCCAGTCCATAACAATTCCGATGGACGTCGCCGAGCAGTTTGTCAGCGCACCGGCGGTTCAGGCGGCGGTAGTTAAATTCGAAGAAGACTGGCAGGGCGCATTCGGTCAGTTGTCGCTGCGTTAAATATGGCTGCGACTCTGCATCTGCAAGTAATCTAAATCTGCAAGTAAAAAGCCCGGCAGGAAAACCTGCCGGGCTTCTGATATTTGATGCCTTAATTACGCAGTTATTGCGATGACTTCACGCCATACTGTGCAAAGAAATCCAGCATACGCTGCCAGCCATCGTGAGCGGCTTCGGCGTTATAGCTCGGCCGATAATCGGCATAAAAAGCATGTCCGGCTTCAGGGTAAACGACGATTTCCGCGTTAGCATTGGCCGCGCGAATGGCCTGCCGCATGGTTTCGACGGTATCCAGCGGAATGCCGGTGTCCTGACCGCCGTACAAACCTAACACCGGCGCATCAAGCGCAGCGGCACGGTCAACCGGGTTGGTCGGGCTGGTCAGCGTTTTGTTGCCGACCAGTTTTCCGTACCACGCCACGCCCGCTTTCAGTTGCGGGTTATGCGCCGCATACAGCCACGCGATCCGGCCACCCCAGCAGAAACCGGTAATCCCCAGTTTGGAAATATCCCCACCGTGCTGCGATGCCCAGTGCGCGGTGTGGTCGAGATCGGAAAGTACCTGCTGATCCGGCACTTTGCTGACCAGTTTTTCGAACAGCTCGCTGATTTCGGTGTAATTGCGCGGGTCGCCCTGACGGAAATACAGCTCAGGCGCGATTGCCAGATACCCTTGTTTTGCCAGACGGCGGCAGACATCCTGAATATGTTCGTGAACGCCAAAAATCTCCTGAACCACCAGAATGATCGGTAATTTTCCGGAGAATTGTTCCGGCCGGGCGAGATAGGCAGGAAGATCTTCACCCTGCGAAGGAATGGTTGTCTGACCGGCGTGAAGCCCGTCGGTGTCGGTATGAATAGTCGTGCTGGCAACCGGTGTCACGGCAGGGGCAAAGCTGGTCGGAGCCTGTTTCAGCGTCAGTAATTCTTCTTCTTTTTTCATCGTGGTCTCCATGCAAGTGTCCATACGGAAATCTGGCTCTATGGATTAAAACTATAGCCCGAAAGCGGGAACAGCAAGGCAGAACAGATGTTCTATAGTTAAAAGTTATGCAGGAAATATGTCAGGGAAGAACCATAGAACGTCCGAATCTTTCATGAGGAGTCATGTTCAATGTCGAAATCACCGTCTAAAACGACCAAGAAAAGCGAGCCAAAACCGGTAAGCCGCGCCCCCGCCACGGGCAGTCAATCTTCTCAACCCGGCCTGGGCAATCTCGCGCCATCCGACAGTGCTTATCAGGCTTCACCGCAACCCACGCCGCCCGGCAAAGAACCAACCGCCTCCGGCAGTGCCAAAAGCCCGGAGAACACTAACGCCAAACTCGATGCGCTGGAGCGACATCGAAAAAATGGTGAGAAGCAGCCGCTGACCACCAATCAGGGCACTAAGATTGCTGATGACCAGAACTCGCTGAAAGCCGGCAGCCGGGGGCCGACGCTGCTGGAAGATTTCATCCTCCGCGAGAAAATCACCCATTTTGACCATGAGCGGATACCTGAACGTATCGTTCATGCGCGCGGTGCCGCCGCGCACGGTTATTTCCAGCCTTACCGCAGCCTGAAAGCGGTCACAAAAGCCAGTTTCCTCTCCGACCCGAAAAAGATAACGCCGGTCTTTGTGCGTTTCTCGACGGTGCAGGGCTCGAAAGGGTCAGCAGATACGGTTCGTGATATTCGCGGCTGGGCCACCAAGTTTTATACCGATGAAGGGATTTATGATCTGGTCGGCAATAACACGCCGGTCTTCTTCATTCAGGATGCCCATAAATTTCCTGATTTTGTCCACGCCGTAAAACCCGAGCCGCACAACGAAATTCCACAAGGTGCCAGCGCGCATGACTCCTTCTGGGACTATGTTTCCCTCCAGCCCGAAACGCTGCATAACGTTTTTTGGGCGATGTCTGACCGGGGCATTCCGCGCAGTTACCGCACGATGGAAGGTTTCGGGATCCACACTTTCCGCTTTGTGAATGCCAAAGGGAAAGCGACGTTTGTCCGTTTTCACTGGAAACCGCTGGCGGGTAAGGCTTCTCTGTTGTGGGACGAGGCGCAGAAACTGGCAGGGAAAGATGCCGATTTCCACCGGCGCGATTTGTGGGAAGCCATCGAAGCCGGCGATTATCCCGAATATGAACTGGGCGTTCAGCTGATCCCGGAAGAGGACGAATTCAAGTTTGATTTCGATTTGCTCGACCCGACCAAGCTGATCCCTGAAAAACTGGTGCCGGTGGAGCTTGTCGGGAAAATGGTGCTTAACCGTAACCCGGACAACTACTTCGCGGAAACCGAGCAGGTCGCTTTCCACCCGGGACACGTTGTGCCCGGCATTGATTTTACAAATGATCCGCTGTTGCAGGGGCGTCTGTTCTCCTATACCGATACGCAAATCAGCCGTCTGGGGGGGCCGAATTTCCATGAGATCCCGATTAACCGGCCAACCTGCCCGTACCATAATTTTCAGCGCGACGGGATGCACCGGCAGGATGTCGATACCAATCCGGCTAATTACGAGCCGAATTCAATCAACAATAACTGGCCGCGAGAAACGCCACCGGCTGCGTCGGGAGGCGGATTTGAAAGTTACCCTGAGCGTATTGATGCTGAAAAAATCCGGCAGCGAAGCGAATCATTTGCAGAATACTATGCGCATCCGCGGCTGTTCTGGCTGAGTCAGACTCCAGTGGAGCAGGACCATATTGCCGGGGCATTCTCCTTTGAGTTATCCAAAGTGGTACGGCCGTATATTCGCGAACGCGTGGTGGATTTGCTGGCGCACGTTGACCAGACTCTGGCGGCTATCGTTGCGAAAAATCTGGGCATTACACTTTCGGCGCAAACGAGGAAGGTTAAGCCTCCGAAACCGGTTAATGGCCTGGAAGCAGATCCGTCACTGAGTTTGTACGCCAGCGGAAAAGGGACGATAAAAGGGCGTCAGGTGGCGGTGCTGCTGGGCGAAGGCGTGAATGCTGCAGATGTGCTGGAAACTTTGCAGGCGCTTCAGGCTGCGGGCGTTCATCCCAAACTTCTGGCCAGCCATCTGGGAAATGTAATTGCCGATGATGGTTCGACATTGCCGGTAGATGCCACGTTTGCCGGTTCGCCGTCCATTACCGTGGACGCCGTTATTGTGCCTCACGGACACATCGATGCTTTGCTGATGAACGGTGATTCCCGCCATTACGTGCTTGAAGCCTATAAACATCTGAAAGTTATCGGGCTGAGCGGAGACGCCCGTCGCTTTAAACCGCTGCTGGGGCTGACGGATGACGTACCGGAGGACGGGATTATCGAAGGCGAAAAGGCGGAAGGAAAATTACTGAAAGCGTTCCTGAAAGAAATGGCAAAACATCGCGTCTGGTCGCGCAGTGCGGCAGCCGGAGCCGTTCCGGCCTGAGTTGAATTTTAATCAGCCTCACCGGCAGGCGGCGTCATTCATCAGTGATATGGCAACGCCTGCTTTTATTTCTCCGTTCGGGAAATACTTCATCCTGCAAAGCATCAGTCTGCTTAAAATTTCGGCGTAATACATTTAATTTGTGATTTGCGTCACAAATTAAATGTATGCGTGATTCTTGTTGTTACATCATAGTGACTGCCGTCACGAAATAACGTCACAATGTTCAGTACAGTTGCCGGGTGTTCCTCCTGCCAATAAATGACCTTACTTACAGAGGAGTTTGTTATGTCTCAGCCTGAAGTTTTCCACCTTGGCCTGGCCAAAAAAGATTTAAACGGTGCCACGCTGGCGATTGTTCCCGGCGACCCTGAGCGCGTGGAGAAAATTGCCAAACTGATGGAGAACCCGGTGCGTCTGGCTTCTCATCGCGAATTTACCTCATGGCGTGCTGAGCTTGACGGCAAATCTGTGATCGTTTGTTCAACCGGTATCGGCGGCCCGTCTACGTCCATCGCGGTGGAAGAGCTGGCACAGCTGGGTATCCGGACTTTCCTGCGCGTGGGTACGACCGGCGCTATTCAGCCGCATATCAATGTGGGCGATGTTCTGGTCACGACGGCTGCTGTTCGACTTGATGGCGCGAGCCTGCACTTTGCACCGATGGAATTCCCGGCTGTCGCCGATTTCGCCTGTACCACGGCGCTGGTCGCGGCGGCAGAATCTGTTGGCGCTGCAACGCACATCGGCGTAACCGCGTCTTCTGACACCTTCTATCCGGGTCAGGAACGTTACGACACCTTCTCTGGCCGCGTTGTTCGTCGCTTCAAAGAATCGATGAAAGAGTGGCAGGAAATGGGCGTGATGAACTACGAAATGGAATCCGCCACACTGCTGACCATGTGTGCAAGCCAGGGCCTGCGTGCAGGTATGGTTGCCGGTGTTATCGTAAACCGCACGCAGCAGGAAATTCCTGACGCGGAAACGATGAAAAAGACCGAAAGCCACGCGGTGAAAATCGTTGTAGAAGCCGCCCGTCGCCTGATCTAAAAAATACTAAAACAAACACATCACATCTGTGGGCTGCCTCTGGCGGCCCATTTTTTTGCCCCGATAATCAGATCTGTTAAGGTCGTGTTAGTAAAGTGTCTGGAATAATTTATCAATCCGGCGACTTATCTGCTGATAAACAACTGCTGATAAAAAGCCGCTGACACAAAACCGCTGACAAAAGGAACTGCTTTTTGACTGTTCACGACCTTCTGGATTACACAACGACCTTTATCCGCGCGCATCAGGTATGGGCTGCGCCGATCGTGTTCTTCCTCGCTTTTGGCGAATCTCTGGCGTTTTTATCTCTGCTCCTTCCGGCCACTTTTATTCTGTTGGGGTTGGGGGCGCTGATTGGTGAAACCGGCATTCCGTTCTGGCCGATATGGGCAGCAGCGGCGGCCGGTGCATTCTTCGGCGACTGGCTTTCTTACTGGGTCGGCGCACATTTTCAGGATCGCGTCGGGAATTTCTGGCCGTTCTCGCGCCATCCGCAAATGCTGGTTCGCGGGCATGCATTCTTCGAAAAATGGGGCATGCCGGGCGCATTTATCGGGCGTTTCTTTGGCCCGCTCCGCGCCGTAGTGCCGCTGGTGGCGGGGATCTGTGGCATGCCGCAGAAGTATTTCCAGATTGCCAACGTAACCTCCGCACTGATCTGGGCATTCGGCATTCTTGCGCCGGGCGCTTTTGGCATCCAATGGCTGAGCCGCTGGTTCTGAATCCTGCGCTGCATTGCTGAAGTCTTTAAGAGGGGCGGGCGGGAGAAATTCCTTTTTGGAAGACGTCTCGCAAAGGCGTCATGCCCCTGAAAATAGACTGGACATCCATACAGCCTGCTATTACCGTGACCGCAAGTGATTTTAAGAAGGAATACGCGTGGATATCAGCATTTTGTACGCCCTGGGCGCAGGGATAATCGGCCTGTTAGTCGGCTGGCTGGTCGCCAGTTTTCGGCAACAGCAGCAACAGGCAGAGTACGAAACACAGCGCCGGTTGCTGGAGCATTCGCTGGAGCAAGTGAAGGCGGAAAACGATGCGCACAAAAATGAGCGACAAGCCGTTCAGCAGCAAATGCGTGAAACGGAACTTGAGCTGCGCAAATTGCACAGCGCGGCGGCAGCCAGCCAGGAAAAGTTGCAATTGCTGGCCCACTGGCAAAATGAATGTGAGCAACTGAACCAGGAATTACGAGCCCAGCGTGAAATTAACAGCGCTCAGGAAGCCGAGCTGCGCGAGGTTTCTACGCGGCTGGACGAAACGCGTATGGCGGCAGAAGACAAACAGCGCCTGCTGATCAACAGTGAACAGCGCCTGAGCAGCCAGTTTGAAAATCTGGCTAACCGTATTTTTGAACAAAATGGTCGCCGGGCCGACGAACAGAACAAGCAAAGCCTCGATAAACTTCTGCTGCCGTTGCGCGAGCAGCTCGATGGTTTCCGCCGTCAGGTGCAGGACAGTTTTGGTCAGGAAGCCCGTGAACGTCACACGCTGGCGCACGAAATCCGTAACCTGCAACAGCTGAACGTTGAGATGGCGCGCGAAGCGGTGAACCTCACCAAAGCGCTGAAAGGTGATAATAAAACGCAGGGGAACTGGGGTGAAGTGGTGCTCAGCCGCGTGCTGGAGGCGTCCGGCCTGCGCGAGGGTTACGAATATCAGACGCAGGTCAGCGTTCAGGTTGATACGAACAGCCGAATGCAGCCCGATGTGGTGGTGCGTCTGCCGCAGAATAAAGACGTGGTGATTGACGCGAAGATGACGCTGGTGGCCTACGAGCGTTACTTCAACAGTGAAGATGACAGCGAGCGTGAAGCGGCGCTGAATGAGCATATCGCGTCTGTCCGCGGCCATATCCGCCTGCTGGGCCGTAAAGATTATCAGCAGCTTCCCGGTTTGCGCAGCCTTGATTACGTCCTGATGTTTATCCCCGTTGAGCCTGCTTTTTTACTGGCTATCGACCGGGAGCCAGAATTGATCAGCGAAGCACTGCGTCACAATATTATGCTTGTCAGCCCGACCACGCTGCTGGTGGCTTTGCGTACAATCAGTAATTTATGGCGCTATGAGCATCAGAGCCAGAACGCTAAACGCATTGCCGACCGCGCTGCCCGTTTGTATGACAAGCTGCGGTTGTTCGTGGATGACATGGAGTCGATGGGACAAAGCCTCGACAAAGCGCAGGGAAGTTATCGCTCAGCGATGAATAAACTCACGCAAGGCCGTGGTAATCTTATAGGGCAGGTTGAAAGTTTCCGTGCTCTGGGGGTCGAAGTTAAACGGCCTATCAGCCCGTCTCTGGCTGAGATAGCGAAAGCGGAAAATGAACCGGAAGATACCGCATCTCTGCCCGATACCTCTGATGCGGAAGAAGAACAGGCGCTGAACCCGCGTGAATAATTAAAGCTGGCAAAGGTTTCCACTGAGTCGGACTGATTCAATAAATGAATCTTTGCAATATGTTGAATCACCATCGGTGATGGGGCTTTCTAACGGGTTCTGGTACACTTCTCCCCAAGAGTTTGACTGAAAAAGCAGGCATAAATAATGGAAAAGCAGACGCAGGAAACCACCCATTTCGGTTTTCGTACAGTAGCCAAAGATGAGAAGCAGGAAATGGTGGCGGAAGTCTTCCATTCCGTTGCGGCAAAATATGATCTGATGAATGACCTGATGTCTTTCGGTATTCATCGCATCTGGAAACGTTTCACCATTGATTGCAGCGGTGTGCGTCAGGGCCAGCGTGTGCTGGATCTGGCGGGCGGCACCGGCGATCTGACCGCAAAATTCTCCCGTCTGGTGGGCGAAAAAGGCGAAGTTGTGCTGGCGGATATTAACGACTCCATGCTGAAGATGGGCCGCGAAAAGCTGCGTAATCTCGGCATCGTGGGTAACGTTAATTATGTTCAGGCCAACGCTGAAGCTCTGCCTTTCCCTGATAATTATTTCGACTGCATCACCATTTCTTTCGGTCTGCGTAACGTGACTGAAAAAGAAAAAGCGCTGCGTTCGATGTTCCGCGTGCTCAAGCCGGGTGGTCGTTTGCTGGTTCTGGAATTCTCCAAACCTATTCTGAAACCGCTGAGCAAAGCTTACGACACTTATTCTTTCCATATTTTGCCGCGCATTGGTGAACTGGTTGCGCAAGACGCTGAAAGCTATCGCTACCTGGCCGAATCCATCCGTATGCATCCTGATCAGGAAACTCTGAAAGGCATGATGGCGGACGCAGGTTTTGAAAATGTGACGTATCACAACCTGACCGGTGGCATTGTTGCGCTGCATCGGGGTTTCAAATTCTGATATGAGCATGCCGATGTTGTTGACTCCGTTACTGACTGCTGCCATTGAGACGCCGCTTAATTACCTGCTTTTCCGCGATCGCAGCATGAAGGCGGCGCGGACGCGTCTGGCAGGTAAAGTTTTACGTGTCGAATTGCAGGAACTGAGCGCTCCGCTGACGTTTGTGTTCAGCGAGCAAAAAATCGATGTTCTTGGACAGTGGGACGGTGCGGCGGATTGCACCGTTATCACACGGCTTTCTGTGCTCCATAAGCTGCGCGATCGTCAGCAATTATCGCCGCTTATGCGCAGCGGTGAGCTGGTGGTCGAGGGTGATATTTCTGTTGTCCAGCAATGGACCGCTCTGCTCGATATGGCCGAATGGGATCCCGCAGAATTCCTGGCACCTTACGTCGGTGATATCGCGGCTCAGGGGCTGACTCAGGCCGTTCAGGGAAGTTTGCGTTTTCTGCAAAAAGGTCTGAAACATCAGCAAAGCTATGTGGCTCAGACGCTGACCGAAGAGTGGAAGATGGCGCCGGGCCCGCTGGAAGTTGTCTGGTTTAGCGATGAAGTTTCTGCGCTGGAGCGCGAGCTGGATGCGCTGGACAAACGTATCGAAAAACTGGAGGGTAAACCGTGACGCCTAGGGAAATGCGACGTTTATATCTGATTATCCGCATGTTTCTGATCTATGGCCTTGACGAACTCATCCCTAAAATCCGCTTAACGCTGCCGCTGCGCATTGGTCGTTATCTTTTTTTCTGGTTGCCTAATCGTCATAAAGAAAAGCCGTTGGGCGAGCGCATGCGTATGGCGCTGGAAGAACTGGGGCCGGTATGGATCAAGTTTGGCCAGATGATGTCAACACGCCGCGACCTTTTCCCTCCTCAGATTGCCGATCAGCTTGCCTTGCTTCAGGACCACGTTCCGCCTTTCGATGGTGCGAAAGCGCGCCAGCAAATTGAAGTGGCGCTCGGTGGTCCGGTGGAAACCTGGTTTGATGAGTTCGACCAGACGCCGCTGGCTTCGGCCTCGATTGCTCAGGTTCATACCGCCATTTTGAAAGAAAACGGTAAGCCGGTGGTTCTCAAAGTGATCCGCCCGGATATCTTGCCGACTATCGTGGCGGATATCCGTCTGATGTCGCGTCTGGCAGGCTGGTTACCGATTCTGTTGCCCGATGGCCGCCGTTTGCGCCCCCGTGAGGTGGTACGCGAATATGAAAAAACGCTGCTCGATGAACTGAATTTACTGCGCGAAGCGGCGAATGCTATTCAGCTGCGACGTAATTTCGAAGGCAGCCCGATGCTGTATGTGCCGGAGGTTTATCCGGATTACTGTAGCGAACGTCTGATGGTGATGGAGCGTATTTACGGTATCCCGGTTTCTGATATTGAAGCGCTGAAGAAACAGGGCACCAATATGAAACTGCTGGCCGAACGCGGCGTGCAGGTTTTCTTCACCCAGGTTTTCCGCGACAGTTTCTTCCATGCCGATATGCACCCTGGGAATATTTTCGTCAGCTACGAAACCCCTGAAGATCCTTGCTACATAGGCATTGATTGCGGCATAGTTGGTTCGCTCAACAAGGAAGACAAACGGTATCTCGCGGAGAATTTTATCGCTTTCTTTAACCGCGATTATCGTAAAGTGGCTGAATTACATGTCGATTCCGGCTGGGTTCCCCGCGATACCAACGTCGAAGAGTTCGAATTCGCTATCCGTACGGTTTGCGAACCGATTTTTGAGAAACCGCTGGCCGAAATTTCTTTCGGTAACGTGCTGTTGAATCTGTTTAATACGGCCCGCCGTTTTAATATGGAAGTTCAGCCTCAGCTCGTGCTGCTGCAAAAAACGTTGCTGTACGTAGAAGGTCTCGGACGTCAGCTTTATCCTCAACTCGATTTGTGGACCACGGCGAAACCTTTCCTCGAAAGTTGGGTGCGCGATCAGGTCGGGTTGCCGGCAATGATCCGTGCGCTGAAAGAGCGTGCGCCGTTCTGGCTGGAGAAAATGCCTGAGTTGCCGGATCTGGTTTACCAGAGCCTGCATCAGCATAAGTTGTTGCAATACAACATTGAGAAGCTTTCCTCCCAGATCCATAACCAGAGTTCCCGTCAGGGCCAGTCTCGTTATCTTCTGGGGATTGGTGCGACGCTGCTGTTGAGCGGAACTCTTTTACTGTTGGGCGATGTTAAGGTTTATCCGGCATGCCTGATGGCTGCGGGTGCAATTTCCTGGTTGATTGGATGGAAGCGCGCCAGCTGAATACTTTGCGTTAACTTGAATGCCGTTTGCGTACGGCAATGAATGTCGTTCCTTCCTATTGAGGTGAAAATAATGGGTGGTATTAGTATTACAAAAATCCTGATTCTCGTTGTACTCGTGGTACTGCTGTTCGGTACTAAGAAACTGCGCGGTCTGGGTTCTGATCTGGGTGCTTCCATCAAAGGCTTTAAAAAAGCTATGAGCGATGATGAAGGCCAGAAAACTAACAAAGATGCTGACACTTCTGCTTCTGCTTCTGCTTCTGCTTCTGATGCTGATTTCATCGCTAAGTCTGTTGAAAGCAAGCCAGCAGCCAAGGCAGATGAAACCAAGAGCCAAAACAAAGAGCAGGTATAAGCCGTGTTCGATATTGGATTTAGTGAACTGCTGCTGGTATTGGTGATTGGCCTGGTAGTCCTTGGGCCGGAGCGTTTACCTGTAGCAGTAAGAACAGTAGCAGGCTGGATCCGCACACTGCGTGCCATGGCGGCCTCTGTTCAAAGCGAGCTTTCGCAGGAACTGAAACTTCAGGAATTGCAGGACAGCCTGAAAAAAGCTGAAGAAGCCGGCCTGAAGAATTTAACGCCAGAAATCAAAGCGTCTATGGATGAGCTGAAAGAAGCGGCAGAGTCTATGAAGCAGTCGATCAACTCAGGGCTGAACCCTGCGGAGAAAGCTGTCGAAAACGCCAAAGCTGAAGGCAACACCATCCACAACCCGGTTCTGGATGAAGCCGAAGCGCATCATGATGCAGGTATTTCTCCGGCCACGGCTGAGAAAGTAGTCTCCGCGCCTGTTGCCGCACCACAAAGTGCTGTTGATGCTGCGCTGGCCTCCAATAAGACGGCGCATGCAGCAGCAGAACATGCTGAAACGCTGGCCGCTTCTGCGGAGCCTTCGGTAACAGAATCAACGGTTGCCGAGCCTTCGGTTGCCTCTGCGCCGGTGATGAAACCTGTCGCCGCTGAAGCCCCTGTTGCTGAACCCGCAGTACCGGTAAAACCGGTTTCATCAACTCAAACAACAGGTGAGCGTTAAACATGGCTGTTGAAGATACTCAACCACTTATCAGCCATCTTATTGAGCTGCGTAAGCGTCTGCTGAATGCCATTATCTGCATTATCGTGGTGTTCCTGGCACTGGTTTATTTTGCCAATGATATCTACCAGCTGGTCGCTTCTCCGCTGATCAAACAGATGCCGATGGGCGCGAGCATGATTGCGACTGACGTCGCATCGCCGTTCTTCACGCCAATCAAGCTGACGATGATTGTCTCGGTATTTCTTTCTGCGCCGTTCATTTTGTATCAGGTTTGGGCGTTTGTAGCGCCTGCGCTGTACAAACATGAACGTCGTCTGATGATGCCGCTGTTGTTCTCAAGCTCCGCGTTATTCTATCTCGGCGTGGCTTTTGCGTACTTTGTCGTCTTCCCGCTGGCATTTGCGTTCTTTGCGAAAACCGCGCCCGCTGGCGTTCAGATAGCCACCGACATCAACAACTATCTCGATTTCGTGATGGCGCTGTTTATGGCGTTTGGTGTGTCCTTCGAAGTGCCGATTGCGATTGTTTTACTGTGCTGGAGTGGCGTAACCACACCGGAAGATTTGAAGAAAAAGCGCCCTTATGTGTTAGTCGGCGCTTTCGTCGTCGGTATGTTGTTAACGCCGCCGGACGTTTTCTCTCAGACGCTGCTGGCCATTCCGATGTACCTGCTGTTTGAAATCGGCGTGTTCTTTGCCCGTTTCTATGTGGGTGGCCGTCGTCGTGCTGATGTCGATAGCGAAGCTGATCCGGATCAGCCTGCGTAATACATTCTTTGATGAAAAAAACCGCCCTGTTGGGCGGTTTCTGTTTTGGGACTCTTCATGTTTGAAATCGGTATTAACCTCACCAGTAATCAGTTTGATAAAGATCGTCCGCAGGTCGTCGAAAGAGCCAGAGCAGCCGGTCTGAGCGGTATGTTGATCACCGGCACGTCCGAGCAGGAAAGCGCTGAAGCGCAGAAGATGGCGATGGAACATCCGGATTTCTGCTGGTCGACGGCGGGCGTGCATCCGCATCAGGCGAGTGACTGGAACGAAGACGTTGAGCGCAGTATTCGCGATCTGGCCGCATTGCCTCAGGTTGTTGCGATCGGCGAATGCGGGCTGGATTTTAACCGTAACTTTTCTCCGGCAGACAGTCAGGAAGCGGCGTTTACCGCGCAGCTGTCGCTGGCGAAAGAGTTGCAGTTGCCGGTATTTTTGCACTGCCGTGATGCCGGAGAGCGGTTTGCCGCGTTGATCAAACCCTGGCTGCCGGATCTGCCGGGCGGCGTCGTCCACTGTTTTACCGGTACGCGTGAAGAGCTGGAACTGTATCTGTCTCTCGGGTTATCGATTGGTATTACCGGCTGGGTGTGCGATGAACGTCGCGGGCTGGAACTGCGCGAAATGCTGCCGCTGATCCCCGCTGACCGGTTGATGCTGGAAACTGATGCGCCTTATCTCTTGCCGCGTGATATGGAAAATAAGCCGAAGAATCGCCGTAATGAACCGGCTTTCCTGCCGCATATTGTGAATCAGGTGGCGTTGTGGCGGGGGGAAGATCCGCAATGGCTGGCGGATATCACGGATGAGAATGCGCGTAAGCTTTTTGCGTTGCCCGTACTTTGAAATGAAGGCGTTTCAATAAATTCCTGAATTAAAAAAGCACCGGCAAACGGTGCTTTTTCATCGGGACGCCAGTGAACGCAAATCAGATTTTCTGGAAATGCGTATTTTCGATGCTCTGACGGACCGGCTGGTTTATCAGGTTCAGCATCAGCAGTGAACGCGCTTCGCCATCGGGTTCGGTATATATCGCTTCGATACCGGTGAAAATTCCGTCGGTAATCACGACATGGTCGCCTTCATAAGGCGTCTCGGGGTCGCGGTATTCAACCGAAGGCGGTTCCATCAGCTGTTTGATAACGTCCGGCTGAACCGTCGCCAGTTTTGCACCGAAGCGGATGAAGTGACTGACGCCACGCGTCGCGTTGATCGTCGTGGTATGGATCCGCTCAGGGTCGAACTCGATGAACATATAATTCGGGAACATAGGTTCACTGACGGCCGTACGGCGTCCGCGCACCATTTTTTCCAGTGTGATCATCGGTGTCAGGCAGTTAACTTCCTGGCGCTCCAGATGTTCTTTCGCGCGAAGCAGCTGACCACGTTTGCAATAGAGTAAGTACCAGGATTCCATAGTTTCCCACATTAAAACGTTGAGCGGGGCAGCATACCAAAAGCCGCTCATGAGATACAGACAGTGCAAGTCAGTGCAGACGCTTGCTGATTGTCGGCCCGTTATCTTTTATTATCGAAGAAAAGCGCGGTCTTATCCCCTCTATTCGTCCTAAATTTATCAGGAGAAGTCTCATGGAGTTGTTCTTGCTGAGTAACGGTAAACTCTCAGGTGAATCCGAGTTACTGGGTTATGCAAAAGAGCGTATTCAGGCAATGTTGCAGGCGAAAAACATCCGTTCTGCTGTTTTGATTCCTTACGCTTTGATCCGCAGTGATTATGACGCCCGTGCGAAAGAGCTTTCGGACGCGCTGGGTATTAAAGTAGACAGCATCCATCACGCCGCCAGCCCTGCCCAGGCGATTGCCAGCGCAGAATGTATTTTGATTAGCGGCGGCAATACCTGGATGCTCAACCAGCTTCTGCATGAGAATGGCCTGATTGTGCCGATCCAGCGTGCTGTGCGTGAACGCAATGTGCCTTACATCGGCTGGAGCGCGGGTTGTAACGTAGCCACGCCAAGCATTCGCACCACCAATGATATGCCGGTTCGCAACTCCGTGGTTCTGCCTTCTCTGGGTCTCTTCCCGGTACAGATTAACCCGCACTATATCGACGCGCATTTAAGCGGTCATATGGGGGAAACGCGCGATGAGCGTATTGCCGAATTCTGTGCGGTTAATCCGTCGGAGTCCGTGCTGGCATTGCGTGAAGGCAGCCTGTTGCAGGTTTCCGGCAATAATCTGAGCTATTTCAGCGCGAAAGGGCAGGGTTTCAAAGTATTCCGCCACGGGCAGGAAACGCAGGAATATCAGGATACTCAGGCCATACAGCCACTGGTGCCTTTTAACTGTCAGTAACGCTGTTGCTCAGCCACATTCGCATCGCCAGACCTGCAGCGTTTAAATCTGGCGGTTATACTGCTTTTTCGTTATCAGTGTTTACCTGCTGATAACAAAAAGGCAGCAACAACACCGGAGAGGCTTTATAATGCCCTCCTTCAACCCGGCGACTCAGAATCAGCATGAAATACCGTGATTTACGTGACTTCCTCTCGTTACTTGAAAAGAGAGGCCAACTGAAACGCATCAGCCAGTCTGTTGACCCTTATCTGGAAATGACCGAAATTGCCGATCGCACTTTGCGGGCGGGTGGTCCGGCGTTGCTGTTTGAAAATCCGAAAGGTTATGACATGCCCGTGCTGTGCAATTTGTTCGGCACGCCGCAGCGTGTCGCGATGGGCATGGGGAAAGAAGACGTCAGCGCGCTGCGTGAAGTGGGTGAATTGCTGGCGTTTCTGAAAGAACCTGAGCCTCCGCGGGGTTTTCGCGATTTATACGATAAGGCACCGAAGTTTAAACAGGTGCTGAATATGCCGACCAAAGTGCTGCATTCCGCACCTTGTCAGCAGCAGATTTGGGAAGGTGACGCGGTTGATATCACGAAGATCCCGGTGATGCAGTGCTGGCCGGAAGACGCCGCGCCGCTGATCACCTGGGGCCTGACTGTAACCCGTGGCCCGAACAAGCCGCGTCAGAATCTCGGCATTTATCGCCAGCAGGTTCTGGGCAAAAACAAAGTGATTATGCGCTGGTTATCCCATCGCGGTGGCGCGCTCGATTACCAGGAGTGGTGCCAGCAGAATCCGGGTAAACGTTTCCCGGTGAGTGTCGCGCTCGGCGCAGATCCGGCCACCATTCTTGGCGCGGTGACGCCGGTGCCGGACACGCTGTCTGAATATGCTTTCGCAGGTTTGCTGCGCGGCAATAAAACCGAAGTTGTGAAGTGTATTTCCAACGATCTGGAAGTCCCGGCCAGCGCCGAAATCGTGCTGGAAGGGTATATCGAACCGGGTGAAATGGCGCCCGAAGGCCCTTATGGCGACCATACCGGCTACTATAATGAAGTAGACAGTTTCCCTGTTTTCACGATTACGCACATGACGCAGCGTAAAGACGCCATTTATCACTCCACCTACACAGGCCGTCCGCCGGATGAACCTGCGGTGCTGGGTGTGGCGCTCAATGAAGTGTTTGTGCCAATTTTGAAGAAACAATTCCCGGAAATTGTTGATTTTTATCTGCCACCGGAGGGTTGCTCCTACCGTCTGGCGGTCGTTACCATGAAGAAGCAGTACGCTGGTCATGCCAAACGCGTCATGATGGGAGTCTGGTCTTTCCTGCGTCAGTTCATGTACACCAAGTTTGTGATTGTGTGTGATGACGATGTGAATGCCCGCGACTGGAATGACGTGATTTGGGCAATCACCACCCGGATGGATCCCGCGCGCGATACCGTGCTGGTGGAAAACACGCCGATAGATTATCTGGATTTTGCCTCTCCGGTTTCGGGCCTTGGCTCAAAAATGGGGATGGATGCGACCAACAAATGGCCGGGAGAAACGCAGCGTGAATGGGGACGCCCGATTGTGAAAGATCCGGACGTGACCGCGCGTATCGACGCCATCTGGGATGAACTCGCTATTCTAAATGATAAAGACGATGCGAAAAAATAATCGAATCTTTGTCCTACGCTTTGCTTTGATGACCCACAGAGGGAACGCATGACAATATTGAGCTGTAAAGTGACCTCGGTTGAGGCGATAACGGATACGGTTTACCGTGTCCGGCTGGTTCCGGAAGCGCCTTTTTCTTTCCGCGCGGGCCAGTATCTGATGGTGGTGATGGACGAGCGCGATAAGCGTCCGTTCTCGCTGGCCTCTACGCCTGCTGAAAACAACGTCATTGAGCTGCACATCGGCGCGTCTGAGCTGAATCTGTACGCGATGGCGGTGATGGATCGCATTCTGAAAGAACAGGCGATTACCGTGGATATTCCGCACGGCGATGCCTGGTTGCGTGAAGATGGCGAGCGTCCGCTGGTGCTGATTGCAGGCGGAACCGGGTTCTCGTATGTCCGTTCCATTCTGATTACGGCGCTCGAACAACAACCTCACCGGGATATCTCCATTTACTGGGGTGGCCGCGAGCTGAAGCACTTGTATGATCTGGGCGAGCTTGAAGCAATGAGCATCAACCACCCGAATCTGAAAGTGATCCCGGTTGTCGAACAGCCGGAAGAGGGCTGGCAGGGCAGAAGCGGGACGGTGCTGAGCGCCGTTCTGCAAGATTTCTCTTCACTGGCGGAGCACGATATTTATATCGCCGGTCGTTTTGAAATGGCAAAAATCGCCCGTGAGCGTTTTGTTGCGGAACGCGGTGCGCTGGAAGACCGTTTGTTTGGTGATGCCTTCTCTTTCATCTGATCTGAAAATGGATCGTTGAGAAAAAGCCCGCCCCTGACAGGCGGGAAAACGGCAACTAAAACGAGAAGAACAAGATTTTAAAAAGCGGGCATTTAGCCCGCTTTTTCTTTTTTACAGACTGACGTCAGATGCGTTCGAAGACGGTGGCGATACCCTGACCTAAACCGATACACATGGTGGCGACGCCAAACTGCACATCGCGACGTTCCATCAGGTTCAGCAAAGTCGTGGAAATACGCGAACCGGAGCAACCGAGCGGATGTCCGAGCGCGATTGCGCCGCCGTTCAGGTTGACGCGTTCTTCCATCGTTTCGAGCAACCCCAGGTCTTTTACGCACGGCAGCGCCTGCGCGGCAAAGGCTTCGTTGAGTTCGAACAGGCCGATGTCCTGCACGCTAAGACCGGCGCGTTTCAACGCCAGACGCGTCGCCGGAACCGGGCCGTAACCCATAATAGAAGGGTCACAACCGGTCACAGCCATCGCACGGATCCGTGCGCGGGCTTTCAAACCTAAGGATTTCGCGTGGGATTCACTCATCAGCAACATAGCTGATGCGCCGTCGGATAACGCCGAAGACGTCCCCGCTGTTACGGTGCCGTTGACCGGATCAAAGGCCGGACGCAATGCCGCGAGTGTGGCGACGGTGGTTTCCGGGCGGATAACTTCGTCAAAATCATAACGGGTCAGCACGCCTTCTGCGTTGTGGCCTTCGGTCGCAACGATTTCATTGGCAAAATGCCCGGCAAGTGTTGCAGCGTGTGCCCGCTGATGGGAACGCGCAGCAAACTCATCCTGCATCTCGCGGCTGATCTGGTGCATTTTCGCCAGCATTTCGGCGGTCAGCCCCATCATGCCTGCGGCTTTCGCCACGGTTTTGCTCAGGCCCGGATGGAAATCCACGCCGTGGCTCATCGGGACGTGGCCCATATGTTCCACGCCACCGATCAGGCTGACCTGCGCATCGCCGACCATAATGGCGCGCGCCGCGTCGTGCAAAGCCTGCATGGAGGAACCACACAGGCGGTTCACCGTGGTGGCCGGCACGCTGTGCGGAATTTCAGCCAGCAGGGCGGCGTTGCGGGCAATATTGAAGCCTTGTTCCAGCGTCTGCTGCACGCAGCCCCAGTAAATATCATCAATCGATTTGGCATCAACGGACGGATTGCGTACCAGAAGGGCACGCATCAGATGTGCCGATAAATCTTCAGCCCTGACCTGGCGGAATGCGCCGCCTTTCGAACGGCCCATTGGTGTACGGACTGCGTCAACAATGACTACGTTTTCCATGATTTCGGTCCTTATGCCTGATTGCCGGTGCTGAGGGTTTCCAGCGGAGCCGCAACCGGATAATAACTTTCATTTGCCTGTGCTTTGGCGCGTAACCCTTCCGGCGCCTGATACATCGGGCCGAGATGTGCATATTGTTCGGTCAGTTTCAGATACGCGGCGGTGCCGAGCGTATCCAGATAACGGAACGGGCCACCGTGGAACGGAGGGAATCCGAGGCCGTAAACCAGTGCCATATCAGCTTCTGCCGGGCTGGCGATAATGCCTTCTTCCAGGCAGCGAACCACTTCGTTAATCATCGGGATCATCATGCGGGCAATGATGTCCTGCGGTGAGAAATCGGAATGCGCAGGTTTCAGGTTTTCAGCTAACAGGCTGACCGCCTGATCGTCGACGTCTTTACGTGGCTTGCCTTTGCTGTCCTGGCTGTAATGGTAGAAGCCCAGCTGGTTTTTCTGACCAAAGCGGCGGTTGTCGAATAACACGTCCACGGCGTCACGGTAATTGCGCGCCATGCGCTGTGGGAAACCGGCGGCCATAACGGCCTGCGCGTGGTGAGCGGTATCGATGCCCACAACATCCAGCAAATAGGCCGGGCCCATCGGCCAGCCAAACTGTTTTTCCATCACTTTGTCGATCTGGCGGAAATCCGCGCCGTCGCGCAGCAGCAGGCTGAAACCGGATAAATACGGAAACAGTACGCGGTTAACAAAGAACCCCGGGCAGTCGTTGACCACGATCGGCGTTTTGCCCATCGCCAGGGCGTAAGAGACGATGCGCGAAATTGTTTTGTCCGAGGTTTTCTCGCCACGAACGATTTCCACCAGCGGCATCCGGTGAACCGGGTTGAAGAAGTGCATGCCGCAGAAGTTTTCCGGGCGTTTCAGCGTAGAAGCCAGCTGGTCGATCGGAATGGTTGAGGTGTTGGACGCCAGCACGGTGTCGGCGCTCAGCAGGGATTCCGCTTCAGCCAGTACGGCGGCTTTCACTTTTGGATTTTCCACGACCGCTTCGACCACCACTTTGGCGCGTTCGATGCCGCTGTAATCCAGCGTCGGATGGATTGTCGACAGCACTTTTGCCATCTTCATACCGTCCAGCTTGCCGCGTTCCAGCTGTTTATTCAGCAGTTTAGCCGCTTCATTCATGCCAAGCGTCAGGGACTGTTCGCTGATGTCTTTCATCACGACCGGCACACTTTTCAGCGCAGACTGATAAGCGATACCGCCACCCATAATCCCCGCGCCGATAACGGCAGCCTGCGCCGGTTTTTCACTGTCTTGCGCCAGTTTTTTGGCTTTGCCTTTCACGAACTGATCGTTAAGGAAAATGCTGACCAGCGAGCGCGCTTCTTTTGATTGCGCGAGAGGAACAAAGCTGGCGGTTTCCAGCTTAAGCGCTTCGTCACGGCCAAGGCGTGCCGCAGCTTCAATCGTTTTCACCGCGGTCATCGGTGCCGGGTAATGTTTCCCGGCATTCTGCATGACCATGCTTTTTGCCACGCTGAAGCTCATCGCCGCTTCAATCTGGCTAAGTTTCAGAGGCAAACGTTTAGGTTCACGGCGGCTCTGCCACTCCAGTTTCCCGTCAATGGCCTGTTGCAGCATGCTGATACCGGCATAGCGCAGTTTCTCTGCATCAACGACCGCATCAACCAGCCCGATTTTCAGGGCATCTTTGCCGCTGATATTTTTGCCTGCGGCGATAATTTCCAGCGCGCTGTCTGTACCAATCAGGCGCGGAAGGCGCACCGAGCCACCAAAGCCCGGCATAATGCCTAAGCTGGTTTCCGGCAAACCGATGCGCGCGTCAGCCGTGCTGATACGGAAATCGGTGGCCAGTACGCATTCGCAGCCTCCGCCCAGCGCATACCCGCTGATGGCAGAAAGCGTCGGAACCGGTAAATCTTCCAGGCGGTTGAAAATGCTGTTGGCGAAATTCAGCCACTCGTGCAGTTTTTCCGCCGGTGCGTTAAACAGAGATAAAAACTCGGTGATATCCGCACCTACAATAAAAGCGGATTTCGCTGAACTGAGCAGCAAACCTTTCAGGTCAGACTGTTTTTCCAGTACCGCAATGGCTTCGCCGAGGCTGGCGACCGTTTGGGTATCGAGCTTGTTCACCGAGCCCGGAGCGTCAAACACCAGCTCAGCAATACCGCCATCGAGCCAGTGCAGATGTAATGTTTCGCCTTGGTAGAGCATGTGTCTCTCCTGAATCATCTGGGATGATCTGGTATGACCAGATGCTTTCGAGTGTGGTTTTTATGTTAATAATTTGCAAATGAGATGTGTTTTATTTGCAGGCAAGATCACAAACCTTCCGGGACTATGGTCGCGGTGAGGCTGTGGTAAGATGCTGCATCGTCTTTCCGGTGAAAAAAGGACAGTTGGATGGAATCGCTTACTACGCTTTATAAAGAACATATCGCCACGCTGCAGGCGCGTGCCCGTGAAATTCTGCAACGTTCTCAGCTTGATGCGTTACTCATTCACTCCGGTGAACTGATAACGACCTTCCTTGATGATCACAGTTATCCCTTCAAAGTTAACCCGCAATTCAAAGCCTGGGTGCCGGTCACTAAAGTGCCGAACTGCTGGCTGTGGGTGGATGGCGTTAATGCGCCGAAGCTGTGGTTCTATTCGCCGGTGGATTACTGGCACAGCCATGAGCCATTGCCTGAGAGTTTCTGGACCAAAGAAATTTCGCTGACGCCGCTGGCAAATGCGGACGATATCAAGGGCCAGTTGCCGGTGGATCTGAAGCGCGTGGGCTATATCGGCTCCAGCCAGGATCGCGCCATCAGCATGGGCGTTCCGGCGTCGAACGTGAACCCGAAAGCGGTGCTGGATTATCTGCATTATCATCGCGCCTACAAAACAGACTACGAGCTGGCCTGTATGCGTGAAGCGCAGAAAGTCGCCGTAAGCGGCCACCGTGCTGCGAAAGAAGCGTTTCTGTCGGGGATGAGTGAGTTTGATATCAATCTCGCGTATCTCACCGCGACCGGTCACCGCGACACTGATGTGCCTTACGACAACATCGTGGCGCTCAATGAACACGCTTCCGTGCTGCATTACACCACGCTTGATAACCAGCCCCCGGCCGAAATGCGCAGTTTCCTGCTTGATGCGGGCGCAGAATATAACGGTTATGCCGCTGACCTGACGCGTACCTATGCCGGAAAACCTGACAGCGATTTCGGGGCACTGGTTAAAGATCTGAACACCGAACAACTGGCGTTAATTGATTCGATTAAATCCGGTGTGCGCTATACCGACTATCATGTTCAGATGCACCATCGCATCGCCAAACTGCTGAAAGCGCACAAGCTGGTGGTCGATATCAGCGAAGACGCGATGGTTGAACAGAACCTGACCGGGCCTTTCCTGCCGCATGGTCTGGGGCATCCGCTGGGGTTGCAGGTTCATGATGTTGCCGGTTTTATGCAAGATGATCAGGGCACGCATCTGGCCGCGCCTTCGCAATACCCTTATCTGCGTTGTACGCGTGTGATTGAGCCACGAATGGTTCTGACCATCGAACCGGGCTTGTATTTCATTGATTCGCTGCTGACGCCGTGGCGCGAAGGGCAGTTCAGCAAGCACTTTGCCTGGGATCGTATTAATGCAATGAAGCCATTTGGCGGGATCCGTATCGAAGACAATATTGTCATTCATGACAATCGTATCGAGAACATGACCCGTGATCTGAAGCTGGCCTGATGCAGCCGTATTCCGTCCCCGCTGAACCGGTCAGTTACAGCGAAGAAATAAAGAAGAGCCGTTTCATCACCTTGCTGGCAAGAACGGAAGGCGTTGAGGCGGCGAAAGCTTTTGTTCAGGACGTCAGAAATCAACATCCGGCAGCGCGTCATCACTGCTGGGCATTTGTAGCTGGCGCGCCGAATGATTCTCAGCAACTGGGCTTTTCCGATGATGGTGAACCTGCAGGCACAGCGGGAAAACCTATCCTCAGTCAGCTGATGGGAAGCGGGGTCGGAGAAATAACCGCCGTCGTTGTGCGTTATTACGGCGGCATTATGTTGGGCACAGGCGGGCTGGTGAAAGCCTACGGCGGCGGTGTCCAGCAGGCATTAAAGCTGCTCGTTGTGCAGCAAAAGGTCCCGCTGGCGGAGTACGCGGTGCAGTGTGATTACAGCCAGTTACAGCTGGTGGAAACGCTGCTCTCGCAGGTTGGCGGGCATATTTTACGCAGTGAGTACGGGGCTTCGGTCGATCTCGTTCTGGCTTTGCCTGCCGCACAGGCGCAGGCCGCAATCAGTCAGCTTTTCGATATCAGCCGTGGCACGCTCATCTTGTGTCCGGTTTCTTAAATTTTTCTATGGTTAATTCGCTGAGGAACGCACCAGCATGCATTTTCGTGCCATAACACGCATCGTCGGGGTGCTCGTCATCCTCTTCTCCGGAACGATGATTATTCCCGGCCTGGTCGCTTTAATTTACCGCGATGGCGCGGGCCGTGCGTTCAGCCAGACCTTCTTTGTCGCTCTGGCCATTGGGTTATTCCTCTGGCTGCCGAACCGTAAGCAAAAAAGCGAGCTGAAGCCGCGCGAAGGTTTCCTGATTGTCGTGCTCTTCTGGACGGTGCTGGGCAGCGTTGGGGCATTGCCTTTTCTGTTTTCAGAGCGTCCGAATTTGTCGCTCACCGACGCTTTCTTTGAATCTTTCTCGGGGCTGACCACCACGGGCGCGACCACGCTGGTCGGGCTGGATTCATTACCTAAGGCCATTTTGTTCTACCGGCAGATGCTGCAATGGTTTGGTGGTATGGGGATCATTGTGCTCGCCGTGGCAATTCTGCCGATATTGGGCGTCGGCGGAATGCAGCTGTATCGGGCCGAAATGCCCGGCCCGCTGAAAGACAACAAGATGCGTCCGCGTATTGCCGAAACGGCAAAAACGCTGTGGCTTATTTATGTGCTGCTGACTATCGCCTGTGCGCTTTCACTGTGGGGCGCAGGGATGTCGGTTTTCGATGCCATCGGACATAGCTTTTCAACCATCGCTATCGGTGGTTTTTCGACGCACGACGCCAGTATCGGCTATTTCCACAGTGGCACTATTAATACGATTGTCGCCGTTTTCCTGCTGATCTCCGGTTGTAACTATGGCCTGCACTTTGCGGTGCTAAGCGGACGCAACCTGAAAGTCTACTGGCGTGACCCGGAATTCCGGATGTTCATCGGCGTGCAATTTACGCTGGTAGTGATCTGTACGTTTATCCTGTGGATACATAATACCTACGGCTCAGGGCTGGAAACGCTGAATCAGGCGTTCTTCCAGGTGGTGTCGATGGCAACGACGGCAGGTTATACCACTGACAGTATTTCGAAGTGGCCGCTGTTCCTGCCTCTTCTATTATTGTGTTCTGCGTTTATTGGAGGCTGTGCGGGTTCGACCGGCGGCGGCCTGAAGGTTATCCGTATCCTGCTGCTTTATTTACAAGGCACGCGGGAACTGAAAAGACTGGTTCACCCGAATGCGGTTTACACCATCAAACTGGGTAACCGCGCATTGCCGGAACGTATCATTGAAGCCGTATGGGGTTTCTTCTCGGCTTACGCGCTGGTGTTTATTGTCAGCATGCTGGCGATCGTGGCGACGGGAGTGGATAACTTTTCCGCTTTTGCCGCGGTCACGGCCACACTCAATAACCTGGGGCCGGGGCTGGGCGTCGTGGCGGATAACTTCGCATCCATGAATTCCGTGGCGAAATGGATCCTGATTGTCACGATGCTCTTTGGCCGCCTTGAGGTCTTCACATTATTAGTGCTGTTCACGCCGACATTCTGGCGCGAATGAGTTTTTGAAAGGGAATAAGAATGAAAGCGTTGATCCTCTACTCAAGCCGTGACGGCCAGACTCATGCCATCGCTTCCTTTATAGCAAATGAGCTGAAAGAGAAGTGCAACTGTGATGTTGTCGATCTGGCTCACGCGGGCCACGTTGATTTAAAGCATTACGACCAGGTCATGATCGGCGCGTCCATTCGCTACGGTCATTTTAATGCTGTGCTGGATAAGTTCGTTAAAACGCATTCGGAAACGCTGAACCAAATGCCTTCTGCATTTTTCGGCGTGAACCTGACAGCCCGTAAGCCGGAGAAGAGAACGCCGCAGACGAATGCCTATGTGCGTAAGTTTCTGCTGACGTCACCGTGGGAGCCGGCGATCTGCGGTGTCTTCGCCGGAGCATTACGTTATCCACGTTATCGCTGGTTCGATAAGGTGATGATCAAACTGATTATGCGAATGACAGGCGGCGAAACGGACACCAGTAAAGAAGTGGAATACACCGACTGGCAGCAGGTGGCTAAATTCGCTAAAGATTTTGGGCAGATATCGTATAAAAAATCGCACTAATGCGGGCTTAGTAAACGTTTAGACCAAAAAGAAAGCATTCGGAAAGTTTTTTGAAATTAAGAGTTGCGGCCTTCTGAGAACTCCCTATAATGCGCCTCCACTGACCGGGAACAACGACTCCTCTAACGAGAACCAAGTCGCTCAGTCAGGAAGAATCAACCCGGTGAAAACACCGCATCTTGTAAAAGAAAATGGTTGACTCTTCAGTGGGAAGGAGTAATATGTGCCTCCCACGTTGCTGAGTTAAATCTCGCAACGAACGCTCTTTAACAATTTATCAGACAATCTGTGTGGGCACTCACAAGACGATATCAGCCACTTCGGTGGCAAAAAATATCAAGTCTTAGAGTGACCAAGCAGTAATTCATTTAGTTGAATTATTACGAAAGTAAACTTTGAGCACCGCTTAACTTGTTTAAGCAAATCGAACTTTTAATTGAAGAGTTTGATCATGGCTCAGATTGAACGCTGGCGGCAGGCCTAACACATGCANGTGAGTAATGTCTGGGAAACTGCCTGATGGAGGGGGATAACTCTGTCTCTTATACACATCTCCGAGCCCACG
>NZ_JAHTMS010000014.1:0-126523 GCF_019200965.1 Rahnella sp. PD12R | reverse complement strand
GCTCGGAGATGTGTATAAGAGACAGGAACACGATGATGTAAGGAACGCCAACCTGACGACCCAGCAAGATGTGCTCACGCGTCTGAGGCATAGGGCCGTCAGTTGCAGCAACAACCAGGATCGCGCCGTCCATCTGAGCAGCACCGGTGATCATGTTTTTCACGTAGTCGGCGTGCCCTGGGCAGTCAACGTGCGCGTAGTGACGGCTTGGGGTGTCATATTCAACGTGTGAAGTGTTGATGGTGATACCGCGAGCTTTTTCTTCTGGTGCGTTATCGATCTGGTCGAATGCGCGTGCAGAACCGCCGTAGGTTTTAGCCAGAACGGTAGTGATTGCTGCAGTCAGGGTAGTTTTACCGTGGTCAACGTGGCCGATAGTACCAACGTTAACGTGCGGTTTTGTACGTTCAAATTTTTCTTTAGACACGGCTATATTCCTTACTCTTGTGCTCTCCCTTCAAAGAGAGAGCACGGGATCATTGTGTTTAAACCAGTGGCTTATTTGCCACGAGCTTCAATAACGGCCAGGGCCACGTTATTTGGCGCATCATCATACTTCAGGAATTCCATGGAGTAAGATGCACGGCCTTTGGTCAGTGAACGCAGCTGAGTCGCATAACCGAACATTTCGGAAAGCGGAACTTCGGCATGAATCACAACACCAGTAGCGTTAGATTCTTGGCCTTTCAGCATACCACGACGACGGCTAAGGTCACCGATGACGTCACCAGTGTTCTCTTCAGGCGTTTCTACTTCAACCTTCATGATCGGCTCAAGCAGAACTGGTTTCGCTTTCTTAAAGCCATCTTTGAAGGCGATAGAAGCGGCCAGTTTAAACGCCAGCTCGGAGGAGTCAACGTCATGGTAAGAACCGAAGTGCAGACGCACGCCCAGGTCTACTACCGGGTAACCCGCCAGTGGACCAGACTTCAGCTGTTCCTGGATGCCTTTGTCAATCGCGGAGATGAATTCGCCAGGAATTACACCACCCTTGATTTCGTTGACAAACTCATACCCTTTCGGATTCGAGCCAGGTTCTAATGGGTACATGTCGATCACAACGTGACCGTACTGACCACGACCACCAGACTGCTTAGCGTGTTTACCTTCAACATCAGTAACTTTAGCGCGAATTGCTTCACGGTAAGCAACCTGCGGCTTACCGACGTTAGCTTCAACGTTAAACTCACGACGCATACGGTCAACCAGGATATCCAGGTGAAGTTCACCCATACCTGCGATGATTGTCTGACCAGACTCTTCATCAGTCCAAACGCGGAATGATGGGTCTTCTTTTGCCAGACGGCCCAGAGCCAGACCCATTTTTTCCTGGTCAGCTTTGGTTTTCGGTTCTACAGCAACGGAGATTACCGGCTCAGGGAATTCCATGCGCTCCAGAATGATCACGTTATCCGGATCACACAGGGTATCACCAGTAGTCACGTCTTTCAGACCGATCGCTGCAGCGATATCGCCTGCACGAACTTCTTTGATCTCTTCACGCTTGTTAGCGTGCATCTGAACGATACGACCCAGACGTTCACGCTGAGATTTCACTGGGTTAAATACAGTGTCACCTGAGTTGACGAGACCGGAATAAACACGGAAGAACGTCAAGTTACCCACGAATGGGTCAGTAGCAATTTTGAACGCCAGAGCAGAGAACGGCTCAGAATCGTCAGAATGGCGAACTGCCGGAGTGTCTTTACCGTCGTCCAACAGACCGTTGATAGCTTCAACGTCAGTTGGTGCTGGCAGATACTCAACAACAGCATCCAGCATTGCCTGTACACCTTTGTTTTTAAACGCAGAACCACAGGTAACCAGGATGATTTCGTTGTTCAGAACGCGCTTACGCAGAGAAGTTTTGATCTCTTCTTCAGTCAGCTCTTCGCCACCAAAGAATTTCTCCATCAGCTCATCCGAGCCTTCAGCAGCGGCTTCAACGAGTTTCTGACGCCATTCTTCAGCCAGTTCTTGCATGTTTGCAGGGATTTCTTCGTATTCGAAGGTAACGCCCTGATCAGCTTCGTTCCAGTTGATAGCTTTCATTTTCACCAGGTCAACAACACCGGTGAATTTTTCTTCCGCGCCGATTGCCAGTTGCAGTGGCACCGGAGTTGCGCCCAGACGTTTTTCAATCTGATCAACAACTTTCAGGAAGTTAGCACCCATACGGTCCATTTTGTTAACGAACGCGATACGTGGAACTTTATATTTGTTTGCCTGACGCCATACGGTCTCAGACTGTGGCTGAACACCACCAACAGCACAGTAAACCATTACCGCGCCATCAAGAACACGCATGGAACGTTCAACTTCGATGGTGAAGTCAACGTGCCCTGGGGTGTCGATGATGTTGATGTGGTGTGGTTCGAACTGCTTAGCCATACCAGACCAGAAACAGGTAGTTGCAGCTGACGTGATGGTAATACCACGCTCCTGCTCCTGCTCCATCCAGTCCATGGTTGCAGCGCCGTCATGAACTTCACCGATTTTGTGGTTTACACCGGTGTAGAACAGAACACGTTCGGTAGTAGTTGTCTTACCGGCGTCGATGTGAGCACTGATACCAATGTTACGGTAGCGCTCAATGGGTGTTTTACGAGCCATTTGATTCCTCTATTACTAGGACGTTCAAGTTCGGTTAACCCAAGCGGGTTGGCTTCTTGAAGCGCCCGCTTGGTTAGCATAACTACTGCGAAGTGATTACCAGCGGTAGTGGGCGAACGCCTTGTTGGCTTCAGCCATACGGTGAACGTCTTCACGTTTCTTAACTGCAGTACCTTTGTTCTCTGCAGCATCAGAAAGTTCGTTCGCCAGGCGGAGAGCCATGGATTTATCACCGCGTTTACGAGCAGCTTCAACGATCCAACGCATTGCCAGAGCATTACGACGAACCGGACGGACTTCAACTGGAACCTGATAAGTAGAACCACCTACGCGGCGGGACTTAACTTCGACAGTCGGACGAACGTTGTCCAGAGCGACTTCGAAAGCTTCCAGGTGGCCTTTACCGCTACGTTGAGCCAGGGTCTCAAGAGCAGTGTAGACGATTGCTTCTGCAGTAGATTTTTTACCATCTACCATCAGAATGTTTACGAATTTTGCCAGCAGTTCGGATCCGAACTTAGGATCTGGCAGGATTTTACGTTGACCAATGACGCGACGACGTGGCATGGAAATACTCCGTTGTTAATTCAGGATTGTCCAAAACTCTAAGAGTTTATTTTGACAGTAAAGTGAAAATGTTTGGCCTTACTTAACGGAGAACCATTAAGACTTCGGCTTTTTAACGCCGTATTTAGAACGAGATTGCTTACGATCCTTAACGCCTGAACAGTCCAGTGCGCCACGGACGGTGTGATAACGCACACCTGGCAAGTCTTTTACACGACCGCCACGGATCAGGATCACGGAGTGTTCCTGAAGGTTATGACCTTCACCGCCGATGTAGGAGGTAACTTCAAAACCGTTAGTCAAACGCACACGGCATACTTTACGCAGTGCGGAGTTTGGTTTTTTAGGGGTGGTAGTATATACACGAGTACATACGCCACGTTTCTGCGGGCAAGCTTCCAGCGCTGGAACGTTGCTTTTAGCAACCTTCGTAGAGCGTGGTTTGCGTACCAGCTGATTAATTGTTGCCATTAAAAAGCTCCTGGATTTTGGTTCATAAACTACTTTGTAAACGCGTGATAAATCGCCCCATAAAAAGCATTAGCTAATATGGGGACGCAGAATTTTAGGGCTGACCTAAGAGGGTGTCAAGAAATATACAGCACATCGTTGATTCACCATGCCGTTTGCTGGGCATGCTTCTCAGTCAGCGCAACGAAACCAGTATAGTCGATCAGGGTGATTTTGTGCGAAATTTGACCAACCAATCCTCGCGCGGCCAGATCTTCGCTTAATACATACACTGACTGAACATGCTGGCTCAGCAGTTCACAGGCTTCACTGTCATGGATCGCCGCGAGTACGCCATCCTGCATCAGCAAAAGCGCGTCATCCGATGCAACCATCTTAAGAAGCAATGAAAAATCACAATGTTGCGGAGAATTGGAAAGGGTAAAAAGCATAGGATTTCCTGATCTAAAACGTCATCACCACATCGTAACTGGCCAGCCGGCCGCGGATTTCGGCCACAGACAGCGGCTCAACGTCCAGCACCCATTCATGCCCGGCAGATAAACCGCGAGCCTTCAGCGACTCGGTGCAGACAAAGCACTGGTCAACATCATAAAGGGGCAGAACACCGAACGTGGCGATATAATTACGGGCCAGAATTTTTTCAGGTTGCTGCGCAGGCATCAGCTGAAAAACACCGTCTGCCATAAAAAAGACGCCAATATCTTCGGTCAGCGCTGAGGTGGCTAGCAGCGCATCGAGACCTTCGCGCCCGGCGGAAGAACCGTGCGGTCCCTGCGTGAATATAAACGCTACCTTCTTCATTATTGTTCTCTGCAATAGCACATCAGAACTGAACCATACGATCACAGGTCAGCGAAGCTTCAGCAAGACTGCCCAGGCCGGTCAGATGGAAACCCGGTTGCAGGTTAGTCTGACCGTGCCCCTGATTATGGGCTTCCGTTTCGTCAATCACACCGCGACGCAAAGCAGCAGCAACACAAACATTCAGTGCCACCTGATGATCGGCGGCCATTCGCTGCCAGGATCTCACTAAATCGAATTCATCGGAGGCTGGAGCAGAAAGCAGGTTGCCATTCAGTACGCCTTCACGATAGAAAAAAACGCTGTCGAGCTGATGCCCGCTGGCAATGAGCGCCAGTGCGAACTGATACGCCGCACTGGCTTGCTGAGTTCCATACGCCGGACCAGTTACCAAAAGGCAGTAGCGGAGCTTCAACGTTCGTTCCCCACCAGGTCACCACTTTTAAACTGTCGGATATAAAGATACACAGTGTGCTTGGAAATATTCAGGCGGTCAGCCACCTGATTGATTGCATCTTTAATATCAAAGATACCTTTTTCATAAAGATTCAGTACAACCTGACGGTTCTTCGCATTGTTAGAAACATTGCGATCCGCATTCACTTCTTCAATGGTGAATTCCAGCGTCTGAGCGACCAGATCGTCAACCGACGACGCGAAGTTCACCGAAGAAGCGACTTCCTGCGTTTCCGGCGGCATGAAGGTCTGAATGATCTGCGAGAAAGGCACATCAAGGTTCATGTTGATGCACAGCAGCCCGATGACACGCTGCTCACGGTTGCGGATGGCGATAGTCACCGACTTCATCAGCACACCGCTTTTCGCACGGGTGAAATAAGCTTTGGAGACATTGCTGTCAGCGCCGGTCATGTCATGCAACATGCGCAGCGCGAGATCCGTAATCGGTGAGCCGATTTTGCGGCCGGTATGTTCGCCATTGGCGATGCGAACCGCAGAGCATTTCAGGTCTTCCAGTGAATGCAGCACAATTTCGCAGTGCTCACCAATCAGCATTGCAAGCCCGTCCACCACGGCCTCGTATGAAGACAAGATTTCATGGTCGACCTGGCTGAAAGGACGTTGGTCCAGCAAATCCAGATCGCCGGTTTCGCCAGTTATAAGCGAATTAGACATCGAAGCTACCACCCTCTATATCGCGCCTTCCAACGGGAGTCAGAGCGCATTATTCATCGTTCCAGGGTCGTTACTGTATCAAAAATACAGAAAAAACGGCCTTGCGAGTATATGGATCTGTGACGTTATGCCGGGCAGACAAAAGCGTCAAGTTATCATCATAGAGTAACCGCAATAAAATGAGGGGCTGGTTCAAATAAAAGTTACTGACGAAAAAAAACCGCCGCGTTAAGCGACGGTTTTATGCAGCAACTGTGCGGCAGCTTAGTTAGCTTTCGGCGCAGCTTCTGCTTCAGCAGGTTTCTCAGCGGCTTTAGGATCAGCTTTTGGCGCTGCTTTCACATCCAGCAGTTCAACATCGAACACCAGAGTGGAGTTAGCCGGGATCCCCGGGACGCCAGTTTTGCCGTAAGCCAGCTCTGCTGGGATAACCAGCTTGATTTTGCCGCCTTTCTTGATGTGTTTCAGGCCTTCGGTCCAGCCTGGGATAACACCGTCAAGACGGAAGGAGAGCGGCTCACCACGGGTATAAGAGTTATCGAACTCAGTCCCGTCGGTCAGGGTGCCTTTGTAGTTAACAACAACGGTATCGCTGTCTTTCGGCGCTGTGCCGGTACCTGGTTTCTCTACCTGATACAGCAGACCAGATTCAGTTTTCTTCACGCCTTTTTCTTTGGCGAAGTCAGCACGGAATTTGTCGCCTTTTTCAGCGTTAGCTTTAGCGTCCTGCTCCATTTTAGCCTGTGCAGATGCTTTCACACGGCCTTCGAAGGTTTGCAGAGTTTGCTCGATTTCCTGGTCAGACAGTTTGCTTTTGTTAGCAAACGCGTCCTGAACACCGGCGATCAGCTGGTCTTTATCCAGTTTGATGCCCAGTTTTTCTTGTTCTTTCAGTGAATTGTCCATGTAACGGCCCAGAGATGCACCCAGTGCATACGCTGCCTGCTCGTCATCACTTTTGAACTTGGTCTTATCTGTTGCTGCCGGTGCAGCTGCAGCGGCTGGCGCAGGGGCAGCAGCGGCCGGTGCTGTGGCTTCAGCAGCCATAACCTGAGTGGCATTCAGGGCGATCGCCATGGTGGTTGCCAGCAGAGTTACTTTAAACAGTGATTTCATCCATTTCTCCAAGACCAGAAGTGTGTGACCTCTGGTAATAATTACGAAAGTTCGGCGGTTACTATAACTGTCCGTCTCACGACAAAACAATCTCTATACACGCCATTAGCGTCTTATTCCGACCTTTTTTGCATCAATTAGTTTCCTAAAATTATCAGGACGGACAGATAAAGCGCCGCAGGTCAGGCAATCAGGCAGGTTTACGGGTAGAATCGCCGGTCTACAATACAGAATGAGGTTCCGGTCAGCGCTCAATCTGAGAGGCTTGGGACGCACAATGAGGGAATGATGATGGACTCAAATACCGTTGAACAACGCCTGGAGATGCTGGAAAACAAACTGGCTTTTCAGGAAATCACCATCGAAGAACTGAATTTGATTGTGACGCAGCACCAGCTGGAAATGAGCAGATTGCACGATCACCTGCGCCTGCTGACAGACAAACTGCGCGCCAGCCAGCCGTCAATGATTGCCGATCAGTCGGAAGAAACGCCGCCGCCGCATTACTGATTTGGGCTATGGCATGCAGCAAAAAGGCGCCTGAAGGCGCCTTTTGTTTTTAACCGCTCTGCTGACAGAACGATCAGTGGCAACCGCAGCCGCCGTTACCGCCGCAACCACCTTTCTTACCGTGGTCATGGTCGTGGTCGTGATCATGGCTGTGACCGTGGCCACCGCAGCAACCGTCACCGTGTTCATGGTCGTGACCATGGTCATGGCCGTGTTCGCCGTGAACGTGGCCGTGAGCCAGTTCTTCTTCAGTCGCTTCACGGATAGCAACCACTTCAACGTGGAAGTTCAGATCCTGACCCGCCAGCATGTGGTTACCGTCAACCACAACGTGGTCGCCGTCAACTTCAGTGATTTCGACAGGAACCGGGCCCTGATCGGTATCAGCCAGGAAACGCATACCAACTTCCAGCTCGTCAACGCCCATGAAGACGTCTTTCGGTACGCGCTGAACCAGGTTTTCGTCGTAGTTGCCGTAAGCGTCGTTTGCGCCTACATGTACATCAAACACATCACCAACAGCATGACCATCAAGTGCAGTTTCCAGACCGGAGATCAGGGAACCATGGCCGTGCAGGTAATCCAACGGCGCGCTCACCGGAGATTCGTCAACCAACACACCGTCTTCTGTACGTACCTGATATGCCACACTGATGACCAGGTCTTTTGCTACTTTCATGATAACTCCTACCGTTGGATACTCAATTTGTTGTCTGCGAACGTTTCGGGAACGATCGCTACTTCGCTTAAGGCTAATTCAGTGACGGCGTCTTTTGGATGAGATCATCCTGAAAATCACCGCCGGATAAATTTGGCGAAGAGTGTAGCGGAAATCCGCGTCTCTGTACTTAACAGCATAAAAAAACGCGAGCGATAACGCTACTTCGGATCGAAAATACCAATCACCTGCTCTTCCGGGCGCAGCTTCTTACTGACCTGCGCGTCGGTCTGCCGCTGATGGTGCCCGCACTGCACGCACTCCACCACTTCGACCTGATCTTCCTGCCATAAAGCCAGTGTATCCATCGCCTTACATTTCGGGCACACCGCACCAGCGATGAAACGTTTACGGGTAGACGCCATGTTAATTCTCCTGAAATTTTCGACATTGCTTCCGGTCATTTTTCATTCAGACGGCATAAAAAATTTTCGTCTGCCGGACTATTCATCATCGTCCCAGCCGTCAAGCTGACGCCGTTCGTTGTGCATTTCGCTCTGGAAGATGTCTTCCAGCTCACGCCGCGCTTCTTTCACGCGGGAAATCTGCGCCACGTCGCCACGGTTTTGCGGCACCAGTTCACGCAGCATCCGCATATCAAGACGGCGGAAATGCTGCTGGGCACGGTAGGCGCTGTGCGGATGCATGCCCAGTGTTACCAGCGCCTTTTTCCCTAACTCCAGCGCACTGGAAAACGTCTCGCGGGAGAAATTCGCCACACCGGCCTGCAATAACTCATGCGCTTCCACACGCCCCCGGGCGCGGGCAAGAATATTCAGATGCGGAAAATGCTGCTGGCACAGATGCACGATGGTCATCGTATCTTCCGGCTCATCGCAGGTGATCACGATCGACTTCGCTTTTTCCGCGCCAGACGCCCTGAGCAATTCCAGTTCAGTCGCATCGCCGTAATACACTTTGTAGCCGTAAGTCCTCATCAGGCCGACGGCGCTGATATCGCGCTCCAGCACGGTAATCCGCATTTTGTTCGCCATCAGCAAACGCCCAATCACCTGCCCGAAACGCCCGAACCCGACAATAATCACCTGCGGTTCATCATCCTGCACAAAGTGTTTTTCATCGCTTTCTTCACCGTCGTTGTAGCGGCGAACCAGAATGCGATCCACCCACTGCATCAGCAGCGGCGTGGTCATCATTGATAACGTCACTACCACCAGCAACAGCGAAAGCTGCGAGGAAGAAATGACTTTCTGCGCCCCCGCCGCCGAGAACAGCACGAAGGCAAACTCGCCGCCCTGGCTGAGAACGGCAGAAAACTGCAACCGGACCGACGTACGCAATCCGAATATCCGCGAAAGTGCGTAAAGCACAGCGCCTTTGACAGTCACGAGAATAATGACACCCGCCAGCACCAGCAGAATATGGGTGTAAAGCACGCCGAGATTGAGCGCCATGCCGACGGAAATAAAGAACAGCCCGAGCAGTAAACCCTTAAACGGCTCTATCGCGATTTCCAGTTCGTGCTGATATTCACTTTCGGCCAGTAAAATACCGGCGATGAATGTTCCGAGCGCCATCGAAAAGCCCAGCGTATCCATAAACAACGCGGAACCGAGCACCACGAGAAGCGCCGCCGCCGTAAAGACTTCGCGGACGCCAGAAGCCACAATCAGCCGGAAAATCGGCCGCAGCAGATAGCGGCCGCCGATTAACATGCCGCCAAAAGCCAGCACTTTCAGGCCGATCATTTCCCAGTTATTACTGCCTTCAGAGCCGCCCGCCAGAATGGGGATCAGCGCCAAAGCCGGGATTACGGCTATATCCTGAAACAGCAGTACGGCAAAACCCAGCTGACCGCCTTCATTACGCGTCATGCCCTTGTCGCGCATCAGCTGTAACGCCATCGCCGTTGATGACATCGCCAGCCCGATGCCGCCGATGACCGCCGCCTGCCAGGAGAATTTCGTCAGCCACAATAAACCGCCGAGCACCAGCGCGGTCAGAATCACCTGCCCGGCGCCGACGCCAAAAATTTGCCGCCGCAGCGCCCACAGTTTCCCCGGATTCAACTCCAGCCCGATGATAAACATCAGGAACACCACGCCCAGCTCGGAGAAATGCAGAATTTCATCGACGTCGCGGATGAAACCCAAACCCCACGGGCCGATGGCGATCCCGGCCAGCAAATAGCCGAGCACCGCGCCAATTCCTAAACGCTGGGCAACGGGAACCGCCACCACGGCCGCAAATAAAAACAGCAGGATCGCGGCGGGTAAATTTGAACCGTCCATCAGGCAATCCCTCCGTTCGGCAGCGGGGATTTCAGCCATTCGCCATACGCTTCGGCGTGGCTTTGCAGCACATCAGGTTTCTGACGGCGCGCCCAGTAAATGATAATCGGCGTCATCCAGTGCATATGGCACATCGCCGACGTCAGCTCGAACGGACGCATAATGTCGGACATCGGATAACGGTTATATCCGCCCGCTTTATACGCCCCTTCCGGTTCGCCGGTGGTCACAACCGAACGCCAGTATTTTCCGTTCAGTGCATTCCCGCCAGCCCCGCTGGCAAAACCACGCGCCAGAACGCGATCCATCCACTCTTTCAGCAACGCCGGGCAACTGTAGGTATAAAGAGGATGCTGGAAAACGATCACTTTGTGCTCGCGCAACAATTGCTGCTCGCGATGAATATCAATAAAGAAATCAGGATAGTGGGCGTACAAATCATGCACGGTGACATGTTCGAGCTGCCGGGCTTGTTGCAGTAAAACGCGGTTGGCGACCGAATCGGGTGATTCCGGGTGAGCGTAAAGCAGCAAAACCTTTGGTGGCTGCGACATCAATACCTCCAAAGCGTCGTCAGGGTGCGGTTTTTCCGTTACCATGCTTCGCAAAGACTAAATGGGACGCGATACGTCTTGTTTAAATCATTATCATGACAATTTAACATACTCTCAACACGGCGCTTTATGATTGTTTTCTCCTCCTTACAAATCCGACGCGGCACCAATGTGCTGCTGGACAACGCGTCTGCGACCATCAATCCCGGCCAGAAAGTCGGACTGGTGGGCAAAAATGGCTGCGGTAAATCCACCCTGATTTCGCTGCTGAAAAGTGAAATGAGCGCCGACGCCGGCAACCTGACTTTTCCCGGTAACTGGGCGCTGGCCTGGGTCAATCAGGAAACACCGGCACTCGACGAGCCGGCGATAGAGTATGTTATCGACGGCGACCGCGAATTTCGTCAGTTAGAATCCGAATTACAGCACGCCAATGAGCGTGATGATGGCCACGCTATCGCCACACTGCACGGCAAACTCGATGCGATTAATGCCTGGACAATCCCGGCGCGCGCGGCCAGCCTGCTGAGCGGTCTGGGCTTTAGCCAGAATCAGTTACAGCAGCCGGTAAAATCCTTCTCCGGTGGCTGGCGTATGCGTCTGAATCTGGCGCAGGCGCTGATTTGTCGTTCTGATTTACTGCTGCTGGATGAACCGACCAACCACCTGGATTTAGACGCCGTCATCTGGCTGGAAAAGTGGCTGAAAGGCTATACCGGGACGCTGGTTCTGATTTCTCATGACCGCGATTTCCTGGATCCGATTGTCGATAAAATTCTGCATATCGAACAGCAATCGCTGAACGAATACACCGGCAACTACTCGTCTTTCGAACGCCAGCGTGCGACCAAACTGTCGCAACAGCAGGCATTGTTTGAAAGTCAGCAGGAAAAAGTGGCGCATCTGCAAAGTTACATCGACCGTTTCCGTGCTCAGGCCACTAAAGCTAAACAAGCGCAGAGTCGCATCAAAATGCTGGAGCGCATGGAACTGATTGCGCCGGCGCACGTCGACAATCCTTTTCATTTTAGCTTCCGCTCGCCGGAAAGTTTACCCGATCCGCTGCTGCGCATGGAAAAAGTCAGCGCAGGCTACGGCGACACCACCATTCTGGATTCCATCAAACTGAATCTGGTGCCGGGCTCGCGTATCGGCCTGTTAGGCCGTAATGGCGCGGGTAAATCGACGCTGATCAAACTGCTCGCCGGTACCATGCCGCCGCTTCAGGGCGACATCGGCCTGGCGAAAGGCGTGAAACTCGGATACTTCGCCCAGCATCAGCTGGAGTTTTTGCGTGCCGACGAATCGCCGCTGCAACATCTGACCCGCCTCGCCGCACGCGAAACGGAACAACAGTTGCGTGATTATCTGGGCGGATTTGGTTTCCACGGCGACAAAGTGACGGATCCGACCGGGCGTTTCTCCGGCGGCGAAAAGGCGCGTCTGGTGCTGGCACTCATCGTCTGGCAGCGCCCTAACCTGCTGTTGCTCGATGAACCGACCAACCACCTGGATCTCGATATGCGTCAGGCGCTGACCGAAGCGTTAATCGACTTCGAAGGCGCGATGGTTGTTGTCTCGCATGACCGTCACTTACTGCGTTCGACTACTGACGATTTGTATCTGGTTCACGGCGGCAAAGTGGAACAGTTCGACGGCGATCTGGAAGATTATCAGCAATGGCTGGTGGATATTCAGCGTCAGGAAAGCCAGCAGGATGCACCGGCCAAAGACGGTGGCATGAACAGCGCGCAGTCACGTAAAGATCAGAAACGCCGCGAAGCCGATTTCCGCAACCAGACTCAGCCGCTGCGTAAGCAAATCACCAAACTCGAAGCGCAGATGGAAAAACTGGGCACCGAACTGGCGACAATCGAAGAGCGTCTGGCTGATTCGGCAATTTACGACATCAGCCGTAAAGCCGATCTTACCGAATGTCTGCAACAGCAGACCAAAGTGAAAAGCGCGCTGGATGAAACCGAAATGACCTGGCTCGATGCGCAGGAACAGCTGGAAGAGATGTCAAAAGCGTTTGATATAGAAAGCTGAGTTTGCTGTAAAACCGCCTTTATCCTTTCCGGATAAGGCGGTTCCTTTTCTCATGCCCGGTTCACTGGCAGTCACTGGTTTTGCGCGTTAAAATTCGTCCATCTCTTCGATTCCTTAATCGAAACCCGCCTGAATTTAAAAGGATGATAACGTGACGGATACCCCTGTTTCCCGGCCATTGGAAGAGCCTGTTTTATCCACCCAACTGGCAACCGATCTGACCGCCGCGCCGGACACACAAACTCCCGCCATCAGCGCCGAAGAACAGCAAAAAATAGACGAAATTGCGGCGCAAATCGATATCACCGATCCGGTCATTTCGATTGCCTATGGCGCAAAAACCCTGAATGCCATGTCGCGGTTTAACGAATCCCTGATGCAGGAAGTCCGCGCCAAAGATGCGGGCGAAGTGGGCGCGCAGCTCACGGATTTACTGAGCAAAGTGAAAGGCATTGACCTGACCGTTTTCGACCAGAAAAAAGGCCTGCTGGAATCTATTCCGCTGCTCGGCAAGTTGTTTAATAAAGTTGAGCGCACGCTTTTGGAATACCAGACGCTGGCCCGGCAGGTCGATACACTTTCCGAAAAATTGCAGGACACCATCACAGAGTTGCTGCGCAATATCGCCACGCTTGAACAGCTTTTCATCCGCAACCGCGAGTATTTCAAAGACATCAGCCTGCATATCATGGCGGGTAAAAAGAAGATTGAGCAGATCCAGTCTGAGGCCATTCCTGCGGCACAAGCAAAAGCTCAGGTTTCCGGCGATGCCATGGATGCCCAGAACGTGCGTGACTTGTTCGAAGGGATCCAGCGCTTCGAGCGCCGCCTGAGTGACCTGATGCTGACGCGAACCATGTCCATCCAGACCGCGCCACAAATTCGCCTGATGCAAAGCAACAGCCAGTCGCTGGCAGAAAAAATCCAGAGCAGCATTCTCACCACCATTCCGGTCTGGAAAAGCCAGATCGTGCTGGCGTTGTCGCTGAACTCACAGCGTCAGGCCGCGAAACTGCAAAAAGATGTCGCCGATACCACCAACGCTATGTTGCGCCGCAATGCAGAATTGCTGCAAACCGGCAGCATCGAAACCGCGACGGAAGTTGAACGTTCTATTGTTGATGTTGAAACCCTGCGCGATGTTCAGGAGCGTTTGCTGAGTACGCTCGAAGACACGATGAATATCGCCAGCAATGCCCGCGCGCGCCGTGCAGAAGTGGAGAAAGAACTGGGCACAATGGAACAGGAACTGCGGACTAAACTGGCCTCGATTGCGGCGGAGAATAACCCACAGATTAAGGCAACAGCGCAGTCATGAGGTCAATAAATCACAATACTGATGCGATCAGCTCCGTCTACCAGCAATCCCGGGGCGCACGAATATTCATCCATTTTCTGTTAATCATTGCGGGCATTATCTATGGGAAAGCGACATCCGGTGAATATCTCAACGTAGTGGACAGCATCGCCAGGAAGGATCTGAGCGGTGCCTCTTCCGTTCTGGTGTGGATGTCTTTCATTCTGTTATTTCATACATTTCTCTATGACCGTCTGAGTCTGTATTACAGCTGTCTGGTGGGCCTTCTCTGGGCTTTCACTGGCGATATGCTGGCAATCCCCTTCTGGATGGCCACCACGGCATTGCTGCTCAGTTTACTCACCCAATTCCGTTTCTCCCTGACCGGAATGTTCCTCCCGTGGATCATCGGCCTGTTCGCTTATGTAGATTTCTTCAGCTTCGCGCCTTATACCGTTTTCTATGCCGCGTTTGTCATTGTCGTTATCGGCGCGGTAATACATTTACGCAAAATCGAAAAACAGAGCCACATACCTGTCACTGCGCCGATGGATATCGTGAAGCCCATGCCGTTACGCACCAGAGCATCGGTAAAAACCGAAAGCTTACAGGCGAACACGTCGCATCAAATCTGGATGGATGATAAGCCGGTCAGAAAATCAAAACCGTACATCCCAGCAAGAGCGTTTGATCAAGAAATTGCACAACTGGAAAACAAGTCTGCGCTGACCGATTTCCCACCGGAATTACGTCACGAGATCGCTGAAATTGCGTTATCAGCACGCCGTATTCAGACATGCATGCAGGAAGACCCGAAAGACGTAGCGCCGGCTACCCGTTTCTTCCAGCGGTATATGCCCGCCGTGAATACCTTCATTGATAAAGATCTGAATTTACGACGTCAGCAGGCCAGCGATGTGAAAACGGGTGAGCGAACGCTTCAAACCCTGAAAGATATCCGCAGCATGTTTGATCAGCAGCATCAGCGGCTGCTGGAAAACGACCAGCTTGAACTGGATACCGAAATGGGTGTACTGGATAACCTGATGAAAACCGACGGCTTCAAATAATCTACAGCTGGAAATAAAAAGCCCGCCTTCAGTCAGAGGCGGGCTTTTTTTGTCAGTGCCAGATCAGCAACACACAGGCGGCGGTCAGGATCCCCATCGCGATGTTAAAGGTGTACCACGCGCGCTTACTGCGCAGCAGACGGCCAATCACGGTGCCAAAGCCCAGCCAGATAATCCCGGAAACCAGATTTACCATAAACATTCCCAGGCTGATCCCGGCAATCGAATGGTTATAGGCCGCACCGGCGAGACTGAAACTGGCGACAGCGCCAAGTCCCATCAGCCAGGCTTTCGGATTCAAAAATTGCAGCAACCACCCCTGATACAAACGAATCGGCTTCGGCGGCGGCGCGCCGGTTTCCAGCGTTTCATACGCAGACGTTGCAATTTTCCACGCCAGCCACAGCAGATACAGGCTCCCGGCGATTTTGAGGAAAAGGTGCAGCGCAGGATAAACAGTAATCAGCCCGCCGACGCCGAACGCCACCAGCAGCAAAATGCTTTGCATGCCGAGCATAATGCCGACCATCAGCCAGAGTGATCTGAAGAAACCGAAGTTAGCGCCTGACGTGGTTAACAACATATTATTCGGGCCAGGAGTGATAGCGGCGACCCATAAAAATCCAAGCATCGATAAAAATAAACCAAGTTCCATTTAATTTGGGTTCTCCGACCCGAAAGATGTGCGATAGCATTGAAGCTAACAGCGTGATATTGATCGCACAAGAGCCTCTTAAGAGAAATTTATTCATCTTATGTATGAATCCTTTCGCCCCCTGCGCGGGGCCAGCAATCCGCATATCCAGACACTGCTTCCGCGGCTGGTCCGGCGCAATGCAAAACTCAAACCTCACTGGCAACGGCTGGACACGCCGGACGGCGATTTTCTGGATTTAGCCTGGAGCGAGGACCCGCAACAGGCGCGCCATAAGCCCCGCATGATCCTGTTTCACGGGCTGGAAGGCAGTTTTTACAGCCCGTATGCTCACGGATTATTACAGGCGTGGAAAGAACGCGGCTGGCTCGGTGTGGTCATGCATTTTCGCGGATGCAGCGGCGAACCCAATAAACTTCAGCGTATTTATCATTCCGGCGAAACCGAAGACGCCCGCTTTTTCATTCGCTGGCTGAATGAAACCTACGGCGAAGTGCCGACCGGGGCAGTGGGCGTTTCGCTCGGCGGTAATATGCTGGCGTGTTATCTCGGGCAGGAAGGCGAAAATTGTACGCTGAACGCCGCCGTCGTGGTGTCGGCTCCGCTGATGCTCGAACCTTGCGCTTACCGGCTGGAACAGGGCACATCGCGGATTTACCAGCGCTACCTGCTCGATCAGCTCAAAGGAAATGCGTCACGGAAACTGGCGAAATATCCCGGTACCCTGCCCGTCACGCTGACACAACTTAAGGCCATGCGCCGCATCCGCGATTTCGACGATGCGATTACCTCAAAAGCTCACGGTTTTGCCGACGCACTGGATTATTATCGCCAGTGCAGCGGAATGCCGTTACTCGCGCAGGTCAGGATCCCGCTGCTGATTATCCATGCGAAAGACGATCCGTTCATGACGCCGGACGTGATCCCGAAAGCCGGGGATTTACCGGATTGCGTCGAATACCAGCTGACCGAACACGGTGGCCACGTGGGTTTCGTATCCGGCAGCCTGCGTAATCCGCAGATGTGGCTGGAACAGCGCATTCCGGCGTGGATTGCGCCGCACTTAGAAACAGCAGCAGACCCCATCACTGAACAGACTGAAGAAAAAACAAAGGAAATAACGTTGTGATAATTCCCTGGCAGGAACTGGACGCAGAGCTGCTCACCAGCGTGGTGGAATCTTTCGTTTTACGCGAAGGCACCGACTACGGCGAGCAGGAAAGATCTCTTGAACAAAAAGTGGATGACGTGAAACGCCAGCTGAAAAGCGGCGACATCGTGCTGGTGTGGTCGGAACTGCATGAAACGTTAAATATCATGCCCCGCGGCCAGTTCCGCGCCGGGCAGGAAGAAATGCCGCAGGACTGGTAAAGAATACTTTTTTGCCTTGATTTTCCCCGACCATTGGCCGGGGAGTTTATCCTCAACCCCCTTCACTTTTTCTGCATTCCTCATACCTGTGAACCGCCTCACAACGCGCACACCTTTTAAAGTTTAAATTCCTCTATCACTTTGATTTTGTTGTATTTATTTGATGAATAAAACAATAAATACCCCATCTTCAAATCAATCATTCCATGGACGCTTTACCCAAAAGGACTTACCCATGACCGGATTTCCCGCTGCCCGACAGTTCGATAACACCGCCATTGGCGGCCCGATTGTTCAGGGCTCGCTGGGCGTAATGATTGGCGCGCCCACCGGCGTCGCCTGCTCTGTTTGCCCTGCAAGTCCAGGCAGTCCCACTGTTGGGAATCCGGTCAGCCCGTCCCTCGGTGCCAAAGTTCTGCCCGGCGAGACCGATATTGCGCTGCCCGCGCCGCTGCCCTTTGTGCTTTCGCGCWGCTACAGCAGCTATAAAACGGACACGCCCGCGCCGGTCGGCATGTTTGGCCCCGGCTGGTCGGCGGCGGCGRATATCCGCCTGCAAATCCGTGCYGACGAACTTATCCTTAACGATAATGCCGGGCGCAGCATTCATTTTCACCTGCTTCCGCCCGGCCAGATTGCCTTCAGCCACAGCGAAAAACTCTGGCTGGCGCGCGGCGGCRYCGRTAAACAGCCTGAWAAYCATCCGCTCAGCCCGCTYTGGCAGGCCCTGCCGGAAGCACTGCGCAACAGCCCGCAYTMTTATTTTGTGGCCAACGACGCCACCGGCCCCTGGTGGATTTTGGGCTGCGTGCAGYTACCYGCAACCGCTGAAGACGTGCTGCCGCGCCCGCTGCCGTCGTCCCGTGTGCTTTTGGGTTTGTCCGACCGTTTCGGCAATCAGCTTAACTATCACCGCGATGAGGAAGGCGAATTTGCCGGACAGATTACCGGCGTCACCGACAGCTGCGGGCGGCGTTTCCGCCTTGAATTAGTCACGCTGCCGGATTTCAGACCCGCCCTGAATACAGCCTGGGGTTCTGAYTGTGGCGTGCGGCTKTCCGCCGTCTGGCTGACGAAGGATGCGGCGTTTCCGGATTTRCCGTCCAGGCCGCTGGCCCGCTACGACTACACCCCGCGCGGCGAGCTGAAAACCGTGTACGACCGCGCCGGTGAAACTGTCCGCCAGTTTGACTGGCATCCGGAACCTGCCGGCACCGGCCTGATGGTCGCGCACCGCTACGCCGGACGTCCGGCCACGCGCTACGTGTACGACGCGTCCGGCAGGGTKGTTTCGCAGGTCAACCCGGGCGGCCTGAGCTAYCAGTTTGAATACAGYAMAAATCAGACACGCGTCACCGACAGCCTCGGGCGGCTGCGCGTGTATCATTTTGAGGGCGAGAAAGGGTTGCGGCGCGTGGTCAGGCTCGACAACGCCGACGGCAGTTGTGTRCAAAGCACCTTCGACAGCCGCGGCGGGCTGACCTCGCAGACTGATACCGCCGGGCGCACCACCGGGTTTCATCTCAACCCGGCCAGCGGTGACCTGACCGAAATCGTCCACCCCGGCGGCGAAAAGCGCAGCCGGTTCAGCTATAACCGCGCCGGGCAGCTGATTTCGGCCACCGCGCCCGACGGACGCCGCGTAGGGAAANACCTACGATKTTTTGGGGCGCCTGACGGCTGAGACCGATGCCCTGAACCAGACCCGCCGCTATCACTACGCGGACGAYAAGAGCGCGCAGCCCTGCGCCACCGAAGACGCGGCAGGCGGACGGCAGACGCTGGAATGGAACGCGGCCGGCTTGCTGATTGCCTTCACTGACTGCTCCGGGTTTAAGACGTCATACCGCTACAACCGCGACGGGCAGCCGGTTGAAATCCTGCACGAAGAAGGGATGAAGACCCGCTTTGCGTACGACGCGCGCGGCAGACGGATTGTTCGCGAAGATGCCAGCGGSGCAAGARCSCGYYGGGAATACAACGCCGCGGGCGACGTCATCACCGTCACCCGCCCCGACGGCASKCAGTCCACGCAGACYTACGATGAGCGCGGCAACCCRACSTCRCARACCGAAGGCGGGCTCACGCGRCAAACMGKRTYTGACAGCGCGGGCAGGCTGGTGCGGYTGRYKAATGAAAACGGCGCGGAGACGCATTTYASCTACGACGTCATGGACCGCCTGACTCAGGAAACCGGCTTCGACGGSCGCGTGCAAAATTATCAGTACAACGCCGCCGGWCAGYTWATSCRYAGCGAYGACGCCGGGCTKRTTACGCACTGGCACTACGACGAGGACGGCCAGCTTATCCGCCAGCAGCGSCCGGACACGGAYGACGGTCCGGACGAGGTGCTGTGGCAGTACGACGCCGCCGGACGCGTCAACGAGACCGCCCACCGCAGCGAAACCCATCTKGTCACCGTGCGCTTTCAGTACGACGACAACGACAACCTGACCGGCGAGCGGCAGATTATCCGCAACGCGCACGGCGATTTGCTGTGGCAGCACACCGTCCGCCATCAGTTCGACCCGCGCGGYTTYGAGGYYTCSGTSCGYTACGACGGCCTGCCGGAAATCCACTGGCAGACCTACGGCCCSGGCCACCTGCTGGGCGTGAAGCTCGGGCACGACGTGGTGCTGGAACTCAGCCGCGACAGGCTGCACCGCGAAATCACCCGGCGGTTCAGCGATAACTGGCAGAGCGAAAACGCCTATTCGCTGACCGGACAACTCGCCGGCCAGCACACGCCGGACGTCGGCCATCCGAACCTGATACGCCTCTACGACTACAACRMCGCCGGGCAGATGACGAAGATGACCACCGGCCTCGGCGACCATCAYTAYGCTTATACGCCAGCCGGACGYYTRMAMAGCGTCAGCTCACCCGACGGCTTTCTCGCCACCCTGACCGACCCCGCYGGCAACCGCAGCGTCACGCACCRTGACCTGAACGTTCCGCCGGAAGACGCGCGGCCGGTCTGGTACCACAACCGCGTGCAGCGYGACGAACGTTACCTTTATGAATACGACMRRTWTGGCAACCTGACSGAAAAACGTCCGTTCCACGCGGGCYGGATGCACACCCCGCACGGCGGCGGAGCGGTTACCCGCATGGCTTACGACCAGGCGCACCGCCTGACGCGCSTGACAACGGAGGAAGACGGCCAGACGCTGAYGCGGGCGCGCTATATCTACGACCCGCTCGGCCGCCGGGTGGGCAAACACGTCAGCCAGATAAACCCGCAATCCGGCGAAGCACAAACGCAGAACACCTGGTTTGGCTGGGACGGCGACAGGCTGGTGCTGACTGAGAACCGCGACACCCAGCTGCACACCATTTATCATCCGGGCAGCTTCGTCCCGCTGCTGCGCGCGGAGCACGCGCGGATGGAAGACAGCCACCGCACGCTGGCGGAAAAGCTCGAAGAAGACGCCGGCAGCCCGTTCCCCGGCGATATCCATCAGCGATTTAACGACATCGAAAAGGAAATCCGCCGGAACGACGTCAGCGATGCGCACCTGCAGTGGCTGGCCTCCGTGGGCCTGAAGACCGAAAATCTCGCCCCGTGGATCGAACCGCTGCCGGACGCCGGTGAACTCAAACTGCACCTTTATCACTGCGATCATCTCGGCACGCCGGTGGCGCTGATTAATCACAAAACCGGCAAGGTGGAATGGGACGCGATTTCAGACGTCTGGGGCAACGCGGTAGATATTTTTAATCCGTACAAACTGCGSCAGCCCATAAGAATGCAGGGCCAGCATTACGACGARGAATCRGGGCTGCATTACAACCGCCAYCGTTATTATGAYCCGGCKCTGGGGCGGTATATTACTCAGGATCCGATCGGGTTGAGAGGTGGGTGGAATAGATACATATACATTAACAATCCTGTTCAATACATCGATGCCTTGGGACTAAAAGGCTTTGGAATTGGTATATCGCAAACTGGTCAGGCGGCAGAATCAGCTGGTCGTTATTTGTCAGAAAGTGATCGTGAAGGTGCGCTATTAGCGATATCCGGGCCTTACTATGCACCAATGTCTGGTTCTATCTCTGTAGATTTGTCATACGCACTTGATTTCTTTATGGGTGGGAACGATTCATATGGCTTAGCTGCTGGAACAAATGTAGGGTCTCCAATCGGCGTGGATTTATGTACCTATCGTTCACTTTGCGAACATGAAGGAATTGGAATTGCGGCCGGAGGCGCATTTACAGGAACGATATCAGGAGGAAGCGTATCTTCCGGAGAAAGCGACCTCGAGGGTTGGGGGGGTGCCGGAGGCTGGTTGGGTAAATTTGGGATAACAGCAATGAAAGATAGTGCAGGGAACAAATCTGGCTCGCTTGGAGCAGGGCCAGGTGCCGGTGCATTTGTAGGGAAAATCACCTGCCACCAATCAACTAAATGTGCTTTCGATTAGGATAGTCATGATAATTTATAATAGCTGTATCAAATACTTTATATTGATCGTCATGATTTTTACAATCGCAGCCTGTGATAGTAAAAACATGCAAGAAGTACAACTTAAAATAAAAACGTTTCAAGCAGAGTACAATGATAATAACCTAAAGGAAATGTATGCAGAGACGTCAAATGATTTCAAAAATGCAATGCCTGAAGGGAACTTTATCATCCTCATGAAGGAAAAGAAGAAAATGTTAGGGCCATATGAAAAATCAAGAGTCCTATACAGTCTAGAGAAGGACAATTCCTTGATTAAAATAACTTATATTTCCGAGTACCAAAAATATATTTTGGCCGAAGAATTTGTTTATAAAAAAAACAAAACAAACAACAAATTTGAGTTATTTAGCTTCTTGGTTGATTCAGGGGGATTTATACAGCCCGTCATGAAAAAATAGCACGCTTATAAAAAATTACACCATTGTTAATTATTATACAAAAGTACTTTCAAAATTAATAAACCAGCACAGGTGCTGGTTTATTAATATCGTTAGAAGATTGTAAACATCGAAAACCTACAGCCCTAAACGAGCTTTCGCATCGGCGATGGCCTGTGCGACTTGTTGCGGAGAAACACCGCCTTTGGCTGCACGTTTGTCGAGGCAGGATTGCAGCTCAAGGATCGGATAAACGTCGTCGCCGATCACGCTGCTGAATTTCTGCAAGTCAGCCAGCGTTAAGGCTTCCAGCGCTTTACCTTGTCTGATGGCTTCGACCACGGCTTCACCGACAATGTGGTGTGCTTCGCGGAACGGCACACCTTTGGCGACCAGATAATCCGCCAGTTCGGTGGAGTTCGCGTAACCCTGCTGCGCGGCTTCTTTGGCACGCGGGCGTTTCACCTGAATGCCATCCAGCACCAGCGACGCCATGTTCAGGCAATCCATCCAGGTGTCGAGCGCGTCGAACAGCCCTTCCTTGTCTTCCTGCATGTCTTTGTTGTACGCCAGCGGCAGACCTTTCATTGTCATCATCATGCCGGTCAGCGCGCCCTGAACACGGCCACATTTACCGCGGATCAGTTCCAGCGCATCCGGGTTTTTCTTTTGTGGCATCAGGGAAGAACCGGATGTCACGCGGTCGGACAAATCAATAAACGCCGCTTCGCCGGTGTTGAAGAAAATCAGATCTTCGGCGAAACGGGAAAGGTGAACCATGCTGATGGCGGCGTTGGACAGCAGCTCCAGCACGTGGTCGCGGTCGGAAACGCTGTCGAGGCTGTTACGGGTTGCCGAAGCAAAACCTAACCAGCCAGCCAGTTGCTCGCGATCCATCGGATACGCAGTACCGGCCAGTGCGCCACAACCCAGCGGGCTGACGTCCAGACGGGCCAGAGTATCTTTCAGACGGCTTTCATCACGCGCCAGCATTTCCACATACGCCATACACCAGTGCGCAAACGTCACCGGCTGCGCGCGTTGCAGGTGCGTGTAACCCGGCATCACGGCATCCTGATTGGCTTCGGCAGTGGCGACCAGCGCCTGTTGCAGATGATGCAGCGCGTCGCCCAGTTCAACCACCTGCGCTTTACACCACAGTTTGATGTCGGTTGCGACCTGATCGTTACGGCTGCGACCGGTGTGCAGCTTCTTGCCCAGATTGCCAACTTTGTCGATCAGCTTGCCTTCAACCCAACTGTGAATATCTTCTGCGTCGCTGGTTAAAATAGCGCGCGGATTGGCACGGACTTCTTCCAGCAGAATGTTCAGCGCTTCTTCCAGCTGAACTTGCTCATCAGCGGTTAACACATTCACGGTCACCAGCGCTTTGGACCAGGCGACAGAGCCCACAATATCCTGCTCTGCCAGCCGGTAGTCGAAACGCAGTGAGTCATTGAGTTCTTTAAACCGCTGATCTGCTGCCTGAGTAAAACGTCCGCCCCAAAGTGCCATTTTCCTGCTCCTGAATTTTTTTATGCAAAAGGGCGCAAACTGCTGCGCCCTGACAAAAGTGTGTACCAAATGCGCCAGACCTTAAATCTGCCGAAGGGCAAACTACGCCAGAATACGTGTGCCGATCGCGACGCCGTTAAAGAGTGCCGGTAACTGCTCGGCGTGACGCCAGCTGGCGATATCCACCGGGCGTCCTAGAGAACGTGCGGCGTCGAGCGCCGCATGAACTTTGACGATCATACCGTCAGTAATAATGCCCTGCTCAATCAGATGTTCAGCTTTCTCAGCACTCATTTCCGGAATGCGCTGGCCTTTGCCATCGAGAATGCCGCTGACGTCAGACAGCAGAATCAAATCCGCGCCCAGCGTCGCCGCCAGTGCGGTCGCGGCCTGATCGGCGTTGACGTTCATCAGCTCACCGGCTTCGGTGATACCGATAGAGCTGACAATCGGCAGATAGCCCGCAGAGGTCAGGGTATTGATCAGCGCAGGATTGCCCGCTTCGGCTTTACCGACGAAGCCCAGGGATTCATCCAACTGGGTTACGCTGACGGTGCCGCCATCAGCCAGAGACAGGCCAACGGCGTTAATGTGGTTTTTCACCGCCCACGCCAGCAGGGTTTTGTTCGCGCTGCCCGCCAGTGCGCCGGTAATAATGTCAATCTGATCGGCCGGTGTCACACGCAGACCGGCTTTTTTCACGACAGGAAGATTCAGCTTTTTCATCAGCTCATCAACCAGGCAGCCGCCACCGTGAACGATCACCAGCGGGCGATGATATTCCTGACGATAAGCCACGACCGCCATGAACAGGCGCTCAAGTGCTTCTTCATTATCCAGCAACACACCACCTAACTTGATGACTAACGGATTCATAGCTGTTCGCGCCTCGACCGATTGATTATGTTAATTAATAACAATGCGTTTAATTTAATCTACCATCCCTGAACGTCTGAATAAACGCTCAGGGACACGTGTTTTCTGTTTGCTGACAATCTGAGGATTGTTAAAGCAGGGATTGTGTTTCCGGGAAGCCAAAGCGGATATTCATGCACTGCACAGCCTGCGCGGACGCGCCTTTCAGAACGTTATCTTCCGTCGCCACCACAATCAGATGTTCGCCTTTCACCGCGAAGCCGATATCACAGAACGGCAGACCGACCACGTCTTTCAGCGCCGGAACGCCCCTGGTGTACAGACGCACCAGCGGTTTGTCGTGATACGCATTGTGGAAAGCTTCCGCCACATCCTCCTCCGTCACACCCGCATTCAGGCGGCAGGTAATGGTCGCGAGAATACCGCGCGGGAAGTTACCCAGATGTGGCGTGAAAATCACCGGCACACCAAGATGCTCGGCGATTTCCGGCTGATGGCGATGGCTGAACAGTTTGTACGGCTGAAGGCTGACTTCACAGAAGCTGTTGCCCAACGTGGCTTTGCGGCCTGCACCGCTGACGCCACTGGTGGCGTTGATGACCGGCCACTGGCTGTCATTGAGCAAACCGTTTTCGATAAGCGGTTTCAGCGCCAGCTGGGAAGCGGTCGGGTAACAACCCGGCACAGCAATCAGCTGCGCATCTTTTAATTTGTCAGCCTGCCATTCGGCCAGGCCGTACACGGCTTTGTCGAGCAAATCGAGATGCTGATGCTCAAAGCCGTAAAATTCGGTATAGAACTCAGGTTTGCTGACGCGGAAAGCACCGGACAGATCGAACACCACACAACCGGCCGCCAGAAACTGCGGCGCTAAATCGTGGCTGACTTCATGCGCGGTCGCCAGAAACACCACATCGACGCCTTTCGCTACTTCCGCCACGTCTTTGAGCGGCAAAACAGGCAGATCGACGATGCCTTTCAATTGAGGGTGCAAATCGGAAAGCAATTTTCCTGCATCTGCACTTTGCGCTGAAACCGTTAAACCGGTTATGTTCATATGTGGGTGGCGGTTCAGATAGGCCGCGAGTTCAGCTCCGGCATAACCTGTGGCACCAACAATCAGCGTATTCAACATAGGGTCTGTTCACCTTCTCAATTTTGGGTAAGGAGCCGGATAATTATTCTGGTTTCCTTACGCACTGGCTTATTGTATTTTTATTCACAATTATTGCATGAATATGAATACTACCCTAACTAAAGGCTGTCAACAGTGAAGATGAAATTACCTCCTTTTATTGAGCTCTATCGGGCGTTAATCGCAACCCCTTCCATCAGCGCAACGGACGCTGCTCTGGACCAGAGCAATGAGACGCTAATCCATTTACTGGCAGGCTGGTTCGGTGATTTAGGCTTCAACGTTGAAGTGCAGCCCGTTCCAGGTACGCGCAACAAATTCAATATGTTAGCCAGTACCGGTCACGGCGCAGGCGGCTTATTGCTGGCCGGTCATACCGATACCGTTCCGTTCGATGACGGACGCTGGACACGTGATCCTTTCACCCTCACGGAGCATGAAAATAAGCTCTATGGTTTGGGTACTGCCGACATGAAAGGTTTCTTCGCGTTTATCCTCGATTCACTGCGCGATGTCGATCTGACCAAACTGACTAAACCGCTGTATATTTTAGCGACGGCGGATGAAGAAACGACGATGGCCGGTGCCAGCTACTTCTCCAAAAACGCGAAAATTCGTCCGGACTGCGCAATCATCGGCGAACCGACCTCACTGAAACCGGTTCGTGCGCACAAAGGCCATTTGTCGAATGCCATCCGCATCACCGGTCAGTCCGGCCATTCCAGCGATCCGTCTCGCGGCGTGAACGCCATCGAACTGATGCACGAGTCGATTACCCATCTGATGACGCTGCGCAATACGCTGAAAACCCGTTACAACCACAGTGGTTTTGTTATCCCGTATCCGACCATGAACTTCGGTTATATCAACGGCGGCGACGCGCCAAACCGCATTTGCGCCTGCTGCGAAATGCACATGGATATTCGTCCGCTGCCGGGCCTGACGCTGGCTGATATCAATGGCCTGCTCAACGAAGCGCTGGAGCCTGTCAGCCAGCGCTGGCCGGGCCGTCTTGCTATCGAAGAACTGCATCCGCCGATCCCGGGTTATGAATGCCCGCCGGATCACCCGCTGGTTCAGGTGGTGGAAAAACTGCTGGGTGTTGAAACCGAAATCGTGAACTACTGCACCGAAGCGCCGTTCATTCAGGAACTGTGCCCGACGCTGGTTCTGGGGCCGGGTTCTATCGATCAGGCGCACCAGCCAGATGAATATATTGATACCGCGTTCATAAAACCGACACGCGAGCTGATTTCTCAGGTCGTTCATCACTTCTGTTATCACTGATCCTGAATCAGGGTTGATGAAGAAACAATCAGGGCGCTTCCGGGCGCCCTTTGATACTGTACAAATGATGGATTAGCCAAACTGATATCGTCGCGGTTGTAATTAAATTTCAGCGACATCGCCAAAAAGACCATTTTTAACGTGAGTGATCGGGTGTTTTTGGGTTAAAACAGGTGCGGTATTTAAAAAGTATGGCCAGGTTGGCGGGTGAACGGGGCATGAATGCCTGACGGGTGAAAGTTATTTACAGAATATAAAAATCAAACGAGAGAACGGGTCAGAGGTGATATGAACGAACAATATTCCGCAATGCGAAGTAATGTCAGTATGTTAGGTAAATTGCTGGGCGACACGATCAAAGATACGTTGGGAGAACATATCCTGGATCGTGTTGAGAAAATCCGTAAGTTGTCCAAATCCTCACGTGCAGGAAATGATGCTGATCGTCAGGAATTGCTGTCAACGCTGCAAAATCTCTCGAATGATGAGTTGTTGCCTGTTGCCCGTGCTTTCAGCCAGTTCCTGAATTTAGCCAACGTAGCTGAGCAATATCACAGCATTTCGCCACACGGCGAGGCTGCCAGCAACCCTGAAGCTCTGGCGCAATTGTTCGATCGTCTGAAATCCAAAAATCTCTCTGAACAACAATTACGTGACGCCGTTGACCAGCTTTCTATCGAACTGGTGCTGACCGCGCACCCGACGGAAATCGCCCGCCGCACGCTTATCCACAAACTGGTGGAAGTGAATAATTGCCTCAAACAACTCGACCATAACGATCTGGCCGATTACGAGCGCAAACAAATTATGCGCCGCCTGCGTCAGTTAATTGCGCAGTCATGGCACACCGACGAAATCCGTAAAAACCGCCCTTCTCCGGTTGATGAAGCCAAATGGGGTTTTGCGGTGGTCGAAAACAGCCTGTGGGAAGGCGTTCCTGCTTTCCTGCGTGAACTGAACGAGCAGCTTGAGACGTCACTGAATTACAAAATGCCGGTGGAAGCCGTGCCGGTACGTTTCACTTCCTGGATGGGTGGCGACCGCGACGGTAACCCGAACGTGACAGCTGATATTACCCGCCACGTTCTGTTGCTGAGCCGCTGGAAAGCCACCGATCTGTTCCTGCGCGATATCGCTGTGCTGGTTTCAGAACTCTCCATGACCGAATGTACGCCGGAACTGCGCGAGCGGGCCGGTGGTGCCGATATCCTCGAGCCGTACCGCGAAATCATGAAACAGCTGCGTACCCAGCTGACCACCACGCAGGTGTATCTCGAAGCCCGTCTGAAAGGCGAACGCGTTGCGCGTCCTCATGATTTGCTGGTGAAAAACGAGCAACTCTGGGCACCGCTTTATGCCTGTTACCAGTCGCTGCTGGCGTGCAATATGGGCATCATCGCGAACGGCCAGTTGCTCGATACCCTGCGCCGCGTACGCTGTTTCGGCGTGCCGCTGGTGCGTATCGACGTGCGTCAGGAAAGTACCCGTCATACCGACGCGATCGCTGAAATCACCCGTTATCTGGGGCTGGGCGATTACGAAAGCTGGTCAGAATCCGACAAACAGGCGTTCCTGATCCGCGAACTGAATTCACAGCGTCCGCTGGTGCCACGCCACTGGGAACCGAGCGCCGATACCAAAGAAGTGCTCGATACCTGCCAGGTGATTGCGGAAGCGCCGGAAGGCTCTATCGCCGCTTACGTCATTTCCATGGCGCGCACTCCGTCCGACGTGCTGGCCGTGCATCTGCTGCTTAAAGAAGCCGGTTGTCCGTTCCCGATGCCGGTTGCGCCGCTGTTCGAAACGCTGGATGACCTGAATAACGCCGACGACGTGATGAAGCAGTTGCTGAGCATCGACTGGTATCGCGGCTTCATTCAGGGCAAACAAATGGTGATGATTGGCTATTCCGACTCTGCGAAAGACGCGGGCGTGATGGCCGCTTCCTGGGCGCAGTACCGCGCGCAAGACGCATTGATCAAAACCTGTGAGAAAGCCGGTGTGGCGCTGACGCTCTTCCACGGACGCGGCGGTTCTATCGGCCGTGGCGGTGCGCCAGCGCAAGCAGCGTTGCTCTCTCAGCCACCGGGCAGCCTGAAAGGTGGCCTGCGCGTGACCGAACAGGGCGAAATGATCCGCTTCAAATTTGGTCTGCCGGAAGTCACCATCAGCAGTCTGGCGCTGTATACCTCCGCCATTCTGGAAGCCAACCTGCTGCCACCGCCAGAGCCGAAAAAAGCCTGGGTGGACATCATGGAACAGCTGTCTGACGTTTCCTGCAAAATGTACCGCGGCTATATTCGTGAGAATAAAGACTTCGTGCCTTACTTCCGCGCAGCGACGCCGGAGCAGGAACTGGCGAAACTGCCGCTGGGTTCACGCCCGGCAAAACGTAAGGCCAACGGCGGCGTGGAAAGTCTGCGTGCGATTCCGTGGATCTTCGCCTGGACGCAAAACCGTCTGATGCTGCCAGCCTGGCTGGGCGCAGGTGCCGGTTTGCAGGCCGTCGTCGATGACGGGAAACGCGATGAGCTGGAAGCGATGTGCCACGACTGGCCATTCTTCTCCACGCGTATCGGTATGCTGGAAATGGTGTTCGCCAAAGCCGACCTGTGGCTGGCTGAATACTACGATCAGCGTCTGGTCGAAAAAGAATTGTGGCCGCTGGGCGCGAAACTGCGTGAACAGCTGGCAGGCGATATCAAAGTGGTGCTGGCGATTTCCAACGACGATCATCTGATGGAAGATTTGCCGTGGATTGCTGAGTCTATCGCACTGCGTAACGTCTACACCGATCCGCTGAACGTGCTTCAGGCTGAGTTGTTACACCGTTCACGCGAGCTGGAAAAAGACGGCAAGCAGGATGCGAATGTCGAACAGGCCCTGATGGTAACCATCGCAGGCGTTGCGGCCGGTATGCGCAACACCGGCTAGTTCAGCCGCAGAGCTCAAAGAAAAACCCGCGAATTCGCGGGTTTTTTGCTTTGTGCATTCTGGAAATTATTGACTTACGCACGAACCGGAACCGCGATGTCAGGGCGAACACCCAGCGTATGGCAAATCGCGTAGCTCATTTCGGCACGGTTCAGGGTGTAGAAATGGAAGTCCTTCACGCCTTCGCGGCTGAGGATCTTCACCATGTCCATCGCGATATTTGCGCCGACCATTTTGCGGGTTTCCGCATCATCGTCCAGCCCTTCAAACTGACTGTTCATCCAGTTCGGGACTCGCACGTTAGTCATGGTGGCAAAACGCGTCAGCTGTTTGAAGTTGGAAACCGGCAAAATGCCCGGCACGATCTCAACATCAATGCCCTGACCCGCACAGCGGTCACGAAAACGCAGATAGCTTTCTACGTCGAAGAAAAATTGTGTAATAGCGCGGCTGGCACCGGCGTCGATTTTACGCTTCAGGTTGATCAAATCTGCCTGTGCGCTTTTTGCCTCCGGGTGAACTTCCGGGTAAGCCGCCACGGAAATATCGAAATCACCCACTTCTTTCAGCAGATGCACCAGATCGGTTGCATACATATCCGGTTTGCCGCCGCCCGCCGGTAAATCCCCGCGCAGCGCCACGATATGACGGATGCCGCTTTCCCAGTAATCCTGCGCAATCTGGCGCAGTTCGTCACGGCTGGCATCGATACAGGTCAGGTGCGGAGCCGCTTCTAAACCCGTACGCTCTTTAATGCCTTTGATGATGCTGTGCGTGCGGTCGCGCTCGCCGGAGTTAGCACCGTAGGTTACCGACAAAAACTTAGGCTTGAGGCTGCTGAGGCGGTCGATGGAGCTCCACAACGTATCTTCCATCTCGCTGGTGCGCGGCGGGAAAAACTCGAAAGAAACGTTAATCTGACCCTGCAACTCTGCCAGATTCTGATTCAGCGCCTCGCGCTGGTTAGCGTGGAAAAAGCTCATAAACACTACCTCATGGATCACTGCGTTTTAATTATTGGCTTATATAGTAAGCGTCTAGACGTCTAAACGTATGGATAGACAATGGAGGAAGTGAGCAAAACTGTCAACTGCAAAAATGCATCTGAGTGTGATTAATCTTCACTCAAATTGAAGGAATTTCATGTTGGGGGAAAGTGCAGAGGAGAAGATGATGAAAAGTCTGAAAGCACCCTTCCGGCAGGAACCGGAAGGGTGTAGGTTTTTAAAGCAACTGAGTCAACCGGTTAAGGTCAGATTGCAGTGCGCCAGCGGTAACATCGCGCCCGGCACCTGGCCCGCGGATGACCAGCGGGTTGTCGCGATACCAGCGGCTTTCAATGGCAAAAACGTTATCACACGGCAGCAACGCGGCCAGAGGATGATCCTCACGAACCGCTTCAACACCAACACGCGCTTTACCGTTGGCATCGAAACGCGCCACGTAACGCAGCACCAGACCCATTTCGCGCGCAGCTTCCAGACGCTGGAGCATTTGCTGATTCAGCGCTTCGCCGTCCTCAAAGAACTGATCGACGGAACCCGTTTCACAACCAGCCGGGACCAGAGATTCCACACGAACCTGCGTCGGTTCGATGTCATAACCCGCTTCACGGGCCAGGATCACCAGTTTACGCATCACGTCCTGACCGGATAAATCATCGCGTGGATCAGGCTCTGTCAGCCCCTGCTGCCACGCCAGATCCACCAGTTCGGTGAACGGCAGCGTGCCGTCAAATTGCAGGAATAGCCAGGATAACGTGCCGGAGAAGATTCCGCTGATTGCCAGAATGCTGTCGCCGCTGTCACGTAAATCGCGCACGGTATGGTTAACCGGTAACCCCGCGCCCACGGTCGCGTTGTACAACCAGTGACTGTCGGTTTTAGAGAACGCATCGCGGATCTGACGGTATTTATTCGTCCCGGATGCGCCCGCCAGTTTATTCGCGCTGATCACATGGAAACCGTAGCTGGCGAAATCCAGATACTGATCCGCCAGTTCTGCGCTCGCCGTGACATCCAGCACAACCAGATCATCATAAGGATGCGCACGCATCCACAGGAACAGCGATTCTTCGTCGTGCGTCTGGGATTCGTCGTCGAAGAAGGCCAGCGCACGGCTGGCGTCCAGACCTTCGTAATTGAGCAGGCTGCGTTTGCTGTCTACCACACCGGCCAGCACGAATTCGAAACCGCTGCGGGCAGAAATATTCTTTTGTTCACGGGCAAACAGTTCCAGCCAGCGTGAACCGATATTGCCTTTACCAAACAGCATCAGACCAATTTGTTTTTCAGCGCGGAACAGGGTTTTATGCAGCCCCTGAATCAGATGAGCGGTCGGACCGACGCGCAGAACCGCCACCAGGCTGATGCCGTCTTCCGACTGCCAGATAAATTCGATCGGCTGATCTTTCATTTCCTGATAGAAACGGTGGCTGTGCAGCGGGTTTTTACACACGCCCGCACCGACCAGCGCCACCATTGCCAGCCCTTCACGCAGCGTCAGACGCCCCGGCAATGCGGCATCTTCCAGCACCTGCAAGGCGCTCCCCGCTACTTCGGAGGTATAGCAAAATTGCAGCAGATTGCGGTCAGGATGCACGCCGGTACACAGCGGTTTGATCTGCGCACGCTTGAGCAGCAACTCAACGTCTTTTTGTGCCAGCGCAAAATCATGCGCAGACGGAATAGCCATTTCGATCAGGCAAATATCATCATGGCTGGTGACAATTTTTGCGCCCGTGCCGGAAGCCAGCACGCGTTCGATACGCGTCGAGCCCTGCTCCGGTTTGTAGCTACAGCGCAGCTGTAAATCGATATCGCTGCCGGAAACCGGCTGCAAAGTGCGGGTATGCAAGACCGGTGCGGCCAGACGCGCCAGTTCACTGGCTTCATCCAGACGCAGCAGCGGCAACAGGCAGGCATCTTTCACTTTACGGGGATCGGCGCTGTAAACCCCGGCGACGTCACTCCAGATGGTAACGCGGCTGGCGTTCGCCAGTGCGCCAATCTGGGTGGCGGAATAGTCGCTGCCGTTACGGCCAAGCAGAACGGTTTCACCGGCGTCACTGCGGGCGATAAACCCGGTTACCACCAGATATTGCTGAGGATGCTGCGCGATAAGCTGTTGCAGAAGCGGATAAGAACGCCCTTCATCCACCTGAGGCTGAGCCGCGCGTTCAGCACGCAGAAATTCGCGCGCATCCAGCCAGGCGGCAGGCAGCTCCATTTTGCACAATACGGCAGACATCAGTCGTGCAGACCAGATTTCGCCATGACCGACGACTTCTGCGTAAACCGCATCGGTCATCTTGTCATCGAGCAAAACAGCCAGACGTTCGAGGTCATGAATAAAAGAAGCAATAAGCGGTTCTGCCATTTCCGGCGGAAGCAGGCCGGAAATCAAATCACTCTGATACCGGCGCAAGGCCTGCTGAACCTGATGCGCGGAAAGCCGGTCGGTCTGGCTCAGTTTCAGCCAGCTGATAAGCTGGTTGGTCGTGCTGCCCGCCGCCGACACCACCATCATGTCGCCCGGCTTTGCGTACTCAGCCATAATACCTGCGACGCGCAGATAACATTTCACGTCAGCCAGGCTGCTGCCACCAAATTTGTGCAACTGCCGGCTTCCCGCCGGCGCTGCAACCGCTATTGCATTCATACTTACCTCGTTGCCACTGACTGGAATGCGTGTTCCAGATCAGCAATCAAATCTTCGCTGTCTTCAAGACCTACAGAAATACGGAGCAAGCTGTCAGAAATCCCGGCGGCTTTACGCGCTTCCGGCGCCATGCCAGCGTGTGTCATGGTTGCCGTATGAGAAATCAGGCTTTCGACGCCTCCCAGTGATTCTGCGAGGGTAAATAACTTCAATTCTTTCAGGAAATGACGCAGCTGCGCTTCATCTCCGTTAAATTCAAAACTGATCATGGCCCCGAAGCCACGTTGCTGACGGCGGGCAATTTCATGCCCCTGGTTTTCCGGCAGCGACGGATGATACAGCTTTTTGACCTGCGACTGTTTTTGCAAATACGCCACAATCGCCAGCGCATTTTCCTGCTGTTGTTTTACGCGAACCGTCAGCGTGCGCAGGCCACGCAACAGCAGATAGCTGTCAAACGCCGCGGCGGTTACACCGATATTGTTCGCCCACCACGCCAGTTCAGTTGCATGCTCTGCGGTCTTAGATATTACCGTACCGGCGACCACATCAGAATGCCCATTCAGATATTTCGTACAGGAATGTACAACTAAATCCGCCCCCAGCTTCAGCGGGTTTTGCAACGCCGGGCTCAGGAACGTGTTATCCACCACGGTCAGTGCGCCAGCCGCGTGAGACGCCGCGCAAATCGCCTCGATATCGACCACGCGCAGCAGCGGGTTGCTTGGGGATTCAATCAGCACCAGTTTTGGTTTTTCCTTCAACGCTTCGGCCAGCGCCTGCGGGTCACCCTGATCGACAAACAGCACGCGGTACGCACCGCGCTTGCTCAGGCTGTCGAACAGACGGTAGCTGCCGCCGTAGCAATCGTGCGGCGCAACCAGTAAATCGCCAGGTTTGAGAAACACCGTACACACCAGATGGATTGCGGACATCCCGCTGCTGGTGAGCACCGCGCCCGCTCCGCCTTCCAGATCGGCCAGCGCACGCTGAGCGATATCACGCGTCGGATTTCCGCGACGTGAATAGTCATGGGCTCTCGGCTGATTGAAATCTTCAAAGTTGTAAGTGCTGGAAAGGGCGATAGGCGGAACTACACAACCATATTGCTGATCATTGTTCAGGCCACTGCCCACGGCAATGGTGGCTTGCTTGTGCGTCATAGTCGTTTCTTCCTGACGAAATGCGGAGGATGAGGGTGTAAAGAGTAACGCCCGGAATTATAGACGTCAATACATCTGGACATCTAAACTTCTTTGCGTATAGATTGAGCAACAGAGCAATACCCGCTAAAATTATGACGTTAATGAAGATGTCCGGCAGATCCGTTGCGTGAAGCAGTTAAGCGCAAGGCGACAAAATGAACAATGCCGCAGGGCAAATCGTGAGATATCCCTGTAAAATGACGACATTTATTTAGTGAGAACAGTGAAAATCGGGCATAATCACGCGGTTTTCAGTATTTTATTTTTTGATAAATTTAAGGTGTCCCATGGCTGAGTGGAACGGCGAATATGTCAGCCCTTACGCTGAACACGGTAAGAAAAGTGAGCAAGTTAAGAAAATCACGGTATCCATTCCGCTGAAAGTCCTGAAAATTCTCACCGATGAACGCACCCGTCGTCAGGTGAATAACCTGCGTCATGCGACTAACAGTGAATTATTGTGTGAAGCTTTCCTGCATGCGTTCACCGGTCAGCCTTTGCCGAATGACGAAGACCTGCGTAAAGAACGCAGTGACGAAATCCCGGAAGCGGCGAAGATCCTGATGCGTGAACTGGGTGTTGATCCTGATACCTGGGAATATTGAGAAACGCTGAGATTTTCTGACAGCCCCGTGCAATTCATTGTGCGGGCTTTTGGCGAGCGGGCGATCAATAGAACGTTCTGAATCACTGAAGGTTTTGTCTGGCGGGAAGTGAAACGACAGGCAACAAAAAAGGCGCCAAAGGCGCCTTTTTTTGCTCTCAAGCGTAGCTTATTTGCTGCTTGGAACGCTGAAACGCTTGTTGAAGCGGTCAACGCGGCCACCGGTAGCCACTTCACGTTGCTTACCAGTGTAGAACGGGTGGCATTCGCCACAAACGTCCAGGTTCAGATCGTGACCCACAGTTGAGTGAGTTTTGATTACGTTACCGCATGAGCAAGATGCAGTAACTTCTACATATTTAGGGTGAATACCTTTTTTCATGGAAAACCTCTTCTTAAGGCCGCGTCGCTATCCAACCCTGTTCTGTCAGACACCACGCGTAGTGGATGATAGGCTTTGAGTGCGAAATGCACCAAAGGCGGCGAATCATACAGAATCTCTGAGAACCGCGCAATGATGTTCATGCATTTCGAAGGACACAGTGTACACTATCTCGTCATTTTTTTATAGTCTGGACCCACAATGCCTGTTGCCCACGTCGCGTTACCTGTTCCACTTGCCCGTACTTTCGATTACCTCCTGCCGCCTGGATTGCAGGTTTCTCAGGGTTGTCGGGTCAGTGTGCCTTTCGGTAAACGCGACGCTATTGGCATTGTCACGCGCGTCAGCGACTCGAGCGAATTTGGCCTGGATAAGCTGAAACCCGTGCGTGAAGTCCTCGACTCTTCCAGCCTGTTCACGCCCGATCTGTGGCGCATCCTGCTCTGGGCTGCCGACTATTATCATTTCCCGATTGGCGAAGTGTTGTTTCACGCGCTGCCGGTGTTGTTACGTCAGGGGAAACCCGCTGAACTGACGCCGCTCTGGCAATGGTTTGCCACCGAACAGGGGCGCGCCACGCCGCTCGACAGCCTGAAACGTGCGCCGAAACAGCAACAGGCAATGGCGGCACTGATCCAAAAACCGCTATATCGCCATCAGGTTGCTGACCTCGATCTGACCGATACCGCCTTGCAGGCACTGCGGGCGAAAGGGCTGACGGATTTACGCAGCATCGCACCTGCCACACAAGACTGGCGCAAAGATTTCTCCGTCGTGGGCGAACGCCTGCGACTGAATACCGAACAGGCCACCGCCGTCGGTGCCATCCGCAGTGAAGATCAGCAGTTTTCCGCCTGGCTGCTGGCCGGTGTAACCGGTTCGGGTAAAACCGAAGTTTATCTGAGCGTGCTGGAAAATATTCTCGCGCAGGGCCGTCAGGCGCTGGTGATGGTGCCGGAAATCGGCCTGACGCCGCAGACCATCGCGCGTTTTCGCGAACGTTTCAGCGCGCCGGTCGATGTCTTGCATTCCGGTCTCAACGACAGCGAGCGGCTTTCCGTGTGGCTGCGGGCGCGTAATGGTGAAGCCGGAATTGTGATCGGCACGCGCTCATCGTTGTTCACACCGTTTGCGCGTCTGGGCGTCATCATTATCGATGAAGAACACGACAGCTCTTATAAGCAGCAGGAAGGCTGGCGTTATCACGCGCGGGATCTCGCGGTGTATCGCGCCCACGCGGAAAACATTCCCATTATTATGGGCTCGGCAACGCCTGCGCTGGAAACGCTGCACAACGTGGAACTGGGAAAATATCGCCAGCTGAAGCTGACCAAGCGCGCCGGTAACGCCAAACTCGCGCGGCAGAATTTGCTGGATTTAAAAGGGTTGCAGCTGAAAGTCGGGCTTTCCCAGCCACTGATTCAGCGCATGCAGGAACATCTTAAAGCCGACAATCAGGTCATGCTGTTCCTCAACCGCCGCGGCTATGCACCTGCCCTGCTCTGCCACGAATGTGGATGGATTGCTGAATGTCAGCGCTGCGATCACTATTACACGCTGCACCAGAATCAGCGCCAGCTACGTTGCCACCATTGCGACAGCCAGCGTGCCGTGCCGCATCAGTGTCCGCATTGCGGATCGACGCAACTGGTGTCAGTTGGCGTCGGCACCGAGCAGCTGGAAAACGAGCTGGCGCCGCTGTTTCCCGATACGCCAATCACCCGCATTGACCGCGACACCACCAGCCGCAAAGGCTCGCTGGAACAGCATCTTAATGAAGTCCATCGCGGTGGCGCACGTATTCTTATCGGCACGCAAATGCTGGCGAAAGGCCATCATTTCCCGGATGTCACGCTGGTCTCGCTGCTGGACGTTGACGGCGCGCTGTTCTCGGCGGATTTCCGTTCAGCAGAACGTTTTGCCCAGCTTTATACTCAGGTTTCAGGCCGTGCCGGTCGTGCAGGTAAACAAGGTGAAGTGGTTCTGCAAACGCATCACCCAGAACATCCGCTGTTGCAGGTTCTGTTGCAGCAAGGCTACGACGAATTCGCAAAACAGACGCTTGCCGAGCGCAAGAGCGTCTTTCTGCCGCCTTACACCAGCCACATTATGATCCGCTCAGAAGACCACGATAATCAGCAGTCGGCGCTGTTCCTGCAACAGTTGCGTAATCTGCTGGAATCCAGCCCGCTGAAAGATGATTCGTTGTGGATTTTAGGGCCGGTGCCCGCTCTGGCGGCCAAGCGTAACGGACGTTTCCGCTGGCAGCTGTTATTGCAGCATCCTTCCCGCCGCGTTTTGCAGCATCTGATCAAAAGTTCTCAGCCGCTGATTGCCAGCCTGCCGCAGGCTAAAAAAGTGAAATGGACGCTGGATGTCGATCCGATCGATAGCTAATCCGCATAAATAGTCAGGATTTCTGCGTGATGGATCGAAAAAAGCATCTGCATCACACTTTTAATGCAAATTAGGTAACAAATCCTACTCACATTCTGTTTAGAATGTGATGAGCTACACAGCATGGGTAGCCAGGTGAGGAATGTGGATGTTGTTGTGTCAGTTTGATGCTGTTGCAAGGAGAGATGCGTTGGATCACAAGAAAGAATTACCCGCCGCGACAATGAAAGATGTGGCAGAACAGGCAGGCGTTTCAACAGCAACGGTATCCCGCGCGTTAATGAACCCGGAGAAAGTTTCCGCCTCTACCCGTCAGAAGGTCGATCAGGCGGTGATGGCCGTAGGGTATTCTCCTCATGCTTTGTCCCGAAACCTGAAGCGCAACGAATCGCGAACCATTCTGGTGATCGTCCCGGACATCTGCGATCCGTTTTTTGCCGATCTGATCAAAGGGATCGAACACACCGCCGCCGAAAGCGGTTATCTGGTGCTGATTGGCGACTGCGCTCAGCAAAACCAGCAGGAAAAAACCTTTATCAATCTGATCATCACCAAACAGATTGATGGCATGTTGCTGCTCGGTTCCGATTTACCTTTCGATGCCAGTAAAGAAGAACAACGCAACCTGCCACCGATGGTGATGGCCAATGAATTTGCGCCCGAACTGGAACTGCCGACAGTTCATATCGATAACCTGACTGCCGCGTTTGAAGCGGTGCATTATCTGCTGAATCTGGGCCACCAGCGCATTGCCTGTATCGAAGGGCCGAAACATATGCCGCTTTGCCAGTATCGCTCGCAAGGTTATGTGCAGGCGCTGCGCCGCAACGGGATCAGCGTCGAAAATGCATTAACCGCTCAGGGCGATTTTACCTACGAATCCGGCGCGCGGGCGGTCAGCGAACTGATGGCGCTGCCTTCTCCGCCAACGGCCATCTTCTGCCATAACGACATTATGGCGATTGGCGCGATGTTCCAGGCGAAGAAAATGGGTTTGCGTATTCCGCAGGATTTATCGGTTGTCGGCTTCGATGACATCAAAGCCAGCCAGTTTACCGATCCTCCGCTGACCACCGTCGCGCAGCCAAGATTCCAGCTTGGCCGTCAGGCTATGTTATTATTACTTGAGCAGTTACAGGGAAATCCGGTACAAAACGGTTCGCTTCTGCTTGATAGTGAGCTGGTCGTCCGCGAAAGCACGGCCGCCCCGAAAGCGTGAGTCAGTTTTTGATTTGTTATATATGCAGGGTTAAGTAACATGACGCACTTCTTCATTCATCACGACACAGCGAAACGATAGTGGCACAAAGAGACTATGTAAGCCGTGGGCGCTCAGGAGCGCGGCGGAAAAGTACCAGCCGGAGTAAAAAACGCAGTTCCCCAACGATCTCCAAAACCATGGTGGTGTTAGCCGTTGCGGTACTGGTGGTGTTTGTCGGTGGCCTCTATTTTATTGCGCACAATAAACATGAAGAAGCGGCGGTACTGCCGACGCATGCTGTTCGTACGGGTAACGGATTACCGCCGAAGCCTGAAGAGCGCTGGCGTTATATCAAGGAACTGGAAAACCGTCAGATGGGCGTCACCACGCCGACAGAACCGACGGCAGGCGGTCAGGTTGAATCCAAAACTCAGCTGACGCCGGAACAACGGCAGCTTCTCGAACAAATGCAGGCCGATATGCGCCAGACGCCAACACAGCTGTCTGAAGTGCCGTATAACGACCCAAGTCAGGTCGCCACGCGTCCGGCACAAACGCAGCGCCAGGTTCAGCAACAGCAGCCGACTTATGCCCAGCAGCAGCCGGTGCAGACACAGCCGCGTCAGGTTCAGCAGCCAACGTACACGCCGCAAACGCAGCCAGTACGCGCGCCGCAGGCTCAGGTACAAACTCAGCCTGTTCAGCCAAAACCTAAGCCACAGGTGAAAGAACCGGTCCGGGAAGTGCCGAAAGAACAACCGAAAGCACAGCAGCCGGCCGCCATCACACAGGCTGCGCCAGAGAAACCGAAAGAGCAGGAAAAAACCCAGCGCTTTATGGTGCAGTGCGGTTCGTTCAAAGGTGCCGATCAGGCGGAATCCCAGCGCGCCAAGCTGGCATTCGAAGGATTTGAAGGTCGAATCACCACCGGCGGCGGCTGGAATCGTGTCGTGATTGGCCCATACAACAATCGCTCCGGTGCAGACAGCACCTTATCCCGCCTGAAGAGCGCAGGCATCTCCGGTTGCATTCCCCTCGCAACCGGGGGTTGAAAACCCGTAATCCTTCCCCAATCTATACTTTCAATATGCCCCGTAAGTTTGTGAGACACGCAAAGTGTCCCACAAGCCTGCGGGGATCTTTTCCGTCTGCAACGAGGAACCGCTCGTGACAACAATTGTAAGTGTACGCCGCAACGGCAAGGTCGTTATCGGTGGTGATGGCCAGGCCACATTGGGAAATACCGTCATGAAGGGCAACGTCAAGAAAGTACGTCGCCTGTACAACGACAAAGTGATCGCTGGTTTTGCTGGCGGTACCGCTGACGCCTTCACGCTGTTTGAGCTGTTCGAACGCAAACTGGAAATGCATCAGGGTCATCTGGTAAAAGCCGCCGTTGAGCTGGCTAAAGACTGGCGTACCGACCGTATGCTGCGCCGTCTCGAAGCGCTGCTGGCCGTTGCGGATGAAAATGCCTCGCTGATTATCAGTGGTAACGGCGACGTCATCCAGCCTGAAAACGACCTGATCGCGATTGGTTCCGGTGGCCCGTATGCCCAGGCCGCTGCCCGTGCTTTGCTGGAAAACTCAGAGCTTGGCGCACGCGATATCGTGGAAAAATCGCTGAGTATTGCGGGTGATATCTGCATCTACACCAACCAATTCCACACCATCGAAGAATTGTCTTCTAAAGCGTAAGGATCGAAAATTATGTCTGAGATGACCCCGCGCGAGATTGTCAGCGAGTTAGACAGCTACATCATTGGTCAGGATAAAGCGAAACGCGCTGTCGCGATCGCCCTGCGTAACCGCTGGCGCCGTATGCAGCTTGATGAAGCGCTGCGCCACGAAGTCACCCCAAAAAATATTCTGATGATCGGCCCGACCGGTGTCGGTAAAACCGAAATCGCCCGTCGTCTGGCCAAACTGGCTAACGCGCCGTTCATCAAAGTCGAAGCAACCAAGTTCACCGAAGTGGGCTACGTCGGGAAGGAAGTGGATTCAATTATCCGTGATCTGACCGATGCCGCCGTGAAAATGGTCCGTCTGCAATCCATCGATAAGAACCGCTTCCGCGCCGAAGAAATGGCCGAAGAACGTATTCTCGATGTGCTGATCCCGCCGGCGAAAAATAACTGGGGCCAGGCTGACGAAGCGCATGAGCCTTCTGCCGCACGCCAGAACTTCCGCAAGAAATTGCGTGAAGGCCAGCTCGACGACAAAGAAATCGAAATCAATCTGGCGGCTGCGCCAGTTGGCGTTGAAATCATGTCCCCTCCGGGCATGGAAGAGATGACCAACCAGCTGCAATCCATGTTCCAGAACATGGCCGGACAGAAGCAGAAACCGCGCAAACTGAAAATCAAAGAAGCTTACAAGCTGCTGGTTGAAGAAGAAGCGGCGAAACTGGTGAACCCGGAAGAGCTGAAAGAACAGGCGATTGAAGCCGTTGAACAGCATGGCATCGTGTTCATCGATGAGATCGACAAAATCTGTAAACGCGGCCAGAGCTCAGGCCCGGATGTGTCACGCGAAGGCGTTCAGCGCGATCTCCTGCCACTGGTGGAAGGTTGTACCGTTTCCACTAAACACGGCATGGTGAAAACGGACCACATTCTGTTTATCGCTTCCGGCGCGTTCCAGACGGCCAGCCCGTCAGACCTGATCCCGGAATTGCAGGGTCGTCTGCCAATCCGCGTTGAGCTACAGGCGCTGTCGACTGAAGACTTCGAACGTATTCTGACTGAGCCAAGTGCATCCCTGACTCATCAGTACAAAGCATTGATGGCGACCGAAGGTGTGACCATTGATTTCACGGCTGACGGCATCCGTCGTATCGCGGAAGCGGCATGGCAGGTGAACGAAACCACCGAGAACATTGGCGCACGTCGTCTGCACACGGTTCTGGAGCGCCTGATGGAAGATATTTCTTACGACGCCAGCGAAAGCAACGGTATCTCCATAAACATTGATGCAGATTATGTTAGAAGCCACCTTGATCAGCTGGTAGCTGATGAAGATCTGAGCCGTTTTATCTTATAATTTGCTCATACGTTCCGAAAGTGATCTTCAGGGAGGCGTTTGCCTCCCTGATTTTTTTTAGATTTCGGACTGACTGTTCACCTGAGCGAAATCACCTATGAGCACAATGACTCCCTGCACCCCGACCACGCCTGCCCGCGCATGGCTTGAAAGCCTGCGTCCTAAAACGCTGCCTCTGGCTTTTGCCTCAATTGTCATGGGTTCGGCGATTGCCAGCCTGCAAGGCGTTTTCCATCCGCTCATCGCGCTGCTGGCATTGCTGACGGCGGGTTGTCTGCAAATCCTGTCTAATCTGGCCAATGATTATGGCGATGCCGAAAAAGGCAGTGATACGCCCGATCGCGTCGGGCCGTTGCGCGGGATGCAAAAAGGGATGATTACCGCCGCACAGATGAAGCGCGCGATTATCCTGACCATCGCCCTGACGCTCGTTTGCGGTATCGCGCTTATCGCTGTCGCCTGCCACAAACCGAGCGATGTCGTGGGCTTTGTGATCCTCGGCCTTCTCTCGATTGGCGCGGCCATCACATATACCGTCGGCACACGCCCTTACGGTTATATGGGGCTGGGTGATATTTCCGTTTTGATTTTCTTTGGCTGGATCAGCGTCGCCGGGACATTCTATTTGCAGGCGGGATATTTTGACTGGATTGTGATGCTGCCGGCCACCGCGACGGGATTGCTCTCGACGGCGGTGCTGAATATCAACAATTTGCGCGATATCGAAACCGATCGCGCCAACGGCAAAAACACGCTGGCGGTTCGCCTCGGGCCGGTGAATGCCCGCAATTATCACACGTTTATTTTGGCCGCCGCCACGCTATGCCTGGCCATTTTTTCCGCCGTGTATTTGCACCACTGGACCGGCTGGTTATTTATTCTGGCCGTACCGATGCTGGTGACTCACGTCATCCGCGTGAGAAAGTCCAAAACATCTTTGGAAGTGCGTCCGCTGCTCGAACATATGGTGAAAACGGCGTTACTGACTAACGTGTTGTTTGCGGTGGGTCTGTTACTCAATTGAATAAAAGTGGCCTGATGTGCGTTTATCGGGCCGCTTTTCACATTTAACAATTGATGATTTTGCCAACATCCGCCCGAAAGGGATATACTGAACACTCATGCAGCAACCAGATGAAATCCTATGAAATACGATACTTCCGAACTTTGCGACATCTACCATGAAGAAGTGAATGTCGTCGAACCCCTGTTCTCCAACTTTGGTGGCCGTACTTCATTTGGCGGGCAAATCACGACAGTGAAGTGTTTCGAAGACAATGGCTTGCTTTATGACTTGCTGGAAGAAAATGGCCGTGGTCGCGTACTGCTGGTCGATGGCGGTGGCTCCGTTCGTCGCGCATTGCTGGATGCCGGTCTGGCACGCCTGGCGTTGCAAAACGAATGGGAAGGCATTGTGATTTACGGTGCGGTTCGTCAGGTAGACGATCTGGAAGAACTGGATATCGGCATTCAGGCGATGGCAGCGATTCCGGCGGGCGCAGGCAGTGAAGGGATTGGCGAAAGCGACATTCGTGTCAATTTCGGCGGTGTCACCTTCTTCTCCGGTGACCATCTTTATGCCGACAACACCGGTATCGTGCTGTCAGAAGACCCGCTCGACATCGAATAACCTTGCGGTTTCAGCAACAAAAAAGGACGCCGTGGCGTCCTTTTTTATTTTCAGGCCGAAGTCATCAGACTTCTTCCATTTTTCCCAGCAATGCACGCAGACGATCCTGCCACACGTGCTGTTCTTCTTTCAGCTGTGCATTTTCACGCACCAGCGACTCATGATTACCACTCGCCTGCTGAACTTCCTGAGACAGGGTATTGTTTTGTTCTTTCAGTTCTTCGATTTCCATCTGCAAAAGAGTAATGGTATCGATCGCTTGCTGAACTTTAGCTTCTAATTTCTCAAATACTTCAAATGACATTTTTCGGTCCCCTTATGTTCGCAAGGCGCACATCTTATGTTCTGCCGCATCATCCGGACACGGCTCAAGAATTCCTGCACTCCGTCGATTTTGATAACGAATTCAAACCAAATCCGGGTCTGAATTACGCCAAAGTCTTGTAAAACCAGCGGGTGTCTTACCGGGTGATTGTATGTAGCCAGCTTTGCCCTGTCTAGCAAGAACCCCTTCCTGCACGCAGTCTGTTGCAATTTTACAGCGCCGGGTATCAGGAAATGCTTAAAAAGCAGCGTCACTCACCAGAAATCCCCCTTAATACCGAATAACCTTATCCGGCCTGTTGTTATGTTCGTTTCACCCAACGCGGCGCGAGAATTGTTAAATCGTGGCCTTTTTGCCGCGCGCGATAGCCTGAGAATACGCGAAATCGCTCATTTTTATGACACGACACACAAAATTTGATTTCGCTATTTCTCGTTTATGCTCGTTAACGATAAATTCACATTACGTTCTCATTTAATGATGAACGTCAAAATCCGATTACGTTCACGTACGACATAACAGAAAAACTATAACCAATCATTAACATCATCCTTAGCAGGATCAAACTATGAGCCAAACCATGAGTTCCACATTAAAAGGTCAGTGCATCGCTGAGTTTCTGGGTACCGGGCTTATCATTTTCTTCGGTGCAGGCTGTGTTGCTGCATTGAAGCTTGCCGGAGCATCCTTTGGCCAGTGGGAAATCAGTATCGTCTGGGGTTTCGGTGTGGCCATGGCCATTTACCTGACTGCGGCGATTTCAGGCGCACACCTGAACCCGGCTGTCACCGTCGCGCTATGTTTGTTTGCAAACTTTGAAGGACGCAAAGTTCTGCCTTACATCATCGCGCAGGTCGCAGGCGCCTTCTGTGCCGCCGCGCTGGTTTACGGCCTTTACTACAATCTGTTTTACGATTTCGAGCAAACTCACAATATGGTACGCGGTAGCGTAGACAGTCTGAGCCTTGCCGGTATCTTCTCTACGTATCCAAACCCGCACATCAGCGTATTGCAGGCGTTCCTGGTTGAAACCGTGATCACCGCCGTTCTGATGTCGCTGATCCTCGGCCTGACCGATGATGGCAATGGCCTGCCGCGCGGCCCGCTGGCTCCGCTGCTGATCGGTATTCTGATTGCAGTTATCGGTGCATCCATGGGGCCACTGACCGGATTCGCACTGAACCCGGCGCGTGATTTCGGACCGAAACTGTTCGCTTACTTCGCAGGCTGGGGCAAAGTGGCCTTCACCGGCGCCCGCGATATCCCTTACTTCCTGGTACCGATTTTTGGCCCACTGCTGGGTGCTTGTCTGGGTGCGGTCGGCTATAAAGCATTGATTAGTCGTCATCTGCCACACCAGATTAACGAAACAGCGGCTGACAAAGCGTCACAGCCAACCAAACAGCGCAAGGCCTGATCGGCTAAACTGTTCCACAGCTTACTCATTTGCAGGATGAAAATTATGTCAGCAGATACGACTCACGAAAAAAAATACATTGTCGCACTCGATCAGGGTACGACCAGCTCACGCGCAGTAGTGCTGGATCACGATGCCAACATCATCAGCGTTTCTCAGCGTGAATTTACCCAGATCTACCCTAAATCTGGCTGGGTTGAGCATGATCCGATGGAAATCTGGTCATCGCAAAGCTCGGTACTGGTTGAAGTGCTGGCTAAAGCCGACATCAATTCCGATCAGATCGCCGGTATCGGTATCACCAACCAGCGTGAAACCACCATCGTGTGGGAAAAAGAAACCGGCAAGCCGATTTATAACGCGATTGTGTGGCAATGCCGTCGTACTGCTGATATCTGCGAAAAGCTGAAAAAAGACGGGATGGAAGAGTACATCCGTCACAACACCGGCCTGGTGGTTGACCCGTACTTCTCCGGCACCAAACTGAAATGGATCCTCGATAACGTCGAAGGCTCCCGTGAACGTGCAAAACGCGGCGAACTGCTGTTCGGGACTGTCGATACCTGGCTGGTCTGGAAAATGACTCAGGGACGCGTTCACGTGACGGATTACACCAACGCATCACGTACCATGCTGTTCAACATCCGTGATTTGAAATGGGATGAACGCATGCTCGAAGCGCTGGATATTCCGCGTGAAATGCTGCCGGAAGTCCGTCCTTCCTCAGAAATTTACGGCCAGACCAACATTGGTGGTAAAGGCGGTACGCGTATTCCAATCGCCGGTATTGCGGGTGACCAGCAGGCGGCGCTTTACGGCCAACTGTGCGTGCAACCGGGTATGGCGAAAAACACCTACGGCACCGGCTGCTTCCTGCTGATGAACACTGGTACTGAAGTTGTTGCATCGAAAAATGGTCTGCTGACCACCATCGCCTGCGGCCCGCGTGGCGAAGTAAACTACGCGCTGGAAGGTGCCGTGTTCGTCGGTGGCGCATCTATTCAGTGGCTGCGTGATGAGCTGAAACTGATCAGCGATGCGACTGACTCCGAATATTTTGCGATGAAAGTGAAAGACACTAACGGCGTGTACGTGGTGCCTGCTTTCACTGGCCTCGGCGCCCCTTACTGGGACCCGTATGCCCGTGGCGCAATCTTCGGTCTGAGCCGTGGTGCAAACAGCAACCACATCATCCGCGCAACGCTGGAGTCTATTGCTTACCAGACCCGCGACGTACTGGATGCCATGCAGGCCGATTCCGGTGCCCGTCTGCAATCCTTGCGCGTGGACGGCGGCGCGGTTGCCAACAACTTCCTGATGCAATTCCAGTCCGACATTTTGGGTACCCGCGTTGAGCGTCCTGAAGTGCTGGAAGTAACCGCGCTGGGTTCTGCTTTCCTCGCAGGTCTGGCCGTCGGTTTCTGGAACGATCTGGAAGAAGTCCGCAGCAAAGCCACTATCGAACGTGAATTCCGCCCAAGTATTGAAACGACGGAACGTAATGTCCGCTATAAAGGCTGGCAGAAAGCGGTGGCACGCGTTCGTTCGTGGGAAGATCACGACGAATAAGCCCGTCAGTTTTACGCCAACACCTTTTATGAAACTCCCCATCCGGGGAGTTTTTTTATGCGTCCTTCCCACTGTGCTAAAATCTGCGGCACAGATGAGCCTTGCCTCACCGAACTCTTTCTTTTCTTCCAACAGGTTTTCCAATGAAACGTGAATTAGCAATCGAGTTCTCCCGCGTGACCGAAGCTGCCGCGCTCGCCGGTTATAAATGGCTGGGCCGTGGGGATAAAAACCTCGCCGATAACGCCGCCGTGCAGTCCATGCGCATCATGCTCAATAAAGTCGATATCGATGGCACGATTGTGATTGGCGAAGGTGAAATCGATGAAGCACCGATGCTGTATATCGGTGAAAAAGTCGGTACCGGCAACGGCGACGCGGTCGATATCGCGGTGGATCCGATTGAAGGTACGCGCATGACCGCAATGGGTCAGTCCAACGCGCTGGCTGTGCTGGCGGTGGGCGATCAGGGTTCTTTCCTCAACGCCCCTGACATGTACATGGAGAAAATCGCCGTCGGTCCTGGCGCGAAAGGCGCGATTAATCTGAACCTGACGCTGGCAGAAAATCTGGCGAATATTGCCAAAGCGCTGAACAAACCGCTGACCGAACTGACCGTCGCCGTGCTGGCAAAACCGCGTCATGACGACGCAATCCGTGAAATGCTGGCCGCCGGTGTCCGCGTCTTTGCGTTCCCGGACGGTGACGTCGCAGCAACCATTCTGACCTGCATGCCGGAAAGTGAGGTTGATGTGCTTTACGGAATTGGCGGCGCGCCTGAAGGCGTGATTTCTGCGGCCGTTATCCGCGCGCTGGATGGCGATATGCAGGGGCGATTACTGGCGCGTCATGACGTCAAAGGGGATACGCCGGAAAACCGCCGGATTGGCGAAGAAGAGCTGGCGCGCTGTAAAGCGATGGGGATTGAAGCCGGGAAAGTGCTGTTGCTCGATGATATGGCGCGCAACGACAACGTGATTTTCTCCGCGACCGGGATTACCAAAGGCGATCTGCTGGAAGGCATCAGCCGTCAGGGAAATATGGCGACGACCGAAACACTGCTGATTCGTGGAAAATCCCGCACCATCCGCCGCATCCGTTCGACGCATTATCTCGACCGCAAAGACGCCGCGCTGCACGAATTCATTATCTGATTCGCGCCCTTCCGGTCATCAAAAAGGCAGGGTTTTTCGCCCTGCCTTTTTTAATGTAAAACAAAACGTTAAGCCGCATGCCCTTCATGCTGACTGCGGTTCGACATCGGCCACCAGCACAGCAAAATCAGCACAGCCATCGCAAACATCAGCAGGCCAAGACTGAACTGACCGGTTTGCGGCAACATTGCTGACATCCACGCCACCAGGCCGGATCCCATATTTTGCAAACCGCCCACCAGTGCCCCTGCCGCACCCGCCAGATACGGGAAAGGCTCCATCGCGCCGGTCGTCGCCAGCGGGAATAACATCCCCGCGCCGAAGAAGAACAAAGACGCAGGCACGATCAGCGTCCAGATATTCATGATGCCCAGCCAGCCCGGGATCCACATCAGTAGCCCCGCCAGCAGACAGCTGATGACCGAATGCCACATCAGTTGCTGGAAACTTTTCTCCGTGCGCCCGGCATACCAGGCACCAAAGAATGCGGCAGGGATCGGCAGGATAAACAGAATGCTGACCATTACGCCGCTCAGCCCCAATACGCCGCCCATCAGCACGCCGCAGCTGGCTTCAAAGACCGCCACGCCCGCCAGCGCGCCCACCAGCATCACCAGATAACGGCTGAAATTGGCGTCTGCCAGCAACAAACGCAGGCTGCTGAGCATTTTGCGCGGCGGATGTTCAGCGGTAAATTCCGGGCGGGTTTCCGGCAACCAGCGGTACATGGAAAACGCAACGCCTGCACACAAAATCAGTAAGAAACCGAAACTCGCCCGCCAGCCTAACCACGCGGCCAGCGCACCACCGATAACTGGCGCTAACAGCGGGCTGACCAGAATTCCCATGTTCAGCAAACTGTTGGCGTGGCGCAAAGCACCGCCGCTGTATAAGTCACGCGGCATGGTTCTCGCCATCACGCCCGCTACGCCGGTGCCAAGCCCCTGCACGGCGCTGGCGGCAATCAGCATGTTCAGGCTGGACGACATCATCGCGCCCGCCGCACCAATCAGGAAAATCATCAGACCGGTGAGGATCACCGGTTTGCGCCCAACGTTGTCGGACAACGGGCCGTAAATCAGCTGCGAGCCGCCGTAGGTCAGCAAATAAGCGGCCATAACGCGCTGCACTGCCCCCGGTTTGACGGCCAGGCTGGTCGCCATATCCGCGATGTTCGGCACATAAATGGTCTGCGCCATCTGACCGACCGCCACCAGCAATATCAGCATCACAAGCAGGTGAATATTTTCCAGATTTTTCATTTTTCAGTTCGTTATCAGATGGAGTAGGAAAAGTGCAGAACAAATAACCAGTAAAACCGCCGATAATACGGCGGCGCATAAGTTAACAAATTCAGATGAATAAGCGAGGGGTGCGGCAAACTCTCCTGTTATTTTGCTGGCAGCGGCAGGAGCCAGATCTGTAACGCAGACTGTACAGAAATCGATACCGGCTAACGGCCGCAGAACAGGCTGATAACATTTAACCGATAAGGGATCCGAAAATTTTGAAATAAAATCAGCGCATAAATTCGCTATGCATGACGAAATCAGAAACGACGGGAGTTTTTATGGCTGATTGGGTGACGGGAAAAATCAAAAAAGTTGAGCACTGGACGGACAATTTGTTCAGCATCACGGTCAACGCGCCAGTCGACTCTTTTACCGCAGGCCAGTTTGCCAAACTCTCTCTGGAAATCGACGGTGAGCGGGTTCAGCGTGCATATTCCTACGTCAATCCGCCTTCCAGCGCAGATCTGGAGTTTTATCTGGTCAACGTGCCGGAAGGAAAACTCAGCCCGCGCCTGCACGTGATGCAGCCCGGTGACGAAATTCATGTCACCAAAGAAGCTGCCGGTTTTTTCGTGATTGATGAAGTTCCCGAGTGCGACACCCTGTGGATGCTGGCAACCGGCACCGCTATCGGGCCTTATCTTTCGATTTTGCAGGAAGGGATGGGTCTTGAGCGTTTTAAAAATATCGTGCTGGTCCACGCTGCGCGCTTTGCCGCCGATCTCAGCTATTTACCACTGATGCAGCAATTACAGCGCCGTTATGAGGGCAAACTGCACATTCAGACCGTCGTCAGCCGTGAGGAAATTTCAGGCTCGCTGACCGGGCGTGTTCCGGCGCTGATTGAAAACGGCACGCTGGAAGGGGCTGTCGGCCTGAAGATTAACGCGGACGACAGCCACATCATGCTTTGCGGGAACCCGCAGATGGTTCGCGATACCCAGCAGGTTCTGAAAGACTTGCACGGCATGCGTAAACATCTCAAACGCAAACCGGGCCATATGACCAGTGAGCACTACTGGTAAGCGCGATTTATGCGGATTTAAATCTGACGTCTTCCGGTTCCGGGCCAAAACGATTTGTGCCCGGCGTACCAACAAAGGCACCGCAGTCGATAATCAGCATGATGAAAATCACCGAAGGCGCCAGCCGTCCTAATACCCAGCTCCACGTCTGCGGCATCGCCGCCGCCCAGTTTCCGGCCACCAGCATCCACGCCAGCACAAACAACAACGCCCACCAGGCCGACTTATTGCGGTCATGTAACCTTTTCACCAGCACCGCCGCCGTTGGCCACAACAGGACGACCAGCGCGAAACCCGCGGTCTGATAGGTAATCCATAGCTGTGCGGCAAAGAAGAAATCGGCGGCCATCAGAACCAGCCAGCTGATCATCCAGAGCCAAAAATCGCGGCGGCCCAGGCGGCCGTTAAAAGAAAACAGTGCGTGCTGTAACGTCATTGACCGTCGGTTCCCTAAAAAACAATGAGAGGAAAATGTTAAAACAGGGCGAGTGTACCTGATGCACCGTGGCCGGGAGAATCTTTACGCACTCCTTTTGACATTGCCCCCCGATCACCGCTTTAATCGGTCTGTTGAAACAAAATAAGAAACGCCCTATGACTGTTGCTAAATCGATTTTACAACTGGCTTTGCCCGTATTACTGATACTCGCGGGCCAGAACACTGCCCTTGCCGATCCGCCGGCTGACCATTCCGGCGCAGAAGAGATGCCGAAAGCCCCGTATCTTCTGGCTGGCGCACCGACATTCGAAACAACGCTGATTAACTTCCGCGCCAAATACAATGAAGCGAATCCGACCCAGCAGATCGGCGAATTCCGCGCGATCAGCGAATCCGCCAGCAGCTCGCTCACCCGCGCAGCCAGTAAGATTAACGAAAACCTTTACGCCTCCACCGCGCTGGAAAAAGGCACAGGCAAAATCAAAACGCTGCAAATTACCTATTTGCCGATCCAGGGCCCTGAAGAGAAAGCCGCCCGCGCGCTGGCTGTCAGCTATATGGCGAATCTGATGCGTCAGTTTGATGCCACCCTTTCGCCGGAACAAAGCGTGGCGAGAGTGACGTCCCTGATTGAAAAAGGGAAAGGTCAGCAATTTTATAAACAGGAAGTTGGGGCGGTGCGTTTTGTGATTTCAGACAATGGCGAAAAAGGCCTGACGTTTGCCGTTGAGCCGGTAAAACTGGCGCTGGCTGAGCCCTGAGATGACGGTTTTTAATGACAAAAAGCAAAGCCTTTATGGTCAATGATCTCTATACTGTTGCACAGGTAATCTGCTTGTTTGGCAGAAATTTTAATCGACACTCGCGTCCCCTTTTGGAGGAAAAAACATGCGACATCCATTAGTGATGGGTAACTGGAAGCTTAACGGCAGCACCCACATGGTTAACGAACTGATTGCTGCTCTGCGTACCGAGCTGAGCACCGTTGTAGGTTGTGGCGTTGCAATTGCTCCACCAGAAGTTTACCTGTCACAGGCTAAACACGCTCTGGCCGGCAGCCGTATCGCGCTGGGTGCTCAGAACGTTGATGCTAACCTGTCCGGCGCATTCACCGGTGAAATCTCTGCCGACATGCTGAAAGATATCGGTGCGAAATACATCATCATCGGTCACTCAGAACGCCGCACTTACCACAAAGAAAGCGACGAGTTCATTGCTAAGAAATTTGGCGTGCTGAAAGAAGCGGGTCTGATCCCTGTTCTGTGCATCGGTGAAACTGAAGCAGAAAACGAAGCCGGTAAAACTGAAGCCGTATGCGCTAAGCAACTGGACGCCGTTCTGAACACTCTGGGCGCAAAAGCATTCGAAGGCGCAGTGATCGCTTACGAACCAGTTTGGGCAATCGGTACAGGCAAATCAGCGACCCCAGCTCAGGCTCAGGCCGTTCACAAATTCATCCGTGACCACATCGCTAAACAAGATGCTGCTGTGGCTGAACAAGTTATCATCCAGTACGGCGGTTCTGTTAACGCTGCTAACGCTGCTGAACTGTTCACTCAGCCAGACATCGATGGCGCACTGGTTGGCGGCGCATCACTGAAAGCTGACGCTTTCGCAGTGATCGTTAAAGCAGCCGCAGAAGCAAAACAAGCGTAAGCCTGTTTCTTCTGAGCGCAAAAAACCCCGGCATGCCGGGGTTTTTTATTGCCTGAAAGCAGGATTAACGCTTGCTGATTTGGTCGAAAATTCCGTCAGTCGCGAAGTGATCTTTCTGCGCCTGAGCCCAGGTTCCTGCAACATCACCAATGGTGAACAGTTTCAGTTTAGGGAATTCAGCATCGAATTTTTTCTCAACAACCGGATCACGCGGACGATAGTAGTTTTCAGCCGCAATAGTCTGGCCTTCCGGTGAGTACAGGTACTTAAGATAAGCTTCCGCCACGGTACGCGTATCACGCTTATCGACCACTTTATCCACCACAGAAACCGTTGGTTCTGCCAGAATCGATTCGCTTGGCGTCACGATTTCAAACTTGTCTTTGCCAACTTCTTTGGTGGCCAGCAGTGCTTCGTTTTCCCAGGCAATCAGCACATCACCAATACCGCGTTCCACAAAGGTATTTGTCGCGCCGCGAGCACCGGAATCCAGCACTTCCACGTTTTTATACAGCGCTTTCACAAAATCCTGAGCTTTCGCTTTGTCATTGTTGTTGTGATGCAGGGCATAGCCCCACGCAGCCAGATAGTTCCAGCGCGCACCGCCTGATGTTTTAGGATTCGGGGTGATTACCGACACGCCCGGTTTGATCAAATCATTCCAGTCGTGAATTTGTTTCGGGTTGCCTTTGCGTACCAGGAATACGATGGTCGACGTGTAAGGGGCAGAATTGTCTGGCAGACGGGTGATCCAGTTTTTATCAATACGGCCGCGTTCAGCGATAGCATCCACGTCATACGCCAGTGCCAAGGTCACGACATCGGCTTCAATACCGTTAATGACTGACGTTGCCTGCTTGCCTGAACCACCATGTGACTGGCGAACGGTCACGGTATCGCCGGTTTTACCCTGCCAGTATTTGCTGAACGCTTTATTGTATTGTTCATAAAGCTCACGGGTTGGATCGTACGACACGTTCAGAATCTGAATGTCTTTGGCAATCGCCCCGGTTGCTACCAACAGTAATGCCAGACCTGCACCCCATTTACGCATACGCATCGCACTCTCTCCCAAAAATAGTTTTTATGGATTTCATTAATTTGATCGGATGAACAGAGCGTGCCAGAGAAAAAGAAAACAACTAAAGAATAAAAGGTTTTTTTCTATTACTTTCTGGAATAACCAGAAACAGGTCGAAAAAAAACCTCCCGTAAAGGAGGTTCTTATATTCAGGCAAAAAGCTGTTTTTAAAACAGTTTTTTAGCCGTGTCGTACCAGTCTTCTTTGAACTTACTTTTCTTGTTCTCAGGAGAAATACACACAGAGATCAGTTCGTGAACCATTTTCTCGTTTTGAACACCGACGCAGTAACCGCCTTTGCCGTAGTCACGACCTTCTTCCATCAGCAGGTCTACCGCGTAAGCACCCATGCGGGACGCTAAAATACGGTCATAAGCAACCGGTGCACCACCACGCTGGATGTGACCCAGTACGGTGCCACGGGTTTCACGACAGGTTTCTTTCTCGATATATTTAGCCAGCTCATCGATATCATCTAACTTTTCAGTGATGGCGACGATAGCGTGCTTTTTACCTTTCGCGATGCCGGCTTTGATTTCAGCAACCAGATCATCACGTTTGAATTCAACTTCAGGGATGGCGATAAATTCGCAACCACCGGCAATGGCCGCAGCCAGGGTCAAATCGCCGCAGTAACGGCCCATCACTTCAACGATAGAGATACGCTGGTGTGAAGAAGAAGTGTCACGCAGGCGGTCGATAGCTTCAACCACAGTACCCAGAGCAGTGAAGAAACCGATGGTGTAGTCAGTACCGGCAACATCGTTGTCGATGGTGCCTGGCAGGCCGATACAACGGATGCCACCTTCTTTGGTCAGCAGGTCAGCACCAGCATAAGAACCGTCACCGCCGATAACGACGAGGCCGTCGATACCGCGATCTTTCAGGTTTTGCAGGGCAACTTTACGCATGTCCGGATCGCGGAATTCAGGGAAACGCGCTGAACCCAGGAAAGTACCGCCACGGTTGATCATGTCTGAAACGCTGTAGCGGTCGAGTTCTCGCATGCGATTTTCGTACATGCCGAGATAGCCATCTTCAATACCGAAAACTTCCAAACCTGCGGATAACGCCGAACGCACAACGCCACGGATCGCAGCGTTCATGCCCGGGGCATCGCCACCGCTTGTCAGTACACCAATTTTTTTGATCATGACTACCTCTGAACTTGTAGATGCAATTTCTTAAGAATCTTGAGCCTGCCCGTCGGCGGATTTAACTTTTGCAGCCAAAGGGCTTATTAGCGTTTGAGCCTATAGTATAACAAAACACCGTAGCTGAATTGATTCAAGTCAGCAAGAACACGCATACAACGCTCTGTACATCGCAATTTACTGATTCATACGGCTTTTACAAGATATTTCCGGTTGGTTGCGCGCAGATTTCCATCTTGTTAATTTCCGGTTTTGTGAAACAATTCCAAATTGCAGACAAAAAAAACCCCACCTTTCGGTGGGGGAAGACAGGGATGGTGTCTATGGCAAGGAAAAACAGGGATCTTACTCGGTCGTGCTGGTACTACTCGTCTTCTGGGCAGAAGGGGTTTGTAATCCGGAAAGCTGCGCTTGCATCTCTTTCATGCGTTGCTCGTGCTTCCGGTTAAGTACATCTTTTTGCTCAGGAGTCAGAAGATTAAACATCTGGTTGCGGATGCGGGCCATTTCGACCTGACGGTCCACTTGCTCCTGAGCCATTAATTCGGCTTGGGCCCTTACAGCGCCCTGATCAAATTTTTCAGCGGTCACCAGCCTGTGCATAGTTTCCATCTGTTCTACATTTACATGAGGCAAATCTTTACGGGCCTGATGCATTAGGTCGCGCATTTGTTGGCGCTGTTGCTCTGTCAGATTCACACCATCAAACAGTGTGTTGCGTTCCTGAGGCTTATCCAACAACGTGCTATCATGTTCTGCTGGCATCGCCGACACTGGTTTTGCGCCATCTGCTAAAACGACACCTGAACTCAGCGTCAGAAGCGTGGCCAAACCAATTGAAGCTGCCTTAAACATCACATACTCCTAAAGTCTTTATCGCTCATCGCGAATCATTGAAAAGCAGTCTAAACCTGCTGCTGCAAACAAGCGTCAGTGCTTGTAAAAGTACGTAAAGTCATGGAATAGCGGCAATTGATGACGTATTTTGCGTCTAGAGGTAAATACAATGAATAAAATTTTGTTAGTTGATGATGACCGTGAACTGACTTCACTTTTGAAAGAATTGCTCGAAATGGAAGGCTTTAATGTTGTGGTTGCTTACGACGGTGAGCAGGCATTAGAGAAAATCGATAATACCATCGACCTTTTGTTACTTGACGTGATGATGCCGAAGAAAAACGGCATTGAAACCCTTAAAGAATTACGCCAGCGCCACCAGACGCCAGTGATTATGCTGACCGCCCGTGGCAGTGAATTAGACCGCGTTCTCGGCCTCGAACTGGGTGCCGATGACTATCTGCCAAAACCGTTTAACGACCGTGAACTGGTTGCGCGCATCCGCGCCATGTTGCGCCGTTCCAACTGGAGCGAACAGCAGCAAACCAATGAAAACAATGGCTCGCCAACGCTGGAAGTCGACGGGCTGCAACTTAACCCCGGCCGCCAGGAAGCCAGTTTTAACGGTGAAGCGCTGGATCTCACCGGGACTGAATTTACCCTGCTGTATTTACTGGCAAAACATCTCGGACAGGTCGTTTCACGCGAGCATCTGAGCCAGGAAGTACTGGGTAAACGTCTTACGCCGTTTGACCGTGCCATCGATATGCATATTTCTAATTTGCGCCGTAAATTGCCCGACCGTCAGGACGGACACCCGTGGTTTAAAACCTTGCGCGGACGCGGTTATCTGATGGTTTCTGCTTCATGATAAACAGCCTTACGGCACGTATTTTTGCCATTTTTTGGTTCACATTAGCGCTGGTGCTGATGTTGGTATTGATGGTGCCGAAACTCGATTCACGCCAGATTACGCCGTTGCTCGATAACGAACAGCGGCAAGGCCTGATGATTGAACAACATGTCGAAGCCGAACTCGCCACCGATCCTGCCAATGACCTGATGTGGTGGCGCAGGCTGTTTCGCGCGATCGATAAGTGGGCTCCGCCTGGCCAGCGCCTGTTGCTGGTCACCAGCGAAGGCCGCGTCATCGGTGCGCAGCGCAATGAAATGCAGATCGTGCGTAACTTCATCGGGCAGTCTGATAACTCAGATCGTCCGAAGAAAAAGAAATATGGCCGCGTTGAAATGGTGGGGCCATTTTCTGTTCGTGACGGCGAGGACAACTATCAGCTTTACCTGATGCGTCCGGCCAGCAGCTCTCAGTCTGATTTTATCAATCTGATGTTTGACCGCCCGCTTCTTCTGCTCATCGTCACAATGCTCATCAGCGCCCCGCTTCTGCTCTGGCTGGCATGGAGTCTGGCGAAACCTGCTCGTAAGTTGAAAAACGCCGCAGATGACGTTGCACGGGGAAATCTCAAACAGCATCCGGAACTCGAAGCCGGACCGCAGGAGTTCCTCGCGACCGGCGCCAGTTTCAACCAGATGGTCAGCGCGCTCGAACGCATGGTGACCGCGCAGCAACGGCTGATTTCGGATATCTCACATGAACTCCGGACGCCGCTGACGCGTCTTCAGCTGGCAACCGCGCTGATGCGTCGTCGCCACGGTGAAGGCAAAGAGTTGCAGCGCATCGAAAACGAGGCGCAGCGTCTGGACGGCATGATCAATGACCTGCTGGTGTTATCGCGCAGTCAGCACAAGAATGAGCTGTCGCGGGAAACCCTGAAGGCCAACGAGTTGTGGGCTGGTGTGATTGATGATGCGCAGTTTGAAGCTGAGCAGATGGGCAAAACCCTTGAAGTGACATCGCCTCCGGGCCCGTGGAAGCTCATCGGTAATGCGGCTGCGCTCGACAGCGCGCTGGAAAATATTGTGCGTAACGCCCTGCGTTATTCACATCATCACATCGCGCTGAACTTCGCTCACGACAACGAAGGTATCACCATTACCGTGGATGACGACGGCCCCGGTGTCAGTGAAGAAGATCGCGAACAGATTTTCCGTCCGTTCTACCGGACTGATGAGGCTCGCGATCGTGAATCAGGCGGCACTGGTCTCGGACTGGCGATTGTGGATACCGCCGTTCAGCAGCACAGAGGCAAGGTTAAAGCCGAAGACAGCCCGCTGGGTGGCCTTCGCCTGATTATCTGGCTGCCGCTGCACCAGCGTTGAGTTTCTGCTATTCTGCGTCCCTCTATCAGGGGGACGCATGCTTAACATCGTTTTATTTGAACCAGAAATCCCGCCAAATACCGGCAATATTATCCGTTTGTGTGCCAACACCGGATGTCAGCTTCACCTCATCGAACCGCTGGGTTTCGGCTGGGACGATAAGCGCCTGCGCCGTGCCGGGCTCGATTATCACGAATTCGCTCACATCAAACATCACGCAAACTACGACGCTTTTCTCAGTAGCGAAAATCCACAGCGCCTGTTCGCCTTGACCACCAAAGGTACGCCCGCTCACAGCGGCGTCAGCTATCAGGATAATGATTTTTTGCTGTTCGGCCCGGAAACGCGCGGCCTGCCAGCTACAATCCTGGAAGCACTGCCTGCCAGACATAAAATCCGTATTCCGATGCTCGCAGAAAGCCGCAGCATGAACTTGTCGAATGCTGTTTCTGTGGTGGTTTACGAGGCCTGGCGCCAGCTGGGATATCCGGGTGCTTTACTCAAAGAGTAAACCGGAAGAGAAAAAATGAAGTGAACGATGGCATGCAAGAACATGCCATCGGAAATCTGTCAGATACCGTCGCCGAATTCAAAACCCTGCGCAATACCGTTGAAATGCTGATCCATATCCATTGAAGGTCGTTCGCTTTCTGGCCGCCCGACGATGCGTGCAGGAACGCCTGCCGCCGTGGTGTGCGCCGGAACAGATTGCAATACCACAGAACCTGCCCCGATTTTTGCCCCTGCACCCACTTCGATATTGCCGAGGATTTTCGCGCCCGCGCCAATCATCACGCCTTCACGAATTTTCGGATGGCGGTCACCGACGGTTTTACCCGTCCCCCCGAGCGTGACCGATTGCAGAATCGATACATCGTTTTCAACCACGGCCGTTTCACCAATGACAATCCCGGTGGCGTGGTCAAACATGATGCCGCAACCAATACGCGCCGCCGGGTGAATATCCACGCCGAAGGAGACAGAAATCTGGTTCTGGAAATAAATCGCCAGCGCTTTGCGATCCTGCTTCCACAACCAGTTGCCGATGCGGTAAGCCTGAAGCGCATGAAAACCTTTGAGGTAAAGCAAAGGCGTGGAGAATTTGTCGACCGCCGCATCGCGCTGATGCACCGCCAGAATATCGCGGGCAGCAGAGAGGATCATTTGCTCGTCGTTGCGGTAAGCTTCTTCGACCACTTCACGAATCGCCATCGCCGGCATGATTGGGTTGCCCAGCTTGTTAGCCAGAATGTAGCTCAGCGCGCTGCCCAGCGTTTCATGTTTGAGTAACGTCGCGTGGAAAAAGCTGGCCAGCATCGGTTCACACTCAGCCAGTGCTCTCGCCTCTGATTTAATGTTATTCCAGACCAGTTCTAATTCTTCTAGCGACATCACTTTTCCTTACGACTTAGCAGGTTTTGATAATAAAAAGCCGCCCTGTCGGGAGACCCAACAAGGTGGCTATGCTTCATGTCGCCTTTCAGTGGCTGTGTTTTTCGTCCTTGCTCGCACGGGCAAGCAGACTGATGGCCGCTTCACGGGCATCTTTACCGCAGTACAACACCTGGTAAATCTGTTCCGTAATAGGCATCTCAACGTTATTACGCTGAGCCAGCGCCCGTACTTCTTTCGTGTTGCGATAGCCTTCAACAACCTGACCGATAGTGTCCTGAGCAGTCTGAACATCTTTGCCCTGTCCCAGCATAATGCCGAAACGACGGTTACGTGACTGGTTGTCTGTGCAGGTTAACACCAAATCGCCCAGCCCCGCCATGCCCATAAATGTCGCAGGATCAGCACCCAGTGCGGAGCCCAGACGGGTCATTTCGGCCAGACCACGGGTGATCAGCGCAGTTCGGGCATTCGCGCCGAAACCAATCCCATCGGACATACCGGCACCAATGGCGATGACGTTTTTAATCGCGCCGCCAAGCTGTACACCGATAAAATCAGGATTGCTGTAAACCCGGAAACTCTTGCCGCAATGCAGCAACTGCTGAAGATCTTCCGCAAAGCTCGCATCGGTGGCGGCCAGTGAAATCGCTGTCGGCATGCCGGCAGCCAGCTCTTTGGCAAACGTCGGCCCGGAAACTACGGCCAGCGGAATCGCATCACCCAGCTCTTCACGCGCGACATCCTGCAACAAACGTCCGGTTTCCGCCTCAAGCCCTTTCGTCGCCCACACTACGCGCGCATCGGCCCGCAAATGTGGTTTCAGCTGACGCAGGACGTCACCAAAAACGTGGCTCGGTACTACAACCAGCACATTGCGGCTGGCCGCTAATGCGACAGACAAATCGGTTTCGAGCAGCAGATTATCGGGGAACGGAACATCAGGAAGGAATTCCTGGTTACAACGGGCTTGTTGTAAGGCATTGATGTGGTCGGGATTGTGTCCCCAGAGCACAACGGGATGGCCATTTCTGGCAAGAGTAATCGCTAAAGCGGTGCCGTAAGATCCGGCACCGATAACAGTCATTGACGCATTGACGGTTTTCATCAGGCATCCTGATGCGGTTCAGCACCTTCGCCTTCAGCTTGCTGTTGCAGATAGTTCATGAACAGAGCGTCGAAGTTAACAGGTGCCAGGTTCAGTTGCGGGAAGGTACCGCGTGAAACCAGGCTGGTGATGCACTCACGCGCATACGGGAACAGGATGTTCGGGCAGTATGCACCCAGGCAATGTGCCATCTGGTTACCATCAATACCGGAGATAGTGAAGATACCACCCTGTTGAACTTCGCACAGGAATGCCGTTTCGTCACCCAGTGAAGACGTTACGGTCACACGCAAGACGACTTCGTATACGCCTTCAGCCAGCTGGCTGGAAGCCGTATCAAGATCCAGTTTCACTTCCGGCTGCCAGTCCTGCTGGAAAACCTGAGGAGCATTTGGCGCTTCGAAAGAAATATCTTTGGTGTAAATACGTTGGATCTGGAAAGCCATCTCGGTGTTGTTTTGTTCTGACATGTGAGTAGTACCCTCGAGTTAATAGTCCTTTTAAACACTTAATGAAAATACGCGGCTATCGGCATTAACCCAGTAATGGGTCAAGGCCACCACGCGCATCAAGTGCATGTAAATCATCGCAACCGCCCACGTGCTGCCCGTCGATAAAAATCTGAGGAACAGTCGAACGACCGCTGCGGGCGATCATTTTTTCACGCGTATCTGCGTCACCATCAATAGCGATTTCATCAAATGAAGCGCCTTTGCTATTGAGCAGGGCTTTCGCACGATGGCAGTAAGGACAGGTTGCCTTGGTATAGATTTCAATTTTAGCCATGGGTTCCACCTCTGAGTCGTAGATTTTAGTGCCGTTGCGACGGGGTCTGAATCTTACTTACCGCGAACTAAAGGCAGGTTTTCACCGCTCCAGCCGCTGATACCTTCTTTCAACGTGAAAACACGTTCGAAACCTGCTGCGATCAGGCCTTCTGCCGCCGTGCGGGAAGTCTGGCCGGTGGCACAGACAACGATAACCGGTTGCGCTTTGTGCTTGCTCAGTTCGCCCAGGTTATTGTTTTTAATGTCTGCACTCAGCACATTTTGGGATTCTGCGATGTGGCCTTTGCGGAATTCTTCACGCGCGCGAACATCGACAACAACAGCATCTTCTTTGTTGATCAGGCGGGTTGCTTCGCCACGCGTGATCTCTTTCACTTTAGAAAAACGTGTTTTAAAGGTGGTCACAATTACTGCAATCAGTAACGCAACCCACGCCAGGCTGAGAACCGGATGCGCACTGATGAATGGCATAATATCTTGCATGGGGTGTAGCAACTCCCGTCAGTTGGGGGAAAATTCAAGGCTTCAGAGTATACCTGCGCGTCGGCGCAAATACAGCCAGTATGCGCGGGCTAATGCCACAAACTGCGGCACATCCCGAAAAATTAACACGCCTTTATGCCGAAAGTTAACTCCCGCCGCGCTCCATCTTTGATCTCCCACGGCTATTCCCCTTTCAGCGCTGGGGTAAAATCAGCCCGCTTAAATGCACTTAGCCACGCCTGTTTATTCACATCGAGCTGGCGAGCCTATTGAGCATTTCATCTTTCAAATTGAGGTCAATTGACATGTCGAGCAATAAAAAACCGATGGTTCTGGTTATTCTTGATGGCTACGGATTTCGCGAAGAACAACAAGATAACGCGATTCTGAATGCAAAAACCCCGGTCATGGATAAGCTGTGGGCGACTCAGCCCCACACCCTGATTGCTGCGTCAGGCCTTGACGTAGGCCTGCCTGATGGCCAGATGGGCAACTCCGAAGTGGGCCACGTCAATTTAGGCGCGGGTCGTATCGTTTATCAGGATCTCACCCGCCTGGATAAAGAAATCAAAGAAGGCGACTTCTTTAATAATAGCGTACTGACCGGCGCGGTTGATCGCGCAATCAGCGCGGGCAAAGCCGTTCACATTATGGGTCTGCTGTCCGCGGGTGGCGTTCACAGCCACGAAGACCACATCATGGCGATGGTCGAACTGGCTCACCGCCGTGGCGCGAAAGCCATATATCTGCACGCGTTCCTGGATGGCCGCGATACGCCTCCGCGCAGCGCTGAAGCCGCATTAAAACGTTTCTCAGAGAAGTTTGCAGAAATCGGTTCCGGCCGCATCGCGTCTATCGTCGGCCGTTATTATTCAATGGACCGCGACAACCGCTGGGATCGCGTTCAACTGGCTTATGATCTGATGTCTCAGGCCAAAGGCGCGTTCACCGCAGATAACGCTCTGGCAGGCTTGCAGGCCGCTTACGCCCGAGACGAAAATGACGAGTTCGTGAAACCTACCGTGTTGCAGGCTGCCGGCGAAGAAAACGCGGCAATCAATGACGGCGATGCGATGATCTTTATGAACTTCCGTGCTGACCGTGCACGTGAAATCACCCGCGCCTTCATCAATACCGACTTCGACGGTTTTGCCCGTGAAAAAGTGATTAACTTCGGCGATTTCATCATGCTGACCGAATACGCCGCTGATATTAAAGCTGCCTGCGCGTATCCGCCTGCATCACTGAAAAACACGCTGGGCGAATGGCTGATGGCGCATAAGAAAACGCAGCTTCGTATCTCCGAAACTGAGAAATATGCGCACGTAACCTTCTTCTTCAACGGCGGCATGGAAGATGCGTTTGAAGGCGAAGACCGCATTCTGGTGAAATCACCGAATGTCGCGACCTATGACCTGCAACCGGAAATGAGTTCAGCAGAACTGACCGATAAATTGCTGGGTGCGATCGCCAGTGGCAAATATGACGCGATTATCTGTAACTACCCGAACGGCGATATGGTCGGGCATACCGGCGTTTATGATGCTGCCGTCAACGCGGTAGAAGCGCTGGATCATTGTGTGGCTCAGGTTGTGGATGCGGTTAAAGCGGTCGGCGGCCAACTGCTGATCACCGCCGATCACGGTAACGCAGAGCAAATGCGTGACCCGGCAACCGGCCAGGCGCACACAGCACATACCAGCCTGCCGGTTCCGCTGATATACGTGGGCGGCAACGCGCAAGCCATCGAAGGCGGGAAATTGTCTGATATTGCGCCGACCATGCTCTCCCTGATGGGGATGGAAATCCCGGCCGAAATGAGCGGCAAACCGCTGTTTATCGCGCGCTAATTTCCGTTAAGAAAGCGAATTTAAGGCGTATCAGCGCAGGCTGGTACGCCTTTTTTGTTTGTGCATCAGCCGGTTGATTAGTGTTACGATAAGATAAGGGACAGCCATATTGTCTATCATCCACGGTCGACAAGCGGAAAAAAGTTTGAGCAAATTCATTCATTTCAGCCTGATGAGAACCCGCCTTTCCGCTCAGGACAAGGCCGTATCTGCCTTCCCATCTCCAGCCTTATTACTTTGCGCTTCATTGTTAACCCTCTCCGTGAGTGTGCACGCTGACGAAAACAAAGATCAGCTCAAAACCATTCAGCAGAACATTGCGGAAAAAGAGAAAAGTGTAAAGCAGCAGAAACAGCAGCGCGGAACGTTGTTGCAACAGTTGCAGGCACAGGAAAAAACCATTGCCTCCGCCAGCACTCAGTTACGCGGGACACAGTCGACACTGGCGACGCTGAATAAAGATATCGCCGGGCTGAATGCCTCTATCGATAAACTGCAAAAACAGCAGAAAGCGCAGGAAGCCATTCTTTCAAAGCAGCTGGATGCGGCATTCCGTATCGGCCAGCACAAAGGCCTGCAACTGCTGTTAAGCGGTGAAGAGACCGAACGCAGCGAACGTATCATGGCCTATTTTGGCTATCTGAATGAAGCCCGCCAGAAAACCATCGAAGAACTTAAACAAACGCGTACCAAACTGGCCGAACAGCGGGTTTCCCTGCAATCGAAAGAGACCCAGCAAAAAAGCCTGTTAGGCGAGCAGCAGACGCAGCAACAAAAACTTGAGCAGGCCCGTTCGGCACGGAAACAAACGCTGACGGCGCTGGAATCCTCGTTGCAAAAAGATGAGCAAAGCCTGACCGAGTTGCGCGCCAACGAAGCCAGCTTGCAGAATAAAATTGCCGCCGCTGAACGTGCAGCAAAAGCCCGAGCAGAGAAGGAAGCGCGAGAAGCCGCCGCCGTCCGGGCGAAAGAGCAGCAGGCGAAGAAAACCGGCACCACCTATAAACCGACCCAAAGTGAGCAATCACTGATGGCGCGAACCGGCGGTCTGGGAAGACCATCCGGCCAGAATATGTGGCCGGTTAACGGTTCGTTGATACATCGCTTCGGCGAACAGCTTCAGGGTGAACTACGCTGGAAAGGTATTGTTATTTCAGCAAGAGAGGGCAGCGACGTCCGCGCAATTGCCGACGGTCGTGTCATTCTGGCTGACTGGTTGCAAGGTTACGGGCTGGTTGTGGTCATCGATCACGGCAAAGGTGATATGAGCCTGTATGGATATAATCAGGATGCGTTAGTCAGTGTCGGTGACCAGGTCAGAACCGGCCAGGCTATTGCTAAAGTTGGAAACAGCGGCGGACAGGGCCAGCCATCGCTGTATTTTGAAATTCGTCGTCAGGGTCAGGCAGTCAATCCACAGCCGTGGTTGGGAAGATAGCATTGCGATATAAAAAGTCCGTTTTAGCTGCCCTTTGTGGTACTGCGTTATTCGTTTGTCAGGTTCAGGCAGCGAAGCTATCCATCCTGATAGATGACTTTGGTTATCGCCAGCATGAGGAAAACCAGGTACTTCAGATGCCAAAAGCGGTATCCGTAGCGATTTTCCCCAATGCGCCAGATTCGCAGATGATGATGAACAAGGCCCATCAGCAGGGACGTGAAATCCTGATCCACCTGCCGATGGCGCCGCTGAGTAAGCAACCGCTGGAAAAAAATACGCTGACGCCGTCCATGAGTGCAGCTGAAGTGAAGCGCATTGTCGATCAGGCTATCAGTAATATCCCTTACGCCATCGGCATCAATAACCATATGGGCAGCGCCATGACCTCCAGCCTGTCTGGCATGGAAAACGTCATGCAGGCCATGAACGCCCATAACCTGTTCTTCCTCGACAGCATGACGATCGGCAATACTCAGTCGGTCAAAGCCGCTCAGGGCACCCGCGTGAAAGTCATCAAGCGCAATGTCTTTTTAGATGATGTGCAGAATGAAGCCGAAATCCGCCGCCAGTTCGAGCGCGCAATTCAGTTAGCCCGCAAAAATGGTTATGCGATCGCCATCGGCCACCCGCACCCGACGACGGTAAAAGTGCTGCAACAAATGCTGCCAAATTTACCGTCAGATATTGTGCTGGTGCGCCCAAGTGATTTGCTGGATGAAGCCCAACGCAGCGCGCCTTCGGGCAAACCGGTAAATATCCCGCCTGCCAAACCATCACGAAAAGGCATCAGCCAGTGCCGGACCAAACATCCTGTACCGCCAGTTTATGCCGGCAGCCTGTTTACCGTCGTAGGAGAAAGCCTGCAATCGCTTCCAGCCATTCAGTTCGCAGAACGGCAATATGGGGTTTGGGTCGGATTTGTTGACAGAACCACCTCAGCACCAGTGGTAGCAGAACCAACTATTGCGCCTCAAAAATAATACTTAAGGGCCTCTTTGACACAAGAGGCCCTGCACATCAGTACGACCAACCCACACTACCAGTCCAAAATCACTTTCCCTGAGTGGCCGGATCGCATTGCATCGAAACCCTTCTGGAAATCATCGATCGGGAAATGATGCGTAATCAGCGGTGTTAGGTCTAAACCTGACTGGATCAGCGCCGCCATTTTGTACCAGGTTTCAAACATTTCCCGGCCATAAATCCCTTTGATGAACAACCCCTTGAAGATGACCTGATTCCAGTCGATAGCCATTTCGGTTGAAGGAATACCCAGCATCGCAATACGGCCGCCGTGATTCATAGCATTGAGCATGCTGCGAAACGCCGCCGGAGCGCCGGACATTTCGAGTCCCACGTCAAAACCTTCGGTCATGCCAAGCTCTTCCATGACGTCCTGCAAACTTTGCTGGCTGACATTAACCGCGCGGGTTACGCCCATTTTACGGGCCAGCTCCAGACGATATTCATTCATGTCCGTGATCACCACATGGCGGGCGCCCACATGTTTGCAAATCGCCGCCGCCATAATGCCAATCGGGCCTGCACCGCTGATCAGGACATCTTCCCCGACCAGATCAAACGACAATGCGGTATGCACAGCGTTGCCTAGAGGGTCGAAAATAGCCGCCAGATCGTCGGAAATATTGTCCGGGATTTTAAAAGCATTAAAGGCAGGCAGAACCAGATATTCCGCAAAAGCGCCTGGACGGTTAACGCCCACACCTTGTGCATTTCGGCATAAATGCGTGCGGCCACCGCGGCAGTTGCGGCAATGACCACAGGTAATGTGCCCTTCACCTGAAACCCGGTCGCCAAGGCTAAAACCTTTCACTTCCTGACCAATCCCCACGACTTCGCCGACATATTCATGCCCGACCACCATCGGTACCGGAATAGTTTTTTGCGACCACGCATCCCAGTTGTAAATGTGAACATCCGTACCGCAGATGGCAGTTTTACGGATTTTGATCAGCAAATCGTTATGTCCCAGCTCCGGCACCGGCGCATCGGTCATCCAGATGCCTTCTTCACGTTTCAGTTTTGCTAAGGCTTTCACAGACACTCCTCAGGCGATCACGCCAAGTTTTTTGCCAATTTGGGTGAAGGCGCTGACCGCCTTTTCGATTTGTTCCGTGCTGTGCGCGGCCGACATTTGTGTACGGATACGCGCCTGCCCTTTTGGCACCACGGGATAGAAGAAGCCGGTGACGTAGATACCTTCCTGCTGAAGCAGCGCGGCAAATTCCTGTGCCAGCCGCGCTTCGCCGAGCATCACGGGAATAATGGCGTGATCGGCCCCGGCCAGCGTGAAACCGGCAGCGGTCATTTTTTCACGGAAGAGTTTTGCATTGCTCAGCAGCTTTTCACGCAGCTCGCTGCCGGCTTCCAGCATCGACAGGACTTTCAGGGAAGCGGAGACAATCGAAGGAGCCAAAGAGTTTGAAAAAAGATAAGGACGGGAGCGCTGACGTAACCAGTCGATCACTTCCTGACGCGCGGCGGTATATCCGCCGGACGCGCCGCCCAGCGCTTTGCCGAGCGTTCCGGTGATGATATCCACGCGGCCCATGACGTCGCAATATTCGTGCGTTCCGCGCCCTTCCGCGCCAACAAAACCAACGGCATGGGAATCATCTACCATGACCAGCGCATCGAAACGCTCCGCCAGATCGCAAACGCCTTTCAGATTGGCAATGACGCCATCCATCGAAAACACGCCGTCTGTCGCCACAAGAATATGGCGTGCGCCGTCCTTTTTCGCCTGCTCCAGACACGCTTCAAGTTCGGCCATATTATTATTGGCATAGCGGTAACGTTTCGCTTTGCAAAGACGAACTCCATCAATAATTGACGCGTGATTCAGTGCATCAGAAATAATGGCGTCTTCTTCGGTCAGCAGTGTTTCGAATAATCCGCCGTTGGCATCAAAGCAGGAGGAATACAAAATGGCGTCGTCCATCCCCAGAAAATCTGCCAAGCGATGTTCGAGTTCTTTATGAGTATCTTGCGTTCCGCAAATGAAACGTACCGATGCCATGCCAAAACCGTGGCTGTCGAGCCCCGCCTTTGCGGCCTGAATTAATTCCGGATGGTTTGCCAGCCCGAGGTAGTTATTCGCACAAAAATTGATGACCGGCTTGCCGCCCGCGACGGATACTTCGGACTGCTGAGGCGTGGTCAGAATGCGTTCTTCTTTAAACAGCCCTTCGGCACGCGCCTGGTCAAGCTGATCTTCTAACTGGCGATAAAACGAAACAGACATACAGTATTCTCCTGAAATGGCTCATTCACGGAATACCTTACTAACCTGACTGCGAAATAACGATGGAACCGCTCACAATATCTTCGTTTTGCAGCATAGTTCACGCCTTACCGCCTGAAACACAAGAATGCGTGTTATAGGACACCTTCCCAATGTGAGCTTCATAATGAAGTGTTATGATATTACCCAATGTATAAGCTGCGCATGGTGCGTGGCTCTTCTAAAGATTAAAGGTGAATCCCATGATAATCGTCACTGGCGGCGCTGGTTTTATCGGCAGCAATATTATTAAATCGCTCAATGATATGGGATACCGCGATATTTTGGTGGTAGACAACCTGAAAGACGGCACGAAATTCGTCAATCTGGTTGATCTGGATATCGCGGATTACTGCGACAAAGAAGATTTCATTGCCAGCATCGTTGCCGGCGACGATCTGGGTGATATCGATGCCATCTTCCATGAAGGCGCCTGCTCTTCCACCACCGAGTGGGACGGCAAATACATGATGGATAACAACTATCAGTATTCCAAAGATATCCTGCATTATTGTCTGGATCGTAGCATTCCTTTCCTTTACGCCTCTTCAGCCGCCACTTACGGCAGCCAGAGCACCAGCTTTGTAGAAGACCGTAAATATGAACAACCGCTGAACATCTACGGCTACTCCAAGTTCCTGTTTGACCAATATGTTCGCGAGATCCTGCCTCATGCGGATTCACAAATTTGTGGTTTCCGTTACTTCAACGTCTACGGACCGCGTGAAGGCCATAAAGGCAGCATGGCCAGCGTAGCGTTCCACCTGAACAATCAGATCAAAGCCGGTGAAAATCCGAAATTGTTCTCAGGCAGCGAAGGGTTCAAACGCGATTTCATTTACGTGGGTGACGTAGCCGCCGTGAACCTGTGGTTCTGGCAGAACGGCGTTTCCGGTATTTTCAACTGCGGGACGGGCCGTTCAGAATCGTTCCAGGCCGTTGCAGATGCCGTCGTTGCTTACCACAAATCTGGCGATATCGAATACATTCCTTTCCCGGAAAAACTGAAAGGCCGTTATCAGTCCTTTACACAGGCCGATATGACCGCGCTGCGTAACGCCGGTTACGACAAACCGTTCAAAACGGTTGCTGAAGGCGTAACGGAATACATGAGCTGGCTTAACCGCACAGTATAAGTCCGCTGATTGAGGAATGGATTAACGGTATGAAAATACTGGTAATTGGGCCGTCGTGGGTCGGTGACATGATGATGTCACAAAGTCTCTACCGCACGCTGAAAGCGGCGCATCCGCAAGCGCAAATCGACGTGATGGCACCTGCATGGTGCCGTCCTTTACTCGACCGGATGCCGGAAGTGCGTCAGGCTCTGCCGATGCCGTTAGGCCACGGTGCTCTGGAACTCGGTGAGCGGCGCCGTCTGGGCATTTCGCTTCGTGGCGAACAATATCAGCGCGCCTTCGTGCTGCCTAACTCGTTCAAATCAGCGCTGGTTCCGTTCTTTGCCCGCATTCCTCAGCGTACCGGCTGGCGTGGCGAAATGCGTTATGGTCTGCTCAATGACCTGCGTGTTCTCGATAAAGCCGCCTTTCCTCTGATGGTTCAGCGCTATGCCGCGCTCGGCTACGACGCGCAACAAATCCGCACCGCTGCCGACCTGCCGCAGCCAATTCTCTGGCCAAAATTACAGGTTTCAGAAGCGGAAGTGGCGGCGGTTAAAATCTCCTTTGCCATCAGCGATAACAGGCCGTTTGTGGGCTTTTGTCCGGGAGCAGAATTTGGCCCGGCAAAGCGCTGGCCGCACTATCATTACGCTGCTCTTGCCGAAAAACTGATTGGCGAAGGACAGCAGGTGGTGCTCTTTGGTTCTGCGAAAGACCACCCGGCGGGAGAACAAATCCGCCAGTCACTAACGGAAAGCGCGCAGCCTTTCTGCCTGAACCTGGCGGGTAAAACGTCGCTGGATCAGGCGGTTGTAATGATTTCCGCCTGTCAGGCCGTCGTCAGCAATGACTCAGGGCTAATGCACGTTGCGGCCGCGCTGGATAAACCGCTGGTTGCCCTGTACGGGCCGAGTAGCCCGGATTTCACTCCGCCGCTCAGCCATCAGGCCAAAGTTATCCGCCTCATCACCGGCTATCATAAAGTCCGCAAAGGCGATGCCGAAGAAGGCTACCACCAGAGTCTGATCGATATTCAGCCAGAACAGGTTTATCAGGAATTAAGTCAGTTACTGAATTCAGGGAAGGAGCAGTAATGCGGGTTCTCATCGTCAAAACATCGTCAATGGGTGACGTTCTGCATACTCTCCCGGCACTGACGGATGCCATGCAGGCTATCCCCGGGATCCAGTTTGACTGGGTCGTGGAGGAAGGTTTCACGCAAATTCCCGGCTGGCATCCGGCGGTAGATCGCGTTATCCCGGTAGCCATCCGGCGGTGGCGCAAAAACTGGTTTGGTTCTGAAACCCGCCAGCAACGTTGTGATTTCAAACGTGAAGTGCAGTCACGGACTTACGATGCCGTCATTGACGCACAAGGCCTGATCAAAAGCGCGGCACTGATTACCCGTGTCGCAAAAGGCGAAAAGCACGGTCAGGATTGCAAAAGTGCCCGCGAGCCTTTTGCCAGCTGGTTTTACAATCAGCGTCACGAGATCGATAAAAAACAGCATGCTGTAGAACGCACCCGTGAGCTTTTTGCAAAAAGCCTGGGCTATGATAAGCCGGCGATTCAGGGCGACTATGCCATCGCCGCACGCTTCCTTTCACATCCACCGGAAGATGCTGGCCAGTATCTGGTTTTCCTTCACGCTACCACTCGCGCTGATAAACACTGGCCTGAAGAGCACTGGCGTGAACTGATTGGCCTGTTCAGTACGCAGAATATCCGTATCAAACTGCCGTGGGGCGCAGAACACGAATATCAGCGTGCGCTGCGACTTGCAGAAGGTTTCCCCTTTGTTGAAGTACTACCAAAATTAAGCCTGCAAAATGTGGCTGAAGTGTTGGCAGGGGCAAAGGCTGTCGTTTCAGTCGATACCGGCCTGAGTCATTTGACTGCCGCACTTGATCGCCCAAATATCACGCTTTACGGCCCGACAGATCCCGGGCTGATCGGGGGATATGGGAAGAATCAGTTTATTTGCCGCCCGCTATCCGGGAATCAAATTGCGGACATTCTTCCTGAACAGGTAAAAACACTGCTCGATAAGGAGGCCGGTTAATCGTGGGATCTTTTTTCAAACAGATTTACCGATATACGCACCCGCGGTCATACAGGCACAATGAAAATTTATGGCCCTATATGAAAATCGGCAGAGCGCGTTCGGGGGAAATAAATAAACTCGAATACCGCGGCCAGTCAGTACCCATAGCTGATCTTTCCTCATTAAAAGGAAAGTTTTCCGGGCCGGTAATGCTGACTGCCACCGGGCCTTCCGTGAGAGAAATTGATTTTACCCAACCCCCTCTCCCGGTTCCCGCTTTTGGCGTTAACGGATCATGGTCACTGAGCCTATTTTTTGAATTCTCGTTTTACGTTATCGTAGACATGGGATTCTTTGATAAAAAGCCCGAAATCGTGGCTAACATTGTCGCTGCTCGCAGTTTAACCTTATTTACGACGGCGCATGGCATAGCCAGAATCGTTGATCGCTTCGGATTAAAAAGTATTCAGTGCACATTAGCGCTTATCGAAGATGCTGCCTGTAAAATTTACCAGCCCGCACTCAAACCTCGTGAACTTAAAGATTTTTATATAAAAGAAAACTTTGTTGCGTTTACTCAGACCCGTGCAGATATCGGTTTTTCAACGGATATCCGGCAGGGAATTTTTGATGCCGGTACTGTGATTTACTGGGCATTGCAGATTTCCGTGTATCTTGGTTTTACAGAATTGTTTATCGCAGGCCTGGATATGAACAACTTTGATAAGCCCCGGTTTTATGAAAGCCAGAGCGAAAAACAACCCACGAACCTTGAAGGTATTTTTACAAGCCTTGTTTTACCTGCATTTGAACATGCCAGCTTATTACTTAAAGATAAGAAAATAAGAGTTGTTAATCTTTCAGTCAATAGTGCTATTCCAGACTACATTTTTGAAAAGGTTTCATATAATGATGCATTTTTTAAGAAGAATTAATGCAGAGCATCTTTATTATTTATTTTTTACATTGTTTCTTTTCTTCAGTGCAATTTTTTGCGGCTATACAAGATCGACAAACCTCTTCCATTTATCGGGAATAGCTTTCCTTTTCCTAATTTTCAGAAACAAAACATTTCGCGATAGCCTTCTGCATAAAAAACAAATGCTTTATGGGCTGTTTTTTTGCTCAATCTATCTTTTGTATTTTTCACTGAGCACCCTTTGGGGAGACATCCCGTCAAACCTTGAGTCAGCGTTAACACACAGTTTATACATTCTGATCTTTGTCGCCATGGTCGCGAAAATATTAAGCAGCGAGAAAAGAGAGATTGCTCTGACAGCGATAATTTTCGGATTTGTTGCTTTAGCGCTCTTCTTAATTGTTATTGATTATCAAAACTTACTGACCAACCGACTGATGAGCCCAATATCTCCCGGACCGAGTAATGTCATCGATGTCGGTGGATACTTTTCAATCGGGATAATTCTGTCTTTGCTGGCGTTCAAAGAGAGTAAGAAACCTGTGTTTATCATCACAGCATCTATACTTTTTATCGCATTATTACTCACTCAAAGCCGCGGGCCCTTTATTGCTCTTCTGATCTCTCTGATCGTAACGTCGCACTATAAAATCCTTTCCAGGAAAAACGTTTTAATTGCTGCCATCGCACTGGTCGTTGTCATCACAGCCATGTCATATATTGGCATTACTGAGATGGTCATTGAACGTTTTCAGGAGCTATCATCGCAGGTTTACTTACGTCTCAGTATCTGGCGACATACTTTTGAGGTGATCTCTCCTGACATAGTTTTCGGTTACGGTTTTGATAAGAGTCTGAATTTCATTAATTACAGCGGCGAGCACATCACAACGACACATAGTTTGTATCTGGGCGCCATGCTGAAAGGTGGGTTAGCAGGCTTAGTTTCACTTCTGCTTCTGCTTGGTTATGTCGCTCGCAGGGCGTTTGGCTACATAAAAGAAGACAGGCGCTTTGAAGCGGCAATCTTCATTTTTATGCTGATTTTTTATCTTTCTCAGGGAATGTTTAACCTCGGTAATCCCAGCGAAACCTGGTACTTATTCTGGTTCCCGATAGGTGTCTTGCTGGCCGGAGAAATAAAGAAAGCCCAATAATAAATGACGAAATAGAGCAAGGGAGAAATGTCTATTCCCTTGCTCTCACCATCAGCGCGGTAACAATAATTCGATTCTTTCCAGAACATCCTCAGCATTAATGATAGCTAAAGGCTGTATCTTTATATCTGCCGCCAGATTTTTAATATCTGTAGAAACACGCATGATCTGGTGCAATTCCATATCCTGATAAGGCCCTGTATGGTCAGGATTTGCTGTCACGAAAAGGCTGACAGTTTTAGTTTTCAGCGCGACGGCAAGATGAAGCGGTCCGGTATCTCCGGTAACGAGTAAATCCATGTTTTCTATAATGCCCATCAATTGCTTCAGATCGGTTTTTCCGATAGAGCTGGTCACCCTTTTTGCTTCATCTTCCGATAATGAATTCAGGAAGAATTTTTCATAGGCCAGTTCTTTTTTTGTCCCAATCAGCACAACTTCATACTCCGGCCCCAATTGGAAAAGTAGTTTCGCAAGCTCAGAAAACTTTGATATCGGCCAGCATCTTATTGGTTCAGAGGCGCCCATCTGAAAACCAATAATTTTCTTTCCGGCTTCTTTATTAAGATGCGGGAAATCAACTGGAATAACCATTTCATTATTGGATACATCGCAACCTAACAAACTGCACATATTCAATTTTCGTTGAATCAGATGGCAGCTTAAAAACGATCCTTCGTTGACAAGCCACTTTTCCATCCCAATATTCTTACCGCCGTATATATCCTTGACGATATATTGGGAGCCGGACATCACTGCACTAAGAATGTCGTAGGGCGCTTTTGAGTGTAAGACTACCGTTAATTGAGGAGGCTGCTCTTTAAGTTGTTTGACCAGTTTTTTGACGTGTTTTACTTTCTCATCCCAATACACTATCCGGTCAAAAAAAAGACTTCCCTCGACGAGGGTTTTATTTTTTTCACTGGAGACCAGTGTAATAAACGCATCCGGATAACGTTGTCTTATCGCACGAATGGCGGGCGTATTGAACATTAAATCGCCCAACGCCGTAGTCGAGTAAATGGCAATACTTTTAAAATTCTCTTCTGACGAGAATGACTTGCGGCTTTTCAGTGTAGGTTTAATCTTTACATAACAATGTAAGAAAAGATTAATCCAAAATATTTTCATTCTTTTCTGCGACATTTTAGTTCATCTTCCGTTGATAATATTCTGCCAGAGTCATCCCCTGTGCCCGTTCGCTTATCCAGCTAAACAGCTTTTCCAAATCGTCGTAGAGTCTTTCAATGTCTTGTTCGTTTTTAAACGTCGGGCTTCCGCCAGGCATGAACTCTGAAGAGTGCAGCATGAACTCGATATAGTCGGAGCCCTGCTTCAGAGACTGTTCAGCAACCTTTTTCATATTCTCAACATTGCCACCGGATGGGCGCAACCAGAGCGTAGAGGGTGAACGGTTCTTTCCGCGAAGTTTATCGTAGCCGCTCTTAATATGATTGAGCATTCCCGAGTGCTTAAGCTGAATACTCATCGGGACTTCAAGAAGAGGAGAGTTGCCCGCTTTTGCAATATCATTGAGGTCAATGAAATAAGCCTCTTTCGGGAAACGGCTGTAATCCGTTCCGCCCGCCCCTTCAGGGTTACCCGGTGAAGATGACCAGTTCACATGCGGCGTCACCGAACAATCAACAAGATATCCCTGCTCAACCAGCAGCGACGCATAACACTCATTAAACGCCCAACGACCCGCGCGATGGCTGAGCATTTTGGTCTGGAAATTGTCTTCCAGCAGTTGCGTCATAAATGCCACTTTGGCCTTGATTTGGTCTTTAGGGAATTCGATCAGATAAGGCTTGTGTCGCCAGTCATCATCGGTCAGCGCGACAAGTGGAGGGCTATTCCAGGCATGCAAATGCATGCCAACTTCGCCCTGCCCCCGCCGGATCACATCACTGGCAAACTCCACATAAGCAGCATCCTGCGCCATTTCATAATTCGTCAGATAAACGGGCTTAAAGGCATACTTTTCGCAAAGGCTCTGGAATCGCGGCAGAAAGCGGGTGTTCTCAGTGGAAATGCGCTCATGATTTTGCCAAAGATTGTCACCCTCGGTATCTATGGTGATGATAAATGCGGGTTTTTTCATTGAACTGGCCTAATTTTATCTTATTAATCAAACGTACAGGATGACGGTTACGCGGGCATGCCCATGCAAACATACCGCTATGACAACAATTTATTGGATTGTTTCTATTTTTTGGGATTTTCACCCTCAACGCAAGAACCGTGTTGGGTGTAGCCTGAGGCTTCAGTGTACTTTAGAATCGTACTTTGATTCCTAAACAGTGATGAATTATGACGACTGCTCAAGCACAAAATCCGGATTCCTCTATCAAGCGTATCCTTATCATCAAACTACGTCATCACGGCGATATGTTGCTGACGACCCCGGTCGTCAATGCATTGAAGGCGCGTTATCCTGACGCTGAAATTGATATGCTGATATACCAGGAAACCCGGGATATGCTCGCAGCAAATCCTTCCATTCATTACTTGCATTGCATCGACCGCACCTGGAAAAAGCTCGGAGTGTGGTCCCATATGGCTCATGAAATTCATTTAATGAAACAGGTCATGTCCCGCCATTATGATCTGACGCTCAACTTAAGCGATCAGTGGCGAAGTGCCATCGCAACCCGACTCACCGGCGCGTCTGTCCGCCTGGGATTTAATTTTCCAAAGCGTCAGGGTGCATTTTGGCGTTTTTGCCACACCCAACTGGTCAGTACAAGAAACCATCATGCACTTCATACCGTTGAACAAAATCTCTCCCTTCTGGAACCCCTTCAGCTTCCGTCGATAAAACCGGAAGCCACGATGAGTTATGCTCAGGAAGACAGTGAAAAGGTACAGCATTTATTACAGCAGAATCAGGTTTCTGGCCGTTATATTGTCGTGCAGCCTACCTCTCGATGGTTCTTCAAATGCTGGTCAGAAGAAAAGATGGCCGCCATGCTCACGCAATTGCGCGCTGAAGGCTATCCCCTGATTGTCACTTCCGGGCCGGACAAACACGAGCTCGCCATGGTCGATCGTATCCTGAAACTTTGTCCGCAGATCAATGTGATTTCTCTGGCGGGCAAATTAACGTTGCCCCAGCTTGCCGCCTTGATTGATGGTGCCGCGCTATTTATCGGCGTGGATTCTGTCCCGATGCATATGGCGGCGGCTTTGAAAACTCCGCTCGTCGCTCTGTTTGGCCCGTCAAAACTGGTTTTCTGGCGCCCGTGGGAAGCCATAGGTGAAGTGATTTGGGCCGGTGATTTCGGGCCACTTCCTGATCCGGACAATATCGATACCAACACATCAGAACGTTATCTGAATGCCATTCCCGTAAACGTCGTGACTGATGCGGCCAGGAGATTATTAGCATGAAAGCATTCCGGCTTGCTTTAGTCCGCCAGAAATACCGCCCTGACGGAGGCGCCGAACGGTTTGTTTCCCGGGCGCTGGAAGCACTTGAAACCCAAAATATCGAGCTTAATGTCATCACCCGCGAATGGCAGGGTGACATAAACCCCGACTGGAATGTGCATCTGTGCAATCCCTGGAAATTTGGTCGTGTAAGCAGGGAACGTGGTTTTGCCAATGCGGCCCGGCAAATCTGGCAAAAAGAGAACTTCGATTTAGTGCAAAGCCACGAACGAATACCAGGCTGCGATTTATACCGGGCCGGTGATGGCGTTCATGTCAGATGGCTGGAAGAGCGTTCGCGATTGTTGCCTCAGCACAAAGCGAAAAGACTTTTCACCGACCGGTTTCACCGTTACGTCATGCAAGCAGAAAAGGATATGTATGCCGCGTCAGAGCTGAAAGCGGTCATCTGTAATGCCGAAATGGTTAAAAAAGAAATCATTGAGCGGTTTTCTGTGCCAGCAGAAAAAATTCACGTCATTTATAATTCTGTAAATAACCAACATTTCATACCCGCTACAACCCCACTGCGTGCTCAGTTACGCCAGCAATATGGTGTGCCGGCAAATGCAACTTGCATGATTTACGTTGGCTCGGGCTTTGAGCGCAAAGGCCTGGACGCGGCAATCAAAGCCATTTCAGGAACGTCGCGACATCTTCTGGTAGTCGGCAAAGATAAAAATGAGCCACGGTACCGCGAATTAGCGGCTGCAACCGGCTGCAAAGATCGGGTGCATTTCTTTGGCGTTCAGCAAAATACGCTGCCGTTCTATCAAATGGCTGATGGATTGCTTCTTCCTACACTATACGATCCATTCCCCAACGTGATTCTCGAAGCCATGGCCTGTGGCCTCCCCGTGATCACTACCCCAACTTGTGGTGGTGCCGAGTTTATAGAAAATGGAAGAAACGGATTCGTTTGTGATGCGCTGGATATCAACGACCTGCAGCAAGCGATTATGGCTCTGCCGTCTAATGTGGTAGATTCTCGCGAGTCTCTAAACTCACGGGAAACGGTCATGAACAATACGCCTCAGCGCCTTTCAGAGCAGCTTCTTAACCTCTATAAAGAGCTTCTGAACCGATGATAAATATTCTGATTGTTATTGATGGTTTGCCTGGCGGCGGTGCTGAGAAGGTTGTTTTGACATTAGCTGAAGGCTTCCTGCGCGCCGGACACCGTGTTTCGCTATTTTCATTAAGAGACGTTTGTGAGTATCCGCTGCCGGAAGGTCTGAACTACCGGGTGATCAAAGATAAATGCCGCGCGCCGTGGCGTAAAATCACTGAGCTTACACGACGTGCCCGGTTGCTTGATCAGGCCGTACAATCCAGCGATGAGTTCGATTTGGTATTATCAAACCTGCACAAAACTGATCGTATCGTTTCCCGCAGCAAATGCCTCCCCCGCCATAAAGTCTGGTTTTGTTTACACGGGATGTTCTCAGCGTCTTATCTGGGGCACCGGACTGGCCTAAGCCGCTGGCTGAAGAAACTCAAGATCAAAAGGGTTTATCAGAACCGGAATCTCGTGACCGTTTCACAGGCTGTGGCAGATGATTTAGCCCATTTCAAACTCCGTCCCTCGCAGCTTAAGGTGATCTACAACCCGTTCGATATTGAAGCAATCAGGCTGGCAGCAGCTCAACAATGTGAGTTTTCTCCGGGATCGTACCTGATTCATGTAGGTCGTTTTCATGAGAATAAGCGCCACGACCGGCTCATTCAGGCTTATGCTGAAAGCCATATCGAACTCCCTCTGGTTCTGCTGGGCCAGGGGTCAGAGGCGAAAACCGAAAAGCTGAAAACATTAGCTCAGGATCTCGGCGTGGAAGACAAGGTTCTGTTTCCCGGATTCAGGCCTAACCCTTATCCTTTCATTCGAAATGCAGCAATGCTGGTGCTGAGTTCGGACAGCGAAGGGTTTGGGAATGTATTAGTTGAAGCCCTACTTCTGGGCACCCCGGTCGTCAGCACACGTTGCCCGGGCGGCCCGGCTGAAATCCTGCAAGGTGAACTTGCCCGCGGGCTGGCTCAGCTGAACAGCCATGATTTAGCCAAAGTGATGGTGGATATTTACCAGAATCCCCCGGAAATCAATCAGGAAACGTTATCAGGCTTTGGCATTGAACCTATTTGCGAACAATATTGCTCGCTGGCAAAAAATGCTGAGAGCTAAATAAGAATTCATTCTGAGCACCCGCTGCTCTACGTCTATTCCAGGATAATTATGCTGCAGATCCCTTCACTGAGTATTATCGTTGCCGTTTATAACGGGGAGAAATTTCTCGCCCAGTTTTTCGACAATATCATCCAGCAGGCATTAACCGATTTTGAGATGATTATTGTTAACGACGGTTCAACGGATAAAAGTGCAGAACTTATTGAATCCTATCGGGAATCTTTTGAGGCGTTCAAGGTATTCACAATTGAAAATCAGGGCGTTTCTACCGCACGTAATCACGGTTTGTCGCAAGCCACGGGCCAGTATCTGGCATTTCCGGACATCGATGACAATATTCATCCTGGTATGTATCAGAAACTGCTGGAGATGGCTGATAAGAACTCGCTGGATGTAGCAACCTGCAACGGGCGCTATGTTTATGAAAATAGTGAAAAAAACAAAATAATCTTCCCGCCAGAACGTTTATCTTCGACAGGCGTGATTTCGGGTGACGTCTGGCTGAAACAGGCGCTCAACTCCCGCAAGTTTCTGCATGTGACCTGGCTGAACATCTACAATCATGATTTTATTAAACGTCATCACTTTTCTTTCGAGCCAGGGCTCAGACATCAGGATATTCCATGGACGACTGAGATTCTGCTGGCGGCAGAACGTGTTCAATATACCAGTGATATTTTCTACGATTATTTAATTCATTCGAATTCGGTTTCACATAAAACAGACGGTGACGCAACCGAAGTCCGCTCTGCACATCATTACATGAAGATTCTTCGTATGCTGGATGATATTAATCATCGGTATCCGGAGAAAGTCGCTAAAATTCCAGCGTGTAAATGGCAAATAGCAAAAGAAGGTCTGGGCATTCTTCATACTGTCGACAAAATAAAAGACCCGGCATTGAAGAAAAAACTGGTTGAGGAAATTTTCCAGCTAGGTGTCTGGAACCTGATGTGGCGAAACGCCAATACTTTTCGCCTCCGCTGGCGGCTGGGGCGTCGGTATTTCAAATTGCGAAAATTAATCAGTGGATAGATCCCGTAACGGTCGGTAACCGCATCCTGATGCGCGAGCCCCCTGCCTCTGGCGTTAAAAGTATTAGCTTTGATTTGGCTAAAAACTTAGAATTCCAACCCTACTCGAGACTTCACGGATATTATGTTGCAAACGCTGTATACAGTTCTTCTATACCTCATCCAGCCTCTTATCTGGATCCGTTTACTGGTACGTGGCCGGAAGTCACCGGCATACCGTAAACGCTGGGCTGAACGTTATGGCTTCTGCAAAGGGAAGGTGGTTTCTGGCGGCATCATGCTGCATTCAGTCTCCGTGGGCGAAACACTGGCGGCAATTCCTTTAGTCCGTGCCCTGCGTCATCGTTATCCTTCTTTGCCGATCACGGTGACCACGATGACACCAACGGGTTCCGAGCGTGTTCAGTCCGCTTTTGGCGCCGGTGTTCATCACGTTTATCTTCCTTATGATCTGCCAGGATCGCTGAACCGTTTTCTCAATGAGGTGAACCCGAAGCTGGTTATCATTATGGAAACCGAGCTTTGGCCAAATCTCATCAGCGCCCTGCATCGCCGTAAAATACCTTTAGTGATTGCTAACGCGCGCCTTTCCGAACGCTCGGCCAAAGGCTACAAAAAGCTGGGCAAATTCATCCGCACTATCTTGCAACGTATCACGCTGATTGCCGCTCAAAATCAGGAAGATGGCGACCGCTTCCTTTCGCTGGGATTAAAACGCAATCAGCTCGCGGTTACCGGTAGCCTGAAATTTGATATTTCCGTGACGCCGGAGCTTGCCGCGAAAGCCATCGCGCTGCGCAGTCAGTGGGCATCACGCCGACAGGTGTGGATTGCGACCAGTACGCATGAAGGGGAAGAAACCCTCCTGCTGGAAGCGCATAAAGAATTGCTGAAAGCTCACCCGACACTGCTGCTGATCCTTGTGCCGCGCCATCCGGAACGTTTCCCGGTTGCCTGTGAACTGACGCGCAAAGCAGGTCTGACCTTCACGCAGCGCAGTACGGGAGAAGTGCCTTCGTCGGGAACGCAGGTCGTGATCGGCGATACGATGGGTGAGTTAATGCTGCTGTACGGAATTGCCGATCTGGCGTTTGTTGGCGGCAGCCTGGTCGATCGCGGAGGCCATAATCCTCTGGAAGCCGCAGCACACGCCATTCCTGTCCTGATGGGTCCGCATACGTTTAATTTCAAAGATATCTGCGCCAAGCTCGCGCAGGACGATGGGTTGATCACCGTGACGGATACGCCGTCGCTGGTCAAAGAAATCTCCACGCTGCTGACAGATGAAGATTATCGTCTGTATTACGGGCGCCACGCGGTAGAAGTTTTGCATCAAAATCAGGGCGCGCTGCAACGCCTGCTGCATTTGCTGGAGCCTTATCTGCCTGTGCGGGGTCATTAATGGCCGATAAAAAACGTTTATCCGTCGTGCTGATTGCACGCAATGAAGCAGATCTGCTGCCCGAATGCCTCGAGTCTGTGGCCTGGGCAGATGAAATCATCCTGCTTGATTCAGGCAGTGAAGATGCCACACCGGACGTTGCCCGTCAGTTCGGCGCGAAAGTGTTCACCAACGTGCAATGGCCCGGTTTTGGCAGGCAGCGCCAGTTAGCGCAAAGCTATGCGACCGGCGATTACATTTTGATGATCGACGCGGACGAACGGGTTTCCCCGGAATTGCGTCAGTCGGTTGAAAACGTTCTGAATAATCCTCAGGAAAATACGGTTTACAGTCTCGGCCGCAGTAATTTATTCCTCGGAAAATTTATGCGCCACAGCGGCTGGTATCCCGATCGCGTCAACCGCTTATATCCTTCAGCCTTCCGCTATAACGACGATTTGGTTCATGAATCGCTGAACACGGGCAATGCCGCCGTTATCCCTTTGCAAGGCGATTTGCTGCACCTGACTTGTCGGGATTTATTTGCTTTCCAGCGCAAACAGCTCAGCTATGCCGAAGCATGGGCCCGTCAGCGCCACCAGCAAGGCCGCCGTTGCAGCTTTTTCTCTGTCATTTCACACACGTCAGGCGCATTCATCAAAACCTGGGTCCTGCGGGCGGGTTTTCTGGATGGAAAACAGGGTTTGATCCTGGCGGGCGTCAATGCACAGTATACTTTCAATAAATATGCCGCCCTGTGGGCGCTCAGCCATCAACTGCAAAAGTGAGCCTGTATGAGCACTAAGGCAATTTATCCCGGCACTTTCGACCCGCTGACTAACGGACATCTGGATATCGTGACGCGTGCTGCGCTGATGTTCGATCACGTCATTCTGGCGATTGCCGCCAGCCCGAGCAAAAAACCGATGTTTACTCTGGATGAACGTGTAGCGCTGGCCACGCAGGTCACTTCTCATCTGAAAAATGTTGAGGTGATTGGCTTTAGCGATCTGATGGCGAACTTTGCCAAAGCGCAGGGCGCGAATGTGCTGGTGCGTGGCTTGCGTGCGGTGTCTGACTTTGAATATGAGATGCAGCTGGCAAACATGAACCGGCATTTGCTGCCGACGCTGGAAAGCGTATTTATGATGCCATCAAAAGAGTGGTCGTTTATTTCATCATCTCTGGTGAAGGAAGTGGCCCGCCACGGTGGCGATATCACGCCGTTCCTGCCTCAAAAAATCACTCAGGCTTTGATGGAGAAGATCAGCGCCTGAGTCTGTTCTACCGCTGGCAGTTAGGGCAAAAAAACGTGGTACGCTGAGCGTGTTTCTTACTCTCGACAGGCGTACCGCATACCCTGCAAGGCTCGCCAGCGCGGCCATAAACCTGTAATTCCTGCGCGAAATACCCCGGTTTGCCATCCGACTGAAGGAAATCTTTCAGCGTGGTTCCGCCCTGCTCAATGGAACGTAGTAACACCGCTTTAATGGTTCTGACGAGTAATTCGGCCTCATCGCGTTTAAGCGAATGCGCCAGCCTGTCCGGTGAAATTCCCGCAACAAACAGCGATTCGCTGGCGTAAATGTTGCCTACCCCGACTACCAGTTTGTTGTCCATCAGCCAAGGCTTGATGGGGGATTTTTTTGTGCGCGACTTTTCCAGCAGATAATCGGCCGTAAAATCAGTACTTAAAGGCTCCGGCCCGAGGTGCGCTAAAACATTGCTGGCCGCCAGATCTGAAGACCATAACCAGGCTCCAAAACGTCGCGGGTCGGTATAACGCAACACGTAACCGGTATCCATCACCAGATCGACATGGTCATGTTTACCTGGCTCGGTTTCTTCCGACAAAATCCGCAAACTGCCAGACATGCCCAGATGAATGATGATCCAACCCGTCTTGAGCTCAACCAGCAGGTACTTTGCACGACGCTGAACGCTCAGCACCGGCTGGTCACTGAGCGACAGAATCTCTGCAGAAACAGGCCAGCGCAGACGCGGATTACGCACGATAGCGTGCATGATCGTGTGGCCTTTCAGATAGGGTTCAATCCCTCTGCGGCTGGTTTCAACCTCAGGTAATTCCGGCATAATTTCTCCCTTAGCAGAATGATTCTCAGAGTGTGTCGCAGACATCGGCATCAGGCAAACAAAAGTCGCGCTGAGCGGAAATGGCCAAATTCAGGCAATAAAAAACCCGGCCGGAGCCGGGTTTTATTAATCCACTAAAATTATTTAATTTTAGCTTCTTTATAGATCACGTGTTGACGGACAACTGGATCGAATTTCTTCAGTTCCAATTTTTCCGGCTTAGTACGCTTGTTCTTCGTGGTGGTATAGAAGTGACCAGTACCAGCAGAAGAAACCAGCTTGATCTTCTCGCGAACACCTTTAGCCATGATGCAGTTCCTTAATACTTCTCACCGCGGGCACGCAGATCGGCCAAGACCGTCTCAATACCCTTCTTATCAATAACACGCATACCTTTAGCAGATACACGCAGAGTTACAAAGCGCTTCTCAGCCTCAACCCAAAAACGGTGGGAGTGCAGGTTCGGCAGAAAACGGCGTTTGGTCGCGTTCAGTGCGTGGGAACGGTTGTTACCGCTCACCGGGCGCTTGCCAGTAACTTGGCAGACTCGGGACATGTCTATTCTCCAAAAATCAAATCAGCTCGAGCTTCGTATAGGGTATGGCCGCCTCGTCAGGCTTTTAGAGCCCATCTCAGCAAACTCCACTGAGAACCGACTCACTGTCGTCGGGTAAAAACCAATTCATCAGGTTAGAAACCTGCTGAGATAGGCTCTTAACGCCAAACCCAAGATTCTCAAAGGTGGCGTAGTATACGCTCTGTAGCGTAAGTGCTCAAGTCCCGAACAGCTAAAGATCCCTAAGGATCTTCAAAAAACGACGCTAAATCCAACCGCGTTCAGCAAAAGAGACTGTTTCTCCGTGGCCTACAACCAAATGGTCGAGGACGCGAATTTCCAGCAGTTGGCACGCTCGAATAATCTGTTCAGTCACTTTCCGGTCCATCAGGCTGGGCTCAGCCCGACCGGATGGGTGATTATGCGCCAGAATTAGGGCTGCCGCATTAACCTTCATCGCACCGCGAACAATTTCGCGGGGATACACTTCTACGTGCCCAATAGTACCAGCAAACATCTCCTCATGGCGAATAACGCGATGCTGGTTGTCGAGAAAAAGTACCAGAAAGACCTCTCTTTCCCGAAAAACCAGCAAATTCTGCAGATATTCCCGCATGACCTCAGGGCTGAGCATCGCATTCTCAGCATTGAGGTGGCGTAAATATGACCGGCGCGACAGTTCTGAAACTGCAACCAACTGTGCAAATTTCGCGACGCCCATCCCTTTAATGCCCGCCATTGAATCAAAATCAGCCATCAGCAACTGATGCAGAGAACCGAATTTTTCCAGAAGATTCTTCGCCAGCTCCATGACGTGCATCCCCTGACAACCGGTGCGCAGATAAATCGCCAGCAGCTCCTGATCGGTCAGCCCTTTTGCGCCCTGTTGCAGTAGTTTTTCCCGCGGAGGCAACTCTCCCGGCCAGCTTTCCTGTGCTTTCGTCATCCTGACTCCTTTTAGGCGCCGATTGTGGCACAGAGCGCTGCCTGCGGGCGTTTCTGGTTTAAAAGCCTGCGAGGCATTACGCAGAATTTTTATTCATCCGCTTAAGAGCATCGCCAATAGCTGTCATCATTCCGCGTTATGCTAAAATGTCGCTTCTTTCGGCTTACAACCAATCGGACAATGATGATGACGGGACTTTCCGGCAAACATATTGTGCTCGGTATCAGCGGTGGTATCGCTGCCTATAAAGCACCAGAACTGGTACGTCGCTTACGTGAAAGAGGCGCAGAAGTACGCGTGGTCATGACGCAAGCGGCGAAATCCTTTGTGACTCCCCTGAGCCTGCAGGCCGTTTCTGGCTACCCGGTTTCTGATGACCTCCTTGATCCGGCTGCCGAAGCGGCAATGGGGCATATTGAGCTGGGCAAATGGGCTGACTTAGTTCTGATTGCTCCCGCCACGGCTGATTTACTGGCACGAATGAATGCCGGTATGGCGAATGACCTGCTGACAACCGTCTGTCTGGCAACTGCCGCGCCCGTTGCCGTTTTGCCAGCTATGAACCAGCAAATGTATCGCGCTGCCGTCACTCAGGAGAACCTGGAAAAACTGGCCGCACGCGGCACGTTAATCTGGGGGCCCGACAGCGGAAGCCAGGCCTGTGGCGATATCGGCCCGGGCCGCATGCTCGATCCGCTGGTGATAGTCGATTTAGCCAATACCCATTTTTCTGCACGTAAAGATCTGGCGCATCTGAATATCATGGTTACCGCAGGCCCGACGCGCGAAGCGCTCGACCCGGTACGTTTTATCAGCAACCACAGTTCAGGAAAGATGGGATTCGCCATCGCCAAAGCGGCTGCTGACCGTGGCGCACAGGTCACGCTGATTGCGGGTCCTGTATCACAACCGACACCGCCGAATGTCCGCCGCATTGACGTCGAAAGCGCGCTGGATATGCAAAAATCTGTGCAACTTTCCGCCGCTTCACAGCAGATTTTCATCTCCTGCGCAGCCGTCGCGGATTACCGTGCAGAGTTAGTTGCTGAAGAAAAAATCAAAAAACAAGGTGATGAAATCACTGTAAAAATGGTCAAAAATCCCGATATTGTGGCAGGCGTTGCCGCTATGACGGAAAACCGGCCCTATGTCGTGGGGTTTGCCGCAGAAACCCAGAATGTGGAAGAATACGCGCGGCAAAAAAGGATCCGTAAGAATCTGGATCTGATTTGCGCTAACGACGTTTCACTTGCCGGGCACGGTTTCAATACTGATACCAATGCCTTGCATCTTTTTTGGCAGGACGGGGATAAAATCTTACCGCTCAGCGATAAGTCCCTGCTTGGTCAACGTTTATTAGAAGAGATTGTCAGCCGTTATGATGAAAAAAATCGACATTAAAATTCTCGACCCGCGCATCGGTTCGACTTTCCCTTTACCTGCCTACGCAACGCCGGGCTCCGCAGGTCTTGATTTGCGCGCCTGCCTGGACGCATCTGTAGAACTGAAACCGGGCGAAACGACGTTGCTGCCAACCGGTCTGGCTATCCATATCGGTGATGCAAATCTGGCGGCGGTTATCCTGCCACGTTCAGGTTTGGGCCATAAACACGGCGTCGTTCTGGGCAACCTGGTCGGTCTTATCGATTCCGATTATCAGGGCCAGTTGATGGTTTCCGTCTGGAACCGTGGTCAGACAACATTTGTGATCGAGCCGGGCGAGCGTATTGCTCAAATGGTCTTTGTGCCAGTGGTTCAGGCAGAATTCAATCTGGTGGAAGATTTTGACGCCAGTGAACGCGGTGAAGGTGGTTTTGGCCACTCGGGCCGTCAATAAGAACCTGTTCAGCACCGCAGATTTTGACGCGATATTGAACAGATCCTTATCACTATCAGACCGTAACAACACCAAGGGAACGAAATAAGCCGCAGGATCACAGCGATTCATGCGGCAGTTGTGCGGTTTCTCCATGATTTTAGCCGTTTTTTAGCAAGGGTCTATTCAGACATGGCAGAGAAAGAAACGACAAAAAGGAACCGGCGCGAAGAGATTTTGCAGGCGTTAGCGCAAATGCTTCAGTCCAGCGATGGCAGCCAGCGGATCACTACCGCAAAACTCGCCGCCAGCGTAGGCGTTTCGGAAGCAGCTCTTTACCGTCATTTTCCCAGTAAGACGCGGATGTTTGACAGCTTAATCGAGTTTATCGAAGATAGCCTGATCACCCGTATCAATCTTATCCTCCAGGATGAGAAAGATACGTTAAACCGAATCCGTCTGATTTTACTGCTGATTTTAGGTTTTGCCGAACGCAATCCGGGGCTTACCCGTATTATGACCGGTCACGCACTGATGTTCGAACAAGACCGCCTGCAAGGCCGCATCAACCAGCTTTTTGAGCGGATTGAAGCGCAACTGCGACAGGTACTGCGGGAAAAGAAAATGCGTGAGGGCAGTGGATTCGCCAGTGATGAAACCCTTCTCGCCAGTCAGTTGCTGGCATTTTGCGAGGGGATGTTGTCGCGGTTTGTGCGTTCAGAATTTAAGTATCGTCCGACTCAGGACTTTGATACCCGCTGGCCACTGATTTCTGCTCAGCTGCAATAACGTCAATTTTCAGCACGGTTACAGATGCAAAAAAGGGCCGGAAGGCCCTTTTTCATTTCACGGGAATGATTACACGCCGTACGTTTGCTGATACGCGCGCACAGCCGCCAGATGGTCAGCCATTTCCGCTTTCTCTTCCAGATATTCAATCAAATCCGCCAGCGTAATAATTGAAATCACCTTGCAGTGATAATCACGCTCAACTTCCTGAATCGCCGAAATATCCGCGCGGCCACGTTCCTGACGATCCAGAGAAATCAGCACGCCCGCCAGCGTCGCGCTGTGAGCATTGATGATTTCCATGGATTCACGGATAGCTGTACCGGCGGTAATCACATCATCAACCAGCATGACGCGGCCCTGAAGCGGGCTGCCCACCAGTAAACCGCCTTCACCGTGATCTTTGGCTTCTTTGCGGTTGAAACAATACGGTACATCGCGGTCATGGTGCTCAGCCAGTGCGACGGCGGTGGTTGTCGCGATCGGAATCCCTTTATAGGCCGGGCCGAAAACTAAATCGAAATCAATTTTTGAATCCATCAATGCTTCAGCGTAAAAACGTCCCAGTAACGCCAGATCACGGCCAGTATTAAACAAACCGGCATTGAAGAAGTAAGGACTGATGCGCCCGGACTTCAGGGTAAACTCGCCGAATTTCAAAACCTGTTTGTTCAGTGCGAACTCAATAAACTGGCGCTGATAGGCTTTCATTGATGGTCTCCTCGTTAACGTCTTATATCTGCAATTGTCAGCCCGCAGGCCATAAAAAAGGCGACTTCTCAGTCGCCTTAAAAAATTATTCCGCCAGCGCCGCTTTCTGCGCCTGGAAGATAGTGTCGATCCCCTCTCGTGCGAGGGAAAGTAAAGTGAGTAGTTCTTCGTGGCTGAACGGCTCGCCTTCGGCGGTACCCTGTACTTCAATCATGCGGCCATCTTCCATCATGACCACGTTCATGTCCGTTTCGGCAGCGGAGTCCTCGACATACTCGAGGTCGCACAGCGCTTCACCTTTCACAATACCGACGGAAACGGCAGCAACCATCCCTTTCATCGGATTGGCTTTCAGTTTACCCGCAGCCACCAGCGCGTTCAGTGCATCCGCCAGCGCCACACAGGCACCGGAGATAGACGCAGTACGCGTGCCGCCATCAGCCTGCAAAACATCGCAGTCCAGCGTGATGGTGAATTCACCCAGTTTTTTGAGATCCACTGCCGCACGCAATGAGCGGGCAATCAGACGCTGAATTTCAAGAGTACGACCGCCTTGTTTGCCTTTCGCGGCTTCACGCGCATTACGGCTGTGCGTGGAGCGCGGCAGCATGCCATATTCAGCCGTGATCCAACCTTGTCCCTGACCTTTCAGGAAACGCGGAACGCCTTCTTCGACCGTCGCGGTACACAGCACTTTGGTATCACCAAACTCCACCAGCACGGAACCTTCAGCGTGTTTAGTGTAATGGCGGGTCAGTGTTACGGGGCGTACTTGTTGTGCATTTCTGCCTGCTGGACGCATGGATAGTTCTCCGGGTCGCGAATCGTGTTTGGCTGCGCATTATACGGACTTCGCGAGGTAATGCCTATCATGACCCGCTTACCGGGGCTATAATCGCTGCATCTTTACATTAACAGGTACGCATACATGATCCGTAGTATGACCGCTTATGCCCGACGCGAAATTAAGGGTGACTGGGGCAGCGCCGCGTGGGAACTTCGCTCGGTAAACCAACGTTATCTCGAAACTTACATCCGTCTGCCAGAGCAATTTCGCAGCCTGGAGCCGGTTATTCGCGAGCGCATTCGTGCCCGTCTGACACGGGGTAAAGTCGAATGTAATCTGCGTTTTGATCTCGATCCGGGCGCGCAAAGCACTTTGCAGCTGAATGAAAAACTGGCGAAACAGCTGGTTGAAGCGGCGCAATGGGTAAAAATGCAAAGCGACGAAGGCGAAATTAATCCGCTGGAAGTTCTGCGCTGGCCGGGTGTAATGCTGGCCGAAGAACAGGATCTGGATGCAATCAGCACCGAACTACTGCTGGCGCTGGATACCGCGCTGGACGACTTTATCAGCGCGCGCGAAAGCGAAGGTGCTGCGCTGAAAACGCTGATTGAACAACGTCTCGACGGCGTCAGCGGTGAAGTCGTGAAAGTCCGCGCCCAGATGCCCAATATCCTGCAATGGCAGCGCGAACGTCTGGTGAGTAAACTGGAAGACGCGCAGGTTCAGCTGGAAAATACCCGCCTGGAACAGGAACTGGTATTGATGGCGCAGCGTATTGATGTGGCAGAAGAGCTCGACAGACTGGAAGCGCACGTTAAGGAAACGCATAAAATCATGAAGAAAGAAGAGGCGGTCGGTCGTCGTCTTGATTTCATGATGCAGGAATTTAACCGCGAGTCGAACACACTGGCATCCAAATCGATCAATGCCGATGTCACAACTTCAGCCATCGAGCTGAAAGTGCTTATCGAACAAATGCGCGAACAGATTCAGAACATCGAGTAAATCATCTGTTCTGATGCAATAAAAAACGCCTCCGGTCAGCCTGACCAGAGGCGTTTTTTTATGCTTTAGCTCTGAAAATCAGAAAGAAATTAATCTTCCCAACGTTTCAGGAGTACACAAGCATTCACACCACCAAAACCAAAGCCGTTGGACAGCGCGTAAGTAATGCCGTGCTTCTGCGCCGTGTTGCCAACGATGTTCAGGCCTTCTGCCGCGGCATCTTTGTTTTCAAGGTTCAGCGTTGGCGGGACGATTTGATCGCGCACAGCCAGGATGGTGAAGATAGTTTCCAGACCGCCCGCAGCGCCCAGCAAATGGCCGGTTGCAGATTTGGTGGATGTTACCGCCAGCTTCCCGTCGGTACCGAACAGGGTTTTAATCGCGTTAATTTCACCTAAATCACCCACCGGCGTAGAGGTCGCATGCGCATTCAAATGCTGCACGTCTGAAGGCTGAATACCCGCCTGACGCAAAGCAATTTTCATCGCACGGCCCGCGCCGTTGCCGTCTTCCGCACCGGAGGTCATGTGATAAGCGTCGCCGCTGGTACCGTAACCGACGATCTCAGCAAGAATTTTTGCGCCACGCGCTTTCGCATGTTCCAGTTCTTCGATAACCAGCATGCCTGCGCCTTCGCCCATCACAAAGCCGTCACGGGCGCTGTCAAATGGACGGGATGCTTTTTCCGGATGATCTTCATGGCCGGCAGACATCGCTTTTGCCGCTGCAAAACCACCCAAGCTCACGGTATCGATAGCCGCTTCAGCGCCACCACACAGTGCAACATCAGCTTCATCATTGCGAATCAAACGAACCGCATCGCCGATTGCCTGAACACCCGCCGCACACGCGGTAACTGGCGCACCGATTGGGCCTTTGAACTGGTGTTTAATGGAAACCTGACCGGAAGCCAGATTCACCAGGAATGAAGGAATGGTGAACGGGGATAAACGCTTAGCACCGCGGCTGTCGTTGGTGCGCACAGCATGTGCAATCGCCGGGAAACCCCCGATACCAGAACCGATGACGGTTGCAGTACGTTCCTGCTGTTCAGCGGTTTCCGCTTTCCAGCCTGAATTCGCAATCGCCATATCGGCGGCTGCCATGGCGAAAAGAATGAAACGGTCCATTTTCTTCTGGTCTTTCGGCACAACAAACAGGTCAGGGTCGAAACCCGATTCAGGATCCTGTTCTTTAGTTTGTACCTGACCGCCAATTTTCACCGACAGCGTTTCAACAATTTCTTCCGGCAAAACGCGGATACCAGACTGACCGGCCAGCAGGCGCTTCCAGATAGTTTCGATATCACAGCCCAGAGGACTCACAGCCCCCATGCCGGTAATAACCACTCGACGATGAGTCATAAAACTTTCCTCTCTGTCTGTTGAAGACATAAGTTTCTGCTGAAACTTCCACCAGCGGGCAGAAACGATTTAATTAAAGGCTGACAGTATGTGACGAATTACGATTTTGTAAACCCGTAACTCAAAATTTTTGTCGCGACTATTTAGCCAGGCTACGCAGAACCAGACCGGTAATGGCCTGAACGCGTTCTTCCAGTTGCTCCGGCGTTTTTTGTTCCAGCAACAGCGGGTGAGAGAACGGAGTCGTCACGCTGGTGATGGCCATACAGACCTCATCCAGAGGCGTCTTACGTTCAAATTCGCCAGACTCACGCCCGTCATTGACTATTTTTTCAACGATGGCATACATCATAGCCCGGTGATTTAGCGTAGATTTCCAATGCTGTGCCGAAGCTGTCGCAGCCAGGTCGTGCAACTTTCGATCCTGAAAGAAGAGATCCAGACTACGTGTTAACAACGTCTTAAAAATTGAACGCAGGCGCAGAGTTGCACTTTGGTCGCTCTGAGCAATCAGCAGCAAAGCCTGATCAATCTGACCGACTCGCTGGGAACAGATTGCTTCACCAATCGCCTGTTTTGACTCAAAAAACTTGTAAATATAAGCACTTGAAACACCGATTGATTTCGCCAGATCCGCCACAGACGTTTTGGCATAACCATACAGACGAAAGTGCTCAAATGCCGCATCAATAATTTGTTCGCGCCGTTCGTGTTCGGCTGGTCCACGCTGAGTTAACGCAACCGGAATTTCGGGCTTCATACACTCCTCCGGACAGATAAAACCATTGGGTTTTGCGTCTTTTAGTGACGATTTTAAATAATCGTAACTTAAAAATAGACACTTTTCATCTTTATGGAAGAAACCCATCAGGAAGAAAACGAAAGAAGGATGAACAAACTGGCATGCGATATCTGTTTTTCTAATCTAAAATAAGCCAGAATCCTTCCCGATCCTTTTGTTTAGCCTGAGTTATGTGTAAATCGCATTATTTTTAATAATCCGAAATAAGATGCAAAAGAAAAACTCAATCGAGAGTTTATGAAAAGCTCATTACTCTACGCGGCTCCTGCTTTCTCACTTACTGATTTGTCCGGCGAACATTCATGTTACTCACAGTTCTTTATATTATTGGGATCACCGCAGAAGCCATGACCGGTGCTCTGGCGGCCGGGCGTCGTAAAATGGACTCTTTTGGCGTCATTATTATCGCAGCGGCGACTGCCATTGGTGGCGGATCTGTTCGTGACATGTTGCTCGGGCACTATCCTTTAGGTTGGGTTAAGCATCCGGAATACATCGTCATTGTGGCCGTTGCTGCCATTATGACGACCTGGCTGGCCCCACTGATGCAACATCTTCGCCGGCTATTTCTTGTGCTTGATGCCGTAGGCCTGGTGGTGTTTTCAATCATCGGGACGCAGGTTGCGCTTGATATGGGCCACGGCGCCATTATTGCTTCAGTCTGTGCAGTGATTACCGGCGTTTTCGGCGGCGTACTGAGGGATATGATGTGTAATCAGATCCCGCTGGTTTTCCAGAAAGAAATCTACGCCGGGATCTCTTTCGCCTCCGCCTGGGTTTATATCGGCCTGCAATACCTCGCATTGCCGCACAACCTGGTGGTGATCATCACCCTGCTTGTCGGTTTTACCGCACGCCTTATCGCGCTGCGCTTTCGCCTCGGGCTGCCGGTTTTCAACTACCCGCACTCAGACCATTAAGTTATCGGCTGGCTTTGTGCGCTACTGAAAAGCAGGCAGTTCTGCCTGCTTTAGCCGCCCGGCGAGCGCCACAACCTGAGGGTGATGGATAAAGTCGTAAACCTGACGGGCCCGTTTTTGCCCAACTCCGGCCAATGTTTCCCACTCACCTGAAGTAAGTTGTTCCAGCTGGCGCCAGTTTTGCCTTTGCTCCGCAAACTTCAGGGCAAAGGTAGGAAAACCCAATGCTGACAGCCAGTGTCTGAAACCTTTATCCCGTGCCAGCTGGATTTGCGCCAACAGCTTCTGCGCCTGCTTAACACTAATTCCCGGCACAGCCGCCATGTCCTTCTCATTCAGATTTAACCACGCCACCAGTGAGTCAGCCGGGATCCTCTCGAACAACTTTTGCCACGTCGCACCACCAAATCCGGCCATATCTAATCCTTCAGGACCACTGAGCCAGACAAGGCGCGAGAGAAATTGCTGCGCGCAACCGGGTTCCGGAGTGAAACAAGAAAGCGCATCATATTGTTGTGGATCAGGAAGGTTTATTTCGGGGCGTTCGCTCACGCGCCACGTGACATCATCAAGGCGCGGGATCCCCTGACCGGCCAGACTGATAGCCACCTGATCACCGGGCAACACATCCCATGCTTTAAAGCGGGCAACCGAGCCTACACTGACTTTACTCACCGATTTATCGTCCAGTTTCAGCGGCTTCAGGTTCAGAATTACGGTGACTTTTCCACTTCGCCCCGTGGTTGTTGTAATTCCGGAGACTTCCGTGAGTTGTCTTGCGGGCGGGTATTTCCACGCAACGGCCCATGCGGCGGGTTTATTGATCCAGTATTTTCCGGCTGGCTCTTCTTGCTGGCGGATCACCACGCCGTCGGTCGCAAAAGGCAGCGGCTGGAGAAACCAGGCATCACGCCATTTCGATACATCTTCCACCGAGTTAACTGCAAGTGTGAATTGAGAAACTTCAGGGAACCCTAAAGCACTAAGTTTTTGGAGATGTTCCTGCATGTCGGCAGGCCCGTCAGGCCATGACCAGATGAAGATGCCAAGTTGACTAAGCTGATCGGACACCGAATTTCGCATCATGGCACCCGCCACTTTCGATCTCGCATTCATGCCACCTTCAACACTTTGTTGATGACCGGTCATCTTCAGGTACAGCTCGCCCTGCAATACCAGTTCCGGGCTTGTATCGGCAATATTGAGTGGAATTGACGGAATGGAAGCCGCTTTAACCGTCCAGTTCTGGCCTTTGACGCCATCGCCCCGGCTTAACAGAGCCGCCAGTTTGCCATGCCGGTAAATCAGCGAAACGGCCACACCATCGACTTTAGGCTGTACCCAGAGATTTTTACGGCCGCGCATCCAGTCTGATACAGCCTGTTTATCACGTAATTTATTGAGCCCGGTATGAGCGACAGGGTGAGTAATGATGACGTCATCGCCACCCGGTACCGTGAGCTCAGGCAATGGCAATCCGGCGCACTGCAACCACTTACTCTGCTTCTGTCGCAGGTTATCGTAAACAGAATCTTCGATCGGGCTGCTTCCGGATTCATGGTACGCCTTGTCCCACTGAGCCAGTTGCTCCGAAAGCTTATGTGTTTCCCTGTTCAGCTGCGCCGCTGACCACGCAGGACAATCCTGCGGGAATATCTCACCGGCAACCGTTGGGAAAATAAAACAGAACACACTGATAAAAAGAATGAAACGGCGCATAAGCACCTCCTTGTGAGCGCCAGTAAACGTTGTCGATATTTTATCTGCCAGTGCCAATGTTCGTTCTTGCGAGATGCTTTCTTGGTTATTTCATTCGTTGCTGTAATACAAAGAAATTTTGGAATGCAGCGCGTAATTCCACAAAGTGGGGCTGTTTTCCCGAGCTTAGTTACGATGAAATACGTCGGAACGCTGCACCGAATGCGGCGAGCGTGTATACTGTGCGAGAGATCACTCTTCGCATACTTCCTATCAACCCAATCAGTTGAAACGTCATCATGGTTCAAGGCACGCTATATATTGTCTCCGCCCCGAGTGGAGCAGGTAAATCAAGTCTGATTCAGGCTTTACTGAAGACACAACCGCTCTACGACACACAGGTTTCTATTTCCCATACCACCCGTACAGAACGTCCGGGCGAGAAACATGGCGAGCACTACTTCTTTGTCTCTAAAGAAGAGTTTCGCGAGATGATTGAACGTGATGCCTTTTTAGAACACGCAGAAGTTTTCGGGAATTATTACGGGACTTCACGTGAAACCATTGAGCAGGTTTTGGCGTCTGGTGTTGACGTTTTCCTGGATATCGACTGGCAAGGTGCTCAGCAGATCAGGAAAAGAATGCCGCAGGCACGCAGTATTTTCGTATTGCCGCCATCAAAAGATGAGCTTGACCGTCGCCTGCGTGGCCGGGGTCAGGACAGCGAAGAAGTCATCGCAAAACGTATGGCGCAGGCTGTTGCAGAAATGACGCACTTTGCCGAATACGACTATTTAATTGTGAATGATGATTTTGATCTGGCTTTATCGGATTTAAAAACGATTATTCGCGCCGAACGTCTGCGTCTGAGCCGTCAACGGCTCCGTCATGACGGATTAATCACCAAACTATTGGCAGACTGAAGTCACTTTCAGTATTATGCCCAGTCTTTCGTCACCCTGTGGAGTAGCACATATATGGCACGCGTAACTGTTCAAGACGCTGTTGAGAAAATTGGTAACCGTTTTGACCTGGTGTTGGTGGCTGCTCGTCGCGCACGCCAGCTGCAATCTGGTGGTAAAGATCCACTGGTCGCTGAAGAAAACGATAAATTCACTGTTATTGCCCTGCGCGAAATTGAAGAAGGCCTGATCACGAATCAGATCCTCGACGTTCGTGACCGTCAGGAACAGCAAGAGCAGGAAGCCGCAGAGATTCAGGCAGTGACTGCCATCGCTGAAGGTCGTCGTTAATTAACGAAACGGATCTCACTTGTATATCTTTGAAAGCCTGAATCAACTGATTCAAAAATACCTGCCGGAGGAGCAAATTAAGCGCCTCGTGCAGGCTTACCTCGTGGCGCGGGACGCGCATGAGGGGCAAACACGCTCCAGCGGTGAGCCTTATATCACTCACCCGGTAGCCGTGGCATGTATTTTGGCTGAAATGAGGCTCGATCATGAGACTCTGATGGCGGCGTTATTACACGACGTTATCGAAGACACGCCTGCAACCTACCAGGATATGGAACAACTGTTTGGCAAAAGCGTTGCTGAACTGGTTGAAGGCGTTTCAAAGTTAGACAAGCTGAAATTCCGCGATAAGAAAGAAGCACAGGCGGAAAACTTCCGCAAAATGGTCATGGCGATGGTGCAAGACATCCGCGTCATTTTGATCAAACTCGCCGACCGTACCCACAATATGCGCACGCTGGGCTCTCTTCGCCCGGATAAACGTCGCCGCATCGCCCGCGAAACGCTGGAAATTTACAGCCCGCTGGCACACCGTTTAGGTATTCACCATCTGAAAACCGAGCTCGAAGAGCTGGGCTTCGAAGCACTCTATCCAAACCGTTATCGCGTCATCAAAGAAGTGGTGAAAGCCGCGCGTGGTAACCGTAAAGAGATGATCCAAAAAATCCTCTCTGAGATAGAAGGCCGTTTAACCGAAGCCGGTATTCAGTGCCGTGTAAGCGGTCGCGAAAAACACCTGTATTCGATCTATTGCAAAATGCACCTGAAAGAACAGCGTTTCCATTCCATTATGGATATCTACGCGTTCCGGGTGATCGTTAAAGAACTCGATACCTGTTACCGCGTGTTGGGCCAGGCGCACAGCCTGTACAAACCGCGTCCGGGTCGGGTTAAAGATTACATCGCCATCCCTAAAGCCAACGGCTATCAATCTCTGCATACCTCTTTAATCGGCCCGCACGGTGTTCCGGTTGAGGTACAAATCCGTACCGAAGATATGGATCAGATGGCAGAGATGGGGGTTGCGGCACACTGGGCTTATAAAGAGAACAGTGAAACCAGCACGACGGCGCAGATTCGTGCCCAGCGCTGGTTGCAAAGCCTGCTCGAACTGCAACAGAGCGCAGGCAACTCATTTGAATTTATCGAGAGCGTGAAATCGGATCTGTTCCCGGACGAGATTTACGTCTTCACGCCGGAAGGCCGTATTGTCGAATTGCCTGCGGGTGCGACACCGGTCGACTTCGCGTACGCCGTGCATACCGATATCGGCCATGCCTGCGTCGGCGCCCGTGTAGATCGCCAGCCTTATCCGCTCTCGCAGCCGCTGAGCAGCGGCCAGACAATTGAAATCATTACCGCGCCGGGCGCCCGCCCGAATGCGGCATGGCTCAACTTTGTCGTCAGCTCACGCGCTCGCGCCAAAATTCGTCAGATGCTCAAGAACCTGAAACGTGATGATTCCGTTTCGCTCGGTCGACGTCTGCTGAACCATGCGCTGGGCGCCGGTAAGAAACTGTCAGACATTCCGCCAGAAAATATCAAAAACGAACTCGACCGCATGAAGCTCGCGGCGATGGACGATTTGCTGGCTGAAATTGGTCTCGGTAACGCCATGAGCGTTGTCGTGGCTAAAAATCTGATGGGTGATCAGTCTTCGATGGCAACATCGGGTACACGCAATCTGCCAATCAAAGGCGCAGACGGCGTGCTGATTACCTTCGCGAAATGCTGCCGCCCTATTCCGGGTGACCCGATTATTGCTCACGTGAGCCCGGGTAAAGGACTGGTTATTCATCACGAATCCTGTCGTAACATTCGCGGTTATCAGAAAGAACCTGAGAAATTCATGGCTGTTGACTGGGACGATCACCAGGAAACCGATCAGGAATTTATCGCGGAAATTAAAGTCGACATGTTCAACCATCAGGGCGCTCTGGCAAATCTGACCGCTGCGATTAACGCCGCGCAGTCAAACATCCAGAGCCTGAGCACTGAAGAAAAAGACGGCCGTGTATACAGTGCCTTTATCCGCCTGACGACCCGCGACCGCGTTCATCTGGCGAATATCATGCGTAAAATTCGTATCATGCCGGACGTCATCAAAGTTACCCGCAACCGAAACTGATTGTTATGACCCCAGAACGTTATGCGCGCATCCGCGAAATGCTTGCGGCCCGACAGCCAGACCTGACGGTCTGCATGGAACAGGTGCATAAACCGCATAACGTTTCTGCTGTCATCCGGACCGCCGACGCCGTCGGTGTTCACCAAATCCACGCCGTCTGGCCAACGACCCGAATGAAGACGCTGGTGTCTTCCGCTGCGGGCAGTAACAGCTGGGTTCAGGTCAAAACGCACAAAACTATTCAGGATGCCGTCGCCAAAATGAAGGCGCAAGGTATGCAGATTCTTGCGACCAATTTGTCTGAAAAAGCCGTCGATTTCCGCGCGATTGATTACACCCGCCCGACCTGCATTTTGCTGGGGCAGGAAAAAACCGGTATTACTCCCGAAGCGCTGGCTCTTGCAGACAGCGATATCATTATTCCGATGATCGGGATGGTACAGTCGCTGAATGTGTCTGTGGCCTCCGCTTTAATCCTGTACGAAGCACAGCGCCAGCGTGAGAATGCCGGAATGTATACTCGCGAGAACAGCGTTTTAAGTGAGAAAGAACAGCAACGGCTACTCTTTGAAGGTGGCTATCCGGTCTTATCTCATGTGGCGCAACGTAAGAAATTACCGCGTCCGTTCATTGATGAAAATGGTCAAATTATTGCTGACGAGGAATGGTGGTCAGCGATGCAAATGACGGTGAAAAAAAGATGAAAGGCCGCCTGCTCGACGCCATCCCGCTCACGTCGCTCTCCGGCGTGGGAGCCAGTCAGGCAGACAAACTCGCTAAACTCGGTCTTGAAACTATTCAGGATCTGCTGCTTCACCTTCCCCTGCGTTACGAAGACCGCACCCGTCTGTACACCATCAATGATTTATTGCCGGGCATCTTTGCGACCGTTGAAGGCGAAGTGCTGCGAAGTGACATCAGTTTCGGCCGTCGCAGAATGCTGACCTGCCAGATAAGCGATGGCACTGGTTTGCTGACATTGCGATTTTTCAACTTCAACGCCGCCATGAAAAATAGCCTGGCTGCTGGCCGCCGCGTGACGGCTTATGGCGAAATCAAACGCGGCACGCACGGCGCTGAAATTATTCATCCGGAATACCGTATTCAGGGCGAAAACAGCGAAGTTGTTTTGCAGGAATCGCTGACGCCGGTTTATCCGACAACGGAAGGCATCCGTCAGGCCACGCTGCGTAAACTGACCGATCAGGCGCTGGAATTACTCGATACCGTGCCTATTGCGGAACTGTTGCCGGAAGAACTGAGCCGTTCGCTAATTCCGCTTCCACAGGCGCTTCATTTACTGCACCGGCCGCCGCCAGATATTCAGCTGGCCGATCTGGAGAAAGGGCATCATCCGGCACAACGCCGTCTGATTATGGAAGAGTTGCTGGCACACAATCTCAGCATGCTGGCCGTTCGCGCCGGCACGCAAAGCTATAAAGCCATGCCGCTGCATCATGACGATCGCCTGAAAAATCAGTTCCTGGCCTCTTTGCCGTTCAGCCCGACCGGCGCACAACAGCGCGTGGTGGCTGAAATCGAACAGGATTTAGCTAAAAGCTATCCGATGATGCGTCTGGTTCAGGGCGACGTAGGTTCAGGTAAAACGCTGGTAGCAGCACTTGCTGCGCTTTGTGCAATTGCGCAGGGTCAGCAGGTCGGGCTGATGGCACCCACCGAATTACTCGCCGAGCAGCACGCTAATAATTTCCGTCAGTGGTTCGAACCGCTGGGAATTCAGGTCGGATGGCTGGCCGGAAAACAAAAAGGCAAAGCCAGACAGGCGCAGCAGGATGCGATTGCCAGTGGCCAGGTTTCGATGGTCGTCGGGACTCACGCGATATTTCAGGAACAGGTTCTGTTCTCCTCATTATCTCTGGTGATCATTGATGAACAACACCGCTTTGGTGTCCATCAGCGGCTGGCATTGTGGGAGAAAGGTCTGCAACAGGGCTTCCATCCGCATCAGCTGATCATGACCGCAACGCCAATCCCGCGAACGCTGGCGATGACCGCTTACGCCGATCTGGATACGTCGGTCATCGACGAACTTCCGCCCGGGAGAACGCCGGTAACAACCGTTGCGATCCCTGATACGCGCCGCAGCGATATCATCAGCCGCGTGAAAAGCGCCTGCGAGCAGGAAAACCGTCAGGCTTACTGGGTTTGTACGCTGATTGAAGAATCCGAAATGCTGGAAGCTCAGGCGGCGGAAGCCACATGGGAAGGGCTGAAAGAAGCGCTGCCTGCGCTGAATATCGGGCTGGTTCATGGCCGGATGAAAGCACAGGAAAAGCAGGCCGTCATGCAGGCGTTCAAACAGGGCGAAGTGCAGCTTCTGGTGGCGACAACCGTCATTGAAGTGGGCGTCGACGTGCCCAACGCCAGCCTGATGATCATCGAAAACCCGGAACGCCTCGGGCTGGCGCAGTTACACCAGTTGCGTGGCCGCGTCGGACGTGGTGCTGTCGCTTCTCACTGCGTGTTGTTGTACAAAACACCACTGAGCAAAACAGCGCAGAAGCGCTTGCAGGTTTTACGCGACAGCAACGATGGTTTTGTGATTGCTCAGCAGGATTTAGAAATCCGCGGGCCGGGTGAATTACTGGGCACGCGCCAGACAGGTAGCGCTGAATTTAAAGTCGCTGATTTGCTGCGCGATCAGGCCATGATCCCCGAAGTACAGCGCATTGCGCGGTATCTTCAGCAGCAATTTCCCGATCATGCCAAGGCGCTGATTGAGCGCTGGTTGCCGGAAAGAGTGCGTTATACTAACGCATAATTCTTATGCTTTTCGACTTTCGTTTTTCTCTCTGAAACGCCAAAACATTATTGAAAATGATGGTTTGGCTTCAATGTATTAACCCGACTTTTGCTCATTTCCGCCTCAAAACTATTAAGTCTTCTGGTTATTTGATGACCTTCACAGACTGGGGCAAAGTCGGTAACCGGTTTCACATCCCGCCACTACACTGATGATAATTAAGGCAAGCCTGTCAGATCCCCTCACCATAAGGCCAATATCATCATGAGTATCAGCCAGTCCCTCTTTGATTTTATAGAACAGAAAATCAGCCCGTTTGCGGCCCGGTTATCTTCTCAGCGCCATGTCATGGCGGTGCGCGACGGGTTTATTTCAGCAATGCCGTTTATGATTGTGGGGTCCTTTTTGCTGGTGTTTGTACATCCACCTTTCTCTCCTGAATCCTCATGGGGATTTGCCCGAAGCTGGCTGGAACTGTCGGCAAAATATGAAGTACAGATTCTGACACCGTTTAATATGACGATGGGGATTATGTCGATCTACATCGCTGCGGCCATTGCCTACAACCTGGCGCGAAGCTACAAACTTGACCCGTTTATGACCGCGATGCTGTCGCTGATGTCTTTTCTGCTGGTGGCTGCGCCTCAGATTGATGAAAAAATGTCGACAGCAGCACTGGGCGGCGTGGGGATTTTCACCGCAATTCTGGTGGCGATTTATGTGACCGAGCTGACACGCTTGCTGAAAAAATACAATATTGGCATACGGCTACCTGAACAGGTTCCTTCCAATATTAAGCATTCATTCGATCTGCTGATCCCGATTATTGCCGTTGTGATTACGCTGTTCCCGCTGAGTTTGCTGGTGCAGTCGGGCTTCGACATGCTGTTACCGCAGGCAATTATGGCGCTGTTCGAGCCGTTGATTTCCGCCGCTGACTCCCTGCCCGCCGTACTTCTGGCGGTACTGATTTGCCACTTGCTGTGGTTCGCCGGTATTCATGGTTCGGCTATCGTGTCGGGGATGTTGCAGGCTTTTTGGCTGACCAATCTGGGGTTGAATCAGACTGATCTCGCCGCCGGTTTGCCGATGACGCACATCATGACCGAAGCATTTTGGAACTTCCTGATCGTGATCGGCGGCTCCGGTGCCACCATCGGGCTGGTCTTGCTGTTTTGCCGCAGTAAATCGGCGCATCTGCGCACCATGGGAAAACTTAGCCTGGTACCGAGTTGTTTTAACATCAATGAGCCGGTGATCTTTGGTACGCCGATCGTCATGAACCCGGTCTTTTTCATTCCGTTCCTTCTCGCACCGATGGTTAACGCCGTGATTGCCTACTGCGCTGTCTCGACTAATCTTCTTCCGCACATGATTTCACTGGTTCCCTGGACATCTCCCGCACCGATTGGCGCGGCATGGGCGATGGGCTGGGATTTCAAAGTCTCGATTCTGGTGATCATGCTGATGCTGCTTTCGATGGTGATTTACTATCCGTTCTTCAAGGTTTACGAAAAGCAGTTGCTGACGCAGGAAAAGGCAGCGGAAGCTGAAGCGGTATTTACGGAAAAAGCAGAGGCCACTCAGTAAGCGGTAAGTGAAGAAACAGAAAGCCTGAAACTGGCGCCGTGGCTTTTATCCCGGCGCCTGTTTAGCGTCAGTCACCCACCGGAATTACCCGATTTTCCGTACAAAACGGAACAAGACCTTCTCAGAAAAAACCTCAGCCGGGCAAACAGTTCATAAAAGATTTTTTAACGAAGATTTCACAGTTTAAATTGTCGTTAGCAAACGTTTGCTTTTGTCGCGCATTTCAATAAAAATGCCCGCTTTGCCGCTTATTGGAATGCCATAACATGAGTTCGCAAACCACAGAACAAGACTCGCAGCAACCCGACCTTTCCCGCCAGACAAAAAGTGAACTGATTTACCGGCTCGAAGATCGTCCGCCAATTCCTCAGACTCTCTTTGCCGCCTGTCAGCATTTACTGGCGATGTTTGTCGCGGTGATTACCCCCGCATTACTGATTTGTCAGGCGCTGGGTTTACCTGCACAGGACACTCAGCACATCATCAGCATGTCGCTGTTTGCTTCAGGTCTGGCTTCCATTCTGCAAATTAAAACCTGGGGTCCCGTCGGTTCCGGCCTGCTTTCAATTCAGGGCACCAGCTTTAACTTTGTTTCACCGTTGATTATGGGCGGTCTGGCGCTGAAAAACGGCGGCGCTGACGTTCCGACAATGATGGCCGCACTGTTCGGCACATTGATGCTGGCGTCCTGCACCGAAATCGTTTTGTCGCGATTTTTGCACCTTGCACGCCGCGTCATCACCCCGCTGGTTTCCGGCATCGTCGTCATGATTATCGGTCTTTCGCTGATTCAGGTCGGGCTGACGTCAATTGGTGGCGGCTATGCGGCGATGAGTAATCATACGTTCGGCGCGCCTAAAAACCTGATTCTGGCTGCCGTCGTTCTGGTGGTTATCATTCTGCTCAACCGCCAGCGTAATCCGTATATGCGCGTCGCTTCTCTGGTTATCGCCATGGCGGTAGGGTATCTGGCGGCCTGGATGATGGGCATGTTGCCTGACGTGGCGCCAGCCGCACAGAGCAACTGGATTACGTTACCGACGCCGTTGTATTACGGCCTTGGCTTCGACTGGAATCTGCTCATCCCGCTGATGCTTATCTTTATGGTGACGTCGCTGGAAACCATCGGTGATATCACTGCGACATCTGACGTTTCCGAGCAGCCGGTAAGTGGCTCTCTGTACATGAAGCGCATCAAAGGCGGCGTACTGGCTAACGGCCTGAACTCAATGCTGTCAGCCGTATTCAATACCTTCCCTAACTCCTGTTTCGGCCAGAACAACGGCGTGATTCAGCTGACCGGCGTAGCCAGTCGTTATGTTGGTTTTGTGGTTGCGCTGATGCTGATCGTACTGGGGCTTTTCCCTGCGGTTGCCGGGTTCGTGCAGCACATTCCTGAGCCTGTTTTAGGCGGTGCAACCATCGTGATGTTCGGTACGATTGCCGCTTCCGGCGTGCGCATTGTTTCCCGAGAGCGCCTGAACCGCCGCGCGATAATGATCATGGCGCTTTCACTGGCCGTCGGCATGGGCGTTTCCCAGCAGCCGCTGATCCTGCAATTCGCGCCAGACTGGATTAAAACGCTGCTGTCTTCCGGCATCGCGGCAGGCGGGATTACTGCGATAGTTCTGAATCTGGTTTTCCCTCACGAAAAGTAATCACGGGATGTAATCCACGTGCAACAGCGGCAGCGGGTCTGGAACCCCTGCCGCTTTTTATTGTCTCCCTTCTGCTAACCTGTTGAGAAAAGTCGCTGTTTGCGGCATAAACAAAGAATCTTTTTTCCTTTTTCCCGTTACAGGGCTCCAGACGATGAGATTTATCGGTAAAATTTTGCTGACGTTCGCCTTACTTCTGGTGCTGGCGATCGTACTGGTGTACGTCCTATTACAAACCCGCTGGGCTGCCGGCTGGGGCAGCCGCTGGATAAGCGACAACAGCGAGTACCGGCTCTCGCTAGAAAAGCTGGATCACAACTGGTCATCGCCTGGCCGCATCACGCTGACGAATGTCATCTTCGGGCAAAAAAATCAGCCTGAAATTCTGAACGCCGGAGAAGTGGATCTTGATTTGAGCTGGCGTCAGATTACTGACCCTTACTTTTTCGATCACGTTGTTCTGGCCAATGGCCGTCTGAACGTTAGCCCTTCAGCCATCAAGCTGCCCTTACAGGCCAATACTTTGCAACTGAGCAAGATGGCACTGACCGGAAATACCGCAGGCCTTGATATTCAGGGGCAGCAAATCAACGCCGGTATTTCGCCGTGGCAGCCGAAACCGAATCAGCTTCTGGGTGATAAAGCGGATTTCCAGCTGAGCGCATCGAACCTGACCGTGAACGGGCTGCCGGCTGAGAACGTGCTGATTCAGGGCAATATCAACAACAAGAATCTGACACTGAGTAATTTCGGTGGCGATCTGGCGCGCGGTCAGCTGACTGGTAAAGCGACGCAGGCCGCTGACGGCAGCTGGAATATCGAGAATCTGCGTCTGAGCAATGTCCGCCTGCAAACGTCAAAATCGCTTTCTGCATTCTTTGATGATTTCCAGACATTGCCGAAAGTGACGATTCAGCGCCTGGATCTGATCGATGCCCGGCTGCAAGGCACTGACTGGGCTTTCAGCGATGTCGACCTTTCCGTGCAAGACCTGACGCTGGAGAAAGGTGACTGGCAAAGCGATGACGGCGAAATCACGCTGAACGCGACGGACATGATTGACGGTAATCTGCATATTCAGGATCCAATCATCAGCCTCGACCTTTCCCCGCAGGGGATTTCCATCAAACAGGCCACCGCACGCTGGGAGCGTAGCTTGTTGAGAACGACCGGTAACTGGCTGCGCGCGAACAAACGTCTGCAACTGGATGAGCTTTCCGTTGCCGGGCTGGAATACACGCTGCCTCAGAACTGGAAACAACTCTGGATTCAGGCGCTGCCTGCTCCGCTGGCCGAAATTTCTGTCAGCCGGTTCATCGCTAACCGTAACCTGATTATCGATATCAACCCGCAATTCCCGTTCCAAATCACAGCGCTTGATGGTTTGGGCAGTAATTTGTTGCTGGCGCGTGACCATCAGTGGGGAGTCTGGGGCGGGAAGCTGAATCTCAACGCCAGTGAAGCGACGTTCAACCGTAATGATGTTCGCCGCCCTTCCATAACGCTGGATGCGAACGACAGTCAGGTGAATATTTCCGAGCTGAGCGCCTTCACCAAAGAAGGATTACTGGAAGCGACGGCAACGGTAGATCAGCAACCACAGCGCCATTTCTCCATGAAAATGAGCGGACGTGCGGTGCCGGCAAATGAGCTGGAAAACTGGGGATGGCCGCACCTGGCGCTGGACGGTAATGCCAATATGCAGCTCAATTTGCAAGGCCAAATGCCCGCCAATGTCGATTTCAAACCGACGCTCAGAGGCACTTTGCAGGTTACCGGCAGCAACGGACAGACATTGAATCAGCAAATGGTTAACGGGCTGGTTTCAGGCGCTGCGCCGGAATAATTAATTCCGCATCTGAACGTAAAAAGGCACCGTTTGCACGGTGCCTTTTTGTTTTTTACGGAAAGCGAATCAGTTGATTTCAGGTTCCAGCGGCGCGCTGGGAGCGGCGGGAAGAACCAGATAAGTACCTTCAAATACTGCGCCATCAGTTTCGTCGCCGTATAAATTCACTTCAAGCTGCACGCGCGCTTTGCGTCCGCGGGCCAGCCGGTCAAGGTCGCCCCGGACAGAGCCCAAATCGGCGATGGCACGCGGTCTGCCGGTCACCGGCGTGCTGTAACGGATATGTGCATCGGCCAGCACGATAGTGCCGCCCAGATGGCGCTCACGCAGCAATAACCAGATGAGCCCCCAGCCAGTCAGTGTGGCCAGCGAGAACAAGCTGCCTGCAAACAAGGTGTGATGAGGATTCTGATTGCCCGTTTCCGGCATCGTGGTTACGAATCTCTGGCCAGTGTACTGGCTGATACGCACACCCATTTTTTCACTCAGCGGGATGTGATCGTACCAGGCCTGCTGCAACTGACCGCACCAGTCCGGGCGATGCAAAATATCGTCCAGCGTTTCAATGGGTTTGATCATCAGGAAATGGCGAACCGGCGTCGTTTGCGGCGTGGTGATTTCGCCCTGATTCACAAAACCCAGCTTGGCGAAGAATTCCACGGCATCTTCACGCGCGCTACACACCACACGCTTCACGCCTTCCTGACGGGCGACAGACTCCAGCGTCATCGCCACCAGCGTCCCCAATCCTTTGTCCTGTACATTCGGATCAACGGCCAGAAAACGGATTGAAGCCTCGTTATCGGCATTAATATATAAACGACCTACCGCAACCGGATCGCCGTTTTCATCCACAACCATCTGGTGATGCGCAATCGAATCGTAGGCATCACGTTCTGAACCTTCCGGCTGATGCAACGGCTTGCGCAGCATTTCCCAGCGGAATCGGTAATAGGCGGCCAGCTCTTTTTCGGTCGTCGGTACTCTCAGGTGATACATAGATGCTTTCTCTCCGGCGTTATGCCTTATCGATCAGACTTGTAGCCAGAAGGTCACCGGCCCGTCATTCACCAGTGCCACTTTCATATCCGCGGCGAAACGGCCCGTTTCGGTAGCAATACCTTTTTCACGGCATTGCCCGCAAAAATACTGATACAAACGGTCGGCCTCCTGCGGCTCTGCGCCCTGTGAGAACCCCGGACGCATGCCTTTTTGAGTGTCCGCCGCCAGCGTAAACTGCGAAACCACCAGCAAACTGCCGCCAGCCTGCGGAACGTTCAGGTTCATTTTGTCATTCTCGTCACCAAATATCCGGTACCCAATCACCCGTTCACAAAGACGTTTGGCTTTTTGTTCGTCATCGCCCCGCTCAACCCCCAGCAAAACCAGCAACCCTGGCCCGATTTCACCACAGACGCTTCCGTCGATGGTCACGCTGGCATTCAATACCCGCTGAATTAACGCAATCATACAAATCCTTCAGACTGATTTTTCTGCTGCTACTTGCTGAGCAGACTGCAATTTTCTCAGGGAACGGAACTCGCCAAGCGTAACGGTGATTTCCGCGCCAAGAAGCACGATACACCAGCTGACATAGACCCAAAGAAATAAAATCGGAATCACCGCCAGTACACCGTAAATCAACTGATAAGACGGGAAAAGCTGAATATACAGGGCGAAGATTTTTTTACTCAATTCAAATAATGCACCGGAAACCAGCGCGCCGACCAGTGCATCTTTTGACGGAACCCGGACCGTTGGCACCACCTGATACAGCAGCCAGAACGAAACCCAGGAGATCAGCAACGGAAGAACCCTCAGGGAATGATCGATGACGGAATGCACGCCGCTGATGTTCAGCCAGTTCAGCGAGAGAAGGTATGAACTGACCGCCACGCTGGCCACCAGGAGGATCGGCCCGAGCGTCAGCACCATCCAGTAAACAGCAAAAGAGAAGACGATCGGGCGTTTCGTTTTGCTGTCCCAAATTTTGTTCAGCACGCTGTCGACGGACGCGATCAGCAACAACGCAGTGACGATTAACCCGCAGGTGCCCACCGCCGTCATTTTGCTGGAGTTTGCGACAAACTGTTCGAGGTAGCGCTGGATGACGTTGCCGGTCGCCGGCATGAAATTGGAAAAAATGAATGTTTTGAGCTGCGCGCTGATATCCGAAAACACCGGAAACAGCGCAAACAATGAAAAGACCACCGCAATCAGCGGCACCAGCGACAACAAAGAGACATAGGCTAAATGGCCCGCAAGGAGCGTCAGGCCATCTTTATCTGAACGCTTTAAGAGCAGGTGGGTGAATTTCCACAATGATTTCGGGTAGTGGCTCAGTGCCCTTTTCTGCATCCTTTCATCCTTCAGGAAAAGTATTTTGGTACGGTTTGATTATCTTCCACCCAAACGGCTTCAATTCCGGCCGCCCGGGCAGCTTCAATGTTTTCTGCGACATCATCAAAGAATACCGCCTCACTTGCGCTGAAACCTTCTTTTTCAAGCACATGCTGAAAAATTTCCGGCTCGGGTTTACGCATACCCAAATTTTGCGAGAGGTACATAGCGTCGGTATTGGCTTCGATTTCAGGATAGTGATGCGGCCAGAAATCCAAATGCAGGCGGTTGGTATTCGACAATACGACAACGCGATGGCCTTCTTCGCGCAGCTTTTTGAATACCGTGATCACCTCAGGCCTCAACCCGACGAAGATAGCTTGCCAGCCCGCGCTGAACTGCTCGAAACTGAGCGCTATGCCCATTTCATGGCATAAGTCGGCGGCAAACTGTTCATCGCTGATTTCGCCACGCTCGTGCTTCTGGAATACCTCGCCCATCGAGAATCGCTCCGTCAGCGTGGCCAGCGGCGTACCGCTAAGATGGCTCCACACGCCAAGAACACGTTTGAAATCAATATCAATAATGACGTTTCCCATATCAAAAATGTACAGCATTGCACGCTCCTGATTTCAAAGATGACTTTTAACTTTAGCGGTAAAACGTACAGGTGAACAGTGACAGATGCGCGGGGTTTAGTGCAGGTTTGGAAAAAAAACACAAAAAAAAACAGGGTACCCAAAGGCACCCTGCTTCTGTGTAACGGCTTGCGTAAAAGAAGATTAACCTTCTTTTGGACCACGCATTGCACGTTTACGGTCATTCTCGGTCAGGTGACGTTTACGGATACGTACAGACTGAGGAGTCACTTCGACCAGTTCGTCATCATCGATGAATTCCAGAGCTTGCTCCAGAGACATTTTGATAGCAGGAACCAGAGTCGTTGCTTCGTCAGTACCGGACGCACGCATGTTGGTCAGTTTCTTACCGGTCAGGCAGTTCACGGTCAGGTCGTTAGAACGTGAGTGAATACCGATGATCTGGCCTTCATACACTTCTGCGCCGTGGCCCAGGAACAATTTACCGCGGTCTTGCAGGCTGAACAGTGCGAACGCAACTGCTTTACCCTGACCGTTGGAAATCAGAACGCCGTTCTGACGCTGACCGATTTCGCCCTGACGGACGTCATCGTAGTGGCTGAATGTGGAGTACAGCAGACCGGTACCTGAAGTCATGGTCATGAATTCAGTACGGAAGCCGATCAGGCCACGTGCTGGGATCAGGTAATCAAGACGGATACGACCTTTGCCGTCTGGGATCATGTCTTTGACATCGCCTTTACGCTCACCCATGGCCTGCATTACAGAACCCTGGTGTTGCTCTTCGATATCCAGTGTCACGTTCTCGAATGGCTCTTGCATGCGGCCATCGATTTTACGGTTGATTACTTTAGGACGGGAAACCGCCAGCTCGAAACCTTCACGACGCATGTTTTCGATCAGAACCGACAGGTGAAGTTCACCACGGCCTGAAACACGGAATGCATCAGCATCTTCAGTTTCTTCAACACGCAATGCTACGTTGTGCACCAGTTCTTTGTTCAGACGGTCAAGGATCTGACGTGAAGTCACATACTTACCTTCTTTGCCACAGAACGGAGAGGTGTTAACGCAGAAGTACATGGTAACGGTTGGTTCATCAACGCTCAGCGCTGGCAGAGCTTCAACATTTGCCGGGTCACAGATAGTGTCGGAAATGTTCAGCTCACCCAAACCGGTGATCGCGATGATGTCGCCAGCTTCAGCAACGGTCGCTTCGATACGCTCAAGACCCATATGGGTCAGAACTTTACCGACTTTACCGTTACGGGTTTTACCTTCGCTGTCGATCACAGTGATCTGCTGGTTAGGTTTAACAGTACCGCGTTTGATACGACCGATGCCGATGACGCCAACATAGTTGTTGTAGTCCAGCTGAGAGATTTGCATCTGGAAAGGTGCTTCCATCTCAACTTGTGGCGGAGATACGTGGTCAACAATCGCCTGGTACAGCGGGGTCATGTCTTCGGCCATATCGTTATGGTCATTACCCGCGATACCCATCAGTGCAGATGCATAGATGATTGGGAAATCGAGTTGTTCGTCAGTTGCGTCCAGGTTTACGAACAGGTCGAAGACCTGATCAACAACCCAGTCAGGACGCGCGCCAGGGCGGTCAACTTTGTTGATTACCACGATCGGCTTCAGACCATTAGCGAATGCTTTTTTGGTCACGAAACGGGTTTGCGGCATTGGGCCATCCATTGCATCCACAACCAGCAGCACCGAGTCGACCATTGACATCACACGCTCTACCTCACCGCCGAAGTCGGCGTGTCCTGGGGTATCCACGATGTTGATGCGGTAGTCTTTCCAATTAATGGCGGTGTTTTTTGCGAGGATGGTAATCCCACGCTCTTTCTCCAAATCGTTGGAGTCCATTACGCGTTCGGTAGCTTCTACACGTTCTCCGAAAGTACCGGATTGTTGCAGCAGCTTGTCGACCAGGGTGGTTTTACCATGGTCAACGTGGGCAATAATGGCGATGTTACGCAAATTTTCGATCACAGCTTTGCCTCAGGCATTAGAAATAGCGCGCTATTGTACACGTATTAAGCGAGGTTCTAAACAAGATCACAAGGATCTTGTTGAAACAACTTGTGGATGGCTACTTTGTGATCCCTTTCACGGTGCAAAAGAACCCCTGAACCATTATGACGCACCTTTTTGGTGCCTTGCATCTCACGATTAGCACCATTGTAGTGCATAAATTCCGTTATGGTGCATACTTATTGAGTGCAAAAGCCCTGTAAAATGGCGTTGTTTGCATTTTCTCAAAGTTGGCACACTTTTCGCTAATAGTTTTTAGAGTAAAAATTTTTTAGGGTAAAAAGTTTTTACTGGGTGAAAGAGTCTGACCAGACAAATAATAGTGCTGTTTAGGCCACACGCCAGTTCAAGTAAAGCTGTTATTTCCAACTAAAGACCAAAAATGGTTATTCGTTCCACGACGATAATGAGAAATTCGGGAGAACTAGTATGTCCGCTGAACACGTTTTGACGATGCTGAATGAGCATGAAGTGAAATTCGTAGATTTGCGTTTCACTGACACCAAGGGTAAAGAACAGCACGTCACCATTCCAGCGCACCAGGTTAGCGCTGACTTCTTCGAAGAAGGCAAAATGTTTGATGGTTCATCAATCGGTGGCTGGAAAGGCATTAACGAATCTGACATGGTTCTGATGCCAGACGCGAGCACTGCTGTTCTTGACCCATTCTACGAAGAAACCACGCTGATCATTCGCTGCGATATCCTTGAGCCAACAACGCTGCAAGGTTATGACCGCGACCCACGCTCTACCGCAAAACGTGCAGAAGACTTCCTGCGCTCTTCTGGTATCGCGGATACCGTCCTGTTCGGGCCAGAACCAGAATTCTTCCTGTTTGATGATGTGCGCTTCGGCAGCAGCATCTCCGGTTCCCACGTTGCTATCGATGATATCGAAGGCGCATGGAACTCAAGCACCAAATACGAAGGCGGCAACAAAGGCCACCGTCCTGCAGTTAAAGGCGGTTACTTCCCGGTTCCTCCGGTCGACTCCTCCCAGGATCTGCGTTCTACCATGTGTCTGACCATGGAAGAAATGGGTCTGGTTGTTGAAGCTCACCACCACGAAGTCGCCACTGCTGGCCAGAACGAAGTGGCAACCCGCTTCAACACGCTGACCAAAAAAGCTGACGAAATCCAAATCTACAAATACGTGGTTCACAACGTGGCTCACGCATTTGGCAAAACTGCGACCTTTATGCCAAAACCAATGTTTGGCGATAACGGTTCCGGTATGCACTGCCACATGTCTCTGTCTAAGAACGGTAACAACCTGTTCTCTGGCGACAAATACGGCGGCCTGTCAGAAATGGCACTGTTCTACATCGGCGGTATCATCAAGCACGCTAAAGCCATCAATGCCTACGCTAACCCGACAACAAACTCCTACAAGCGTTTGGTCCCGGGCTACGAAGCACCTGTGATGCTGGCATATTCTGCACGTAACCGTTCTGCCTCTATCCGTATTCCACACGTATCCAGCCCTAAAGCCATGCGTATCGAAGCTCGCTTCCCTGATCCAGCGGCTAACCCATACCTGGCGTTTGCTGCACTGATGATGGCCGGCCTGGACGGTATCATCAACAAGATCCACCCTGGCGATGCGATGGATAAAAACCTGTATGACCTGCCACCGGAAGAAGAAGCAGAAATTCCAAAAGTTGCAGGTTCACTGGAAGAAGCTCTGAACGCACTGAACGAAGACCGCGAGTTCCTGACCCGTGGCGGCGTGTTCACTGACGACGCTATCGATGCTTACATCAGTCTGCGTAAAGAAGAAATGGACCGTGTGCGTATGACTCCGCACCCTGTTGAGTTCGAACTGTACTACAGCGTTTAATTTCTGATTAAACCCTGAGCTCAGCGCCCGCTGTTGGGCTGGCGCTGAGCGTAATACCCGACTGATGGCCTGGTTGTAACAAAGCCTTCAGCGTCAAAATTAAGTAAGACGATTTTATTTGTTGCCGTGGAAACTTTCAGCCCATCTCCGGATGGGCTTTTTTCTCCACACTCTTTCCTGCTTAACCCCTCTGGCCCGTGATTTCGCCGGGTAGCGAGATAAAATGCACCAATCAGGTGCGGGAGACTGCGGTATGGCAACTGGCAAGCTGCCCGATGCTGGGCAGATCCTGAATTCCTTAATCAACAGCGTTCTGTTATTGGACGACGAATTGGCTGTGCATTACGCCAACCCGGCCGCTCAGCAGTTACTGGCGCAAAGTTCCCGCAAACTCTTTGGTACCCCTTTGCCGGAACTGGTGGGATATTTTTCGCTCAATATCGACTTAATGCGTGAAAGTCTGACAGCCGGACAGGGCTTTACAGACAGCGAAGTGACCCTGGTTGTCGATGGGCGCGCACATGTTCTTTCACTGACCGCGCAGATGCTGCCGGAAGGTTTCATTCTGGTCGAACTGGCGCCGATGGATAACCAGCGACGTCTGAGTCAGGAACAATTGCAGCATGCTCAACAGGTTGCCGCGCGTGATTTGATCCGCGGCCTGGCCCATGAAATCAAAAACCCGCTTGGCGGGCTGCGTGGTGCCGCCCAGTTATTATCCAGAGCACTGCCCGATCCGGCTCTGCTGGAATACACCAAAGTCATTATCGAGCAGGCCGACCGTCTGCGTAATCTGGTTGATCGCCTGCTGGGGCCACAACGCCCAAGCCAGCACATCACACAAAGTATTCATCAGGTTGCGGAACGTGTTTGCCAGCTGGTGTCGATGGAAAAACCGGATAACGTTCAGCTGGTCAGAGACTATGACCCGAGCCTGCCAGAACTGGCGCACGATCCGGATCAGATAGAACAGATTTTGCTGAACATCACCCGCAACGCATTGCAGGCGCTCGGGGACGAAGGCGGCACAATTACTTTGCGCACACGCACGGCTTTCCAGATTACGTTACACGGCGTGCGTTATCGTCTGGTGGCCCGTATCGATATTGAAGATGACGGCCCCGGGGTACCGGCGCATTTGCAGGACACCCTTTTTTACCCCATGGTCAGTGGCCGCGAAGGGGGCACCGGTTTGGGCCTCTCTATCGCGCGCAGTTTGATTGATCAGCATTCGGGTAAAGTTGAATTTAACAGTTGGCCAGGACACACCGAATTCTCGGTTTTCCTGCCTATTCGCCAGTGAGGTTCTTATGCAACGAGGGATAGTCTGGATCGTCGATGACGATAGCTCCATCCGCTGGGTACTTGAACGCGCGCTCACTGGAGCCGGTTTAACCTGCACCACGTTTGACAGCGGCAATGAAGTGCTTGATGCCATTGCGACTCAAACCCCTGACGTTTTGTTATCAGATATCCGTATGCCCGGCATGGACGGTTTAGCGCTGTTAAAACAGATTAAACAGCGCCATCCGATGCTTCCGGTCATCATAATGACAGCGCATTCCGATCTGGATGCCGCGGTCAGCGCCTATCAGCAAGGTGCGTTTGATTATCTGCCAAAACCGTTCGACATCGACGAAGCCGTTGCGCTTGTCGAGCGTGCGATCAGTCATTATCAGGAACAACAACAACCGGCGCGCAGCCAACCTGCCAGTGGCCCGACGGCTGATATTATTGGTGAAGCGCCAGCCATGCAGGACGTCTTCCGCATTATTGGCCGGTTATCACGCTCTTCAATCAGTGTGCTGATAAACGGGGAATCCGGAACCGGTAAAGAGCTGGTCGCCCATGCTTTGCATCGCCACAGCCCGCGCGCCAAAGCGCCCTTTATCGCGCTGAATATGGCTGCGATCCCGAAAGACCTGATTGAGTCCGAGTTATTTGGCCACGAGAAAGGCGCATTTACCGGGGCGAATACCATACGTCAGGGACGTTTTGAGCAGGCCGATAACGGCACGCTGTTCCTCGATGAAATCGGTGATATGCCGCTTGATGTTCAAACCCGCCTGCTGCGCGTGCTGGCTGACGGGCAGTTCTATCGGGTTGGCGGCTACGCGCCGGTAAAAGTGGATGTCAGGATTATCGCGGCTACCCACCAGAATCTGGAGTTACGGGTTCAGGAAGGCAAATTTCGTGAGGACTTATTCCACCGTCTGAACGTGATCCGCGTCCATCTGCCTCCGCTGCGTGAACGTCGTGAAGATATTCCGCGTCTGGCCCGTTATTTCCTGCAAGTTGCGGCGAAAGAGCTGGGTGTGGAAGCCAAAAATCTTCATCCTGAAACTGAAACGGCGCTGACACGTCTGCCGTGGCAAGGGAACGTGCGCCAGCTGGAAAACACCTGCCGCTGGTTAACCGTTATGGCCGCCGGTCAGGAAGTGTTGATTCAGGATTTACCGAGTGAATTGTTTGAAACGACAGCGCCTGAGACGGGTGGGCAAAGCCTGCCGGACAGCTGGGCAACGCTGCTGGCACAATGGGCCGATCGCGCCCTGCGTTCCGGTCATCAAAATCTGTTGTCAGAAGCACAGCCGGAGATGGAGCGTACGCTGCTGACTACGGCGCTGCGCCATACTCAGGGGCACAAACAGGAAGCTGCACGATTACTGGGTTGGGGACGAAATACCCTGACCCGTAAACTGAAAGAACTCGGCATGGAATAACGTCATTGCCAGAAAGCAAAACAGCCGCAAATGCGGCTGTTTTTGTTTGTGCAGCGAACGTCAGATAACGCGGGAAAATTGCTGCTGGCGAACCTGGCGGCGCAGGTAAATATCAAAACACATGCAGATATTGCGGATCAGCAGACGGCCGCGCGGGGTGACCTGAATGAGGTTTTCACTGACTTCCACCAGACCGTCTTTGACCAGCGGCTCAAGCAAGGCCAGATCATCGGCAAAGTAATCCGTAAACTGAATCCCGTGACGTTTCTCGATATCGGCAAAATCCAGTTCAAAATGACAGATCAGTGCTTTGATTACGTCACGGCGCAGGCAATCGTCATCGGTCATTTCCAGACCCCGCCACAGCGCATTTCCTTCAGCTTCTACGCGGTCATAGTAGGTTTTCAGGTCTTTTTCATTCTGCGCATAGGTGTCGCCCAGCATGCTGATCGCCGAAACGCCCATGCCTAACAAATCGTTGTCGCCCTGCGTGGTGTAGCCCTGGAAGTTGCGATGCAATTTCCCTTCGCGCTGCGCCACGGCCAGTTCATCATCCGGGCGGGCAAAGTGGTCCATGCCTATGAAGCGGTATCCGGAATCTGTCAGCGAAGCGATGGTTTCCTGCAAGATCTTCAGTTTTTCTTCGGCGCCGGGTAAATCGGCATCTTTGATTTTGCGCTGAGCGGCGAACAATTTCGGCATATGCGCGTAGTTGAAAACGCTCAGACGATCGGGGTTCAGCTGCGCCACGCGTTTCAGTGTATACGCAAAACTTTCTGCGGTTTGTTTTGGCAGGCCGTAGATAAGATCGATATTGGTGGAGTTGAAACCCAGCGCACGTGCCCGTTCAATCAGCGCAAAAATGAAGTCTTCGTCCTGCTCGCGGTTCACCAGACGCTGCACTTCTTTATTGAAATCCTGCACGCCCATACTCAGACGATTAAAACCTTCGTTGCGCAGATGATCGAGAACATCCAGCTCTATTTCGCGCGGATCCACTTCCAGCGACATCTCGGCGTCAGGCAGGATATCGAAGTGTGCCCGCAGAAGGCTCATCAGACGGCTTATCTGCGCTTTATTAAGGTAAGTCGGAGTACCACCGCCCCAGTGCAGCTGGCTGACCTGACGGCCTTTAAAGAGCGGTGCGCGGTGGCTGATCTCTTTCTCTAGGACGTTAAGGTATTCTTCGGCTTTATGCTGCTGGCGGGTCACCAGTTTATTGCAGCCGCAGAAATAGCAGAGCTTATGGCAGAAAGGAATGTGCACATACAGCGAAAGGAAACGCTCTGGATAACGCACAGCCGCTTTTTTGAAGGCCGCATCATCGTAGCTTTCGCTGAATTCGAGTGCTGTTGGATAGGATGTGTATCGCGGACCTGAATAGTTGTACTTCTGGATCAGCGCTAAATCCCAGACGGTTGTCTGTTCTGACATGGGGTGACTTACTCCTTCCGGCGTCGGATGCTGCCGGTTCGCCTTACAGGCAGGTTTTGGGCCTGCCGTGCAAAGGTCGCTCTGCGCAAACGTGCTTTGGTTTTCGATAACCGCCGTAGTTTACCGAATAACCAAAGCATATAACATGCAAAGAGTAAGGCTATTGCCGGGACGACCCAGCGCATGGCTTAGAAACCGTCTTTTGGATTTCCGCGCTTCAGCAACTGCATCATGTCTTCGTTCTTCTCTTCTTCTTCGTCATCTTCATCGTCGCCGAGTTCAATGCCGAGGATTTCCATCAGAACATCAATACGATCCAGCGTCTGATCAACGTAAGCCTGATCTTCCGCGCTCAGTGCTTTGCCGTCATCGATAAGGTCCAGGAGTGAATCCAGACGCTCATCATTTTCCAGCAACGTCAGTTCTTCTTCCGGCGTCATTTTTGGTTTTGCATCTTGCTTCGGCTGCGCGGCTTTTTTAGCTTTCGCCGCATTGTTCGTTACTGTCTCAACGATTAATGGCACCGCTTTCTTGCTGCCGATGCGCGGATCGGCTTTCTTAGCGCCGGAACCGTTTTGATTCTGAGCCGCATCCGGATTGGCGCGTGAGCCTGCTTTATGGCCACGGCGCTTGTTATCACGCTTGCGTTCGCGCGCTTCGATATCAAGCTCTACACGACTTTTCTTCTTCGTTTTAGCTGTCGCGGTTTTGGCGCGTGGTGCTTTCGCTGGCTGTTTCATGGCATCTGCTCTTAGGTGTGTACATTTAGTATAGATTTGCGGCGGAATCTAGCAGAAAGCGAACAAAGAAAAAAGGCAGCAAGGTAACCTTGCTGCCTTTTTCTTTCCTTCGTCTGAAGGATATTCATCAAACACTTTCCCTGTATAGCGTCAACGTCCCGGTTTTTCCTTTGCCTTTCAGAGCCTCCGGCCCCGTTCGTCCTTAAATCGCAATGCATTTCCCGTGATCCGTGAATGCAGAATTCGTCCGTGTTTCCCTACTTACCTTCATCGCGTAAGAATTACTTTACCCGACTGGCGCAAAGGCTCAAGATACCCGCCAGCCGCCAGTGAGGTTTCGGAAACACTCAAATTTTATCTTGTTGATTACGATAAGAATTAATAAATACGGCGATAAAACAAGCGAAATAACCCGCATCATGAATAGCAAATGTCTTACATCATGAAGGCAATTTCCCCCGCCTTCATCTCTGTGGTCCCTTCGCCTCATCATTCGGATTTCAAAAACACGAACACATCTCGGCTCTGTTGCAGTTATAATCGCCAGCCAGATACTCATGCCTCACGGAGACGCACGTTTTGACCAGCCAAACTTACAACTATCATATGACCCATTTCGTCATGAGCGCCCCGGATATCCGGCACCTGCCAGCTGACGAAGGCATTGAAGTCGCATTTGCTGGTCGTTCAAACGCCGGCAAATCCAGTGCGCTGAATACGCTGACGCAGCAAAAAAGCCTCGCACGTACCAGTAAAACGCCGGGACGTACTCAGCTGATCAACCTGTTCGAAGTCAAACCGGGCATCCGTCTGGTCGACTTACCGGGTTACGGTTATGCAGAAGTACCGGAAGAAATGAAACGCAAATGGCAGCGCGCGCTGGGCGAATATCTGCAAATGCGTAATTCGCTGAAGGGTCTGGTTGTGCTGATGGATATCCGTCATCCGCTTAAAGATCTCGATCAGCAGATGATTCAGTGGGCAGTGGATGTTGGTACGCCGGTAATGTTGCTGCTGACCAAAGCCGATAAACTGGCTTCCGGTGCACGTCAGGCGCAGATCAAGATGGTCCGTGAAGCAGTAAAAGAATTCATGGGCGATATTCAGGTTGAAGCGTTCTCTTCACCGAAGAAAATGGGCGTGGATAAACTGAGCGATAAGCTGAACAACTGGTTCAACGAGATCCCACCGGAAGTGCTGGAAGAAGAATTGTCCGGCGAATAACGTTACCGGCCATTATGAATGGCATGTGTAAGTAAAGAACATCATCAGGGTGGCCAGCAGGTCGCCCTTTTTTATGGATTGCGTTTGAGGGAAACCATCGCAACGTCATGAAAAGCACAATAAAAAACGCCCCAGACATAAATGCCTGGGGCGGCTAAAATATTCAGCCAAATCCGATTACGTGAAGTAAAAGGTCTGAAAGATAGAACATCTTACCTCTGTACCCTACAAGAGAAACTTTACCCTATTTCCTGACGGGGAAAAAGAACTTTTTGTAGTTTACTTACACAAAAATCGCGGATTATGCGATCACCTTCAAGGTCTGAGCACACAATCCTGTAGCTTAATTACAAAAAAAGCTTAATTACTATCCACTTAGTCAAATGACCGCTTAGTGAGCCTGGTCCCAGTTTTCACCCGTACCGACATCCACTTTGAGCGGAACAGCGAGCTCCATGCTCGACTCCATCAAATTACGAATTTTCTCACTTGCTGCATCGACATCATCCTTATGCACCTCGAACACCAGTTCATCGTGTACCTGCATGATAATGCGGGCACGCGGAGCATCGGATTGCCTGAGCCAGTCGGCAACGCTGATCATCGCGCGTTTGATAATGTCCGCTGCTGTTCCCTGCATCGGGGCGTTGATTGCGGCACGCTCGGCGCCTTTACGGCGCATGGCATTACTGGATTTGATATCCGGCAGATACAGACGGCGGCCATCAAGCGTTTCTACATAACCCTGCTCAGAAGCCTGAGTACGTGTGCGTTCCATGTATTCAAGTACGCCCGGATAGCGCTCGAAATACAAATCCATATAACGCTGAGATTCTTTACGGGGAATGTTCAGCTGGCGGGATAACCCAAAAGCACTCATGCCATAAATCAGACCAAAGTTAATCGCCTTAGCGCTGCGACGCTGTTCACCGGTGACGCTATCCAGTGGCGTACCGAAGACTTCCGCCGCGGTTGCACGGTGGATATCTTTACCTTCAGCAAACGCTTTCAGCAAACCTTCATCTTTGGATAAGTGCGCCATGATACGCAGTTCAATTTGCGAGTAGTCGGCAGCCAGAATGATGTAATCTTTTGGCGCAATAAAAGCCTGACGAATACGACGTCCTTCATCATTACGCACAGGAATGTTTTGCAGGTTTGGATCGCTGGATGACAGACGACCGGTAGCCGTTACCGCCTGGTGGTAAGAGGTATGAACCCGGCCAGACTGCGGGTTGATCATCAGAGGCAACTTATCGGTATACGTTGACTTCAGCTTTGCCAGACCGCGATATTCCAGAATTACTTTTGGCAACGGATAATCCAGTGCCAGCTCAGCCAGAACTTCTTCATTCGTTGATGGAGCACCACCTGGCGTTTTCTTCAGAATCGGCAATTTCTGTTTTTCATACAAAATAGCCTGAAGCTGCTTAGTCGAAGAAAGGTTGAAAGGTTCTTCCGCCAGCTCGTGTGCTTTGTTTTCCAGCTCATTCAGGCGGATTGCCAGCTCTTTGGAATGAGCGGCCAAAATATTCTGGTCAATCAAAACACCGGTGCGCTCGATATGAGACAGAACGGGCACCAGAGGCATCTCAATTTCAGTGAAGACTTTCTTCAGTGATTCACTTTCCTGAATACGTGGCCAAAGCGCCTGATGCAATTGGAGCGTAACATCAGCATCTTCCGCTGCATACGGCGCGGCCTGCTCCAGTGCGATCTGGTTGAAAGTCAGCTGATTTTTGCCTTTCCCGGCGATCTCTTCGAAACCTACAGTTTTATGACCGAGGTAGCGATCTGCAAGGCTGTCCATATCATGACGGCCAGATACGCTGTCGAGAACATAGGATTCAAGCATCGTGTCGTAGGCTATGCCTTTCATTTCGATGTCATAGCGCAATAAGATGCCGCGATCGAATTTCAGGTTCTGCCCGACTTTCAGCTGCTTCTCATCTTCCAGCAACGGTTTAAGTTGCTTAAGCACGTCATCGCGATCAAGTTGTACCGGCGCGTCCAGATAATCATGAGCAACGGGCAGATAAGCGGCTTTGCCTGCTTCTGTCGCGAAAGACAGACCAATCAGGTTGGCCGTCAGCGTATCCAGACCATCGGTTTCTGTATCGAAAGCGAAAACGTCAGAAGCTTTCAGATAACCAATCCATTCATCCAGAGTGGCCTGATCCAGAATCGTGACATAACCGTCCTGAGAAAGCTGATTGCGCTCAAGAGGTTCTGCTGAGGCCACTTCGGTTGAGTCAGTACTCTTTTTCGATGTGGCAGAAGCCTTAACAGCAGATTTCTTACCGCTCAGCCAGGTGCCAGCTTCAACATCGGCCAGCCAGCGTTTAAATTCATAACGGCCAAAGAGCTGATGAAGCTCATCAGCATCAGGTTCTGAAACGGTCAGTTCTGCACAGGTTAAGTCGAGCTTAACATCTGTTTTAATGGTCGCCAGCTGATATGACAGATAAGCGACGTCTTTATTGTCAGCAAGCTTCGCAGCCATGGTTTTCGAACCACGGAAACTTAATGTCGATACTTTATCAAGGTCTGCATATAAAGCATCAAGGCCACCAATCCCCTGCAACAGAGCTTGCGCTGTTTTCTCTCCAACGCCAGGCACGCCCGGAATGTTATCCGAAGAATCGCCCATCAGAGCCAGGAAATCGATAATCAGTTCAGGCGGTACACCATATTTCTCAACGACTTCTTCAGGCCCGAGAATCGCATTATTCATGGTGTTAATCAGCGTCACGCCCGGTGTCACCAGTTGTGCCATATCTTTATCACCGGTACTGATAAGAACAGCATGACCTGCCTTTTCCGCTTCCAGTGCCAGAGTGCCGATCACGTCGTCAGCTTCTACGCCGGAAACCACCAGCAGCGGCAAGCCCATAGCTTTAACCATCTGGTGCAAAGGTTCTATCTGCGAGCGCAGATCATCAGGCATTGGAGGACGATGGGATTTGTACTGTTCAAAAAGTTCGTCACGGAAGGTTTTGCCTTTCGCGTCGAAAACCACAGCGACATGGCTTGGCGTGTATTGCAGCAATAAACTGCGCAACATGTTAAGCACACCGTACATCGCGCCTGTCGGTTCACCCGCAGAGTTCGTCAGCGGCGGGAACGCATGATAAGCGCGATAGAGGTAAGACGAACCGTCTACCAGGATTAAGGGGTTTTCTGCTATCTGGGCCATAACTCTTCTTTATTCGTGATCAGACATGCTCTAAGGATGCCATAGCCAGCCGGAAAGACGAACCTCGCGAGGAAAAATCATTGCGAACTTGCGAGGGATCTCGAAGGATCTTCCTGTGGATAAGTTTGTGAATAGTTTCCAAAGGGGATTATTATCTGAATTGTACCGGAAAATATTACAGAATTTTAACTACTGGTTTCATCAGGTTATAGAAAGCAGGCGGGGGATTATCGTGTAATAGAAACTTAATAGCTTTTGTGGATAGTTATATTTATTAAAAATAACTGCCGGCAGAAAACATTTATATTTTCGTCCGTAATCATTTCCGATTTTTAATTTTATGAAAATAGAACGCCAGCCCTGAGGCTGGCGTTGGGATCAAAACGTCTTATTTTTTGGTCGATAAGAAGTTAATCACATCAGAATATTGTTTGACGTAACTGTCCATTGAGCTGGTATCAAGTCCGTCATTTTTAACCATATATTTGCCGTTCACAAATACAGAAGGTACGCCTTGCAGACCCAGATCGGCAGCGGCTTTTTCCTGTTGAACAACCAATGATTTCACTACAAAGCTGTTAAGGGCTGCATCGTAGTCTTCGCCTTTCACACCGGCCTGAATAAAGACCTTACGGATATCATCAGCATTCTGAACAGACTGTTGTTTCTGAACGGCATCAAACATCAGCGGGCTGACTTTATCCTCAACACCCAGAGCAATAGCAACAGCCCATGCCTGAGTTAATTGTTTACCCAAAGGCCCCAGGAATTCCACGTGGTATTTGGTGTATTTCACATCTTTTGGCAGGTTCTTACGGATGCTGTCTGATACATGCCAGACTTGTTCGAACTGATAGCAGTGCGGGCAATAAAATGAGAAGAACTCGAGTACCTGTGGTTCATTAGCAACGGTTTTATCTAAAGTAACGTACTGTGCACCATCAGAAAACTGTGCTGCAGATACACTGAAGGCCATAACCATACCAACCAGTGCCAGGAATATCTTTTTCATATAAAGCCTATCTCCATTTAATTAAACTTCGAACATTAATCGTGACTCAGTACATTGGCATCAGCTGTAAAGGAGGTGCCTGTAATTTCTTAATTTGCTCGGTGAAAGCGGATATCTGACCACGCCAAAAATCTTCGTCCTGCATCCACGGGAAGCTTTTTGGAAACGCCGGATCACCCCAACGCTTCGCGACCCAGGCCAGATAATAGACCATGCGCATAGCACGCAGCGGCTCAATTAACGCCAGCTCGCTGGAATCAAAATCGGCGAATTCCTCATAAGCTTCCAGCAAGATATCTAACTGAATTCGTTGCTCACTTTGCTCGCCATGTAACAACATCCACATGTCCTGAACGGCCGGGCCAGTGCGGGCATCATCCATATCGACAAACAGCGGGCCATCACGCCAGAGAATATTTCCCGGATGGCAATCACCGTGTAAACGTAATGACTGCCAGTCCGTATGCCAGAATTCCCGCGTAGTACGGATCAGGTTATCAGTAGCGGATAAGAAAGGTTCGCGCAGGCTGGAGGGTATCAGGGAGCATTGCGCGAGAACTTCCCGCGGCTGCGTCAGATACTCATCCAAACCTATCGTCGGACGAACTTTGAACGGGCTCTGACTACCCACCTGGTGAATACGACCGAGGAAACGACCCACCCATTCCAGCTGGTCCAGATTATCGATTTCATACTGACGTCCGCCTACGCTGGGAAACACGGTGAACAGGTAACCCTGATGGCGATGGAGGGTATCATTATTGATTGAAAGCGGAGCGACAGCCGGTATTTCAGCATCAGCCATATCAAGCGAGAAACGGTGCTCTTCGTAAATTTGCTCTTCGCTCCAGCGTTCCGGGCGGTAGAATTTCACGACGTAACGTTTTCGGTCTTCACCAAGAAATTGGTAAACCCGGTTCTCGTAGCTGTTCAATGCAGTGAGGCCGGACTCAGCAATAAGACCGACACTCTCTAAAGCATCAAGGATAAGATCCGGCGACAATGCCTGAAAATTAAATGCTGAATTGTTCATGACTTCATTCGGATTGGCCGCACAGAAAAATGACAATGGGAAATAGTATCATCTATTTTTAGCGGCACGCATGAAGTTCACATAAGTTTACATCAATCTTTAATCACGCCACGGGCACGTAAAAGAGCGGTTTTAAAGTCATCCTCATAGTCTTTTTTAAGCCCCGGGATTTCTGCTGTGCTGTCGGTACCACGCATTTTAAGGTGATAAATCAAGGTGTCATCGCTTAGTTCACCCAATGGCCCCTGATAACCACATTCCGTTGCCAGTTTCTGAATAAACTCCATCAGGTTCAGATCACAGTCTTCTTTCCATGCCGGATGCAGTAATTCAATCAACTCGTTTACGCGATGCTCTTTCATGTTATTTCTCTCTATTAGCTTACAGACCCTAAAAATAACAGGGTTATTTCTTTTGGGGAAGAGCCGGCTTGCGACGTAAAAGTTAAATCTGCCCGCCCTCATCGTAAGACGTTACAATCATCAGAATACAGACTCCCCGGCAGGAAAAATTATGAACCGCAGTGACATTACTGGCGTTATTTTGGCAGGTGGCCGCTCAACGAGAATGGGCGAAGATAAAGGGCTGGTAGAAGTAAACGGACGGCCTTTATTCGAATATATCGCCGAGAAGTTACTACCACAGGTCAGTGAAATTCTGATCAGCTGTAACCGAAATAATGAACGTTACGGAAGAGATTTTCAGACAGTCCCGGATCTGACATCCGACTTTTCAGGCCCGCTGGCAGGCATGCTTGCCGCATTGTCAGTGAGCAAAACAGAATGGGTTTTATTTGTCCCCTGCGATGTCCCTGCTTTCCCTGACAATCTTGCTGAAGTATTACAGGCCGAAGTTAGCGGGCAGTACGCCGTTTATGCACGTGATCCTGAAAGAGCCCATCCGACACTTTGCCTGCTGAACCGAAAAATCATTCCAGCGCTCAAATCTTATCTGGGAAATGGTGATAGAAAGCTGATGATTTTCTTTGAAAAAATCGGCGCCCAAACAGCTCTTTTCCATAATCCGGCAGATTTTTCAAACCTCAACACGCCTGAGGATGTTGAACTTTGGAAGGCTAACCAGCGAGATCTCAAACGATGAAAAGCACGCAGACCCCTTTACTTGGAATCGTCGCATACAGCGGAACAGGTAAGACGACGTTGCTGAAACAACTCATTCCGTATTTACGTTCACGTGGTATCTGGACCGGTCTGATAAAGCATACGCATCATAATGTTGATGTAGATACTCCTGGAAAGGATAGCTTCGAGCTACGCAAAGCCGGTGCTGACCAGACAATGGTCGCCAGCAGTAGCCGATGGGCACTTATGACAGAAACACCTCTGCAAAATCAGCCTGATCTTAACTATCTGGCCAGCCGTTTTGACTGCCAGGATCTGGATGTAATTTTAGTAGAAGGTTTCAAGCATGAAAAAATTGAGAAGATTTTTCTTCACAGAGAAAATGCTGGAACGCTTTTGGATAAATTAATCGACGATCATGTGATCGCTGTTGCTACAGATCTCTCTTCCGCACCTATCTTTGACGGTGTCAGGGTTTTAGATCTGAATAACGTTGGTGAAATTGGTGAGTTTATCGTCGAGTGGTTGAGAAAAAAGAAGGAATAGGCACGGTAACTACCTTCCGACACCTGCAATATTCCCCAAATTTCCCATAGCAAAAAGCCCTGTACGTCAGTACAGGGCTTTTCACTTGTTTGATGCCTGGCAGTTCCCTACTCTCGCATGGGGAGACCCCACACTACCATCGGCGCTACGGCGTTTCACTTCTGAGTTCGGCATGGGGTCAGGTGGGACCACCGCGCTACTGCCGCCAGGCAAATTCTGTTTCATTCATAACGCTCACCCTACCTCAGGCTTGCAC
>NZ_JAHTMS010000011.1:0-182074 GCF_019200965.1 Rahnella sp. PD12R | reverse complement strand
CTGCAAGAACTGGGGAATTCCATAACGTATCCATCGCTTTTTTCAGTTCATCACAATTCGATGGTTCAATAACAATACCAGTTTCTTTATCGATATTGATAAATGTAGTTCCTGTCCCAATTTCACAAGAGATCAATGGTTTTGAAAATATAGCGCCTTCAAGTAAAGATATCCCAAAGGATTCCGAACGAAGATGCGAAGGGAATACCACTCCGCGGGAAAGACTTAATAATGCATATTTATCTTGGTCTGAGACAGCTCCAACAAAATGGACATTTTCTAATTCATTCAAATTTGCATATTTTTTTAATTCAACTTCAATACCGCCAGCACCAATCAATACTATTTTATACTTTGCGCCTCGGGCAGCTTTAAGTAGCGTAAGTAATCCTTTGTAATAGCGGAAGGCTCCAACAAAAATAAAAAAACCATCGTTAAATTTACTATTCCAAAAAGCAAGTCTCTCGTCGTCAAGGTCAAAATATTTTTTATCTTCTAAACCATATGGAATGACACAAGTTTTGTGTTTGAATTCAGAAAGCACTACACTACTTCTTGCATAATTAGGTGAAGAGGCAACAATACAATCAACATCATTGAGAAAGCATTTCATCAATGGGTTATAGACTTTTGATAATAGCTGCTGTTTAACTATGTCGGCATGATAACTTAATATTGTAGGTTTTTTGATTTTTGCTGCATAGTGCATAATATCCATAAACGGATACGGAAAATGGTAATGTATAATATCCGCTTTTGCAGCCAATTCTTTAAATTTTGAAATAGCACTAAATGAAAATGGTGTTGATGCCACTTCAAATTGTGTCTTAACTTTATAAGTTTGATGATTGTCAACAAAGTTTTTTCCTTCAAGATTTTTTCTCGTGAGGGAAAAAACCGTTGAGTTAACATTGTGCTCTATAGTACCTTCTGCTAGCTGATATATAACTTGCTCAACGCCACCATAAGTATCGGGATAGTAGGTTTTGTAGCAATGAAGAATTTTTATCATGTTATTTTTAGAACCTGATCGTATGCTTCAATAGTTTTTGATGCGCATTTTCTCCAGGTAAATTCCGAAGACTGCTTTAACCCCCTAGCTATTAAATTTTCTTCCTTATACTTATCATTTAATACAATTTGCAAGTTAGATGTAAACGTATCAATGTCCATCGGGTCTGCTATTAATGCAGCATTACCTACTACTTCAGGCAGCGATGAGCTATCAGAACAAATAACAGGCGTCCCTGAAGCCATTGCTTCCAGTACCGGAATGCCAAAACCTTCGTAAATTGAAGGGAATACAAAGGCTTTAGCGCCTGAAAATAAATATGGCAGCTCTTCCGAAGGCACATAGCCAAGATATTTCAACCACCCTTCTCGGTGTCCTTTATCGAATAATCGAAGAATCTCTGAATTGCCCCACCCTTTATAACCACTAATAACAAGGGGAAAATTTGACTTCTCACTATTAGTCAGACGTTCATAAACTTTTAACAAAGTGATCAAATTTTTCCGTGGTTCAATGGTACCCGTAAATAAAATAAATTTTTTGTATTCTAATTTGTATTTTCTTAATCTTAATATTATATCTGATTCAGATTTAACCATAAAATCATTACTACTGGCCAATGGGGCCACAACTATTGATTCTGGGGGTCTTTGAAAAAAATCGACCAATTCTTTTTTCGTATATTCAGAATCTGTAATTAAAATTTTTGCTCTTTTTTCTGCACTAATTAATTCTTTTTGCATCAAATGCACGCGAGCCCTCGGATGGAACTCTGGCCAATGAAAAATTGAAAGATCATGAAAAGTAGCTATGCAGTTGTTGACGCCTGGTGGCAAATAATAATTTGGACTGTGAAAAATATGATTAATATATTTTTTAATTACAAAACTCTTAGCTATTGGGATAGTTCGCCTGTAGATCTCACTCACTAAGGTACTATTTCTGAGATGCTTCTTTATACCATAACCACTATATCCGGTTTGCTCTCCAGGAACAGGTAAAGTGTGAGAAACATTGAGTCCGCGCAAATATCTCAAATCATCTATATTATCACTCATTTCTAGTTGTCTAGAGAGTTCAACAGTGTAGCGCCCGATGCCCGTGAGTGGGTATTTGACGCAATCTACCGACAGAATTATTTTATGCATTACTCTTCCAACATCCAAGTGAGCGTTTCTTTAAAAGAATACATTTCAACTGAAGGACTAAACTTTTGTAGCAGTGTTATATCACCGCATAGTTCTTTAATCTCATTTTTCCTGACATAGTTTGGATTGATCTGTATCTTAATTTTGTGTCCAGTTATTTCTTCACATAAAGAAATGGTTTCCCTGATAGAATACATTTTTCCAGAACCGATGTTTATTACGTTCCCTGTAGCTTTTTTCTCAATAAGATTCAGATAATGAGTAGCAAAGTTTCTCACATCCGAGAAATCTCTCCAAACATCAATATTACCTAACTGAATAACACCAGCTTGTTCCCGAAAATGTTTTACAATCTTAGGTATAAGAAAATCTCCAGACTGTCCTCTACCAGTATAATTAAAAGGGCGAGTAATAATGATCGGCAGAGAGTCAGAGTATAACCTCGCTACATATTCCATCGCTACTTTACTTATTGCGTAGTCATTAGCAGGGTTAAATGGAGTCCTTTCATTTAACTTACCCGAAATATTATTGCCGTATACATTGGCACTACTCGCTACCAGGACTGCTTCTGGTTTAGTATCAAGAGCTGATAAAATATTTAATAAATTTCGAGTACCACATGTATTGATTGCATAGAATGCTTCTGCATTGGAATGAGCAACATTGGCGATCGCTGCCAAATGAACGACAACATCTGGCGATATCGCATCTACAATGTTTTTAAGACGAGGCACATCTAAGAGATCGACCCCGTGATAATTTTCATCTCCGTCATTTTGGACTGTACCTAAACCGTGTACCTCATATCCGGCAGCGGATAACTCCGCTGCCATATAACGGCCGGTAAAACCTTTGATGCCGGTGATCAAAGCTTTTTTGCCATTAATTTTCATTAGAATGAAAATCCTTCCTTATTTCTACGTAAATCTTCATCGACCATCATTTGACACAGTTGTTCCAGGGTAGTTTTTGGTTCCCAACCCAGAACATCTTTAGCTTTTTGAGGGTTACCAATCAATAATTCTACCTCAGCTGGGCGATAGAACTTTGGATTCACGCGTACGACTGTTTTCCCAGTGGCAATATCAATACCAACTTCACTTTCATCTTTGCCTTCAAATCGCAAATTGAATCCAGCAGATTTAAACGCCATAGTTACAAAGTCGCGTACGGTTTCAGTACGATTAGTGGCAAGTACGAATGTGTCAGGCTTTTCAGCCTGTAACATCAACCACATACCTTCCACGTATTCTTTTGCAAAACCCCAATCTCGTTTTGCGTCTAAATTACCTAATTCTAAAACATCCAATTTATTAAGTTTGATTTTTGCTACAGAATCAGTAATCTTCCGAGTCACGAACTCTTGGCCACGAAGCGGAGATTCGTGGTTAAATAAAATTCCACTTGCAGCGAATATGTCATAACTTTCCCTATAGTTAATCGTCATCCAATGTGCATATAATTTTGCAACACCATAAGGACTGCGTGGATAGAATGGTGTGTCTTCCATTTGTGGTATTGCTTGCACTTTACCGAACATTTCTGAAGTCGAGGCTTGATAAAACTTAATTTTTGAATCCACAATACGTATTGCTTCTAGCAGGTTTAAAGGGCCGATCCCTGTTATTTCAGCAGTAGTTACTGGTTGCTCAAAGGATACCCCCACAAAACTTTGGGCCGCAAGATTATATACTTCTGTGGCCCCTGTTTGTTGGAGTAACCTGATACTTGCAGAAAGATCTGTTAGGTCATATTCAGTCAAGTTCAGAAGAGCATGATTCTTAATTCCCAGTTCTTCAATACGCCAGAAATTTACAGAACTTGTGCGTCGGTAAGTACCGTAAACTTTATATCCTTTACTCAGGAGCAGTTCAGCTAAGTAGGCGCCATCTTGACCAGTAATTCCCGTAACTATTGCACATTTATTTGACATATTATTTCCTTCATGACTGTATATTTTTACTGATAGTTTTTCGATCAATATGTAAAAAAGATTTCGATTACTTCTTCAATATTATTTCTTCAAGTTCTTTAACATATTTGTTGACTAGCGCAGAGTTATTTCTACTCTCAACATTCAAACGTAATAGAGGCTCTGTATTAGAAGTCCGTATATTTAAACGCCATTCTGTATGTTCAATGCTCAATCCATCGATATAGTTTACTTCCACTGCTCCCTGAGAATATTTTTCTTTAACTTTTAGTATGATATCCGCTGCATCTTCAACTCGATAATTAATTTCCCCGCTGCAAGGATACGAAGACATTCTTTCCTTCACCATTTCAGAAAGAGTCACTGGCGATTGTGCAAGCAACTCTGCAACCAAAAGCCACGGGATCATGCCACTATCACAGTACGAAAAATCACGGAAATAATGGTGTGCACTCATTTCCCCACCATAAATTGCATCCTCTGAGCGCATCCGTTCTTTGATAAAGGCATGACCGGTTTTAGACATTACAGGTTGCCCACCGCTCTGGCTAACCACGTCAATTGTGTTCCAGGTTAAACGAGGGTCGTGAATGATTTTGGCACCTTTTTGTTTTTTCAAAAATGCTTCTGCCAGCAGACCTACAATATAGTATCCCTCTATGAATTGCGCATTTTCATCGAATAAGAAACAGCGGTCAAAATCTCCATCAAATGCAATTCCCATATCGGAATTACTCTGCAACACTGCAGTAGAAGTATGTTCACGACATTCTGGCAATAAAGGATTAGGGATCCCGTTAGGGAAATTACCATCAGGCAAATGATGGACCTTAGTAATCGTTATTGGACATTTAGCAGCAATGAATCTTTTTTCTATTTCATCAATTACATGGCCTGCTGCTCCGTTTCCAGAGTTAATCACTAAGCTCATTTTTTCTGTAAAATTGCTAAGATTAATATAACTCATCAAGTGATCGATATAATTTTCAAGCACCGATATTTTTGCATATTTACCCTTGCTTGAATTTTCAACCTCTTTGAACTTATTTTCTTCAGCAATTCTTTGGATTTCCCGAAGCCCAGTGTCGCCACTGATCGGTTTTGCTCCTTCTCGAACAAGTTTCATGCCATTGTAATCCATAGGATTATGGCTGGCAGTAACTTCGATGCCTCCATCGACCCCTAAGTGTGAAGTGGCAAAGTATATTTCTTCAGTACCGGACACGCCAATATCTAGAACATCAACTCCGGAATCTTGAAGCCCTTTCGCGAGAGAAAGCTTTAATTCGTTGCTCGTTAAGCGAACATCTCCGCCTAATACAACTTTTTTAGGTTTCAGATACTCACCAAAGGCTCTCCCAATTCGGTAAGCAATCTCAGTATTAAGCTCCGATCCTAACTTACCGCGAATGTCATATGCTTTAAAACATGTTAACCTTTCCATTCTTCCCTCTGAAATTCAATTTACTACAGAATTAAAATTTTCATTCTCGACCATAATGATCTTTAATTCGGATAACATCATCATTACCTAAGTAAGAGCCCGAGCGAACCTCGAGAAGTTCAAGAGGTATTTTACCCGGATTTTCCAATGTATGAATTGAACCAATTGGAATGAAGGTCGACTGGTTTTCAGTTAGAAGAAAAGTTTTGTCACCGATCGTTACTTTTGCTGTACCTGAAAGTATTATCCAATGTTCTGCTCTATGATGATGCATTTGTGTGGAAAATGCTCCGCCCGGTATTACTGTTACTCTGTTGACGTTGAAGCGTTTTTCAGCGACAACTAGATCGCATTTACCCCAGGGTCTGTAAATATCTCTATGATGTCGGTATTCACTTCTCTGATTTTCTTTTAGATATTCGACAATACGTTTTACATCTTGAACTTTAGATTTATCGACCACCAAGACAGCGTCTTTAGTGTTAACAATAACCAAATTATCTACGCCGATTGCCGCGACTAATTTCTCATCAGAGTTGATATAGCAATTTTTAGTATTGTGAAGGAATATATCACCCGTGAGAGCATTATTGCCGTTATCTTTGCTATTTACATCCCATAGTGCTGACCAGGAACCAACATCACTCCATCCAGCGTCCAGTGGAACAACCATCGCATCCTTTGTTTTTTCCATCACAGCATAATCAATGGACTCATCAGGACACGATGCGAATATTTCTTTTTTGACTGTTACAAAATCATTGCTTGGCGATGCTTCAACCAGAGCAGCCTTACAAGCTTCAAGAATATCTGGTCTGAATTTTTCTAGCTCTTGCAAATAGCGGTTAGCTCGAAACATAAACATTCCACTATTCCAGTAATATTCACCAGATTTGAAATATGTTTCCGCCGTCACAATATCTGGTTTTTCAACGAAACAGTTTACCTGGAAGCCAATATTTAAATCTCCAATTGGGCTGCCTCGTTGAATATAGCCATAGCCTGTTTCCGGCCCAGTAGGTACTATTCCAAATGTCACTAGTTGCTCTTCAGCCGCGAAAGGGATCGCTTTCATTATAGCTTCATGGAACTGGTTTACATCGTTGATTACATGGTCTGCGGCCAAGACTAGCATAATTGGATCATTCCCATCGCTAGTTGCATTTAGGGCCGCTAAAGCTATTGCAGGAGCAGTATTTCTACCTATAGGTTCAAGTATTATATTATTAGAAAGTTTATTTATTTCGCGTAATTGTTCCGCTACCAGAAATCGGTGTTCCTCATTGCAGATAACGACAGGTTCTCTCACATCGAGATTATTTAAACGCAGCAGAGTTTCTTGCAACATAGAGTTAGCACTATGCAATCGCAAGAATTGCTTGGGATACAGTTCTCTCGACATCGGCCAAAGCCGGCTACCTGTACCACCTGCCATGATCACTGGAAGTAACATTTTGAGTCCTTAGAATATCTTGCCCAGGCTGCATAAATTCAATAAAAACATGCAGTAAGAGATTTTTAGGTGTTAGGATGACACGCTACCGCCCTTGGCATGTAGCAACCAAAGCGCTGTTTTTTATAGAAAATTGCCAATGTAGGTACAAAGTTAAGGCAGAACTACTCACCATGAATAAAACAGGCGCACATTATAGCCTTTATTAGGAGCTAATTCTAATTTTGCACATGTTAAGGTTAAGGCTAACATCCTGGTACCCTGTTTTCTTCCAGATAATTCTCTTACTTAACTCCAGATATGGAAATTTTGATATAAAGACAATAAATTCTAAACAAGTAGTGAGCTAATGTTTTGAGTCTAAATATTGATATCGATAATTTGAAGGTACTTATTTTATGAACAATAAAGCACCGGAAATTCGGTGCTTTATTGTTAGGATAAATGCTAGTTTAATTATTCTGCTGCAAATTCCTTCAACCACGCCTTGAACGCTTCGCCCTGCGCTTTATGGCGGATGCCGTACTCGACGAATGCTTTCATGTAGCCCAGTTTATCACCACAGTCGTGTGAACGGCCGGTCATGGAGAAAGCTTCTACGGTTTGCTTTTTCATCAGCATCGCGATGGCATCGGTCAGCTGGATTTCATTACCTGCTCCGTATGGAGTGACAGCCAGCAGAGGCCAGATCGCTTCAGAAAGGACATAGCGGCCAACCACAGCGAGGTTAGAGGGTGCATCTTTCAGTTCTGGTTTTTCAACGATGGCAGTCATCGGCGCGCTTTCGCCCGGCTCAACTTCCACACCATTACAGTTCACGATACCGTATTTGGACACGTCTTTTTCAGGCACTTCTTCAACCATAACCTGGCTGTTGCCGGTTTCTTTGAAACGGCGAAGCATTGCTGCAAGGTTGTCTTTACGCAGATCGCTGGTTGAATCATCCATGAGAACGTCTGGAAGAATAACTGCAAAAGGAGAGTTACCAATCAATGGTTTAGCACACAGAACGGCATGTCCAAGGCCTTTAGACTGCCCCTGACGCACGTTCATGATAGTCACGCCTTTCGGGCAGATTGACTGCACTTCTTCCAGCAACTGACGCTTAACGCGAGTTTCCAGCATGCTTTCCAGTTCGAAAGAGGTATCGAAGTGGTTTTCGATGGCATTTTTGGAAGAATGCGTGACGAGAATGATCTCTTTGATGCCCGCCGCCGCACATTCGTTAACGATGTACTGAATTAAAGGCTTGTCGACGATAGGCAGCATTTCTTTAGGAATGGCTTTCGTCGCTGGCAACATGCGTGTGCCCAGACCGGCAACAGGGATAACAGCTTTTAACATTGTAGAAGATACTCCTTGAAACCTATTGGTGTGTAAATTCAGTCAGTTGGGAGCCAAACATGTCAGGGCGTTCACTGAACTGAAATTGTATAAACAAATTAATTTCCCAGCACGATATTTTCTTCCCTGAGTATAGTCCCTGTGATTTCGTTTAGGGAGACTATACTGCTGACTTTAGGACTCCAGCACCATTCTGTGTATGCCATTACGATACCAGCAAGCAGCACATAACGGTAAGCTTAAGACTTAAAATTAGGAATGTTGAACCTGTTCGCTGATTTTCTGCACACAATTTGCTGCTTTCCGAAACAGCCGGTTAAACTTTTCTCACTCCGGACTGTTCCCGTTTCTATTCCTGCCCGATATGCGGTAGTACGCTGATTTAGATTTGAAATTTCGCCCTCTGACGCCCATTATTCAACGTGCGACAACCGTCGTGTAACCAAAGGTGAAACAAGCAATATGGAATGGATCGCCGATCCGTCAATCTGGGCCGGGCTGGCTACCCTGGTAATCCTTGAAATTGTCCTAGGGATAGACAACCTGATTTTCATCGCCATTTTGGCAGAAAAGCTTCCCCGCCGGCAGCGCGACAAAGCCCGCGTCACGGGTTTAATGCTGGCATTAGTGATGCGCCTGTTGTTACTGGCGTCAATTTCCTGGCTGTCGACTCTCACCCGCCCTCTCATCACTTTACTCGGGCATCCGTTCAGCGCCCGCGACATGATTATGCTGACCGGCGGCGTGTTCCTGCTGTTTAAAGCCACCATGGAACTCAATGAGCGCCTGGAAGGCAAAGATGAAGAGCAGAGCCAGCAGCAAAGCGGTGCCAGATTCTGGCCTGTCGTGGCGCAGATCGTGGTTCTCGATGCAGTATTTTCCCTCGACTCGGTGATTACCGCCGTTGGTATGGTGGATCATCTGGCCGTTATGATGGCGGCAGTCTGTATCGCCATCGGGCTGATGCTCCTGGCCAGCAAGCCGCTGACTAAGTTTGTGAACGCGCATCCCACCATCGTTATTTTATGTCTGAGTTTCCTGCTGATGATCGGCTTCAGTCTGGTCGCAGAAGGCTTTGGCTACGCGATTCCTAAAGGCTATTTGTACGCGGCTATCGGTTTCTCGGTGATCATCGAAGCGCTCAATCAGCTGGCACAATTTAACCGCAAACGCTTCCTGTCATCACGTCGTTCTTTGCGTGAACGCACGGCGGAGACGGTTCTGCGCGTTTTACGCGGCAAGCATGAAGAGGCAGAACTGGATGCCCATTCGTCCAGCATGATTGCGGACAGCACTGAAGAGGATGCCATTTTCAACCAGCAGGAACGCAACATGATTGAACGCGTTCTGGGGCTGGGGCAGCGGACAGTCAGCAGCGTGATGACCTCGCGTCATGACGTCGACAATCTCGAACTGAATGATCCGATTGATGTCCTGAGAAATCAGATTGCCGAGAATCAGCACACGCGCATTCTGGTGACGGAAGACAGCTCGACCGACGAACCGCTGGGCGTTGTTCATGTCGTTGACTTGCTTAAACAGCAGCTGCTGCAAAATGAGTTAGATCTTAAGGCGCTGATCCGCCAGCCCCTGATTTTCCCGGAGCAGCTTTCCCTGCTGATGGCGCTTGAACAGTTTCGTCAGGCGAAAACGCATTTTGCTTTTGTCGTGGATGAGTTTGGTTCTGTCGAAGGCATCGTGACGCTGACTGACGTGATGGAAACCATTGCCGGGAATCTGCCGGAATCCGATGAGCTGCCGGATGCGCGCCACGACATTCAGCAGCAGGAAGACGGAAGCTGGATTGCGAATGGCTATATGCCGCTCGAAGATCTGGCAATGTACATTCCCCTGCCGCTCGATGATAAGCGCGAATACCACACGCTGGCCGGTTTGCTGATGGAATATACCCAGAGCATTCCGCAGGTCGGCGCGCAGATAAAAATTAACGATTATCTGTACGAACCGCTGGAAGTCAGCAGTCACCGGATTCTAAAAGTGAAAATCACCCCGCTCAATCCGCCGGTGTCCGACGATTACGAAGTCTGAGTTCTTCGCGGTAAGTGTGACAAAAAAAAACGGGATGCCATTAAGCATCCCGTTTTTTATTCCCGGCAAATCCGGTGTTACTTCTTCAATATCTTCTGCACTTCATCACCGGCTTTACTGTCTTTGCGTTTATCAATCCAGTCCTGGATAGCGCTGCGGGCGCTCTGCTCCAGTGACTGACGCAATATCTGGTCAACCTGCAACTGATAATGCATCTGTGACCACGGCCCGTAAACGCGCAGCGGAATATCGGTCGTTTTCAGCGTATTGATCAGATTGCTGTCGCCCTTCCAGCCGCCGGTTACGCGGATCAGCAGATTCAAATCCACCTGCTGCGCTGCCATATTAATGGTGCCGTCACCTTTGCCGGTCACCATCGGCGACACGCCTTCCATATTGCTCAGCGTCAGCGTGCCATCGGCAAGATGGCCTTTCGCATTCAGCGTATCAATCTGGCTGTAGTGCTCGTAACGGTCGAGGCCCTGAACTTTATCGCTGTTTCTCGCAATGGCCTGCTGGATAAGCTGCTGAATATTCATGCCATTCAGACGTGCATTATCCATTGAAAGCTGGCCGTCGCCTTGCCAGTGCCGCGCGAAATCAGCGGCTGAAAGGCCTTCACCGCTCACATCACCCTTCAGCGAGAAGTTGCCGGTCAGCGCCTTAGGCAACTCATACGCCGCCAGCAAATCGCCCAACTCAATCTTATTGACGTCAGGCACCATGTGAACCTGGATTTTCTTACCCGTCACATCCATTTTGCCTGGCAGTGAGAAATTGCCGGTACCCATATTGCCGCTGAACGTCGACAGCGAAACCTGCCCCTGCTGATTATCAGCATCGAGCGCCAGGTTCTGAATTTTCATTCCACGGTAGGTAAGATCAGCCACTTTCAGCGCCAGGTGCGCATTGAATGTCTGAAGTTCACTCAACCCGTTGGGTTGTTCATCTACGTCGCGCGCAATTACCGGCGCCGACGTGATGGCCTGAGAAGTCGTGGTTGTCTCTTCCGTCGTTTTCGGCTGCCAGCCGGAAAGCGCGTCCAGATCGAGTTTTTCCGCGTTCAGGTTCAGCTGATAATTCGGTTCATCGCCCAGCGTGGCCGAAGCCGTACCGGAAATCTGATTATCATTGGCGGTCAGCGCCATCTGGCTGAGCGTCACGGCATTAGTATCCCGCTGATAACTCGCCTGCATCGAACCGTTGCCCTGAATGCCTTTAACCGGAATATCCGCGCCGCTCAACTGATAGGTAAATTTGCTGATGTTGGCAGCAAAGGCCTGCGGATAATGCTGCATATCCAGTTCCGCATTCATCGTGAAGGCTAAATCACGCTGATTACGGTTGATGCGGCTGGAAAGCTGGACAGAGGCCTGGCGGTTGTCGTCTTTATCAATTTCGAGATTAATGTCGCGCACATTGATTTGTTCATCGTCGCCACGCTGCCAGATAAGCAAACTGTCAGCGATGCTGATTTTATCAATGTCGAACTTCCAGCCAGCGTCCAGCTCAGACGCACCGGGCGCTACAGGAACAGGAGAAGATGGAGCAACCGGCGCATCAGGCTGATTCTCTTCGGTATCCGGCGTTAACCGGATAACCGCATTTTTGAACAGAACCTGCTTAACGGCGAGCTGATGAGAAATGAGAGGCCAGAGTTTGACATCCAGTCGCATATTTTCAGCACTGACCACCGGTTCTTTCGCGCCCGGCGCGGTGAGCGACGTCTGCCCGGCAATAATGCTCAGCTGTGGCCAGACATGCCAGCGCAGCGAGCCATTAATGGCCAGCTTGTAACCGCTTTTCACCTCAACCCTTTCCACCATGTACTGACGGAAATCGTTCGGGTTGATCAGAAATACCAGCGAAGTCATGCCGGCAATGATAACCACCAGTAAAATCACCAGTGTTGTCAGTAGTCTTCTCATGCCTTCCTCACGTTTTCATCCGCTCACGCCGATAAAAAACAGAATCAGTCTTTATCAATGCGACTGGCAATTGCACTTTGCTGGTCGCGGTATTTCGCATCCTGACGGCTGTTATAAGGGCGTGCAGCAGAACCGGACAACGGTTCAAAGCTTAACGCGCCAATCAGCATACCCGGGCGAAGCGCCAGAGGCAGTTTACCGGAATTGTAGAACTCAAGGACAATGCGACCTTTCCAGCCCGGATCGATGCGGTGTGCGGTGACGTGCACCATCAGGCCGAGACGCGCCAGTGAAGAACGGCCGTCGAGCCAGCCCACCAGATCATCCGGAATAGTGACGGATTCAAAAGTCACCGCCAGCGCCAGTTCGCCGGGATGCAGGAAGAAAGCTTCACCTTCCGGCAGAACGATTTCGTCGCTCATCACTTTGTCCAGCGCCGCGCTCACTTCGTCTTTCGGGCCACTCAGATCGATAAAGCCGGCGTTATGGCCGAGGAAAACGCGAAAACCGTTGCCCAGACGCACATCTACCGTTGCACCGTTGATCCGCTCAACCGGCGGACGGGGTGAAATGCCTAATTTGCCGCTGTCCAGCCAGGCTTCTATATCTCGATCGCAAAGTCTCATCGTATCTCCGGTATGGTTTTCTACGGATTGTTCCGCGATTAGTTGAAGAACTGGCTGATTTTCGCCTTAAGAATATCAATCGCAATCCGGTTTTTACCGCCACGCGGCACAATGATGTCTGCGTATTGTTTTGAAGGTTCGATAAATTGCAGGAACATTGGGCGGACAGTTTTCTGGTATTGCGCCATTACGGAATCCATAGAACGGCCACGCTCGTTAACATCGCGCTTCATGCGGCGCATCAGGCAGATGTCCAGCGGCGTATCCACGAAGATAGAGAAATTCATTTCCTGACGCAGACGTACGTCGGTCAGTAACAGGATCCCTTCCAGAATAATGACTTTCTTAGGCTTGAGCGTCACGGTCTCAGCCAGACGGGTATGTTCGATAAAGCTATAACTCGGTAATTCGATAGCCTGACCTGACTTCATTGCCTGCAAATGCTGGAACAGCAAATTGTGGTCCATGGCACTTGGATGGTCATAGTTGGTTTTGACCCGTTCTTCCATGGTCATATGGCTTTGGTCTTTATAGTAGCAATCTTCCGGGATCACCCCGATATGCTCATCACCTACCTGATCACGAAGTTCACGGTATAACGTACTGGCGATGAGGCTTTTTCCCGAAGCAGATGCGCCAGCGATACCCACGATGACACACTGATGGAATTTGTCAGACATAAAATTAAAGACCTGATTTGGAAGTTGGAAGGCAAGCACAGCGTGTGCTTTGAACGCGCCAATTATAAGTACAACACACTACCCGATGCCAGCGTTAAGGCGGTGTAATCGCTGACATCGGGCAATAATTCGCAGAGTTGGGAGATTAAACCGCCCGGAAAGCGATTTCTGTCGGAATCGCGTCGCCTTTCCAGTACAGCTGCGACGCCACTTTTGACGCAAGTTCGCGATAAATCGTCGTGAACTCGCTTTCAGGATTAGAGACAACGGTCGGTTCACCACGATCCAAATCTTCACGCAGCGAAATATGCAGCGGTAGCTGAGCCAGCAATTCGCAACGGTATTTTTCGGCCAGACGTTGCGCGCCACCGGTGCCGAAAATCGGTTCATGATGTCCGCAGTTGCTGCACACATGCATGCTCATATTTTCGATAATGCCTAACACCGGCACATGCACTTTCTCAAACATTACAATGCCTTTCATGGCGTCGAGCAGCGCGATGTCCTGCGGCGTCGTCACCACGAGCGCGCCCGTCACCGGAATATTTTGCGACAGCGTCAGCTGGATATCGCCGGTGCCCGGCGGCAGGTCAATCACCAGATAATCCAGATCTGGCCACAGCGTATCCTGCAACATCTGCATCAGCGCTTTGCTGGCCATCGGGCCGCGCCACACCATCGCATTTTCATCGGTGACCAGATAGCCAATGGAGTTTGTTGCAAGTCCGTGCGCCATAATCGGTGACATATGTACGCCATCCGGTGATGTCGGACGCTCTTCTTCCGTGCCCAGCATGTTCGGCACCGACGGGCCATAGATATCCGCGTCCAGAATGCCCACTTTTCCGCCTTCCGCGGCCAGCGCCAGCGCCAGATTCACCGCCGTGGTCGATTTCCCCACGCCGCCTTTGCCTGAGCTGACGGCCAGAATATTGCGCACGCCTTTAATACCGGGCTGATCGTTGGCACGTTTCATCGTGGCAATGTCGTGACGAAGATTCCATTCGATGGCCGAAGCGCCGGTCACCCGCAGCAGTTCGCCGCTGGTTTCTTCTTTTAAAATGTCGAAACCGCTGTTCCATGCGAACGGCAGCGTCAGATCGATATGCAAAACCTCGTCCATCAGCACGCAATGATGCACCGCTTTTATCGCAGCTAAATCTTTTTGAAGTGTTGAATGACGGAAGGTGGCCAGTACGCCGGTCACTAGTGCGCGCAGCCCTGCGGGTGTGGACTGCTGTGGGGATTGAGATGTCATCCCGGCTCCTTGAAACTGGTTATCAGACTATTTATCTGTTTAATAGCATAACAGAACACCCGTAAGGAGATCCCCCCGTTTGTTTACGCGGGGCGGCGCTTTCGGTTAACATCAATACCCCTGATTTCAACTACAGAAAGCAAGCTCTTACTATGGCTCAAGTCGCGAAAAAAATTTTGGTAACCTGTGCACTTCCGTACGCCAACGGATCCATCCACCTCGGTCACATGCTCGAGCACATCCAGGCTGACGTCTGGGTCCGTTTCCAGCGAATGCGTGGCAATGAAGTGCACTTCATCTGTGCGGACGATGCGCACGGCACACCGATCATGCTGAAAGCGCAGCAACTCGGTATCAAGCCGGAAGAGATGATTGCCGAAATGAGCCAGGAGCATCAGAAAGATTTCGCCGGCTTCGGCATCAGCTACGACAACTATCACTCCACGCACAGCGACGAAAACCGTGAGTTGTCGGAGCTGATTTATGGTCGTCTGAAAGAAAACGGTTTCATCAAGAACCGCACCATTTCTCAGCTGTACGATCCGGAGAAAGGCATGTTCCTGCCTGACCGTTTCGTCAAAGGCACCTGCCCGAAATGTAAATCGCCAGACCAGTACGGCGATAACTGCGAAGTGTGTGGTGCAACCTACAGCCCGACCGAACTGATCGAGCCGAAATCTGTGGTCTCCGGCGCGACGCCTGTGCTGCGCGATTCCGAGCACTACTTCTTCGACCTGCCGGAATTCAGCGCGATGTTACAGGCGTGGACCCGTTCCGGTGCGTTGCAGGAGCAGGTTGCGAACAAAATGCAGGAATGGTTTGAATCCGGCCTGCAACAGTGGGATATCTCCCGCGACGCGCCGTATTTCGGTTTCGAAATTCCTGATGCGCCGGGTAAATACTTTTACGTCTGGCTGGACGCGCCAATCGGCTACATGGGTTCATTCAAAAACCTGTGTGACCGCCGCTGCGACCTGAACTTCGACGAGTTCTGGAAAAAAGATTCCACCACCGAGCTGTATCATTTCATCGGTAAAGACATCGTCTATTTCCACAGCCTGTTCTGGCCGGCAATGCTGGAAGGCAGCAACTTCCGCAAGCCAACCAACCTGTTTGTTCACGGTTATGTGACGGTGAACGGCGCGAAGATGTCCAAATCACGCGGCACCTTCATCAAGGCCAGCACCTATCTGAACCATCTGGATGCGGATTGCCTGCGTTATTACTACACCGCGAAACTGTCTTCACGTATCGACGATATCGATCTGAATTTGGAAGATTTCGTGCAGCGCGTGAACGCAGATATCGTGAACAAAGTGGTCAACCTGGCTTCACGTAACGCCGGTTTCATCGCCAAGCGTTTTGACGGCAAACTGGCCGATAAACTGGCGGACGAAGCGCTGTACAAAACCTTCACCGATGCGGCAGAAAGCATCGCGCAGGCGTACGACAGCCGCGAATCAGGCCGCGCAATCCGTGAAATCATGGCGCTGGCCGACCTGGCAAACCGTTATGTTGACGAACAGGCACCGTGGGTTGTGGCAAAACAGGAAGGCCGCGACGCTGACCTGCAGGCGATTTGCTCAATGGGCATCAACCTGTTCCGCGTTCTGATGACCTACCTGAAACCGGTTCTGCCTTCACTGTCTGAACGTACCGAAGCGTTCCTGAACACCACGCTTGAGTGGGATGCGATTGCACAACCGCTGCTCTCTCACCAGGTGAATCCGTTCAAGGCACTGTTTAACCGTATCGAACTGGATAAAGTGACCGCCATGGTTGATGCATCGAAAGAAGACATTGCGGCGGCGAAAGCCCCTGCAACCGGCCCGCTGGCGGATGATCCGATTCAGGAAACCATCACGTTTGATGATTTCGCCAAAGTCGACATGCGTATCGCGCTGATCAAAAGCGCTGATTTCGTGGAAGGTTCCGACAAACTGCTGCGCCTGCAACTGGATCTGGGCGGCGAAACCCGTCAGATCTTCTCCGGTATCCGCTCTGCCTATCCGGATCCGAAAGCGCTGGAAGGCCGTCTGACCATCATGGTCGCGAACCTCGCGCCGCGTAAAATGCGCTTTGGCATTTCTGAAGGCATGGTGATGGCCGCAGGCCCAGGCGGAAAAGACATCTTCCTGCTCAGCCCGGATTCCGGCGCACAACCTGGCATGCAGGTGAAATAAGCCACTGCGTTTCTCAGCAAGCCCCTCCCCTCATCCCCGGGGGGAGGTTCAAGGAGTTCCTGCTATGTTTAACTTCGATTACTACAATCCCACCCGCGTTCTTTTTGGTACACAGCGTATTGCCGATATCGGCCAGTACATTCCCGCCAACGCCCGCGTCCTGATTACCTACGGCGGCGGCAGCGCGAAAAAATTCGGTACGATTGATGAAGCGCGTAAAGCTCTCGGTGACCGCGAAATTTTCGAATTTGGCGGCATTGAGGTTAACCCGCATTTCGAAACCCTGATGGTTGCCGTTGAGCTGGTTAAAGAGAAAAAAATCGACTTCCTGCTGGCCGTTGGCGGTGGTTCTGTCGTGGATGCCACCAAATTTATTGCCGCCGCTGTCCTGTACGAGGGCGACGTCTGGAATATGTGGTCGAAACGCCTGCCGCTGGAAAAAGCCATGCCGCTCGGCTGCATCATGACGTTACCGGCGACCGGTTCGGAAATGAACCCGACCGCCGTGGTCACTAACGTCGCACTGGGCGCAAAAATGGGTTTCAGCGACGCGCATCTGTACCCGCAGTTTGCCGTGCTGGATCCGCGAAAAACCTACACGCTGCCGGTTAAACAAGTGTCCAACGGCGTGGTTGACGCCTTTGTGCATGTGATTGAGCAATATCTGACGTATCCGGTTTACGGCAAAGTACAGGATCGTTTTGCCGAAGGCCTGCTGCTGACCCTTATCGAAGAAGGCCCGAAAGCGCTGACCGATCCGGAAAATTACGATGTGCGCTCGACCGTCACCTGGTCGGCAACGCTGGCACTGAATGGTCTGATTGGCGTCGGCGTGCCGCAGGACTGGGCAACGCACCGCATCGGCCACCAGCTGACCGCGCTCTATCATCTGGATCACGCTGAAACGCTGGCCGTTCTGCTGCCTTCGCTGCTTCAGGTACAGCGTGAAACCAAACGCCTCAAACTGCTGCAATACGCAGAGCGCGTCTGGGGGCTGACCGGAGGTGATGAAGAAACCCGTATCACCGCGGCCATCGATAAAACCCGCGATTTCTTTGATGATATGGGCGTGAAAACGCGCATCAGCGCGTACGGCGTGCCGGAAAAAGTCATTGAAGAAGTGCTGGAGAATCTGACCCGATTCAACCTGCTGCCGATGGGCGAACACAAAGATATCGATCTGGTGGCTGCCCGCCGCATTCTCAGCCTGAGCTACTAGAAGCGGCTGCTGAAGAACTCGAAGGGGAAACGCAACACCGTTTCCCCTTTTTTATAACGTCTCATTTATTTCGGCCAGTTCGGCCAGACGCTGCGCGGATACTCTTTATCGATATCCGATCTTGCCAGCCCGATATCTTTCAGTTGCTCCGGGCTCAGCGCATGCAAAAGTTTGCGGCTGACGCGGCGCTCATTCCAGGCATGTAAAACACTGAACACCTGTTTTACCCATCCGCCCTGCTTAACCGGCATCTGTACCGGTGCAACAATTTCGGCACAACGCACTGACTCACAAGCGGCAAACTGCCGTTCTTCAATGGTATTTTTCATTTTCTGCTCCTGTTAACGACCTGTGATCAGGATCTAACATCCGGCAAAAACATTACAGATTCAGTTATTTTGTATTTCAACCATACAGATCTGGATCCAATGACAGATTCAGCGTTAGATTAGACGCATCTGTACTGCTCTTATTGCGCAGACGTTGAGGGAATGAAAATGAACCGTTACGAAAATCTGGCGAATGTACTGAGCGAACGCATCGAACAGGGGCTGTACCCGGCGGGGATCCGCCTGCCGTCAGTGCGCGTCTTAAGCAGCGAGCACGGCGTCAGCGTCAGCACCGTTCAGCAGGCGTACCGCGTACTGGAAGAAAAACAGCTGGTGGAAGCGCGGCCAAAATCCGGTTATTTCGTCAAAGAAGCCCGCCTGCAGGCGGCGCTGCCAAGCGGGTGCCGCCCGGCGCAGCGTCCGGTGGAAATTTCCCAGTGGGATCAGGTTCTGGAGCTGATCACCTCGCCGCATCTTCCCGGTTTTGTTCAGCTGGGGCGCGGATCACCGGACGTCACTGCCGCCACGCTCAAACCGCTCAGCCGCCTGATGGGGCGTGCCGGACAACATCAGAACCTCAACGCCTTTCACTACGACAGCATTTACGGCTCCGAAGATCTGCGCGAACAGATTGCACGCCTGTTGATCGACAGCGGCAGCCATATGGATGCCAGCAACATATTGATCACCACCGGCTGTCACGAAGCGCTGTCTATCGCCATCCGTTCCGTTTGCGAACACGGCGATATTGTGGCGGTGGATTCCCCTAGTTTTCACGGCGCGATGCAAACCCTGAAGGGCTTTGGCATGAAGGCGCTGGAAATTCCGACCGACCCGGTCACCGGCATCAGCCTGGAAGCACTGGAAATGGCGCTGGAACAGTGGCCCATCAAAGCCATCCAGCTCACGCCAAACTGCAACAATCCGCTCGGCTACAACATGCCGGATGACCGCAAGAAATCGCTGCTGCGGCTGGCACAGCGTTACGATATCGCCATTATCGAGGACGATGTCTACGGCGAACTGGCGTATCAGTATCCGCGCCCGGCAACCATTACCTCGTTTGACGACGACGGCCGCGTGCTGCTTTGCAGCTCATTCTCCAAAACGCTGGCACCCGGTTTACGCGTCGGCTGGATTGCGCCGGGCCGTTATCATGACCGCGCCCTGCACATGAAATACATCACCACCGGCGCGTCGGCCACGCTGCCGCAAATCGCCATCGCGGATTTCATCAAGCAGGGTCATTACCTTCAGCACCTGCGCAGAATGCGTAATCAGTACCAGCGTAATCTGTGCACCATGACCGACTGGGTGATGAAATATTTTCCGTGCGGCACGCGGGTCAGCCGTCCTCAGGGTGGGTTCCTGCTGTGGATTGAACTCGACGAACGCGTGGATACGCAGCGGCTGAACCGGCTGCTGGAAGAACATTTTGTGCAAATTGCGATCGGTTCGATATTTTCCGCCTCAGGGAAATACCGCAACTGCCTGCGCATTAACTATGCTCAGCCTCTGGCGGCCAAAACTGAACGCGCGGTTCAGCAGGTCGGGCAGATGGTTTCATACATGCTGGAAAGCTGCTAAACGCATCCCGGAGAACTCCTCACTGTGCAGATAGAACCGTTACCGCCGCTCAACACCCTGGTGGCCTTCGAATGTGTGGCGCGTTATTGCAGTTTTTCCCGGGCGGCCGACGAGCTGAACCTCACGCAAAGCGCCATCAGCCGCCAGATTATTCAGCTTGAGGAAATGCTCGGCTGTAAACTTTTCCAGCGGGCGCAGCGTAAAACCACGCTCACACCGCGCGGTGAAACTTACGCGCATCAGGTCAGAAAACTGCTCGGTGATATCTCGCTTTCAACGGCCGAAGTCATGGGCTGGAACGGTTTGCCGCAGGTGACGCTGGCCTGTACCAGCGCCATGAGCGGCCTGTGGCTGTCATCGCGCCTGTCTTCTTTGCGCCAGCTGATGCCGGACCTGCAAATCCAGATGAAAATTTCCGACAGCTTTTCAGAGCTCAAGTCATCAGAATTTGATCTGGCTATTTTCTATCTTCGCGAGCCACCGTCCGGCTATCACGTGCAGGCACTGTTTGATGAGGTCTGTTATCCGATGTGCTCGCCGGAATTTTTCAGCCGTTTGCCCGCCCGTGCCAGCGCGGCGGATTTGCTGGAACAAACCCTGCTGATTCAGGATGATCCGCAGCGGGAATGGACCGGCTGGCGCGACTGGTTCGCCTCACAGGATGTCACTTTCGTCACCCCGCGCCGGACATGGCGCGCCAACAACTACCCGTTTCTGGTGCAGTCGGCGGTGCTGGGCGATGGCATTCTTCTGGGCTGGGAAGGTCTGGTGCAGGATTACATCAACAGCGGACAGCTGGTCGCCGCGCACCCGGGTAAACTGGCCGCAGCCGGAAAATGCTACATGCTGACGCCGCAGGACAGATACCTGAAGCCCATCGTGCACAAAGTCATTAACTGGCTGAAACAGCCGTAGTCTTGCTCCTTCCCCTCTCACGAGGGGAAGGCCGGGATGGGGTGTTGGTTTAAGCTTCTCAGTGGCCTGCTAAACCCCCTCCCAACCTCCCCCTTCGCAGGGGGAGGCGTTAAAAATAATAATAATCTGACGTCATAATAAAATATTATGAATTGACATCCGCCGGTGGGATTTTATTTTTCTCCAGAATTCTGCGTTTTCTCGCCGAATTCATGCCCAGTAATGTAAACAGCAACCAGCATGACTGCGAAATACAAGATGCAAGGTTAAAATCATGGCTTAAAGAATACAGGCCAAATACACCGCCGATTATATTAAGATAGGCGTAACTGTTAGCATCAACCGCTAGCCTGCGCATCTGAACCAGCGCATAAGCCAGAAGGTAGCAAAACACGCCAATTAAGCCGACAACCGTATGCAGTTCCACCGGTCACTTCCCTTTCCAGACATTGATAGCTCAGAAAAATAAAGCTTTTCAGGGTGTTCTGCCGCGCATTTTTCGCATACCCTCATGATAAATTCTCATGCAAGTTCCGCAGGGGGTTTTGATATAAATCATCAGGGCAATCCATTTCGCCCCTTTGAAACACCCGGAGTATTTCGCCTGCACCTATAAAATTCCAGCACGTACTATGGAGAAAATTAATGAAAGATAATAATTCCCCTTTGACGAAATTAATGCAGGATGCACAACTTAGCCGTCGCGGCTTTATTACCAGCGCTTCCGCTGTGGGTATTACCAGTGCCATGGGCTTCTCACCTTTCTCTGTTTTCGCCGCTGAACCGAAAAAGGGCGGCATATTAAAACTGGGTATGTCAGGCGGAAATACCAGTGATACGCTCGACCCGACGTTATTCAGCGACTGGGTGCCGCTCAACCAGGCATATATGCTGATGAACGGCCTGATTGAAATTGATGAAAATAACAAAGCCACGCCTGAACTCTTCTCCGCGTGGGAAGCTAAACCGGGCGCAGCCGAATGGGTGTTTACCGTTCGTGATGGCGTCACCTTCCACAACGGCAAAAAGCTGGACGCCGACGATATTCTTTACTCCATCAACCTGCACCGCGGCGACAAATCCAAAAGCGCCATCAAAACGCAGCTGGCACCGATTACCGGCCTGACCAAACAGGGCGACAACCAGATTCTGATTACGCTCGACAGCGGCAACGCCGACCTGCCGTACCTGCTGGCGGATTACCATCTGGTGGTCGTGCCCGCGGGCTTCACCGACTGGTCGCACCCGATTGGCACCGGCGGTTTTATCTTTGATCAGTACGAACCGGGCGTGCGCTCACTGTTCAAACGTAACCCGAATTACTGGAAGCCGGATCGCGCCTTTGTTGACGCCGTGGAAGTGCTGGTGATCAACGACCCGACCGCGCGCACCAACGCCCTGATTTCCGGTCAGGTTCACGCGATTAACCGCGTCGATTTCAAAACCGTCGATTTCCTTAAACGCAGCCCGGCCCTGAACATTATCCGTTCCTCCGGCGGCCAGCACTTTACATTCCTGATGGATTGCAGCGTCGCGCCGTATAACAACAACGACGTGCGCATGGCGATTAAACACGGCATCGACCGCCAGAAAATTCTTGATACCGTCCTGCGCGGCTACGGCTCGCTGGGCAACGATCACCCGATCCCGAAAACCGACCGCTTCTTCAACCACAGCCTCGAGCAGCGTGTTTACGATCCGGACAAATCAAAGTTTTACCTGAAAAAAGCCGGATTAACCGACCTGAAAGTCGAGCTGTCTTCGTCTGACGCCGCCTTTGCCGGTGCGCTCGACGCCGCCGCATTGTTCCAGGGTCAGGCGCAGAAGGGTGGCATTCAGGTCAATATCAAGCGCCAGCCTGCCGACAGTTACTGGGACGACGTGTGGATGAAAGCGCCGTTCAGCATGGGTTACTGGGGCGGACGCCCGACGGCTGACCAGATGTTTTCAACCGCGTACCAGTCCACCGCCAAGTGGAACGACACGCACTGGAAAGATGAAAAGTTTGACGCCCTGCTGCTTCAGGCACGTTCGTTGCTCGATGAAAGCAAACGCGCGGAAATCTACGGCGAGCTTCAAAGCATCGTGCGCGACAACGGCGGCGCGATGATCCCGTTGTTTGGTGATTATCTTGATGCCGCCAGCAAAAAAGTCGGCGGCATCAAACCGCATCCGATGTTCAACTTCATGGGTGGTCGTCTGGCCGAGCGCGTCTGGCTGGAGGCATGATGAAAAAACGGATTTTACAGCGGGTCCTGTTGGGCATTATCACGCTGTGGCTGGTCTCTGTGCTGATATTTATCGGCACAGAAATGCTGCCCGGCGACGTTGCTACCGCGATTTTAGGGCAAAGCGCGACGCCGGAAACCGTGGCGGCGCTGCGTCTGCAACTGGGGCTGGATGAACCCTCGGTGCTGCGTTATCTGCACTGGCTGGCGGGGATTATGCACGGGGATCTCGGGCATTCACTGGCCAATGGTCGCGCCATCAGCGACGAGCTGTTGCCACGTCTGGCAAATACGCTGTTTCTGGCCGGATACGCCGCCGTGATCGCCATTCCGCTGGCGGTCGGTTTAGGAATTGCGTCCGCCATCTGGCGCGGTTCCGTGTTCGACCGGCTGGCGAATACCCTCACGCTCATCAGCATTTCCGTGCCGGAGTTTTTCGTCGGCTACATTCTGGTGATCGCCTTTGCTATCCGCCTGACGTGGTTCCCGAGTCTGGCGATGGTCGACAGTTCATCCTCGTTCCCCGACCGGCTTTACGTCTGCACCCTGCCGATGCTCACGCTGACGCTGGTCGTGCTGGCACATATGTTGCGCATGACGCGTGCGTCGGTGACGGCGGTGATGTCCAGCCCGTACATCGAAAGCGCGGTGCTCAAAGGCATTCCGCGCTGGCGTATTGTGGTCTCGCACGCCCTGCCCAACGCTCTTGCGCCGATCATCAACGTCGTGGCGTTCAATCTGGCGTATCTGGTGGTCGGCGTCATTCTGGTGGAAGTGGTGTTTGTTTATCCGGGCATCGGCCAGTACATGGTGGACGCCGTCACCAAGCGCGACCTGCCAGTCGTTCAGGCCTGCGGTCTGCTGTTTGGCGGCACCTACATTTTTCTCAATACCACCGCCGATTTACTGGCGATCTGGTGTAATCCACGCCTGCGCCATGCGCGCTAAAAGAGGGACAGCATGAACCGGTATTTCATTAACATCCCGCTGTCGGCCTGGATTGGCATTGTGATTATTGCGGTGAATCTCTTCGCCGCCATTTTCGCGCCGTGGCTTGCGCCGCACAGCGAAACCGAACAGGTTGGCGATATCTGGCTGCTGCCATCTGCCGCCACGCCGTTTGGCACTGACAGCCTCGGGCGCGACATGCTTTCGCGCATTTTATTTGGCGCGCGCACGACAATTGCCATCGCCCTGACCATCACCTTCAGCTCGTTTATCATCGGCATCGTCACCGGTTTTACCGCCGCGATTTACGGCAAATGGGTGGATACCGTGCTTTCGCGCATTGTCGATACCGTGATGTCGATTCCGGTGCTGATTTTCGCGCTGATTGTATTGTCCGTAATGGGCACCTCGATTCCGGTTCTGGTGCTGACCATCGCCCTGCTCGACGCCACCCGCGTGTTCCGTCTGGCGCGGCTGGTGGCGCAGGCGATTGTCTGCCAGGAATATGTTGAAGCGGCGCGTCTGCGCGGCGAAGGCCTGCGCTGGGTGCTGTTCAGGGAAATTCTGCCAAACGCCCTGCCGCCGTTGCTTGCCGAATTCGGTATGCGTTTTTGCTTCACGTTCCTGTTCATCGCGGGCCTGAGTTTCTTAGGTTTAGGCATTCAGCCGCCGTACGCGGACTGGGGAAGCATGGTGCGTGATAACGCGCAGGCGATTAACTTCGGCCAGTTTGCGCCCCTTTATCCGGCGGCGGCGATTGCGCTGCTGACCATTGGCGTCAATCTGGTGGTTGACTGGCTGCTGGCACGTAACAGCCTGCCGCATGGAGATGAAGCATGACCCGGACAATTTTAGAAATGCGCAGCCTGCGCATCGAAACTCTCGACGGTTCTCCGCTGGTTCAGGACATTTCCCTGACGCTGGCGGCGGGCGAAGTGCTCGGGCTGATAGGCGAATCCGGTGCGGGGAAATCCACCATCGGGCTGGCGGCGCTGGGCTATGCGCGTCAGGGCTGCCGGATTGCGGGCGGTGAAGTGATACTGGACGGCACCGATATCGTTTCTCAGCCTTCACACGTTAAACGCGAATGGCGCGGCAAGCGCGTGGCGTATGTCGCACAAAGCGCCGCCGCCTCGTTTAACCCGGCGCTGACCATCGAAAAACAGGTTTGCGAAGGCCCGATCCGCCACGGTCTGATGAACAAAGAAGAAAGCCGCCAGTGGGCGATTTCGCTGTTCCGCTCACTGGATTTGCCGGATCCGGAAAACATCGGCAAGCGTTATCCGCATCAGCTTTCCGGCGGACAGCTTCAGCGCGCAATGGCCGCGATGGCGATGTCCTGTAAACCGGATTTGCTGATCATGGACGAACCGACCACGGCGCTGGACGTCACCACGCAAATTGAAGTGCTGGTGATGCTGCGCAAACTGGTGCGTGAATTTAACACCGCCGCGCTGTACATCACGCACGATCTGGCCGTTGTCGCGCAGCTCGCCGACCGCATTATGGTGCTGCGTCACGGCAAGGAAGTGGAAACCGGCAGCACGCAAACCATTCTGGAAAATCCGCAGCAGGATTACACCCGCAGGCTGGTCGCGGAACGTGAACACGCGCTGACGCCACTGACCGGCGGCCATGAATCTTCCGGCCAGCCGCTGCTGACCATGAAGAAACTCAGTACCGGTTATAACGGCAAACGCGTGGTACATGATGTCAGCCTGCAACTCCCGCGCGGCAAAACGCTGGCGATTATCGGTGAATCCGGCAGCGGAAAAAGTACGCTGGCGCGGGCGCTGGTGGGTCTGTTACCGGACACCGAAGGCTCGGTGGACTTCGACGGCATGGCGCTTTCGCACAATTACCAGAAGCGCAACAAAGAAACCCTGCGCCGGATGCAGATGATTTATCAGCTTCCTGACGTGGCGCTTAATCCGCGCCAGACGCTGCTGGATATCATTGGCCGTCCTCTGAGTTTCTATTTCGGGATGAACAAAAAGCAGGTTCGCGACCGCGTGGAAGAGTTGCTGCGCCTGACCGAGCTGCCGGTAAAGCTGATTGACCGTCGTCCCGGCGAACTCTCCGGCGGGCAGAAACAGCGCGTCTGTATCGCCCGCGCGCTGGCAGCGCAGCCGGAACTGATTATCTGTGACGAAGCCACCTCCGCGCTCGATCCGCTGGTGGCGGAAGAAGTGCTGAATTTACTGCGCCGTTTACAGGAACAGCTCGGGCTGTCATACCTGTTCATCACACACGATCTGGGCACCGTGAAACGCATCGCCCATCAGGTCGCGGTCATGTATCAGGGCCAGGTTGTCGCCAGCGGCGATACCGACGTGGTATTCAGCGCGCCAATGCACAGCTACACCGAAAAACTGCTGACATCCGTACCGGAAATGCGCACCAGCTGGCTGGACGACGTTCTCGCCCTGCGCGGCACCGCGCTTCCTGCGGCAGCCCTTTCTTCGACAGGAGTCTTATGACCACCAAACGCATCGTGACCGAATTCCCTCACGCCGTCACCGTGACCGAACATTTGTGGATCCCGCTGAGCGATGGCACGCGCCTCGCCGCCCGCCTCTGGCTGCCGGACGACGCTGCAAGCCAGCCGGTTCCGGCCATTCTCGAATACATCCCGTACCGCAAACGCGACGGAACCCGCACGCGTGACGAGCCGATGCACGGTTTCTTTGCCGGTCACGGTTACGCGGTAGTGCGCGTGGACATGCGCGGCAGCGGCGAATCCGACGGATTGCTGGCTGACGAATACCTGTTACAGGAACAGGACGACGCGCTGGAAGTCATCGAATGGATCACCCGGCAAAACTGGTGCAGCGGCAACGTCGGCATGATGGGCAAATCCTGGGGCGGATTTAACGGATTGCAGGTCGCCGCACGCCGTCCTGCCGCCCTGAAAGCCATTATTACCGTCTGTTCTACCGACGACCGCTACCGCGACGACATCCATTACAAAGGCGGCTGCCTGCTTAACGATAACCTCTGGTGGGGCGGCATTATGCTGGCGTACCAGAGCCGCCCTGCCGACCCGGCGCTGGTCGGCGAAAGCTGGTATGGCGACTGGCTTAACCGTCTGGAAAACATGCCGTTCTTCCCGGCGTTGTGGATGGAACATCCGCTGCGCGATGCATACTGGCAGCACGGTTCAGTGTGCGAAGACTGGTCAGCCATTGAATGCCCGGTGCTGGCGATTGGCGGCTGGGCGGATGCTTACAGCAATGCCGTTTTCCGCCTGATGGACAATTTGCAGGTTCCGCGCCGCGCTATCCTCGGCCCGTGGGCGCATATTTATCCGCAGGACGGCACGCCGGAACCGGCGATCGGTTTCCTGCAGGAAGCGGTTCGCTGGTGGGATCACTGGCTGAAGGGTGAACAAAACGGCGCGATGGAAGGCCCGATGATTCAGACCTGGTTGCAGGACAGCCAGCCGCCTTCGGCGATGCGTCCGGTCAGCAAAGGTGAATGGGTGGGGTTTGATCGCGGCACCGCGAGCAATATTAACTACATGCCCCGCTGGCTTTCGCGCGGCCAGCTGAATACTCAGCCGGACGCCAATGCAGGCGTCATCAATATCTGTACCCCGCAAAATCACGGGCTGATGGCCGGGGAATGGATGGGCGCAGGCGTGCCCGGTGAAATGCCGCCGGATCAGCGCGTTGACGACGGTATGGCGGAAATCTTTGACGGCGAACCGCTGGCCGAACCGCTGTCCATCTTCGGTTTTCCGGAATTCACGGTGGAGCTGAGCAGTGATAAACCGGCGGCGATGCTTTACGTGCGCCTTTCAGACGTTTCACCGGAAGGCGCGGTAAACCGCGTCACGCACGGCTGGCTGAATCTGGCGCATCTTCACGGCCACGATAAATCTGTACCGCTCGTACCGGGGCAAAAAGTCAAAGTACCGGTACAGCTGGATGGCATTGCTCACCGCTTTGCCGCCGGACATCGCCTGCGACTCTCGCTGGCAACCACGTTCTGGCCGATGATCTGGCCGATGGCTGAAGCCGCGACGCTGACGGTAGATCTGCACAGCGCACAACTGAGTTTGCCGGTTTGCGAACAGCCGGTATCCATTGATGGCCCGATCGCCGAACCGCAAAGCGCCCCGCTCACTCCGCAGACCGTGCTGTCGCCGGGACGCGTTGACCGCAACATCACTTATGATTTCCTGACTGACAGCTGGACCAGCGTAACCCACGGCGTCGGCGGCGTATTCGGTGAAGGGGTTTACCGTTTCGATGATATCGATACGACGGTCGATCACGGTTTACGCCGCGAGCTGACGGTCAGTAACAGTGACCCGCTTTCCGCGCGCTATCTGCTGACGCAAACCATGAAAATGGGGCGTGAAGGCTGGTGGATGGAGGCGGAAATAACGCTCGAGCTGCGCAGCGACCTGACCCACTTTATCGTCAGCGGCGACATGGTGGTGAGTCTGAACGGGGAGGAGGAGTTTACGAAGTACTGGCATGAGAGAATTGCGCGGTAGCGGTTGGGGTTGGGGTTGGCAATTCCAGGTCAAGGTCAAGACCGTGGGCGTCGGCCCACACCGACCAGAGGGAGAATAAACCTTCTCCCTCTGGACTCCCGCGTTTTTTTAAATAGGCGCTACCGCTGGGACGATGGACATGTTCCGTTGCTCCGGCGTGTGACGCGAAATCTTGCCGCTGCGCGGTTCCTTCCCCGGGGGTTCGAGCCACAGGTCTCGAACCCCCGGTCAGCAAAATTTCTGAGCGCGCCAGTGGACATTTCTTGGGGAACTCATCTGCAAAATTTCTGAGCGTACCAGTGGCTTTCTCAAAAAATTAATCAGTGTGGATTTGAGGGACTATCGCTGTAATTTCGTTATCTTCCAGTATTCGCCCGTCTTGTGCGCGCAGTTCGATTTTGCGCAGGGGCTGGCGGTTTTTGGTGTCGACCATCAGGGTGCAGGCTTCGCCTTCTTCGAACAGGTATTCACTTCCCCACTGTCCTAATGCGATCAGCACAGGGCGCAGCGCGTGGCCTTTTTCTGTCAGGATGTATTCCTGATACGCCGAACCGTCGGCGGCGGGTTCCACTTTCAGAATGCCTTCGGCTACCAGCGCTTTGAGGCGCGTGCTGAGGATGTTTTTCGCCGCGCCCAGGCTGCGCTGGAATTCGCTGAACCGCGAAACACCGTGCATCGCATCGCGGACAATCAGCAGAGTCCACCAGTCACCTATCAAATCCAGCGCGCGGCCTGCCGGGCATGGCGTGTTTTCCAGTCGGGTTCGTTTCATGGCACTTCCTGCTCAGGGCGGTTTACAAAATCTGGTTGCATTATAAAACCACCAGTGCTAAAAATCATCTGGTTTCATAATTAAACTACATTCACATTCCTGAGAGGTTCTGCCATGTCTGATTCAAAAGTTTCACACTCCGTCGCTTTAATCACCGGCGCATCCAGCGGTATCGGTGCGACTTATGCTGACCGTCTGGCGAAACGCGGTTATGACCTGATTCTGGTGGCGCGCGACGTTGCACGACTGGATGCCCTGGCAGAGCGTCTGCAACAGGAGTACCGCACAAACGTCACCGTTTTGCCTGCAGACCTGACCCGTTCTGAGGATCTGGTTCGCGTCGAAGATTTCATCCGCGCAAACCCGCAAATTACACTGCTGATCAACAACGCAGGGGCTTCCCTGAAAGGCGGCTTCGAGAACAGCGATGCCGATGCCATTGAAAATCTGATTACCCTGAACGTCACGTCTGTGGCCCGCCTTTCCCGCGTGGCGCTGGATGGCCTGCTGAAACACAAAGACGGCGCGATTATTAACATCGCCTCGGTGATGGCGCTGATGCCGGAAGCCCGCGCCGCGGTCTATTCCGCGACAAAAGCTTTCGTGCTGACCTTCAGCCAGACATTGCAGTTCGAACTGGAAGAACGCGGTTTGTACGTGCAGGCCGTCTTGCCCGCCGCAACGCGCACAGAAATCTGGGAACGCTCCGGCAAGAATATCGACGAAATTTCCGGCGTGATGGAAGTCGGCGAACTGGTTGATGCCGCACTGCTGGGCTTTGACCGCAAGGAAAAAATCACCATTCCACCGTTGCAGGATGAACAGCAATGGATTGATTTCGAAGCGCGCCGCAGCGTGATGGTGCCGGTGTTCAGCCAGTCACATCCGGCACCGCGTTACAAATCCTGACCGTCCGACATTGATCAGTAACAACAATTTACTGGTCAACCGGTGTCCGCTTTGCAAATATGAAAATACGTTAACTTTGTGAAGTGAATACGATGACCGAATTTGTAATTGCCGTACCCAAAACGCCTTCTCTGGCCGTTGAAGGCCAGAGTGCGCGTTTCCCTTTACGCCGCGTGTATTGCGTTGGCCGTAACTATTCTGAGCACGCCCGCGAAATGGGTCATGACCCTGACCGCGAGCCGCCATTCTTCTTTGCAAAACCGGCAGACGCGGTGATCCCGGCCATCGGCAATGTGCCCTATCCTACGCTGACCGAAGATTTGCATTATGAAGTGGAGCTGGTGGTGGCGCTGGCAAAAGGCGGGAAAAATATTGCAGCCGAAGACGCGCTTTCTCACGTCTGGGGCTATTCCGTGGGCGTGGATTTAACCCGTCGTGATATTCAGGCTCAGGCGAAAAAACTGGGCCGTCCGTGGGATTTCGCCAAAGGTTTTGATGATTCCGCACCGGCGAACCCGCTGCTGCCGGTCAGCCAGACCGGACATCCTGCCGCCGGCAAAATCTGGCTGGATGTGAACGGCGAAAAACGTCAGCGCGGCGATTTAAGTGATCAAATCTGGCAGGTCGCGGATGTGATCAGTTATCTGTCACAGGCCGTTGAGCTTAAACCCGGCGACCTGATTTACACCGGTACACCTGCGGGCGTCGGCCCGGTCGTGCGCGGTGATGTGATCACCGGCGGGATCGAAGGGCTGAGCGAATTCCGCTTTACTATCGTTTAAGCGTTAATCCTGCTGCGACGCCTGATTTCAGGCGTCCTTTTCTCCCACCTTTCTTTCTGCCTCTTCCGTAACGATCGGGATCAGCTTCTCAAATGCACAGGCGCTCGACGGGTCAAACAGTGACAATGTTTCTATCTGGCTGAGCAAAATCACCTTCCTGAAATTCAGCGCATTCACCGGTTTCGAAACAGGCGTCACGCCATGTTCCTGATAATACCGGGCGTAGTTATGCTCAACGCGCAGCTCCAGAGTGTCTTTGTCGCGGTAACCGCTGACCATCGGGATCACCACGACGTTATCTGACGATGAGGTTTCACAGCGCGCCGTGTGTACCATTCCGATATACACTCGCCGTGACTGGAGCGTAATAAACACCATATCGCCCTGTTCCATGCACTGGTACAAAAGGCCTTCAACGCCGTTGGCGCGGGTAAGCTGTTTGTACAACTGCTTACGCCCGGCGGTATTGAGCCGCAATCCCGGCGACCAGGTAGTGCGCACCAGACAAAGCATTACCGAAATGCCGAGCATGATGACAACCGGGGCCTGGATCCCTAAGAAACTCCAGTTGATAAAATCGCGGTGGTAATGAACGTTCTGATGCGCATAAACCGTGGCCGGAATGGCGTTCACGATTTCTGAAATTCCCCACAGAGCCATATAACCCAGCGCAATCATCAGCACGCCTTGCAGGACGAAAATGCAGCCGTAGAGCGCCACCAGAAAATAGACATCCCAGCCAAATGTCCTTTTGAGTTTGAAACGTGATGAGATGTCGCGGGTGGTGTACCAGTAACCGCAGACCATTAACACCATGAAGACCGCCGTCGCCATTACAGCACGCTCATGCGTTTGACGTGCCGGGCGAAATCTTCCTGCATCTCCTGATTCGCCGGATTAACCGAGGCAGTTCCGTTTTCATCAATCAGAATACGCTCGCCCTCCTCCAGCGTATTTTCAATATCCTTCGCACTGAACAGCCCGAGAAATTGCTCGGGGCTGGAAAAAATTTGAAGCAGATTCTTCAGCATAGGTTTCTCTCACAGCAAAAGAACAAGCCTAGTCAACGGAGGGCAATGCGGTGAAAAATCAGGGGAGTTTAGGAATGTTTACTTTCTGAAAGGCAAAAAAAAGGCCGCCCCGCGGGACGACCTTCTTTCTTTCATGGCAAACGTTCTGCCGGGTTTACTTCAATTCCACGCTTTCGTGATGCGCTTCTTCGTGCGCAGCCTGTTCGGCATGCACTTCCGCCGCGCGCTTACGCAAACCAATCCAGCCCAGAACCAGCAGAATAATCAGCACCGGAATGGTGGAAACCGTGAAGGTGCCGTTCGGGTAATCAAACGCCATCAGAATCAGCACACCCGCCAGGAATGCCAGCGTCAGCCATGAAGTAAACGGCGCCCACGGCATTTTGAAGGAGACGTCTTTCGCACGTCCTTCTTTGATGGCGGTACGCAGTTTCATCTGGCACACAATGATGAACGCCCATGAGCTGAGGATGCCCAGTGACGCGATGTTCAGAACGATCTCAAAGACCTGCGAAGGCACGTAATAGTTGAGGATGACGCCTATTACGTAAATACCGACGGTCACCAGAATGCCCGCGTAAGGCACCTGCTGTGCGCTCATCTTCGACATAAATTTCGGCGCGGAACCGCCCATCGACAGCGAACGCAGAATACGACCGGTGGAATACAGGCCGGAGTTCAGGCTCGACAGCGCGGCGGTCAGCACCACGATATTCATGATGGTCCCGATGTACGGTACGCCGAGCTTGCTGAAGAAGGTCACGAACGGGCTCTGGCCCGCCTGATATGCATTCCACGGCAGCAGCAGAACCAGCAGCACCACAGAGCCGACGTAGAATAAAGCAATACGCCAGATCACGCTGTTGATGGCTTTCGGCAGCACTTTTTCAGGATCTTTCGTTTCGCCCGCTGCGGTACCGACCAGTTCGATAGCCGCAAAGGCGAAGACCACGCCCTGCACTAAGACCAGCGCCGGTAACAGACCGTGCGGGAAGATACCGCCGTTGTCGGTGATCAGGTGCAGACCGGTGGTATTGCCGTCGAGCTGTTTGCCGGTGCCGAGGAACACCACGCCGACCACCAGGAAGATCGCGATAGCCGCGACTTTGATCAGCGCAAACCAGAATTCCATTTCAGCGAACCACTTCACGCCGATCATGTTCATGGTCGCCACAATCGCCAGCGCACCGAGGGCAAACATCCATTGCGGGACATCACCGAAGGTTCCCCAGTAGTGCATGTACAGAGCCACTGCGGTGATATCGACAATGCCGGTCATCGCCCAGTTCAGGAAGTACATCCAGCCCGCCACGTAGGAGGCCTTTTCGCCCAGAAACTCACGGGCATAGGACACGAAGCTGCCGCTGGTCGGACGGTGTAAAACCAGTTCACCCAGTGCGCGCAGAATAAAGAATGAGAAAATACCACATACCGCATACACGATAGCCAGCGCCGGGCCTGCCATCTGTAAACGCGCACCCGCACCGAGGAATAAACCGGTACCGATAGAGCCACCAATAGCAATCATCTGAACCTGACGATTGCCCATGCTCTTGTGATAACCGCTTTCGTGCGAATCCAGCCAGCGCCGTTTTGCGGCGTGTTTTGCCTCTGCCGATTTCTTATGAGACTTCATTATGACTTGTTCTCCAAAATAACCTTCACCTGACGCCGGTGCTGCAAGCAAACGATTGCAAGCCACGACGTTTACGTGGTTAACCCACTGTAGTTTTTTTAGCCGGAACTGTTTTTGATGCAATAACGGCGAAGGATGCTACCTGTTCTCATTAACCGAGGCAAAAAAAACCGTACTTAAAAATTGTGATAAGACATAATTCGCGGCGTGAATTGCGCATGCAATGACGGTTTTATGCATGATCTTGCGGTTTGCTCTCTTTGCGCACCCGCTCAATATTGATCGACAGGTACATGATCTCTTCCGTCGTCAGCCCGCGCTGGTACTGCGCCGCCAGATAGTCCCCGATCTTTTCCGCACACTGCCACGCCTGCGGGTAATTTTCTTTTACCGCCACATGCAGCGTCATATCATCATCGGCGACCACGGTCCGGTTCAGCATCCGCTGGGCGAAGAATTTCAGGTGGGTAACGAACCGCTGATAGCTCAGCGACTCTTCGTCATATTCCAGACGCAGCTGGTATTTCACCAGATTGAGGATTTCCTGCATCACACGGGTAATGCGCGCCACTTCCGGCATTTCGCCGTTCAGTTGCGCATTGACCAGATGCAGGGCAATAAAACCGGCTTCATCCACCGGCAGCCGCACGCCCAGACGCGTATCGATAATGTCCAGCGCTTCCACGCCCAGCGCATACTCTTTCGGATACAGACGGCGCGTTTCCCACAACAGCGCATTGCTGATGGGCACACCTTTTTTCTGCCGTTCAATGGCAAAGTTGCAGTGATCGGTCAGCGCGATATACAGATTTTCCTGCAACTTTCCCAGCCGGGTTCGTGCCAGCGAAATGATCTGGTCGCAGGTCGTCATCACTTCCATCGGAATATGCGAGAGCAGTTCCGTCAGATGTGCGACCAGTTCGTCGTTTTGTAAGGCGAAGATTTTCTCGATTTTGCTGTCATCAAGTTCATCTCCCGTTTTTTTCATAAACGCCAGACCACGGCCCATGACGACCTGTTCCCGCTGCTGATCGTTGACGACAACCACCACGTTATTATTTAAAATTTTGGCGATTTTCATTGTGATTCCCTGAAAAGAAAAACCCGATCGTCAGTGAAGAAGATCAGGTTTTGTCTGCCGCAGCATTGCGTATCTGCCTGATAATTCTAGCAGGTTAGATTAGCCACTCAATGCACATTACTGAAAAAGCGTGATAACGATCCCGGCTCTCCGGCCATGCCCGCACTCAGAAAGTGACAATGGCTTTCAGCCCCGTCACCCAGGCGTCCTGCGTTTCTTTCACGCCACCCGGACGGTACCAGTATTGCAAATCAGGTTGCAGGATAAGCCACGAACGCACTTTGATCTGGTAATACAAATCGGCATTAACCGAATGTCCGGACAGCGGCGTGTACAACGGATTGCCGTAATCATCCACCTGATAGATGGCGTTCCGGTTTTCCTGATTCTGCCGGTAGTGGTCGCTCATTTTAATGTACGTCATACCAAAACCCAGCCAGTCGTCAGGGCGCGCATCGAACAGACCGCGATAACGCATGGAAGCCGCCTGCGTGTAATGCATGGTGTTGCTGCGCGGATCGGCGAGACCGAGACTGTATGACACGCTCATGCCGCGGTTCGGATCATCGCCACGCTGCGTCACCTGCTGGTTGAAACCGGTGTACATAAACCAGGTGCTGCTGTGGGAACGATAACCTTCCGGGTCGCTGGCGCCGACGCTTTGCGTTTTCCCCTCTGAAAGATCCTTCTGCGGCGAGTTGGTGTAAAGCAGCCCGAAGTTATAAATGCCCGGCAAACCGTTGACCTTGGTTTTCAGCTCGGCTTCCATCGGCAGCAAAATTCCGCGCGCGCCTTTCAGCGAACCGCTCCAGGCGTATTTTCTATCTGACGCGTCCGGGTTTTGTTCCATGATGCCGGTTTTCAGCGTCAGGCCATCCGTCAGTTTGTACTGGAACGTGGTGCCCCAGTAATGTTTGTTCCAGTTGTACCAGGTCATCGAGTTGGCCGATTTACCGCCGCACTGACTGAGCAGCTGGAAATCACACGGGATAATCTGGTCGAAATCCTGATTCTTATTCATCATACCGATGCGCCAGTGCAGCTTCCGGTCGTCAAAACTGCGGCCAAAAGTCAGCCAGCCCAGACGCGTAATCGACTGCCCTCCCCAGCTTTCCTGCGCGATATCGTTAAAACCCACGCGCGGATCCTGCGTACGTTCGGACGTCAGGTTGTCATCATGGTTACGGTTAACAATGTTCCCTTCAATCGCCGCATCCGGAATGCCGGTGTACATTTCCAGATCCTGCGTAAACGTCAGCGAGAACTGGTCGATGTACGCCAGTTTTTTGTCGTGGTTATAACCGCCGCCCGCGTTGTAGGAGGATTCACTCAGATAACCGAGCTGATAATGGAAACCGTGATCTTCAAGAATGGGTCGGATCCCCAGCATATCGCCGAGCATCCCTTCGCCGGGTGCCTCAAAACCGAGCACGGTTCCGTTCCAGTCGCTGGCGGCCAGTGCCGGTTGAATCCCTGCGCCCGCAAGACAAACGGCCAGCGCGAGATATTTATGATATGAACGAACTGCGGGTCGTATTTTATACCCGGTATTATTGTGTGCAGGTAATACAGTAGTCTGAGAAAATTTCATCATTACATTCCCTTCGAATTATTGATTATCTTTTTATTGTTATTCGAATTCCTTCCCACAGGCACAGATTGCCCTGCGGGTGAAATTTCGCATTATTAAATGAAGTTCGGTATGAAGTGGCCTGCTCATTCAGGCCACCGGATTACAGTTTGTTTATTTACGCTTTTAAGGAGGCACCGTGCGTTTTAATCACGTCGGCATACCAGAAGAAGCTTTTCTTGCGGCGGCGTTCCAGCGTGCCATTGCCCTGATCGTCGCGGTCGACATAGATATAACCGTAGCGTTTGGAGAATTCGGCTTTCGATGCGCTGACCAGGTCGATAGGCCCCCAGCTGGTGTAGCCCATGACTTCCACGCCGTCTTCAATGGCTTCGCGAACCTGCACCAGATGGTCATTGATATACTCAATGCGGTAATCGTCATTAATACTGCCGTCCGCTTCGACTTTATCGCGGGCACCCAGACCATTCTCAACAATAAATAACGGCTTCTGGTAGCGGTCATATAATTCATTCATTAAGAACCGCAAACCTTCCGGATCAATCTGCCAGCCCCATTCGGAACTTTTCAGATGCGGATTCGGCACCATATTTAATATATTGGCACGTGCTTTAATATTTTGTTCTGCATCCGTGGTGACACAACCGGTCATGTAATAACTGAAGGAAATAAAGTCGACCGTTTCTTTCAGCGCTATTTTGTCTTCAGCAGTAATGTTAATTTCCATACCGCGATCTTTAAAGAAACGTTTCATATACGCCGGATACGCGCCACGTACCTGAACGTCGCCGAAGAATAACCAGTCGCGGTTTTGTTGCAGCGTTTCCATCATATCAGCCGGTTTGCAGGTCAGCGGATAGAGCATTCCGCCCAGCAGCATGTTACCGATTTTGCCGTCAGGAATGATGTCATGACAGGCTTTCACCGCTTTGGCACTCGCCACCAGCTGATGATGAATGGCCTGATAAATCGCCTGTTTACTGCTGCCTTCCGGCAATCCGACGCCGGTAAACGGCGCGTGCAGCGACATGTTGATTTCGTTGAACGTCAGCCAGTGTTTCACTTTATCTTTGTAACGCGTGAACACGGTGCGGGCGTAATTTTCGAAGAAACCGATGGTATCCCGGCTGCCCCAGCCGCCGTGTTTTTTCACGATGCCGTAAGGCATTTCGTAATGGGAAAGCGTCACCAGCGGCGTGATGCCGTATTTCGCCATTTCATCAAACAGGCGGTCATAGAATGCCAGACCGGCTTCGTTCGGGTGAAGCTCGTCGCCTTCCGGGAAAATACGCGTCCAGGCAATAGACGTACGCAGTACGGTGAAGCCCATTTCCGCGAACAGTTTCATGTCTTCCGGATAACGATGGTAAAAATCAATCGCCACATCTTTGATGCCGAAATCGCCTTCCACGCGCTCCTGCACCGGGCCGAAAACGCCCTGCGGTTGCAGGTCAGAGGTGGACAATCCTTTACCGTCGGTCAGGTACGCGCCTTCAACCTGATTAGCTGCGACTGCGCCGCCCCATAAGAATTCCTTCGGGAATTGCTTGCTCATGTGAACCTCCTGGTTCTGACTGTTATCGTAAAAGAGTAAGTAATAAAGCTTGTTCGCCGACGTCCTGACCGGTGCTGGCCGGAATGACGTCGAGATAATCGTCGCTGTTGGTGATAAGCACCGGCGTCGTCAGGTCGTAACCCGCTTCGGAAATGCCCGGGATATCGAACTCCAGCAGCAAATCGCCCTGCTTCACGACGGTGTCTACTGCCACGTGCGGCGTGAAGAATTTGCCGTCAAGCTTCACGGTATCGATACCGACGTGGATCAGGATTTCCGCGCCGTCTTCTGATTCAATTCCGATGGCGTGATGGGTTTTGAACAGGGAAACCACGGTGCCGTTGACCGGCGACACAACACGGCCCGCGGACGGAATAATCGCCACACCTTTACCCAGCAAGCCGCTGGCAAATGTCGGATCTTTCACGTCTTCAAGCGCCACGCAGGCACCGGCAATCGGGCTGGTCACCAGGGTTTTGCCACGCGGTGCCTGAACGGAAGCCGTCGCGACGGTATCGGCCGTTTCACCCGCTTTCACTTCTTCATTCATACCGAAGAAGAACGTTGCCAGAGCGGCAAAAGCGAGGGCAAAGACGGTGCCGGCAATTGCGGCGGTAACCGTCTGGTCGAAACCCGTTGGTGGGATGATCTGCGTGAAAGTGAAGATGTTAGCGAAGCCGAACGAGTACGCGGTGGTCTGGAAATAACCGAGGATTGCCGCGCCCAGCGCGCCGCCGACGCAGCCGAAAATAAACGGACGGCGGCGTGGCAGGTTAATGCCGTAAACCGCCGGTTCTGTGATACCAAAAATCCCGGCGCTGACTGCGGAACCCGCCAGTGCTTTGGTACGCGCGTCTTTGGCACGCAACATCACGCCGATAACAGCGCCAACCTGCCCCATGACCGCCGGCAACAGCAGCGGCAGCATGGTGTCGTGGCCGAGAATACTGAAGTTGTTGATCATCAGCGGCACCAGCCCCCAGTGCAGGCCGAAGATCACGCAAACCTGCCACAGGCCGCCCATAAAGGCACCCGCGATGGCCGGGCTGATGTGATAGATAAACTGATAGCCGTTAGCAAGTTGCTGACTGGCCCAGGTCGCGACCGGTCCGATAAGCAGGAAGGTCAGCGGAACTATCACCATCAGGCAGATAAGCGGCGTAATGAAATTGCGCAGGGAACCCGGCAGCAGTTTCATCAGGCGTTTTTCCATCCAGCTGGAGGCCCACGCGGCGAGGATCACCGGAATAACCGATGAGGCGTAATTGATGAATACCAGCGGTATGCCAAAGAAATGTTCAGACGGCACGCCCGGCTGCTGAGCGTTGAACGCCGCCGTCATCAGCGGATGCACCATCGCACCGCCAATCATCATCGTCACGAACGGATTGCCGCCGAATTTTTTACCGGCGGTGAAGCCTATCACCAGCGGGAAGAAATAAAACATGGCGTCGCTGGCGGCGAACCAGACTTTATATGTGCCGCTTTCCGGATTCAGCCAGCCGCAGGCCAGCGCCAGGGACAGAAACCCTTTCAGGATCCCTGACGCGGCCATGATGCCGATAAACGGGGTAAAAATACCGGAAATGACGTCAATGGCGCGGGCGAACAGATTGCCTTTATCTTGCCCCTCTTCGTCATCGCCGCTTTCCGAAAGTGCGCTGCCGCGCACCAGCGCGTCATAGACCGCGCCGACGTGGTTGCCGATCACGACCTGAAACTGGCCGCCGCTTTCCACCACCATAATGACGCCGGGGTTCTTTTTTAATCCTTCGGCATCCGCTTTACTGATGTTTTTAAGCTTGAACCGTAAACGGGTAGCGCAATGCACCACGCTGTTCACGTTTTCCTTTCCGCCCACTCCGCGGAGAATTTCGTCGGCTAATGTTTTGTATTCCATGGTGTTATCTCATCAGAGTAATGGCGTCGTGCACGACATTGCCGTTGTATTTCAAAGGGGCGGCCGGCCCCTGAATTCAGGCCAAAAAAAAACCTAAACGTCCGGTCTCTTCGCGACATGCGAAGAAACGAGAAGTTTAGGTTTTGCCTGTCAGACAGTAACAATCCTGCTTTCTGATCCGGATTCTCTGGCGAATCGTTGACAGAAACAAGTCGTAATATCAGCCGTGTGACGAAACTGTGATCGGCTTCAGACTTTGTGCTGAGGGAGGCTCGTCCCTGAGCATCTCCGGCAAACTAGCGCAGACCGGCGATGGTGAATCCGCCGTCCACCAGCAGATTTTGCCCGGTGACAAACCGCGCTTCGTCGCTGCACAGCCACGCAACAACGTCGCCCACGTCGTCGGATTCGCCCACGCGCCCTGCCGGCGTCAGGTGAACAAACGGCCTGAGCATCTCTTCATTCGCGCCCATTCGTCGTGCCATCGGCGTATCGATAATGCCCGGATTTACGTTGTTGATACGGATTTTATGCGCGCCGGTTTCCAGCGCAATGGCGCGGATCATGGCATCCAGACCGCCCTTGCTGGCGGAATAAGCCGCAGACCCGAAACTCGCGCCGTGCGCCAGCCACGAAGACGTATTCACAATCGCGCCGCCGCGACCTGCGGCTACCATCGCCTCCAGCTCATATTTCACTGACAGCCAGACGCCTTTCAGATTGATGGCGATCACGCGGTCGAATTCGGCTTCCGTCATCTCGCTGACCGGCGCAAAACCCTCGACACCGGCATTATTAAACGCCGCGTCCAGACGCCCGAAATGCGCCAGCGTTTCCGCAATCAGGTGCTGAACCTGCGCGCTGTCTGAAACATCCGCCGGCACCGCCAGCGCGTCGCCGCCCTGTTCATGGATCAGCGCCACGGTGTGCAGAAGTTCCGCTTCACGACGCCCGGCAACCACCACTTTTGCGCCGTCGCGCGCGAAAGCCAGCGCCGCGGCACGACCAATTCCGCTGCCTCCGCCAGTGACCAGCGCCACGCGGTTATGCAGACGAAGGGGCTGATTTTGAAGATGTGATCCCTGAAGATACGATTGTTGTGACATAGAAACCTCTGAGGAAATGTGTTGACCAGAACCTGACTATAAGAGGATTAATTGTTGTGGATAAGCCGTCTTATATCGCATGATTTACTGGTTCATATTCATCAATAGGAAACGAAATGCGGACTAACGAACTGGGTGAGCTGACCGCCTTTGTCGCCGTGGCAGAAGAAAAAAGCTTCCGTAAGGCGGCGGCGCGGCTGAATTTAACTGCATCCACCCTGAGCCACTCTTTGCGCGCGCTGGAAGAACGGCTGGGCGTCAGGCTGCTGAACCGCACCACGCGCACCGTTTCGCCGACTGAAGCGGGGATTGCGCTGCTGGCCGAAATTGCGCCCGCGTTTGCGGCAATTGCCGGTGCGGTTGAGAAAGTGAATACCTTCAGGGAAACCCCGCAAGGCACGGTGCGCATCAATACGCCGCGCATTGCGGCAGATCTCGTTTTTATGCCGCAGTTTAAGCAATTTAGTCAGGATTTCCCGGATATCCGGCTGGAACTGGCCACCAACGACGGTTTCGTGGATATCGTCAGTGAAGGGTTTGACGCCGGAGTGCGTATCCGCGGCGACGTTCAGCAGGATATGAGTGCGGTTCGCCTGACGCCCGATTTTCATTCAGCGGTTTACGGCTCGCCTGAATATTTCACGCGGCATCCGGAACCGCTCTCACCCGCCGATTTGCAACATCACGCCTGCATCGGGCGACGGGAAATTACCGGCGGTGCGCTGTATCGCTGGGAATTTGAAAAAGAAGGTAAACAGATTGCGGTACCGGTCAGCGGCCCGCTGATTGTTGACAGCGTAACAATGATGACGCGCATCGCTCTCGACGGCATCGGGCTGGTCTACACCGCCCGCAGCCCGGAACATGACGCGCTGGTCGCGCAGGGTTTGCTTATCCGCGTGCTCGAAGACTGGTCGGTCACGTTTCCCGGTTTCTTTCTCTATTATCCCGGTCACCGCCAGCTTTCTGCGGCGTTAAAAGCCGTGATTAAGAGCTTCCGTTTACCGTTGCGGGATCACTAATCTGCTCATTTAACGTCAAGAATTTAAAGGCACTCCTAATGCGGTGTTGGTACACGTAAGCCGTTACGTTATAATTCCCCTGTTACGGCAAAATCCGTAACCAGGATTCTCAACCTGAATGTTTACTGGCGACATGGAGTGCGTAACTGCATTTCACGTTTGAGTCTGCGCATGCCTATTGCCTGTACAAACAACAAGCAATATCTCAATGGTGGCTCAGGCGGGGCTGACTTCGGTCAGGCCGGTATCCAGTAGAACCGGTGTTGAGAACCCCGTCAGGGCTACCACCAGTGAGATTCTCAACTCCGGTGGTCGCTGTAACATCAAACTACTGGACAATGAACCATGAACGACAAGCCAAGGCAGGCATTACTTCCTCCCCCTCTGTTGGTTTATGCTCCCGTTTCTTACGGAGAGAGCATATGAAGAACACCCGTGAAGACTGGCATCCCGCCGATATTATCGCTGCAATTCGCAAAAAAGGCTCAACGCTGACGGCACTCTCGCGTGATTCAGGACTGGGCGCATCAACCCTGTCCAATACGCTGTCGCGACGCTGGCCCAAAGGTGAGTTGATTATTGCGGCAATGATCGGCGTTCCGGCGTGGGAAATCTGGCCAAGCCGTTATTACAATGCCAACGGGGAGTTGGTTGTTCCTAAATTGCGGAGCCCTAAAGCGGAGAGTTAATCCGTGACAGCGGTGAGAGCCTGGCTTTCACCGCATTTTGAAGAGTCTCAGGCCGGCGAATTTTTAAATCTTCATGCCGTAACCGCAAAGTTTTCCATCCATTCGCAAGAGACCGCACACCGTTCGCTGCGGGCTTTTGCCAGCCAGACCTCATTCTGTTTGATCCCGTTCACAAATAAAAAACAAAATCAAAAAACGTAAATTACATATTCGTTTCCTCAATTGTTTACCCTCGACTCATTATCAATACTTCAGTCGCACGATTATTTATTCAGCATTTTCCCTACATTTTTTGATTCGAACGCACAGTGTTTCAGTCGGTTATCTCTCATCTTTGAAAGCAGGTAACGAATAATGATAACTACCCCGGTTCTTTCCGTTAAAGATAAAATTGGTTACGGGCTTGGCGATATGGCCAGCGCGCTGGTCTGGCAAACGGCCACTTTATTTCTGGCCTATTTTTATACCGATGTTTTCGGCCTGCCGGCCGCCATCATGGGCACGTTGTTTTTAGTGGTCCGCGCCGTTGATGCCTTCGTCGATCCTTGTATCGGCGCGATGGTCGACCGCACCACGACCCGCTTTGGTAAATTCCGCCCATGGCTTTTGTGGTTTGCGATCCCGTTCGGGGTTTGCTGCCTGATCACCTTTTACGTACCGGACATTTCCCCGACCGGAAAAATCATCTATGCCTGCGTAACTTACACCCTGCTGAGTCTGGTGTATTCGGCCATCAACGTGCCGTATTGCGCCATGCCGGGCGCGCTGACGCTCGATCCGCGTGAACGCCATTCCTTGCAATCGTGGCGTTTTGGTCTGTCATTTGTCGGCGGTCTGGTGGTGACGGTGATTGCCCTTCCGCTGGTGGCAAAATTGGGCGACGGCAATCCGCAAAAGGGTTATTTCTACGCGATGAGCCTGATGGGGCTGCTCGGCATCGTGCTCTTTTTCTGCTGTTTTGGCCTGACCCGCGAACGTTATCACCCGCGTAATGACACCTCAGGCTCCATGCTCAGCGATTTGAAATTACTGTGGAATAACCCGCAATGGCGCATCGTTTTTATTTTTAATATTTTGCTGTTATGCGCGGTGGTTATCCGCGGCTCGGCAACAATGTATTACGTAAAATATGTTCTTGGCCGTCCGGATCTGGTCTTCAACTTTATTGTTTTCGGGATGCTGGCGTCTTTATTTGGCGCATTGCTGTCGGAACGGTTATTAGGGAAATTTGACCGCGTCAAATCCTATCAGTGGACAATTCTGACCTTCGTTATCTGCAACGCCGCTATTTTCTTTATTCCGGCACATTCGCTGTGGTTCATTTTTGGCCTGAATCTGGTATTCAGCTTCATCCAGAATCTGACGACTCCGCTGCAATGGACGATGTTCTCTGACGTCGTTGATCACGAAGAATCGCGCACCGGCCGCCGTCTGGACGGACTGGTGTTTTCCACCGCGCTGTTTGCCATTAAATTCGGTCTGGCGCTCGGCGGTGCCGTCGTGGGCTGGGTGCTGGGCATGGTGGATTATGTCCCGAACGGCGTGGCTCAGGCACCGGCGGTCATGCTGACCATCAATTCCCTGTTCACCCTGGTTCCCTGCGCGCTATTCCTCGTCATGGCCGCCCTTCTTTTCACCTACCGGCTCAACAGCCGCACGATGCAAACCATCGTGGCCTCACTGGCGGGCAAACGCTCCCTCGAGGGCGAGAGCGCCGCTGTGCCCGCAGGTTCTGCCCCACTGATTAATCAAGGAGAAATACGATGACTCATCTGTATCAGGATGCTTCACAACCCGTCGCCACCCGCGTTGCCGACCTGCTGGCGCGCATGACGCCGGAAGAGAAATTTGCCCAAATGCACGCATTCTGGCTCATCCTCGACAGCGGCGGAAATCATAAAGAACGCTCAGATCTGAGTGATGATTTCGCCGGTCATAAAGAAACGTTGTCACTGGATAAACAGCTGGCCTGGGGCGCAGGGCAAATCACCCGCCCGCTCGGCACGCACGTTGTCAACCCGGAGGAAGGCGTCCGGGCACTGAACCGCCTGCAAAAAACGCTGGTGGAGGAAACGCGGCTGGGCATTCCGGCGATGTTCCATGAGGAATGTCTGGTCGGTTTACTGTGCAAGGACGCCACGCTGTTCCCCTCTTCGCTCAGCTACGCGTCAACGTGGGATCCTGAACTGATGGAGAAGGTCGCCGCGGCTATCCGTGAGGAAGCGCAAAGCATCGGCTGTCATCAGGGTTTAGCGCCGGTTCTGGATGTTTCGCGCGATGTGCGCTGGGGACGCACCGAAGAAACTTTCGGTGAAGATCCGTATCTGGTGGGGATCATGGCGACGGCCTACGTGCGCGGTTTACAGGGTGAAAACCGTGATTTGCTCGCCACGCTGAAACATTACGTCGGCCACTCTTTCAGCGAAGGCGCACGCAACCACGCCCCGGTACATCTTGGTTTCCGCGAACTCAACGATACCTTCCTGCTGCCGTTCGAAATGGCGGTAAAGCTGGCCAACGCAGGTTCCGTTATGCCGGCTTATCACGATATTGACGGACAACCGTGCCACAGTGATCACTTCCTGCTGACGGAAATTTTGCGCGAACAATGGGGCTTTGACGGCCTGATTGTGGCAGATTACGGCGGCGTCAGTCTGCTGCATCAGCATCACGGCGTCAGCCACGATGATGCCGAATCGGCGGCGCTGGCATTCAACGCCGGTCTGGATATTGAGTTGCCGAAAGGCGATTGCGCCCGGCATCTGGCTGATGCGGTATCACGCGGGCTGATTGATATGGCTAAAATCGATGAAATCGTCGCCCGCGTTCTGACGGAAAAATTCCGCCTCGGGCTTTTCGAGCAGCCGTATGCGCCTGAATCACAGCCAAAAATGCAGCAATCTGCCGTACGTGAACTTGCCCGGGAAGCGGCCGTTCGCTCCATCACACTGCTTGAAAATAACGGTATTCTGCCGCTGAAACCTGCCTCTGATCAGAAAATCGCCGTAATCGGACCGACGGCGGACGACCCGCTGGCATTACTCAGCGGTTACAGTTTCCCGGTGCATCTGATTATCAGCGAGATGGAAGCGCAGACCGGACAGGTCACCACGCCGCTTCAGGCACTGCGTTCGGCCTACGGCGAGCAGAATATTCGTTACGCGAAGGGCTGCCATATTCTCGAAAAACGCACAGCAGGTGCGCCGGTATTCCCCGGTGATGCCGGTAAGCCAATGCAAAGTTCACCGGTTTCTCAGGACACCACGCAGATCGCCGCTGCGGTCAAAGCGGCGCAGGAAAGTGACGTGGCGCTGGTGTTTGTCGGCGATCTGGCAGGATTGTTCCAGAGCGGCACGGTCGGTGAAGGTTCTGACACCGATAGCCTTCAGTTACCCGGCGTTCAGCAAAAACTGCTCGAGCAGGTTGTCGCAACCGGCAAACCGACCATTGTCGTCATGACCGGCGGCCGTCCTTATTCGCTGGGCGGTTTAGAGGAAAAAGTAGCCGGATTCCTGATGGCGTTTGCGCCCGGTCAGGAAGGAGGACGGGCGATTGCCGATGTGCTGAGCGGCAAAGAAGCGCCATCCGGGCGGCTGGTGGTTTCCGTGCCGAAAAGCGCGGGCGCGATGCCGTATTACTACAATCACAAACTGAAAAGTGGCGGAACGCCAATTGCATTCCACTTCGGCGCGAAATACCCGTTCGGTTACGGGCTGAGCGGCACCACGTTCCGGTACCACGATTTGCAGTTAAATCAGCAGCCGGTTGCCATCGAAAACGGTGAAATCTCCGTACAGATTCAGGTGACCAATACCGGTTCGCGGGCAGGCAGTGAAGTGGTTCAGGTTTATCTGCGCGACTGCGTGGCTTCTCTGGTGCGGCCGGTACACGAACTGAAAGCGTTTCAGCGCGTTGAGCTGAACGCCGGCGAAACCGCCACGCTGAATTTCAGTATTCCAACCGACATGCTGAATTTCACCAACGCCGCGCATAAACGCTTCGTCGAGCCGGGCTTTATTGACGTTCAGATCGGGGCTTCCAGCGCTGATATTCGCGCTAAAGGCAGGGTGACGCTGGCCGGAAAAGTACGGGAATTGCCTAGTCACTGGCGGATGGTCAGCCGGTGTGAGGTGAATCAGTAAAGGCTGCTTGCAGACCACAAAATCAGAAAGCAAAACGGACGCATCAGCGTCCGTTTTTACAGGGTTCAGATAGGCTGTTATTCAGTTTCCCTCGTAATGCCGAAATGCTTATACGCATGGTTAGTCGCCATACGTCCGCGCGGTGTGCGCTGAATAAAGCCCTGCTGGATCAGGAACGGTTCGATCACGTCTTCAATCGTTTCACGTTCTTCGCCAATTGCGGCGGCTAAGTTATCCAGCCCCACCGGCCCGCCGGTGAATTTATCAATAATCGCCAGCAGCAGTTTGCGGTCCATATAATCGAAACCTTCCGCATCAACGTCCAGCATGTCCAGTGCACCATTTGCAACATCACCGTTGATCGTGCCGTCGCCTTTCACTTCGGCAAAGTCACGTACGCGGCGCAGCAGACGGTTGGCAATACGCGGCGTGCCACGCGAGCGTCGGGCAATCTGATGCGCCCCTTCTTCCGACAGTTCCAGCCCGAGGCAGGACGCACTGCGCCCGACGATATGCTGCAAATCGGCGACCTGATAAAATTCCAGACGCTGCACAATACCGAAACGGTCACGCAGCGGAGACGTCAGGGAACCGGCGCGCGTCGTGGCACCAATCAGGGTGAACGGGGGTAAATCGAGCTTGATGGATCGCGCCGCCGGGCCTTCGCCAATCATGATATCCAGCTGATAATCTTCCATCGCCGGATACAGAATTTCTTCGACAACCGGCGAGAGGCGGTGAATTTCATCGATAAACAGCACGTCGTGAGGTTCGAGATTGGTCAGCATCGCGGCCAGATCGCCAGCTTTTTCCAGCACCGGCCCGGAAGTCGTGCGCAGGTTCACGCCCATTTCGTTGGCAACGATGTTTGCCAGCGTGGTTTTACCCAGCCCCGGCGGCCCGAAAATCAGCAGGTGATCGAGTGCGTCTTTGCGTTGCTTTGCCGCCTGAATAAAGATTTCCATTTGCGAGCGCACGTGGGGCTGCCCGACGTATTCGTTAAGCAGCTTCGGGCGGATCGCACGGTCAATGACCTCTTCTTCACTAAACACTTCAGAAGAAATCAGGCGGTCAGCTTCAATCATCGTTTACCTCACAGCGCCGCGCGCAGCGCTTCTCTAATCAACGTTTCGGATTCTGCACCCGGTTTCGCCACCTTACTGATCATGCGGCTGGCTTCCGGCGGTTTGTATCCGAGGGATATCAGGGCGGCTACTGCTTCACCTTCGGCATCAGATTCTTTCGCTTTCGACGCCGATGCAGGTAGCGTGATATCAGTATGATTGTTAAATAGATCACCGTTTAATCCTTTAAACCGGTCTTTCATTTCGACGACCAGGCGTTCTGCGGTTTTCTTACCGACACCAGGTAACTTAATTAAGGCAGTGATTTCTTCCTTTTCCACTGCGCTGACGAACTGCTGTGCCGACATGCCTGACAGGATTGCCAGCGCCAGCTTTGGCCCGACGCCGTTCACTTTGATCAGTTCACGGAACAGCGCGCGCTCTTGTTTATCATTGAACCCGTAAAGCAGTTGGGCGTCTTCACGGACGATAAATTGCGTGAAGAGGATGGCTTCCTGACCCAGTTCGGGCAATTCGTAAAAACAGGTCATCGGCATATGCACTTCATAGCCCACGCCGTTGGTTTCCATCAGCACCAGAGGTGGCTGTTTTTCCAGAATAATGCCTCGAAGTCTGCCTATCACGTTCATTTTCCTTATCAGGTCAAAAGCAGCAGTGTTTATATCATAAAAAAGGCTGGATGGATATCCAGCCCAATGGACTTGCGGCGTCTATCGCATACGTCCGCGCGCCATCTGCAATTTATCCGAACTCAGCCGGATCGCATTCTGACTCATGTGGCAATGCGTAATCGCAATCGCCAGTGCATCGGCGGCATCGGCCTGCGGATTGGCGGGCAGTTTCAGGATAGAACGCACCATGTGCTGCACCTGCGATTTTTCGGCAGCGCCTGTGCCAACAACTGTTTGTTTCACCTGCCGCGCGGCGTATTCGAACACCGGTAAATCCTGATTCACTGCGGCCACAATCGCCGCGCCGCGCGCCTGCCCGAGCTTTAACGCGGAGTCCGCATTCTTCGCCATGAATACGGATTCGATGGCAAAAAAGTCAGGCTGGAACTGCGTAATAATTTCCGAAACGCCAGCGTAAATTAATTTCAAACGCCCCGGCATATCGTCAACGACGGTACGGATGCAGCCACTGCCCAGATAGCTCAGCTGACGCCCTGTCTGGCGGATAATGCCATAGCCGGTGATGCGTGAACCGGGGTCGATCCCCAGAATAATAGCCATAGCCGCTGAACGCCTTGTGTTGTCGTTTTATTGAGAAAGTTGGGGACAGTATAAACTGCTGAGGGATTTCAGAATAGCCAGCCGGTGGAGACCACCGGCTGCGGTGAGATTACAGAGTTTCTGCGATCTCGTCGGAGATTTCACCGTTGTGGTAAACCTCTTGTACGTCGTCACAATCTTCCAGCATGTCGATCAGGCGCAACAGTTTTGGTGCAGTTTCTGCATCCATATCGGCTTTGGTCGATGGGATCATGGTGACTTCTGCGGAATCTGCTTTGAAACCGGCAGCTTCCAGGGCGTCTTTCACTTCGCCCAGATTTTCCCAGGCAGTGAACACGTCGATTGCGCCATCGTCGTAAGACTGGATATCTTCTGCGCCCGCTTCCAGCGCGGCTTCCATCAGCACATCTTCATCCAGACCCGGTGCGAAAGAAATCACACCTTTCTTGGAGAACAGGTACGCGACGGAACCGTCAGTGCCCAGATTACCGCCGGTTTTGGTGAAGGCATGACGCACTTCAGCCACGGTACGGTTGCGGTTGTCACTCAGACATTCGACCATGATTGCAGAACCACCCGGACCGTAACCTTCATAAATGATGGTTTCCATGTTGGTGTCTTCGTCACCACCGACGCCACGCGCAATGGCACGGTTCAGGGTATCGCGGGTCATGTTGTTGGACAGTGCTTTATCAATTGCAGCGCGCAGACGTGGGTTTGAACCCGCATCGCCGCCGCCCAGACGTGCAGCGGTAACCAGCTCACGAATGATTTTGGTGAAGATTTTGCCACGTTTAGAATCTTGCGCCGCTTTGCGGTGCTTGGTGTTGGCCCACTTACTGTGACCTGCCATAAATATCTCCAAAAAGTCTAAAGTCTTAACAGACCGAATAGTTTACAAATTCTTCAATCGCCTGCTGGTTGCTCGGGGAGACGGTCAGCGCTGCCGCTTCCGCTTTTCCCAGCCACCGGAACGCATGATGTTCGGTAAGAACCACATCACGCTCGTCGGGTAACGCCAGACAGAACCAATGTTCTTTATTACGGGTTACGCCGGGAGCATAGCGATGGCGCAAATGCGCAAATATTTCAAAGTCCTCGCAGCGGTCACAATCCTGAAGAGGCAGGTTTTCACCTGCGATGTCGATTCCGACCTCTTCCATCACTTCACGCTGCGCGGTTTGATTCGGGGATTCCCCGCCTTCCAGACTGCCGGTCACCGACTGCCAGAAATTCGGGTCATCCTTTCGCTGGAGCATCAGCACCCTGCCGGTGTTTCTGGCGTAGATGACGCACAGTATCGACTCAGGACGCTTATAGCTCATTAGTTATTCTCTGTATTTGTGTCTGGTGTCACTTCTTTTTTCGCGACAACCGCAATACCGAGTTCCAGCAAAGAGGCCGGATTCGCGAAGCTTGGTGCTTCGGTCATCAGACAGGCCGCTGCCGTAGTTTTCGGGAAGGCGATGACGTCACGGATGTTATCCGTACCGGTCAGGAGCATGACCAGGCGATCCAGACCAAATGCCAGACCGGCATGTGGCGGTGTGCCGTATTTCAGGGCGTCGAGCAGGAAGCCGAATTTCTCGCGCTGTTCGTGTTCGTTAATACCCAGAATGCTGAACACGGTCTGCTGCATTTCGCTGCGGTGAATACGCACAGAACCGCCGCCCACTTCGTAGCCGTTGATGACCATATCGTACGCGTTCGCGATTGCGGAAACCGGGTTCGCCGCCAGTTCCTGCGCCGTCATTTCTTTTGGTGCGGTGAACGGGTGGTGCATGGCGCTCAGGCCGCCTTCGTCGGTGTCTTCAAACATCGGGAAGTCGATAACCCACAGCGGAGCCCACATGTCTTCGTTGGTGATTTTAAGGTCGCGACCCACTTTCAGACGCAGTGCGCCGATTGCGTCAGTCACAATTTTCGCGCTGGCTGCGCCGAAGAAGATCATGTCGCCGTCTTGCGCGCCGGTACGTTCAATCAGGGCAGACAACAAATCCGCATTGAGGAACTTCGCGACCGGGCTCTGAATGCCTTCCAGACCTTTGGCAACTTCGTTGACTTTGATGTAAGCCAGGCCTTTCGCACCGTAGATTTCGATGAATTTCGCGTACTCGTCGATTTGCTTGCGGCTCAGCTGTGCGCCGCCCGGTACGCGCAATGCCGCTACGCGACCTTTTGGATCGTTAGCCGGATCGGCGAATACTTTGAACTCGATGTTTTTCATCAGGTCAGCAACATCAACCATTTCCATCGGGTTACGCAGGTCAGGTTTGTCTGAACCGAAACGACGCATGGCTTCTGCAAAGGTCATGATCGGGAAATCGCCCAGATCCACGCCTTTGATTTCCTGCCACAGTTCACGGGCCAGTTTCTCCATCACTTCGCGCACTTGCTCGGCGCTCATGAAAGAGGTTTCCACGTCGATCTGGGTGAATTCCGGCTGACGGTCAGCACGTAAATCTTCGTCACGGAAGCATTTAACAATCTGATAGTAACGGTCGAAACCGGACATCATCAGCAACTGTTTGAACAGCTGCGGGGATTGTGGCAATGCGTAGAATTTGCCTTTGTGCACACGGCTTGGCACCAGATAGTCACGCGCGCCTTCCGGCGTGGCTTTGGTCAGCATCGGGGTTTCAATGTCGAGGAAGTCATGGTTGTCCATGAAACGACGCACGAAACTGGTGATTTTTGCGCGCGCTTTCAGACGGTTAGCCATCTCCGGGCGACGCAGGTCAAGATAGCGGTATTTCAGACGCGCTTCTTCGGTGTTGACGTGATTGGAGTCCAGCGGCAGCGCTTCTGAACGGTTGATGATGTTCAGCTGGTTAGCGAACACTTCTACTTCACCGGTTGCCATGTCTTTGTTGAACTGGCTTTCAGGGCGTGCACGGACGTTACCGGTTAACTGGATACAAAACTCGTTACGCAGTTCAGAAGCCAGTTTGTAGGCTTCGGCCTGATCCGGGTCGAAGAAGACCTGAACGATACCTTCGCGGTCACGCATATCGATGAAAATCAAACCACCCAAATCGCGGCGACGGTTAACCCAGCCACACAATGTCACTTCCTGGCCCACATTGGACGCATTCAGCTTTCCACAATATACAGTACGCATAACGGTATCCTTTTGATCCCACTACCCGGCTTCATGGCGCACAGGTACAGAAACGGTTATTCACTCTGGTCGCCCGCCGCAAAACTGTGCAGCGCGCGGAATGGGTTTTATTCGGGTCGAAAAAAGGCGGCTATTATAAAGGAATTTCCGCCGCAGGATAAGTGCGAACGCATCAAGGCTGGCGCGGAAATTCACACATGTTGCTTGCTACACATAATTTAACAAAATTATCCCCATTTTGACCCACGCGTTAGCATAGACTCCGGCTATCCCCTTTGTACACGCAGTTCATTATTCCTGCCTCTATTTACCCCTTTTGATAACCGGGAGCTAACACCATGAAACTCGACCCTAAAACGACCGCATTAGTGCTGATCGATTTACAGAAAGGCATTCTGCCGTTTGCCGGCGGCCCGCACACCGCGCAGCAGGTTCTGGATAACGCCACTGAACTGGCAAACCGTTTCCGTAAACTGGGCTCTCCGGTGGTAATGGTGCGCGTGGGCTGGTCCGACTCTTTTGACGAAGCGCTGAAACAGCCGGTCGACGTCCCTGCGGCCGCGCCGGAAGGCGGCCTGCCAGCGAGCTGGTGGGAATTCCCGGAGCAACTGGGCGTCACCGACAAAGACTTGCTGGTGGTGAAACGCCAGTGGGGCGCGTTCTACGGTACAGATCTGGATTTACAACTGCGCCGCCGTGGCATTAAAAGCATCGTGCTGGCCGGTATTTCCACCAACATCGGTGTGGAATCCACAGCCCGTAACGCCTGGGAGCATGGCTATGAGCTGGTGATCGCCGAAGATGCATGCAGCGCGCACAATAACGACCATCATCAGTCCAGCGTGCAGTTCATCTTCCCGCGCATCAGCCGCGTGCGTTCAACCGCCGAAGTGCTTGCCGCACTGCCACAGTAAGGTTACCCTGCCGGATATCCCTGACGCCGCCTGCCGGGCGGCGTTTTTTATGGAAAAAACAGAGGAAGCGCGGCATGTATATTGGTTTACCGCAATGGCACCACAACGCCTGGGCCCGTATCGGGCTTCGCGATCTGGCTGATTACGCCCGGTATTTCAATTGTGTCGAAGGCAACACCACATTTTATGCGTTGCCAAAACAGGACGTTGTGATGCGCTGGCGCGATATGACGCCTGAATCCTTCCGTTTCTGTTTTAAATTCCCGTCATCCATCAGCCATAAAGCCGCACTGGCAAACTGTCAGGAAGATGTCGATACGTTTTACCGCACGCTCGGGCCGCTTGGCGAACGCATCGGGCAGCTCTGGTTACAGCTTCCTCCCACTTTTGCACCCGCGCATCTTGAGCGTTTATGGCAATTTCTGGACGCCCTGCCCGCCGGTTTTGATTACGGCGTTGAAGTACGCCATTCTGATTTTTTCGCCAAAGGCGATGCCGAGCGCGCGCTGAATCAGGGGTTACATCAGCGCGGGATCAACCGCACGATTCTCGACAGCCGTCCGGTTCACAGCTCGAAATCTCAGACTGAAGCGGTGCTTGACGCCAAACGTAAAAAACCTGTTCTGCCGCTCCACGCCGTCGTGACGGCGACGCGCCCCATCGTGCGTTTCATCGGCGGCGATATTCTTGACGATAACCGGCCGCTGTTCGTGCAGTGGGCAGACAAACTTGCGGCGTGGGAAACCCAGGGGCTTTCTCCTTATCTGTTTATCCACACGCCGGATTGCACCGACGCACCGCAGCAGGCGCGCAGTCTCTGGCCCTTGCTGCGGGCCAAAATCCCGACCGTTCAGCCTGAACCTGACTGGCCGGAACAGGACGCACTGTTCTAAATTATTCGTGATTGTCTGACGACAGTTTTGCGTCTTGCCGCTATCATAGTGGCGCAGTGAAGCGGGTCATTGCCCCGCCGGATCACAGGGAATAACCAAGGAAGTCATCATGATTAGCGCGTTATATGTCGTGCTTGCCGCCATACTTTTGATCAAACTCTCTTTCGATGTGGTACGCCTGAGAATGCAGTACCGTATTGCCACCGGCGACGGCGGCTCCTACGAACTGCAAACCGCCATCCGCGTTCACGGCAACGCCGTCGAATATCTGCCTATCGGCTGTTTATTGCTGCTGTTTATGGAAATGAACGGTGCCGGCGTCTGGATGATTCACGCCTGCGGACTGCTGCTGATTACCGGCCGGCTGTTCCATTATTACGGCTTAAAACACCGCGAATTCGCCTGGCGCCGCAGCGGCATGGCCGCTACTTATATCTCGCTGGTGTTAATGGTTATCGCGAATATCATCTATTTGCCGTGGTCCCAGTTTCTGGCATTCGACTAGCTTTTCCGCCGTTTTTTACGGGCAGCGCCGCGCACAGGTATCTGCCCGCCTCAGTATCTGCTAAAATTCGCCCTCAAAATTCTGTCCCTTCAATTTTTTGGTTCGACTCACCATTATGGCAAAGCACGATACGCTGTTTTCTGCACCGATAGATAAGCTGGGCGACTGGACGTTCGATGAACGCGTTGCTGAAGTTTTCCCCGATATGATCCAACGTTCTGTACCGGGTTATTCCAACATTATTTCGATGATTGGCATGCTCGCCGAGCGCTTTGTTAAGCCCGACACGAATGTCTATGATCTGGGATGCTCGCTTGGTGCGGCTACGCTGTCGATGCGCCGCAATATCAAGGTTTCGGGTTGCGAAATCATTGCAGTCGATAACTCCCCTGCCATGGTGGAACGCTGCCGCCGCCACATCGACGCCTTCCGCGCCGATACGCCGGTTAACGTTATCGAAGCCGATATTCTGGATATCGAACTCAAAAATGCCTCGATGGTTGTGCTCAATTTCACCCTGCAATTTCTTGAACCGGACGATCGTCAGCGCCTGCTGAATCAGGTCTATCAGGGAATGCGCCCGGGCGCAGCGCTGGTACTGTCAGAAAAATTCAGTTTCGCGGACAAAGACGTCGGCGAACTGCTCTTCAATATGCATCATGATTTCAAACGTGCGAACGGCTACAGCGAACTGGAAATCAGCCAGAAACGCAGCATGCTGGAAAACGTGATGCTGACCGATTCTGTTGAAACCCACAAAGCGCGCCTGCATCAGGCCGGTTTCCAGCACACAGAACTCTGGTTCCAGTGCTTTAACTTCGGCTCGCTGATTGCCGTCAAAGCCGGGGAAGCAGAATGATTGATTTTGGTGATTTTTACCGCGTGATTGCCAAAGGGCCACTGAGCCCGTGGCTTAACACTTTGCCTTCACAACTCACTGCATGGCAGAAAGAGTCGCTGCACGGTAAATTTAAACTGTGGTTCAACTCGGTTGACCGCCTGCCGTTGTTACAGCCAGAACGTCTTGATTTGCTACACAGCGTTTCCGCCAATATGGAAACCCCGCTGCCCGCCGGTCAGCGTGAAGGCATCGAGAACCTGCTGCGCAATATGATGCCATGGCGTAAAGGGCCTTTCTCGCTGTACGACGTTGAAATCAATACCGAATGGCGTTCAGACTGGAAATGGGATCGCGTACTTCCGCACATCTCTTCTCTGGCGGGCCGTACAATTTTAGACGTCGGCTGCGGCAGCGGCTATCACATGTGGCGCATGATTGGCGCGGGCGCGCATCTCGCCGTAGGTATCGATCCGATGCAGCTGTTCCTGTGCCAGTTTGAAGCTGTGCGTAAATTGCTGGGCGGCGATCAGCGTGCACATTTACTGCCGCTGGGCATCGAGCAGTTGCCTGAGCTGAATGCGTTCGACACCGTTTTCTCGATGGGCGTGCTTTACCACCGCCGTTCACCGCTGGATCATCTTTATCAGCTGAAAAACCAGCTGGTCAGTGGCGGTGAACTGGTGCTGGAAACGCTGGTTGTCGAAGGCGACAGTCAGCAGGTTCTGGTGCCCGGCGACCGTTACGCGCAGATGGGAAATATCTATTTCATTCCGTCTGCCGAAGCGCTGAAAGACTGGCTGGTTAAATGCGGATTTGCCGATGTGCGTATCGCGGATGTCAGCGTCACGACGGTTGAGGAACAGCGCCGTACCGACTGGATGACCAGCGAATCACTGGCCGAATTCCTTGACCCGAACGATCCAACCAAAACTATTGAAGGTTATCCGGCACCGCGCCGCGCGTTGCTTATCGCCCGCAAACCTTAAACCCTGCTTTCTCCGCCAGACTCACTGTCTGGCGGTAACCTCCCCCGTATTTATCTCCGGCTTTCTGCCCCGTCGCGCTGTACATCCGGGATTAAAAAGGTCTAACCTTTCGGAATGGCTATCTGTTTGTTCTGACAGAGATCGTGGTTAACGTTCTGGGAGGATGTATGAAATTCCCTAAAGGCAGTATCGTTCAACACAGATCCGGCGATATTAAAGGCACCGTGATGAATACGTTTGAATCTGATAAGGACATCGTCTCGTATTACGTTTCCTGGGAAGATGGCAGCAGCAGTCTGCATCAGGAAAACGAATTGCACTGGGCCAATATCGATGTCGCAATCAAAATTAAAAACTTCTACGAAAAGTAGCCAGCTCACTTCTGACTGACATAAATCTTCCGATTTATTCACCTTTTCCGGCCTTCAGATCAGGGCTGACGGCCACTGTGCGCCAGGCCTTTGTAAAGCTTCCTGTTTTCATACTTTATCGTTGGATTGATTCATAGTGTTTCGTGTATAAATTCGGCCAAAGTTATTCATCAGAACGCGAACCTGTCGCGGAGAAAAGTATGCGCCGGAGAATCCGATTCCTTTTTGATCGTGCAGTGATTGTTTTAGGTCTCTTTGTAATGTGTCTGGTGGTCAAAGCCGGCATGTTTGGCGTGGCTTACCTTACCTGGGGCTGACACTTTTCAGATTAAATGACAACATTTGTCCAATTTTCGATCTGATACCCTTTCCAAATGTAATGGAAATGCTAGTCTCCCATAACCATTCAAACCACAAGGTTATAAAGTGTCCGACTCACACGAAAACCCGGATGTTCTCCTGCGCACCGCTCAGGCACTGGAGGCAGCAATTGCATTCAGCATCGCTTCAATTTCGGTAAATCTTCCCGATGTTAAAACGGAAGTTGTTGAGTCTTTACGCCGTAATACGGCGAACAGCGATAAACAGGATCCGACAAAAGACGCCATCGAACATCTGGTGACGCTGATTGAAACCGCAGCAGGCCCTTCCGAAAAACACCGCGTCTAGCACAGAAATTAAGCATAAAAAAAGCCCCGCCAAAATGACGGGGCCTGGTACTTGCGCAGGGCGACGCAATAAGGGTCGTTTGACCCGGTTAAATCTTGAGATTATTACGCCGTGCGGGATATTTGATCGTCAAACTGCAATGTACTTTTCATTGCGGCAACAATATCACCGTCCACGCAATAACGACTGAATTCATCAAAATCGGTGTCGGAACTCATGGTGACACCGGCTTTGCGGTAGCGCATAGAGGAAGGAACCTGACGCCCTGCCGAACTGTGTAACTCGGTCAGCCCGATGTCCACAAACTTTTGCAGATTCGTCAGACGCACACCTGCGCCAGCCATAATAATTGGACCACGCGTGAGCTGATTCAGTTCCCGAAGCATCGGCAAACCCACTTCCGCATTTTGCTGCTGTCCGGAAGTCAGAATGCGCGCCACACCTAGCTGAGTCAACTGCTCAAGCGCAATCTTCGGGTTCAGACACATGTCGAAAGCACGGTGAAATGTCACAGCCATATCGCCGCATAACGCCATCACTTCCCACATTCTTGGCATATCAATATGCCCTTCATCGTCGAGCATGCCGACCACCAGACCGGGAAAACCGAGATCGCGGATCATCGCGATGTCACTTTTCAAAACATCAAATTCGCTTTGGCTATAGCAAAAGTCACCACCCCTCGGACGTACAATCGGATGTACAGGGATCGTCACTTTTTCCCTCGCCAGTTTGAGGGTGCCGTAACTCGGCGTAATACCGCCGTCAGCCTGACTCGCGCACAATTCGACGCGATCGGCTCCGGCTTGTTCTGCTGTTAACGCACAATCCACGCTGTAACAACACACTTCTAATTTAGTCATGTGACCTCTCCTGATTACGGCATTATGCTACAACACTTGTGTGTAACCGGCCATGTCGCGTAGGCTCTGACATGAGCATTCCCGCCCAACTGCCTGCTTAGGAAAGCTAACTATGGCACTCAATTTTGATTTGTGGGTAGACCGCAGTCACAGTGATAGCGTTAAGTGGAATAAATATCATCATCAGGATGTGATTCCGCTTTGGGTCGCCGATACCGACTTCACGTCTCCGCCTCAGGTAATTAAAGAACTGCAACAACGCGTGGCCGAAGGTGTCTTTGGTTACGGTATTACTCCGCCGGAACTGATTGAAATTGTGGTTAAACGGCTTGCAGACCTTTATGACTGGGCGATTGAGCCGGAATGGATTGTCTGGCTTCCGGGTCTGGTCTGCGGGCTGAACGTGGCCGTACGCGCCAACGTTGCGCCACACGAAAGCAGCCTGATGCCGATGCCCATTTATCCGCCTTTCATGCAGGCCGCACAATCTGAAGGCCGGGCATTTAAATCCATTCCGGTCACCCAACAGCAACAACGCTGGGTGGCAGACTTTTCCGCCGCCGAAAGCCAGCTTGATGGCAGTGAAAAGCTGCTGATGCTCTGCAATCCTTATAATCCGGGCGGCACTGTTTATCGTCGCGATGAATTACTGCAACAACAGGAATTCGCCAGACGCCACAATCTGGTGGTGTGTTCCGATGAAATCCACTGCGACCTGATTCTGGAACCGGATCTAAAGCACGTTCCGTTTGCCTCACTCAATGCGGATGCAGAACAGCGTTCGATTACGCTGATGGCGCCATCGAAAACCTTCAATCTGGCCGGACTGGGTGCCTCGATGGCGATCATCCCAAACCCCGAATTGCGCCGGAAATTTTTAGACACCAGCAAAGGTATCGTGCCGCACGTCAATATTCTGGCGTATGTTGCGGCGACGGCGGCCTACCGTGATGGCGAAGCGTGGCTTAACGCACAGCTCGATTATTTGCGTGAAAACCGGGATCTTGTGGCGTCGCGTATTAACGCCATGCCAGGTTTACGCATGCTGGCACCCGAAGGCACCTATCTTGGCTGGATTGATGCCAGCGCATTGCCGGTGGACGATCCGTACCGTTTCTTTGTCGAAGCGGGCGTGGGCTTCTCCGGCGGAGCCGAATTTGGCGCGCCGAAGTGCGTGCGCATCAATTTCGGCTGTCAGCGCGCCCTTCTCGGGAAAGCACTCGACCGGATGGAAGCCGCACTCGATAAGCTCCGGCGTTAACCCGCGTCCCTTTCGCTGGCGACAATTTCACGCAGGCTGTGCGGGTGAAATTTTATCGTTACTGAACCGTCAGTGACCGCCAGCGTGGGGTTAGGCAAACGCTCATTTTCCCCTTTGGGCGCACTTTGCTTCAGTTTTATACCGGGCGTCATTAGCGCTTCATCGGCAATCAGTGCCAGCGCCCGCGTATACAACTCTTCTTCTGCCCCCGGCAGCACAATCTCAATATGTTCCCAGCCCTCATGCGGATATCGCTTATCCCCCGGATAAGGCAATTCCACCAGATCAATGCTCAGCGGCCCGACCGTGAGCGGCTCATCGAGCGTAAACAGGCAGATAGGCCGCCCGTTAATCAGGGTTTCATTGAGCAGGCTGCCGCATTTTTCCAGCCCGGATTTCCAGCGATCGGCTGTCGTGTTCTGATGACAGCGCACAGAAATATGATCGGCATGAAATTCACCCAGGTTGATCTGCAATTTTGCAGCGAATGTCGTTAATACGTCGGTGAAACGCGACATATCATCAACTAAATCCTGTAACTCTGGCACGTGTCTCATGGCGGGCATCCTATCTCTTTTCATTTTGCAGATCTTCAGGGTCGGGTAATTTACACAGCCTTTCATCCGGTTGCCAGAGACATGCCGCAGAATCGCGCTTTCATGCCTTCAGGACACGCGGCAATACTGACGCCGCAGGGCTAATATGATATAAATACGCATCATTTTCGGTTAATCCGTTTAAAACGTATAACCAGTAAACAACTACATTCTTCCCCTAAATCATCTGGGTTGCAGTGAAACTGCGCAGCCGAAAGATGACGGGGATATCGACTAAAGGTAATCCGGTGAATATTCAGTCACTCCTTTCAGAAAAAGTCAGCCACGCGCTGATCGCAGCAGGCGCATCCGCCGACAGCGAAGCGCAGGTCCGTCAGTCCGCCAAAGCTCAGTTTGGCGACTATCAGGCTAATGGCGTAATGTCCGTGGCGAAAAAACTCGGTATGCCGCCACGACAACTGGCAGAGAAAGTGGTTGAACTGTTGGATCTGAACGGCATCGCAAACAAAGTCGAAATTGCCGGTCCGGGTTTCATCAATATCTTCCTGGATCCGGCATTCGTCGGTGCGCATGTCGACAGCGCGCTGAATGACGAAAAACTGGGTATTGCGCCCGTTGAGCCGCAAACCATCGTCATCGACTACTCTGCGCCAAACGTGGCGAAAGAAATGCACGTTGGCCACATCCGCTCCACCATTATCGGCGACGCCGCCGTGCGTACCAACGAACTGCTGGGTCATAAAGTGATCCGCGCAAACCACGTTGGCGACTGGGGCACACAATTCGGGATGCTGATTGCCTATCTCGAAAAAGTGCAGAACGAAAACGCCGGTGACATGAATCTGGCTGATCTGGAAGAATTCTACCGCGCAGCGAAAAAGAACTACGACGAAGACGAAGCCTTTGCTGAACGCGCCCGTGGCTACGTGGTGAAGTTGCAGGGCGGTGACGAATACTGTTTGCAAATGTGGCGCAAACTGGTCGATGTGACCATGAAGCAAAACCAGCTGACTTACAACCGCCTGAACGTCACCCTGACCGAAGACGATGTTATGGGTGAAAGCCTTTATAACAGCATGCTGCCGGGTATCGTGTCTGACTTGCAGTCAAAAGGTCTGGCCGTCGACAGCGAAGGTGCCGTCGTGGTTTATCTGGACGAGTACAAGAATAAAGAAGGCGACCCGATGGGCGTCATCATCCGTAAAAAAGATGGCGGCTACCTCTACACCACCACCGACATCGCTTGTGCGAAATACCGCTACGAAACGCTGGGGGCCGATCGTGTGCTGTATTACATCGACTCCCGTCAGCATCAGCATTTGATGCAAGCCTGGACCATCGCGCGCAAAGCCGGTTATGTCCCAGATTCTGTTGCGCTTGAACACCACATGTTTGGCATGATGCTGGGCAAAGACGGCAAGCCGTTCAAAACCCGCTCAGGCGGCACGGTGAAACTGTCCGATTTGCTGGACGAAGCGATTGAACGCGCACGTAAGCTCATCACAGAGAAGAATCCTGAGCTGAAAGATGCAGAAGAGCTGGAAAAACTGGTCAACGCCGTCGGTATCGGCGCAATCAAATACGCTGACCTGTCGAAAAGCCGCACCACCGATTACATCTTCGACTGGGACAACATGCTGGCCTTCGAAGGTAACACCGCGCCGTACATGCAATATGCTTACACCCGCGTGGCATCAATCTTCAAACGTGCAGAGATTGACGTTAATAGCCTGACACAGCCGGTCGTGCTGCGTGAAGAACGCGAAGCGGCACTGGCTACCCGTTTGCTGCAATTCGAAGAAGTCCTGACCGTTGTTGCCCGCGAAGGCACACCACACACCATGTGTGCTTATCTCTACGACGTTGCTGGCCTGTTCTCCAGCTTCTACGAACATTGCCCGATCCTGAACGCTGAAGACGAAACCAGCCGCAACAGCCGCCTGAAACTGGCACTGTTAACGCAGCGCACGCTGAAAACCGGTCTGGATACGCTGGGTATCGAAACCGTAGAACGTATGTAATTCCTGTCTGGCAGGCATTAAAAAAGGGCGCTTAGCGCCCTTTTTTGTTTCTGCATTTTCTCACATTAATGCCGGGCAAACTCTTTCACGCGGAACCCTAACAGGCCGAGCACGGCGAAGTACGCCACCACGCCAGCCGCGACAACGGCCGCCAGACGCGCCAGACGATACGCCATTCCGCCGACATCCCAGGCAGGCATCAGCCACATCATGCCGAGCAGCGCCGCAGACATCGCAATCACCGCCACAAACAGTTTTATCAGGAAGACTTTCCAGCCCGGCTGCGGCTGGAAGATATCCTGTTTACGCAATTGCCAGTAAAGCAGCGACGCGTTCAGGCATGCAGCCAGACCAATCGACAGCGAAAGACCGGCATGTTTCAGCGGACCGATAAACGCAAGGTTCATCACCTGTGTCATCAGCAATGTGACGATGGCGATTTTGACCGGTGTTTTAATGTCCTGACGGGAATAGAAGCCCGGTGCCAGCACTTTCACCACAATCAGCCCCATCAGACCAACGGAGTAGGCCACCAGCGCGCGCTGCGTCATTGACGCATCAAAGGCGCTGAATTTTCCGTACTGGAAGAGCGCAACGGTCAGCGGTTTCGCCAGAATACCCAGCGCGACAGAACTTGGCAGTGCCAGCAGGAAACACAGGCGCAGGCCCCAGTCCATCAGGCGATTGTATTCGGCATGATTGCCGTTCGAAAAACTCCGCGCCAGCGACGGCAGCAGAATTGTCCCCAGGGCCACGCCCAGCACGCCGGACGGAAACTCCATCAGTCGGTCAGCGTAATACATCCATGACACGGAACCTGAAACCAGAAATGACGCGAAAATGGTGTTGATAATCAGGGAAATCTGGCTCACCGACACACCCAGAATTGCCGGACCCATCTGACGCATAACGCGCCAGACCCCGGCATCCTTCAGGTTCAGACGCGGCAGAACCAGCATACCGATCTTCTTCAAATGCGGGAGCTGGTAGCCCAGTTGCAGCAATCCGCCTGCAACCACCGCCCAGGCCAGTGCAAGCACCGGCGGGTGGAAATAAGGCGCAGCAAACAGCGCAAAGCCAATCATGCTAACGTTCAGGAACGTCGGCGCAAAAGCCGGTATCGAGAAACGGTTCCAGGTATTGAGTATCGCCCCGACCAGAGAGGCCAGCGATATCAGCAGGATATACGGGAACGTGATGCGCAGCAGCGAACTGGTCAGTGCAAATTTATCGGGCGAATCCACAAAACCGGGAGCTGTAATGTAAATCACCCACGGCGCGGCAAGCATACCGAGCACGGTGACAATCGCCAGAACCAGCGTCAGCAGGCCCGAAACGTAAGCAATGAACGTCCGCGTGGCTTCCTCGCCCTGCTGGGTTTTATACTCGGCGAGAATCGGCACGAAAGCCTGAGAGAATGCGCCCTCAGCGAAAATACGACGTAGTAAATTGGGCAGTTTGAACGCCACAAAAAAGGCGTCGGTCACCATTCCGGCACCAAAAACGCGGGCCACAATGGCGTCGCGGGCAAAGCCTAATACACGTGAAAACATCGTCATTGAACTGACGGCTGCCAAAGATTTAAGTAGATTCATGTCACTTTTCTTGTTTGCCGGTGGCCTGTCTTTAACTCAATATTGATCAACAGGTTAAACAACCACGCCTGCATCAGCAGGCGTGAAAGATGAACCGGCATGGCTCAAAGATGCGCTTAGTCTACGCATCCGCCATGCAATAGCCAACGGCAGTTGTTATAGATTGTTACCCGCACCATCCTGTGCGGCTTTCACTCAGTTTTGCAGAATTTTTTCGATCATAGCCTGCGCGTAAATCGCCTGTTCGCCGCTGGTTTCAGGTGCGGTCTGGTTCGAGACGCAATCGACGAAATGCTCAATTGCGCCGGCAAAACCACGCTGCGCCAGCGTACTTTGCCAGCCTGCAACAGGTTGCTGCGTCAGAATATCATCGCGTTCATCGCGCCAGATTCGCATATCGTCGAGCTGATAAACGGCGCCTTCTGTCACCGCCTGCACGCTTTCGCGGAAGGTTCCGGCGCGGCGATGCATTGAAGTCGTCACCAGCGTTTCTCCGCACAGGAAATGATGCTCGCCATAAAGCATCTGGTCAGCCTCGTTAATCTGAATCAGCCCGCTTTCCAGGCTGGCATTGCCGCCCGCCAGCCACAGTGCCGTATCCACGACGTGCAGATAATCATCCAGCAACGTAAAACGCAGATCGTGTGGCCCGACGCTGTTCGTGCGATGTTTATCCATCCGCAAGGACGCCGGTTGTTGCATCTGCTCCTTCAGCTGACGATACAGTGGCGCAAAGCGGCGGTTAAACCCGACCATCAGCGCTTTGCCTGCCCGGTTCGCCTGCTCTACCAATTGTTCAGCCTGATCCAGCTCAGCCGCCAGCGGTTTATCGACATACACATGGACGCCCTGCGCCAGCAATTGCCCGACGACGTCGAAATGGCTGGCCGTACTGCTGTGGACGAATACCGCGTCGCACTGGCTGGCAAGTTCGTCCATCCGGGAAAAACAGGCCATCCGGTAGCTGTCGCAAATGGCCTGTGCTTTTTGCTGATTCGGGGAAAAACCGCCGACCAGCGTCCACTTTTCAGCATGACTGAGAACCGGCAGATACGCTTTTTGCGCGATCCCGCCAAGCCCGATAACGCCTATCCGAAGTTTACTCACGACGTTTTCCTTTTAATCACCCAAATGTTGCAGCAGGTTTTCCAGACGTTGTTTCAGTTCGGCCACTTCGGCCTCAAGCGCTTCCACGCGCGCGGCCAGCCCGGAGTCCGGTGCGGCGGCGCTGAAAAATGGCTCTTCCGTGGCGCTGGCTGCCTGGCTGACTTCACCGCTGAACAGGTGCATAAAACGGCTTTCGCGTTTGCCCGGTTCACGCGCCAGACGCACGCAGAACGGGCCATCTTCGCGGTTAGTCAGATCTGTCAGAGTTTGCTCGACTTCAGCAACGTCAGAAAAATCATGCAGGCGGTTGGTGCGGGTGCGCAATTCGCCCGGTGTTTGCGCGCCGCGCAACAGCAGCGTAGTGACGACCGCCACTTCCTGCGGGGAAAATTTGAGATTGCCGAATTCGGAATTACAAAAACGATGCTCGTACTTCATGGTGCGGGAACCGCTGAGGGTGCGGATGATGTGCTTGCGCAGCAGTAAATCCAGCGTTTGCTGAACGTCACTTTCGCTGAGTTCCATCACCGGTTCACGGTTGGTTTTCTGGTTGCAGGCGGTGGTTAATCCGTTGAGCGTCATCGGATACTGTTCCGGCGTGGTGAGTTGTTTTTCCAGCAAACAACCGACAACCCGGGCTTCCCGGTCACTGAGTTCATGTTTCATGTTGCTCTCCTTATCGGGACGGGGGCGTCCATTCTTGCCAGGTTAGCGCCGTCAGCACGTGATCCTGCCATTTGCCATCAATCAGTAAATAGTCTTTCGCATAGCCTTCACGCTCGAAGCCCAGACGCTCGAGCAGTTGCCCGCTGCGTTTATTGTGCGGCATATAATTGGCCATAATCCGGTGCATTTTTTGCTGGCGCTGCATATAACGGATTAACGATTGCAACGCTTCCTGCATCAGCCCTCTCCCCTGCCATTCCTGACCCAGCGAATATCCGAGGAAACAGGCATGGAATGAGCCGCGCAGAATATTACTGAAATTCGCCACACCCATAACGCGGTTTTCATCGGGATCGAGCAGGATAAAATAATACGCGCTGCCCTGTTTCTGCATTTCGGAAATTAACCCCAGACGCGCCTGCCATCCGGAAGGATAACAATGGCTTTCATCCCTGACCGGTTCCCAGGGTTTCAGAAACACCCGGTTCTCCGCATAGTATTCAGCCAGCCGGTGCGCATCGCGGTCATGAACCAGGCGCAGAACCATCCGGTCAGTGGTAAGCCGCACTTTCGGCACGGCAGATTTATAGCCAAACATCCCTTCCTCCACATCCCGCTCGGGTCGATGAATAGAATTTATAGGAAACACCTGATCATCGCCAATTCTGCCAGTCAGAACGCGGCTTGACGATAAAAAAATATTATCAATAGCGCCCTATCTAATTGCCTGATTCCAGTTCAGACTGGAACGGTCTTTTCTTCCTTTCTGTATCTGCCGGACAGGGTACAAATAATCGCTCATGGTGAAGCATGTCTCTGGTATCACAAGCTCGGAGCTTGGGTAAGTATTTTCTGTTATTAGACAACGCGCTGGTTATTTTAGGCTTTTTCGTGGTTTTTCCGTTGATCTCGATCCGATTTGTCGATCAGCTCGGCTGGGCCGCGATGGCCGTCGGTCTGGCGCTGGGTGTCCGCCAGCTCACGCAACAGGGATTAGGCATTTTCGGCGGCGCAATCGCTGACCGTTTTGGTGCCAAACCGATGATTATCACCGGCATGCTTTTACGCGCGGCCGGATTCGCCACCATGGCAATGGCAGATGAACCGTGGATTTTAGTCTGTTCCTGCATTCTCTCCGGCCTCGGCGGCACCTTGTTCGACCCGCCCCGTACCGCGCTGGTGATTAAGCTGACCCGTCCGCACGAGCGCAGCCGTTTCTTCTCCCTGATGATGATGCAAGACAGCGCCGGTGCGGTTATCGGTGCGCTCATCGGCAGCTGGTTGCTGCAATATGATTTCCATTACGTGTGCTGGGCCGGCGCGGGCATATTTGTACTCGCCGCCGCCTGCAACGCCTGGCTGCTCCCTGCTTACCGCATTTCCACCATGCGCACGCCGATGCGTGAAGGCATGATGCGCGTGCTGCGCGATCGCCGTTTTCTGGCGTATGTGCTGACGCTGACCGGATATTACATGCTGACCGTGCAGGTCATGCTGATGTTGCCGATCGCGGTCAATGATGTCGCGGGCAGCCCGGCTGCGGTGAAATGGATGTATGCGATTGAAGCAGTGCTTTCCCTGACGCTACTCTATCCGATTGCGCGCTGGAGCGAAAAACGCTTCCGCCTTGAGCAGCGTCTGATGTTCGGCCTGCTGATCATGACCCTCAGCCTTTTGCCCGTCGGGCTGGTGACATCGATTAACCCGCTGTTGCTGCTGATCGGTTTCTTCTACATTGGCTCAATCATTGCCGAACCGGCGCGAGAAACACTGAGTGCCTCGCTGGCAGACTCGCGGGCACGTGGCAGTTACATGGGTTTCAGCCGTCTGGGGCTGGCGCTGGGCGGCGTGATTGGTTACACCGGCGGCGGCTGGATGTATGACACCGGCCGCGCGCTTGAACTTCCTGAATTGCCCTGGTTTTTACTGGGCATCGTGGGCTTCATCACCCTCACCGGTTTGTACTGGCAATTCAATCTTCGCCGCATCGAACCAGCCATGCTGAGCGGCAGTTAATACCTTGATGCAGACCGCGTTCTCAGGGACGCGGTTTGATCTCCCCTCCTCATTTACCCATACTGGTTTCAGCGTATCGATTAAATCCGAACCTATATCCGGCAGTTTTCACGCACCCTACAGGTCAACGCCGGCGACAACAGGAGCTATGAACCATGAGACTTTACGTTTACGAACATTGCCCTTTTTGCGTTAAAGCACGCATGATTTTCGGTCTGAAAAACATTCCGGTAGAAATCAAAGTTCTGCTCAATGATGACGAGAAAACCCCGATTTCCATGGTGGGCAAAAAGATGGTGCCGATCCTGCAAAAACAGGATGGCGGCTTTATGCCGGAAAGTATGGACATCGTGCATTACGTGGATAAAAGTGACGGAAAACCGCTGCTGACCGGCCCGCTGAATGCGTCTGTTGCGACCTGGCTGCGTCATGTTTCTGAATATATGGGTCGTTTGCTGCTGCCTCGTTTTGCAGCCGCGCCGCTGGAAGAGTTCTCCACGCCGGAAGCGCGTAAATATTTCTCCGACAAAAAGCAGGCTGCCAGCGGCGATTTTCAGGAGCATCTGAAACATTCAGAAGGTCTGGTGAAAAAAATCAGCCAGGACTTACGTGCGCTCGATAAGCTGATCGTCGAACCGAACGCCGTCAACGGCGAGCTTTCAGAAGATGACATCAATCTCTGGCCGGTACTGCGTTCGCTGACTATCGTTCAGGGAATTGAGTGGCCGTCCCGCGTTCAGGCTTATCGCGACAATATGGCAAAACAGACGCAGGTTAATCTGTTTACCCGCCTCGCCAGTTAAATCTTGCGCCGGAAGCCTGCTTCCGGCGATTTTCCCTTTTCTTCCCCTTCCCCAGCACTTAGGCTAATCAGCGTTGTCTGATTGGAGCGAAACCGTTTAGCGGTCATGCTGACAAAATAGTTTTTACGTAATGAGGGAAGAATGACAAAGCGACTTTTAGGTGCAGCAGTTCTGATGTGCGCCAGCCTGCTGGCCGGGTGTAACCAGCTGACGCAGTACACCATCAGCGAGCAGCAGGTTAATGACTATCTGCACAAGAACAATAATTTCGAGAAACAACTCGGCGTGCCGGGGCTGGTGGATGCGAAATTAGTGCTGACCAATCTCAGCAGCCAGATTGGACGCGCCGAACCAGGCGTCGTCACGCTGACCGGCGACGCACATGTCGATATCTCGTCATTATTTGGCCCGCAGAAAGCCGATATGCACCTGACGCTTAAAGCCAATCCGTCGTACGACAAGGATAAAGGCGCGATTTTCCTGAAAGATATGCAGGTGGTGGATTACACCATTCAGCCGGAAAAAATGGACAGCGTGATGAAAGGCCTGATGCCTTACCTGAATAATTCGCTGAAAACTTACTTCGATCAGCGTCCGGCGTACGTACTGAATGGCGATCGCAGCAAAGGCGAAGCGATGGCCAAAAAACTGGCGAAAGGTATAGAAGTGAAACCGGGTGAACTGGTCATCCCTTTTAATGACTAATATAAAAAGCTGACTAATATAAAAAGCCCGGCACATCTTCATGGCCGGGCTTTTTTATTTCTGACTCATCAGGGATTTACTGATCGTCTTCTTCGTCGTCATCCAGATCCGGCGGAAGCTGTTCTTCCAGCTCATCGCGCATCACCTGCAATGCTTCGCGGCTGATTTCAGCCAGCGTGCGGTAAAAACCGCTGGTGGCGTGCGCTTCAACTTTACCGAGGAATTTCCCGCACCACGGGAACAGGTAATCATCGAACAAGGTGATTTGCGCGCCCACTTCATCTTCCTGCGACTGATCTTCCAGCCATGACGCTGCAAGCAGCATCGCGCCAAAGTGATCGGCAGGCGCTTCGCCTAACGGCATTCCGCGCTGTTGCAGGAAAGTACGGATATCCATTTCATTTGCGCCATCAACGTAAGCGCTGCGGAAAGGCGAAACTGCACATTCTGAGCCGACAAACAAACGGTTAAACTCAGCGGCCAGCGCCTGAGGGTCGGCGCTTTCCTGCAAACGGATCAGCAACGCATCCTGCTCCAGCGGCCAGTGTTCGCGCAATTTTCCGTCCTGAATCAGGCCAAAAAGCGGAACCAGTAACGGATCCTGCGGCTGGCGGTAAAACAGCGTGCCCAGAATACGGCAGACAATTGAAAATTCATTCATAACAATAACCTGATCAGTCGGTGAAAAGGGGCAATCCCCCGCAAATTGGCCGCGACAATGTCACAGTTCGCTTAATTCTGCAATTGGTGCGCGCCCGCGTTTCTCCAGAAAATCCAGGAAACGGCGCGGGCTGACGTTCAGAATACGATCTTCCGGGAAATCAACTTCACGCAAAATACGCTCGCAATGCTCAAACCCGCCCAGTGAATACGCAATGTGCGAATCCGATCCCAGCGCCAGCCAGCCACCGGCTTCTTTCACCGCCAGCGCAACCGCACGGCAATTGGGTTCGCTGCCTTTACGCGAGTGGATGAAGGAGGAGTTATTCAGCTCCAGCGCGACGTTATATTTCGCCGCCGCCGCCGCAACGGCAGGAATATCAATCGGGTATTTCGGATTACCCGGATGCGAAATAATATGCACTTCGCCGCCCGCCATCGCGGCAATCATCGCTGCGGTGTGCGTTTCTTTATCGACCGGTTGCATCACCGGCTCATGGAAACCGGCGATGATCACGTCGATTTCATCGAGCATCGGGCCGGTGCAATCAATGTCGCCATGAATGTTTTTGATGTTCGATTCGATACCGCGCAGGATGCCGATTCCGTTCACCAGACGCGGCCAGACCCGCATATTCATGAAATGCCAGTAGTGCGGGGCATCGGCCATATCAGGGCCGTGGTCGGTGATGGCAAACAGCTTAATGCCCTTCTCCGCGGCCTCATCAATATAATCATGTAATGTGCTGTAAGCATGCGTGCTGGCAACAGTATGCATATGCAAATCAACGGGGTACGGCATGTGCTCTCCTTAAGTGATCCCATGGCGACTGCATGGCCGCCACGTGAGTAATTTTAGCAGATGAACGTTAATAACCCCGGTCGAGGCAGACACGTCCTGCCGGTTCCCGTCCTGCTTCGATAGCGAGAATATTCGCCGCAATGCTGTCCATCGCTTCTTCCGGCAAAGTATCCGCACCCACGTGCGGCGTGATGCTGACGCGCGGATGCGACCAGAACGGGTGCATGCCCGGCAACGGCTCTTCGGCAAAAACGTCGAGCGTAGCGGCAGCAATCTGCCCGCTGTCCAGTGCGCGCAGCAAATCACCTTCCACCAGATGTCCGCCGCGTCCGAGGTTAATCAGATAAGCATTATGCTGCAGATTTGTGAACAGTTGATGATTGAGAATACCGGCGGTGTGCGGCGTATTCGGCAGCAGGTTAATCAGCACCTTGCAGCCGGACGCAAATGCCGCAAGCTGATTGTCTCCGTAAAAGCTTTGCACGCCGTCCTGAGATTTCTCACTACGGCTCCAGGTGCGAACGGTGAATTGCAGATCCACCAGCGCTTTCGCCACGCTGCTGCCCAGCACGCCAGCGCCAAGAATGCCGACAGTAAATTCACCGCGAGAATGCGGTGCCAGCGGCCGCCACTGTTTTTGCTGCTGGAACAGCTGGTATTCATCCATGCGGCGGAAATACCGTAACACGCTGGCCAGCGCGTATTCCTGCATCTGCAACGACATTCCGGTATCTTCGAGACGAATCAGCGGCACACCGGCGGGCAATGTGCCGGGCTGACGCTGTTCCTGTGTGAGAATGGCATCCACGCCTGCGCCGAGGGCAAAAATGCCCTTGAGCATCGTGCGCGGGGCCAGCATGGCGTGCGGTGGCCGCCAGACCAGCGCGTAATCGGCGGGTTCGTGGTCTGCGGCGTTCCATACGCGCATTCTGGCCTGCGGTATGCGTTTTGTTATTCCGTCAATCCAGGGCTTTGCATCAAATGTAGGGTGGTAAAAAATAATGTTCATCGGGGACGCCTCCTGTGAGCTGATAGATTTCCCTGAATATCATCAGGATGCAACCCTGAGGCCGAAAAAAGAAAAAGCCCCGAAAATCGGGGCTTGAAGATTCACTGATAGCGTTGTCGTTGAGGTCAGGCAACGGCAGGCTCGCGGCGGATCATCCGGCGTAAAAGCGGGATCAGAACCAGCAGAACCACACCGGTGACAACAGAACCCCAGCCAAGCATGTTGAAGACTTCGCTGTAGCCCGGGTTAGTGAGCACCGGCGTACTGCCTTCGTTTTGCGGCATCAGGCCGGAAATGTAGCTGGCGAGCACCGAAGCCACGCCGGTCACCATCATCCAGCAGCCCATCATCACACCCTGATAACGCGCCGGGGCCAGTTTACCAATCATCGCGTAGCCGATAGGAGAAATCAGCAATTCACCAATGCTTTGCAGCAGATAGCTGATGGCAATCCATTTAAACGCCACCAGCCCGTCGCCGCCTGCCAGGTGGATCCCCAGCGGCAGAACCAGCATTCCCAGTCCCATGCAGAATAAAGAAGCCGAGAACTGTGCCGGAACATCAATTTTCCAGCCACGCTGACGCAATTTATTGAACCACAGCGCCATCAGCGGTCCGCCGATAACAATCACGATGGTATTAATATTCTGGATCCACTGCGGTGCCACGCGGATGCCGTAAACGTTCAGATTGATGTTGTTTTCGGAGAACAGCATCAGCCCCATCGGAGCCAGCTGATACAGCGTCCAGAACACCAGTGAACCCAGCGCCAGCAGAAGATACGCTTTCATGCGGCGGCGTTCATCAGCCTGGCGGTGACGGAAAGTGACCAGCGTCATCAGCGCAAAAATGATAATACCCAGCGCAACCACAAAATAACTGCTGAACTCGGCGTGGGTCAGCAACAGTCGGATAACCGGCACCAGGACGATTAAAATGGCGATACCGACAGCCATACGGCGCAGCAACTGGCCGCGGCTGGCTTCTTTAAGCGGCGTACTGATGTCGGCCAGAATCGACCAGCGAGACAGCGTCACCACCACCGCCGCCACGTTGCCCAGCGTGGCAAACAGGAACAGCGCGCGATAGTTTTCGCTCAGCTGGAAATAACCGGCAACGGCGAAACCAATAAAGAAGCCCAGGTTCATCCCGGCATAATTCCACAGGAACGCCGATTCGCGGCGGTCATCATCCGGTGCAAAGCGCTGCGTCAGCATCATATTCAGGCAGGTCACGTTCAGCCCGCTGCCGGTCAGGAACATCGCCAGCCCCCAGTAAAGGCCGGTTACGCCTTCCAGCGCAATCAGCGCACAGCCAAAGACCTGCAACACCATGCCCAGCACAAACAGGTTACGGTTACTCAGATAACGGCCGCCAAGATAACCGCCAAACATATGCAGGCCATAGTTGAACGCACCAAACACGCCCATAATGGCGTTGGCGTTATCTTCGCTGAAACCGAGTTTTTTTGTGGCGTACAGCACCAGAGTGGAATACAGCACCGCGAAGCCGAGCGTCGCGAAAGTCTGAACGAAGAATAATGTACCCGCGCCGGCTGGTATCGCCGTGCGGTGCTGCGACGCCGTCGCGTTATTTGACTGACTCAAGTAAGAACCCCTGTCCCGTTGTGTGGATTTATTCTGCTTCTGGTTTTAACTAGCCCAGTTTTTATACGAAGCCTTTTTTTAGAATCCATTGTTATACCTTCGGGACTGGCGATTTTCACAACATATTTTGCTATTTAACCGTAACGGGAAGTGCTTGCTGCTTAATCGCACTTTTATGCAGTTATTCTAATTATCTATTCATAAGCATAAGCAGAATTAATGACGCTGCGTGACTTACGGCAAACTGGTCATCCTTAATACAGTTTTTGGTCTGTAAATCAGCAAACTGCTCTAAGTTTGTCTAAACAGCACAGAACCTGCAAAAAGAAGGTTGACGCTGAACGCGCTTTTCCCTACATTAGCGCCGGTCAGCAGCACTGCGGTGTAGCCGACGACTGGAGAGGTGTCTGAGTGGCTGAAGGAGCACGCCTGGAAAGTGTGTATATGAGCAATCGTATCGAGGGTTCGAACCCCTCTCTCTCCACCACACAATACGAGAAGGCCCGAATGAAAATTCGGGCCTTTTTGTTTTTGCGTTTTCTGCAAATGGGTGCCTGAGGCCAACTTGCTTTGTCAACATCCGAAAAGGTGGGGCGAACCCCACCTTACGGTTAGCCGTTAATTTCGTAGCTTAAGACTGCCGCAATCTCCGTATTTCCCTGCTTAATATGCAACTCGCACAGCGAATCACGCACCATCCAGGTCCAGGCCAATAACGTGAAACAAATCACCATGAGCCCGTACAAAATCAGCTTTCGCGCCATCTTAACCTCCGTTGCATTTCTGCATCTATGAGGCTATCCTGACGTTGTCTAGGCGTCGATGGTAGCCTCGGGTTGATTGATTAATTAACTCGGGGCTTTCTTCTTATTACACCTTGAACAACACTGCTCAAGACCAATAAGCCTCAAGCACCCGCGCGCATTCTAGCAAGTTAACCTCCCTGCCATCTGATTACTTAATATTCACTTTGTCCTAATTTTCGCCTGCCCGCTCGCCCTGCCGCGAGACGAATATATGTTTATCATCATTGTGCATTAGACATCTAAACGTCCATAACTTAGGATCGAACCACCCGGGATAACAATTTGATGTCGCAAATGAAAATTAAAAACTTACCACTCGATCAGAATATCAACGGCTGGGCGGCGCTGCGTGGCGATACAACACGTCATCCGGCCCTGCATGGCAAGGTAACGGCTGACTGGCTGGTGATCGGCGCAGGATTTGCCGGGCTGGCTTTTGCCCGCCGGATTGCAGAGCTTCGCCCGCATGAACACGTCGTGGTGCTTGAAGCACTCGACGTTGCCGATAACGCTTCGGCGCGCAATTCCGGCTTTGTCATTGATTTGCCCCACACCGTTGGCAGCACGTCGGCTGAACTGGAGCATGCCAACACTTACCGCCGTCTGTTGCAGTACGGGCTTCATCACCTGAAAGACACCGTTGACCGGCACGAAATTGAGTGCGACTGGCTGAATTCAGGGAAATACCATTGCGCCGTGAGCGAACAGTTTGACGGCGAGATTGCGCATTATCAGAAAGAGCTGACCACGCTCAGTGAAAACTTTGAATATCTGGATAACGCCGCCCTGAAACAGCGCCTGGGCACAAGTTTCTACCGCAGCGCGGTGTATACACCGAACTGCATTCTGGTCAATCCGGCGGCGCTGATCAGCGGTTTAGTGACGACACTGCCGGAAAACGTCACGGTTTATGCCAATTCCCCGGCTTTGCAGATAGAGACACAGGGCACGATCCGCGCCGAAACGCCGCACGGCGAAGTCCGCGCCCGTAAGCTGATGCTGGCGATTAACGGTGCCGCCCGCGGGCTGCCGCTGTTCAAAGGTAACGTATTCGCGATGTCGACGTTTGCGACGCTCACTGAGCCGCTGACGCCTGAACAGCGCCGTGTTATTGGCGATATCTCTGCGTGGGGGTCGACGCCGGTGAATGCGCTCGCGGGCGCAACGTTGCGTTATACCTCAGATCATCGTTTTCTTATCCGCGAACACGTGAATTTTGCGCCGGGTCTGGTGACCACTGCGGTGGAGACCGGCCGCCACGCGCGCCGCCATCAGCAGCTATTTGCGCGGATTTACCCGCAATTGCAGGATGTGAATATGGCGTACACCTGGTCGGGGCTGATCAGCATTACGCGTAATGGTGCGCCGGTGTGGGGGAATTTATCGGAAAACGTGTATTCGTCGGCAGGCTGTAACGGCTCCGGCAGCTCGAAACAGAGCGCGTTTGGCCGGTTACTCGCAGAACATGCGCTGGGTGAAGATAATCCGCTGCTGGCGGATATGGAAGCAGTCGGACGCGCCAATTATCTGCCGCCGCGCCCGTTCCTGGATGTGGGTGTTAAAAGTTTTATGGCCCGCGAGCGCTGGCGTTCACGCAGTGAGATGTAACGTTTTTTAGCCAGTCTGATAAAGCCGGCCGCCCGATGACGACCGGCTTTTTTAATGACGTTTATCCACGCGCGCCACGATGCGATCGCCCAGCCACTGAATGCCGCAGACGATGACAATCAGCACCACAATGACTTCCACCATCACCACGGTTTCAAAACGCTGATAGCCGTACCGGATAGCCAGATCACCCAATCCGCCCGCACCGATTGCGCCCGCCATCGCCGAGGCACCAATCAGCGCCACCAGCGTCACGATAAACCCGGACAAAATACCCGGCAGCGCTTCCGGGATTAATACATCCCAGACGATGCGCAGCTTACTGGCCCCCATCGCCCGCACCGCATCAATCAGCCCGCGATCCACATCGCGCAGCGACACTTCGGCCACACGGGCGAAATACGGTGTAGCGGTAATGGAAAGCGGAACAATCGCCGCCCACGTGCCCAGCGAAGTCCCTACCAGAAAACGCGTCACCGGGATCAGCGCCACCAGTAAAATGATAAACGGCAATGAACGGAAACCGTTGATAACCAGCCCGAGCGAACGGTTAACCCAGTGGTTTTCGGCAATCCCTCCCGGGCTGCTCATCACCAGAATCAGTCCGAGCGGTAAACCGGCAACCAGTGAGAATAAGCCCGAAACTGCTGTCATCAGCAGCGTTTCCTGGACGGCATTGAATAACAGATCAAACATTACCGGAGACATAGCCCGTCAGCTCCACAGTTGCCTGGCGCTGTTGCAGCCAGTGTAAAACGGCCTGCTCGGCGGCAGCGTCAGCCACCGGTACCGAGTAGAAAAATCGCACGATAGCGTAATGCTGAATATGATCCACACCGCCCTGAATAAGCCGGAACTTACCCGGTAATTCCGCCGCCATCTGGGTGATAATCTCCCCCTGACTGCCCTGCCCGGCATACTGCACGCTGTAAATCGCCTGCCCCTGACGCTCCGTCGTCAGTTCATCAGCCAGCGCTTCCGGTAACTGCGGCAGCAAGCCCTGTAACAATGTGCGGGTGAGCTGCGACTGCGGGTGGGCGAATACCTGCCACACCGGGCCTTCTTCAATGATTTCACCGGCGTTAATGACCGCCACGCGATGGGCGATTTTCTTGATCACTTCCATCTCATGGGTGATCAGCAAAATCGTGATCCCCAGTTTCTGATTCAGAGACTGGAGGAGCGCGAGAATTGATCGGGTCGTTTCAGGATCCAGTGCCGACGTGGCTTCATCACACAGCAACAGCGCCGGGCTGGCAGCCAGCGCGCGGGCAATGCCGACACGCTGCTTTTGCCCGCCCGACAACGCTGCCGGATAACTTTTGGCTTTATCCTCCAGCCCGACCAGCGCCAGCAGTTCGGCCACACGCGCCTGACGACGCGCGTTGTCGAAACCGGCAATTTTCAGCGGCAGTGCAACGTTCTGTTCGACGGTTTTGGCCGACAGCAAATTAAAATGCTGAAACACCATCCCCACGCGGCTGCGCACCGACTGCCACTGTTTTTCACTCAGCCCGGTAATGGCGTGACCTTCGATTTCGATCACGCCTTCGTCCGGTTGTTCCAGCCCGTTAAGACAGCGGATCAGGGTCGATTTCCCTGCCCCGCTGCGGCCAATAATCCCGAGAATTTCGCCCCGTTTTACCGTTAATGACACGCCGTTCAGGGCCTGTGTTTCCCCGAACCGGCGGCTGACCTGATGCAACCGCACCACATTTTGTGCAGCATCCTTGTCAGCAATCCGGTCTGTCTGTGCCGGAGTCCCCGCCAGAGGGCGGCGGGCATTGTCCTTTTCCGGGGACGTAGCGGTAAACTGCGCCCCGGTCTCAGTGATTATTGTCATGCTTTTACTTCCTTACCAGGCCGTTACGCCAGTACCCTTGTAAACCTTATCAAACACTTGCTTGACGGCGTCATTCTGATAAGAACTCACCAGCGTTTTCACCCACGGTGCGTTAACATCCGCAGTTTTAACAGCGATGAAGTTGTTGTACGGGTTACCTTTTACCGGTTCCTGTGCGATACGGTCAGCCGGCGTCAGGCCACTTTTCAGCGCCCAGTCGGTGTTAACGATCGCAGCATCCAGATCAGGCACGGAGCGGCCGATAATGCCGGAATCCAGCTCTTTGATTTTTACGTGGCGTGGGTTTTCAGTGATGTCTGCGGTTGTGGCAGAAATCCCTGCGCCCGGTTTCAGTTTGATCACGCCGGATTGCTCCAGCAGAACCAGCCCGCGTGCTTCGTTTGCCGGGTCGTTAGGTACGCCGATCACCGCGCCGTCTTTCAGTTCTGAGGCGGTTTTCACTTTTTTGGAATACAAACCGATTGGCCAGACGGCGGTATATCCGACGCGGACGATATCGTAGTGGTTCACTTTGATCTGATTATCGAGGAAAGGCTGATGCTGGAACGCGTTGGCGTCTACTTCGCCGTTTTGCAGCGCTTCGTTTGGCTGGTTGTAGTCATTGAAAACGACCGGTTTAACGGTCAGCCCTTTTGCCGCCGCCTGTTTAACGACTTCGCGCCAGACATCTTCGTCTTCGCCGCTCATGATGCCGACTTTGATGGTGGTTTTATCGGCTGCGTGCGCTGCCGCAAGCGGTGCCAGAACGCTGCCGGAAATCACAACCGCAGAGGTGGCAGCCAGTAAAATGGTACGTTTAAGGCGGGTCTTAGTTTTATTGAACATTGCTTGCATGGAGTATCCCCAAAATTTAGATGAGAAGCCTGCGCAGAGCCGAGTTTCCGTGCAGGAATTTGGCGAGTATACCCATAGGCTTATTTCTTTATAATATTGTTTCAGAGATTCATATTCCTGAAATGAATATGTGAAATGGGATAGCAAATCAATAAAAAAGCTAACCTTGCGGGAGTAGGGAAATTCGCGATCTGCGGCCATAAAAAAACCCGCCGAAGCGGGTTTTCCTCATTCCTGACATCAATACTTTTATGACTGCGGATCAACCGGCTGAACTTCCAGCGACACCATGCCGATGCCCAGTTTACGCGGCTGGAAACCACCGCTGGTACCTTCGGTCGGCTCGGTCGGTGACGGTGGCGTAATCACAATACTTTGCGCCGCGTCAGGGTTAGTGAACTGCACCTTCACAATGCCGTCCTGATCGCCAAAGGTCACAAACTGTTCCTGATCGCCGACGCGCACGGAAACCGGTTTGTCGATGTTATTGCCATACGCTCTGGCGCGGATAACCACATCAAACGTCGCTGGCAGCGGTTTCACGTAATCAATTTTCACCGACGGTGCCAGATTGGCATCTGACCAGCGCCCCCAGTTTTCAACCGAAGAAACGCCCGTAATGGCTTTCACCTGCTCAGGCAGGCCCGGCACCATAAACGCGATGGACGGCGACTGATAGGTGGTCGCTGCATCATCGATGTTCAGCGCAGCCAGCGTTTTCTGGTAAATCGCATTGCTGCCCGACGTATCTTTGGCGAAGTCGACTTTGCCTTTAAACGTATCACCGCTCACCTGCACGATAGACGGCTTCGCACCCAGGTTACCGGATGCCACGCACAGGCCGGTATTGAGCGACAGCTCCGGTGCCCAGACGCGGCCCATTTCATAGCATTTATCGACCCAGACGAAGTTATCGCTGGTCGCCAGACCGGCAAGCTGTTTCTTGAGCGGCGTCGACAGATACACATCAAACATCGGCTCGATTTTTTCGCCAGTCACTTTCAGGATGAACGGCGTTTTGATCGTCATACCGGAGAACGTGAAGCTGCTGTCTTTGTTGTTGACCGTGTAATTTTTAATGCTGTTCGGGAAGCCCCACTGTTTGATAACCGCCGGTTTCCAGGCATTCACTTTGTCATCAATATTGAGGAACTGCGCGGTCATGGATGTCGCGGAAAAACCGCTGCGCCCCAGGCCGATGTAGTTATCACCGCCCATGATATCAAGAACCGTGGCACCGTTATCAAGCGTACTGCGTTTCGCAGCATTCAGATCGCCAACCGGTTTACGGCCATCGAGCACAAAGAACAAGTCCTTGCGGTTTTGCTTGGTCAGAATGTTATAGGCAGTGTTGTTCATCGCCAGATGGTCGGAAGACACCACAATGATGGTGTTATCGAAATAACCTGACGCTTTAATCTTGTCGATAAACGCCGAAATCAGCTCCTGACTGCACGATACCGCGCTCAGCGACTGGTTGGATTTCCCGTTCACTTTATAGTCTTTGCGGGTGCAACCCCGGGAAATAAAGCCGTCCGGGTGATGCGTATCGACCGTCAGCGTGAAGAGCGAGAAAGGCTTGCCCTCTTTGCTCAGCGTGATGAATTTCTTGTAAACCTCGTCGAGCAGCGTGTCGTCATACCAGCCCCAGTCATTTTTGTATGCCGGGTCAGCCACGGTCGGGCGCAGTTCGTTGTAGCCATACAGATGATCAAAACCGTGAGATTTCAGGAATGTGCCTTTACCGGCAAACGCCAGTTCCGCACCCTGATAGAAATAGTTGGTGTAGCCTGCACCTTTCAGCACGTCGCCGAGACAGACGTTTTCCGGATAGAACGTGGCTAATGCGCTGGACGCATTGCCATCAAACGGGGCAAACAGCGGGATACCACACTGGGAAGCCACCATGCCGGCGATAGTATATCCGGTGCCGGGAACCTGTTTGGTATTCGTAAAATCAATACTTTGTGCTTTATGGCGGCTTAATTCAGTCGTCAGCCCGGGGAACACTTTGTCATCAAAATATGTACGTTCCAGACTTTCGCCATAGATGTAAACCAGATTCGGCTTTTTCGCGCCTTTCACCACTTTTTCCGGCACTTTGTAATACGTGTCGAAGTCCGCACCATTGCCGCTGATCTGCGTTTTGACCAGACGGGAAATATTCTGGAAGGCCTGCGTGGATCCGACCGAAAATACCGCCAGCACCACGGCCAGCACGCTGTAGACCGCGCTGCTGTTTTTAGCGCGACGCTGTTTCAGGCCCCACGCCAGCAGGGCAAATACGGCAATCAGACCGGCAAGTAAGCCGATGAATGGCAGAATATATTTGTTCAGCCCGGCGCCTTTCAGGCTGCTGGTGACGGTGTAAAGCACGGCGTCAGTGATGCCTTCGCCCGTAAAATAATTACTGCCGATCAAGACGACGTTGAGAATGACGTAAAGCCCGAGGAAAAACAGAACCAGCGAAAACCAGACACGCCCAGCCGACGCGCGGGTGACGTAGAGAAAGATAGAGGAAAGAAATAAAACAAAAGAAATTATCTCAGAAGCCATTTCAGCACCCTGTCTGATTAAACAATAAACGCTACGACCCATTTCTGCTTTTTTACGAGCAGCGCCGACGGTTCAACTCATCGAATGAATGACCCGTTCGCCATTCACTTCATCCTTGATCCTTGAGACAGGAAAATTCATGCCAAAAACGGACAGCGTTATATAGCCCGTTGTCCCCTGAGGGTCAACGCTTTAACACTGCGTCAGGTCATTGATTCGTCCTAAAAAACTCATCTTTAACAAATTTTTGATGGGTAACTCTGCATGATAACTCAGAAATTTAACTTTCCAGTCACCAATTTGTAAGAATTGCATGATAACGGAATACTGTGAGTGAAATGTGGAGGGGTGATGGAAATTGAGAAAATAGTTTAGCGGGAAGCCCGCAATACGCGGTATTACGGGCTTTGAAAGCGATAAATCAGATTCCTCCCAGATAGGCTTTACGCACCTCCTGATTATGCAACAATTCTTCCCCGCTTCCGCTCAGACGTATCTGCCCGTTGACCATCACATAGCCCCGGTCGGAAAGCTTCAGCGCGTGATGCGCATTTTGCTCAACCAGGAAGATCGTCATGCCGTTGCGCGCCAGCTCACGCAGCGTCTGGAAAATCTGTTTAACGATAATCGGTGCCAGCCCGAGGCTGGGTTCATCGAGCAATAACAGTTTCGGACGGCTCATCAGCGCACGCGCTATCGCCAGCATTTGCTGCTCACCGCCAGACATGGTCATCGCGCGCTGTTTCCGCCGCTCTTTCAGGCGGGGAAATAAATCGAACATAGTTTGCAAATCTTCCGCCGCATATTTATTTCCCACAGGAATGGTGCCCATCAGCAGATTCTCCTCAACGGTCATATCGGGGAAAACGCGCCGCCCTTCCGGCGACTGCGCAATCCCGGCCGACGCCACAAAGTGCGTGGATTTACGGCTGATATCTTCCCCGCGAAACAGAATCTGCCCGCTCTGCACGCGAGGCTGCCCGAAAATTGACATCAGCAGCGTCGATTTCCCTGCGCCGTTCGCCCCGATCAGCGCCACCGTTTCCCCTTCGTTAACCTGCAACGACACTTTTTGCAGCGCCTGAATCGCGCCATAAAAAACATCGACATCACGAAACTCCAGCATCGCGTTGCTCATAGGCTGACCTCATCTTCACTGGCACCCAGGTAAGCGGCGATCACTTTTTCATCGTTCTGAATGGCCTGCGGAACGCCTTCGGCAATCACGTCGCCGTGGTCGAGCACGATGATGTGGTCGGAAATTTCCATCACCATGCCCATATCGTGTTCAATCAGCAGCACGGTGATGTCGTGATGGTCTCGCAAAAAACGGATAATTTTGCTCAGCGTGCGCGTTTCAACCGGATTCAGACCCGCCGCGGGCTCATCCAGGCAAATCATTTCCGGCGCAGTACACATCGCCCGGGCGATTTCCAGACGCCGCTGTTGCCCGTACGACATTTCCCCCGCCAGCCGGTTGGCACAGTCCACCAGTTCCACCACTTCCAGCCAGTAAAATGCGCGATCCAGCGCCTGATTCTCCGCACGGCGGTAGCCCGGCGTATTCAGCACGCCGGCAATCAGATTGCGGTTAGTCTGCATATGCTGTGCCACCAGCAGGTTTTCGACGACGGACATTTCCCGGAACAGTCGGATATTCTGGAACGTGCGCGCCAGCCCCGCGCGGTTCACCAGATGCGTTCCGCCGAACATTTTGTAGAAAATCCGCTGCCCGAGCTGCGCCGGTTTCACCCAGTCACTGGCCTGAAATTTTTGCCCGAGCACCTGAATCACATTGGTCGTACGCCGTTGCGTATTGAGTAAAATATTGCCGCCGGTCGCCTTGTAAAACCCGGTCAGGCAGTTAAACACCGTGGTTTTCCCCGCACCGTTCGGGCCGATTAATGCCGTGATTGAGCCACGTTTCACCTCCAGATTGACGTCATTGAGCGCCCTGATCCCGCCAAAATGCATCATCAGATGCTGTACGCTGAGAATGTTGTCGCGACGCAGAGCCTCACTCATGGCGCGACTCCTTTACGCACGGTAAAGCCGCTGCGGCTGATGCGGATTAACCCGCGCGGACGCCAGATCATCATCACCACCATCAGCACGCCAAACAGCAACACGCGATATTCCGCAAAACTGCGCAACAGCTCCGGCGCGACCGTAAGAACAAACGCCGCCAGCACCACGCCGATGGTCGAGCCCATCCCGCCGAGCACCACAATGGCGAGGATCAGCGCGGATTCAAAAAAGGTGAAAGACGTCGGGTTAACGAATCCCTGATAGGTGGCAAAAAACACCCCGGCAATACCGGCCGTTGATGCGCCGAGCGTAAACGCCGAAAGTTTTACCAGCACATGGTTCAGCCCCATGGCCCGGCAGGCGATTTCATCTTCACGCAGCGCTTCCCACGCCCGCCCGATCGGCATCCGCGTCAGGCGATGTTTGATAAACAGCACCAGCAACACCACCAGAACCAGCACCGCGTAGATGAAAATAAACTTCATATTCGGGTTATAGGTCAGATGGAAAAATTCATGAAACGGCACGCCGCCCTCTTTCGCCCGCCTGCCGAATTCCAGCCCGAAGAATGTGGGTGGCGGCGCGGAAACGCCGTTCGGTCCGCCGGTAAACGACAACCAGTTGGTCAGCACCAGACGAATAATTTCCCCGAAACCGAGCGTCACAATCGCCAGATAATCGCCGTGCATCCGCAACACAGGGAAACCCAGCAATGCGCCCGCCAGTGCGGCCATCACCGCCGCCAGTGGCAACATTGACCAGAATCCGAGGCCAAGATACTGATAGCCCAGCGCCAGCCCGTACGCGCCAATCGCGTAAAAAGCCACGTACCCGAGATCTAACAAGCCCGCCAGCCCGACCACGATATTCAGCCCGAGCCCCAGAAGGACGTAAATCAGCCCTAAAATCGCGACGGTCAGAATGTATTTCGTGGCCACGAACGGGAAGAAAATCGCCAGCACCAGAATGAGCGGGATCACCCAGCGCAGGTTACTTTTGTAATCCGGCGGACGCACATAAACTCCGGCGCTGTCAGCCTCAAAACGCGCACGCATTTTCCGCCCAGCTGCCGTTTCTAAAAATGCGCTAAGCAGGAAACGTCCGAGCATCACCGCGGCGATAATCCATACCAGCCGCTGGCTGTGGAATGTAAAACTGTAGCCATCAAGCACAACGCCGACGACCGGGCCGAAAATAATCAGCGCCACCAGCCCGGCAAAAATGGCATCAAGCAGACAACGTTTGAGCGAAAAATCGCTCCTCATATCAGTTTGTGACGTCATTTTTTCCCCTCACACTTTCGTCACGACCGGACGACCCAGCAGGCCCTGAGGGCGGAAAATGAGGATCACCACCAGCAATCCAAACGAAAAGACATCTTTGTAATCCGAGTTCACCATGCCCGAGAACTGCGCTTCGGCGATCCCCAGAATCAGGCCGCCCAGCATCGCGCCCGGCAACGAACCGATACCGCCCAATACCGCCGCCGTGAACGCTTTAATACCGATGATAAAACCGGCGTAAAAATCAAACGTGCCGTAATTCATGGTGACCAGCACTCCCGCCAGCCCGGCCATCGCCGCGCCAATCATAAAAACCAGCGAAATAATGCGGTCTGTATTGATGCCGAGAATCGACGCCATTTTGCGGTCCTGCTGGACGGCGCGACACATACGCCCGAGCTTCGTATTGCTGATAATCCACGACAGCACCAGCATTCCGAGCAGCGAGGCCACCAGTATGAACAGCTTGGTGTACGTCATCTGCACAAAACTTTCGCCAATGTGGAAACGCACCGCGCCGTCCAGCATGGTCGGGATCCCTTGCTGGCGTGGTCCCTGGCTGATTTGTGCGTAGTTTTGCAGGATAAGCGACATACCGATGGCGGAAATCAGCGGCGCAAGGCGGGTGGAATTTCGCAACGGTTTGTAGGCAATGCGTTCAATCGCCCAGCCATAAACGCCGGTCACGACAATGGTGAACACCAGCGTGCCGAGGATCAGCAGCGGAAAGGAGTGCAGCCCGAAGAAGGAAAGCAGCGCCAGCGCGATGGCGCACAGGTACGCAGAAATCATGTAAACCTCGCCGTGAGCGAAGTTAATCATGCCGATAATGCCGTAAACCATGGTGTAGCCGATGGCGATCAAACCGTAGACAGCGCCGAGCGTGATGCCATTAAACAATTGTTGCAGAAAGAATGAATCCATAAATACGCAGTCTCTTTTTGCGACCGCGTTCAACGAACGCGGTCTTTGTCTGATATGGTTTTATTCCTTCACTTCCTGGTATTTGCCTTTGTCATCCCACTTATAGACTACGTAATCGGAAACCTTCAGATCGCCTTTGCTGTCCCAGGCTTTCTTGCCCATGACGGTATCGACGCTGTTGACTTTCAGCCAGGCGCTGGCTTTGGCGGAATCCGTACCGCCGGTGGCTTTGAATGCGGCAGCAATGGCCTGAACGGATGCGTAGGAGTAGAGCGTGTAACCTTCCGGCTCAAATTTACTGGCGCGGAATTTATCGATAACGGCTTTGCCGTCCGGGATCAGACGCGGGTCTTTGCCGAAGGTCATGAGAATACCGTTGGTGTATTGCGGGCCACCGGCAGCGGTCACCATTTCCTCATTGACGATACAGTCGCCGGAGAAGAAGGTCGCCTGAACGCCCTGCTCACGCATCTGACGGACTAACGGACCGGCTTCCGGATGGCAGCCGCCGAAGAACACCACATCCGGTTTTTGCGCACTGATTTTGGTCACCAGCGCGTTAAAGTCTTTTTCGCCGCGCGACAGGCCTTCATACATCACCTCTTTTACACCGCGTTTGTTGAGCGCCGCTTTGGTGGCGTCCGCCAGCCCCTGACCGTAGGTGTCTTTATCGTGGATGATGACCACTTTTTTGGCTTTCAGTTTGTCGATGATGTAATCGCTCGCCACTAATCCTTGCTGGTCGTCGCGGCCACACATGCGGAACATATCACTCATGCCGCGTTCGGTGATTTGCGGGTTGGTGGAGCCCGGCGTGATGGCGATAATTCCGGCGTCGTTATACACCTCGGAGGCAGGCATGGTGGAGGAAGAACAGAAATGCCCGACCACGGCCTGCACTTTATCCTGATCGACCAAACGGTTAGCCACCGCCACCGCCTGTTTCGGTTCGCAGGCGTCATCGCCCTGCACCAGTTTGATTTTCTCGCCATTAATCCCGCCTGCGGCATTAATGTCTTCGGCAGCCTGCGTGGCCCCGTGCCAGTACTGATCACCGTAAGTCGCATTCGGCCCGGTAAACGGCCCCGCAACGCCAATCACAATATCCGCATGTGCGGAGAAAGCGGTCACCAGACAACCGGCCAGCAACAAAGAGAGCGGACTTTTCATAAATTTCATCGACATCGTCATGATCCTTAGCACTGTGTTTGAGTAGAAACCTGAACTAAAAAGAAAATTCTGAAGCTTAATTTTGAAATTCACGGCTGAAGCCAAAAGACGAAAGGTTTCCCGAGGTTGAATCAAAAGTAAGAAACATAAGCAAAATATCTGCCAGTGTTTCCAATGCTCTGAGAATGTGTCGGGCTCTGTGAGTATAGATAGCGCTCAGCCCGCGTTACGGGCAACTGACAGAAACGACGACGGGATCACACCGCACTGCGCTGGTGCTGAAAAGCGACGAAAAAGAGGATAGCGAAACCGCGTGCACCAAAATGAGCCGTGATAAATCAGTCACTCAGTTCACACAATTACGCCTGGTGACATTTTTATCCTTTGCTTCTTGCGGCGGGTTGTTTTGTAATGCGGGCAGATGATTGCAACAGGAAACCACTGAACAATGAAGAGATTATCCTGCCTGACGGCGATAGTTCTGGCGATGACATTAACCGGTTGCGCTGGCGATTATGTGATACACACCAAAGCCGGCGACCAGCTTTTCGCCCACGGCGAACCCGACCGCGACCGCGATACCGGCATGACCAGCTACACCGACATGAACGGCGATTATCATCTGATGAATACCAATGATATTGCCGGAATTGTGAAGAAATAGGATTTTGACTGGCAGTGATTCAGGCATAAAAAAACCGGGCTTTCGCCCGGTTTGTCATTCTCAGCGTCAGCTGAAAATCAAATCCCCTGCTCGGCAATATCCATCGCAAAGTAGGTCAAAATGATATCTGCACCGGCACGTTTGATTGCGCCGAGGCTTTCGCGCACGACGGCGCGTTCGTCGATGGCACCGGCCTGCGCGGCGAATTTGATCATCGCGTATTCACCGCTGACCTGATACGCCGCCAGCGGCAGACGGGAGGCTTCGCGGATATCGCGGATAATGTCCAGATACGCGCCCGCCGGTTTCACCATCAGCGCATCGGCGCCTTCCTGCTCATCCAGCAGTGACTCGCGCACCGCTTCGCGGCGGTTCATCGGGTTCATCTGATATTGCTTGCGGTTGCCTTTCAGCACGCTGCCGCCCGCTTCGCGGAATGGCCCGTACATTGAGGATGCGAATTTGGTGGAGTACGCCATGATTGATGTATCAATGAATCCGGCTTCGTCCAGCGCGCTGCGGATGGCCTGAACCTGACCGTCCTGTGCGGCGGAAGGCGCGATAAAATCGGCACCGGCGGCGGCGGCAACAACGGCCTGTTTGCCCAGATTGATAAGCGTTGCATCGTTATCCACGCCGTGGTCGTGCAATACGCCACAGTGGCCGTGCGAGGTGTATTCGCAGAAACAGGTGTCGGACATCACAATCATTTCAGGCACGGTGTCTTTACAGATACGCGCCATACGGGCGACGAGACCGTTTTCATTCCAGGTGTCACTGCCGGTCGCATCCATGTGATGCGAAATACCAAAAGTCATCACCGAGCGGATACCGGCGCGGGCGTAGCGTTCAATTTCAAACGCCAGACGCGATTCGGGAATGCGTAAAACGCCGGGCATAGCTTCGATGGGTACGTATTCAGAGGTCTCTTCTTCTACGAAAATCGGCAGTACCAGATCGTTGACGCTAAATTCAGTTTCCTGAAAAAGAGTGCGCAGGGATTCGGACTGTCTCAGGCGGCGAAGGCGTGAGCTCGGGAACTGATTCGACATGAAAACTCCTAAAAATTAATCTGTTGCGCTGATATTTTTTAGAAACAGGAGCGCAGACAGTTCAGACGGCAGGAGGCAATGCAGCGCCGTCAGACGATGAAGCCCGCATTTTATAATAACTTTTAAACAAATGATGAACTTTCCGTGAGGAGATGTAACAGAGGCCGCATTTTTGGAAAGGCGATCCCCGTTCAGGGGATCGCCGGAGTGAGGATTAACCGAGTTTTATCTCACGATCGGCTGAGGCAATCGTCGATGGCCGGTGCGCGATAAATATCCGCGTGATATCCAGCTCGCTTATCGCCTGATTGATACGCGCTTCATTGTCGAGATCCAGATGGCTGGTCGCTTCATCGAGGAACAAAATGGCCGGACGGCGATACAACGCGCGGGCAATCAGCAGCCGCTGTTTCTGGCCGCCGGACAAGCTGCCGCCCAGTTCGCTGATAAGCGTTTCATAGCCCATCGGCATCCGTTCGATGTCGTCATGAATGTTGCAGCGCCGCGCGCAATCCATGATCCGCTCTTCGTCTTTTGCCTCATCAAAGCTGGCGATGTTCTCGGCGATAGAACCGGCGAAAAGCGTATCATCCTGTAACACACAGGCGATGCAGCTGCGGTAATTGTTCAGCCCGGCGGTGGTGATATCCATACCGTTGATCAGGATGCGGCCTTCGGTTGGTGAGAGTAAACCGGTCATAATTTTCATCAGCGTGGTTTTCCCCTGCCCCGACGGCCCGGTGATCGCCACACTTTCCCCCGCCGCCACCGACAGGTTCAGGCCGTTAATCAGCGGTGCTGAAAGGCTGTCGTACTGAAATACCAGATCCCGCACGTCCAGCGACGCCGCTTCGCCCGCCCGCAGCAACTCGCGCTCCGGCAGGGATTTCTCGGTATCCGTCAGCGCAATATCCGCGATACGGTCGCGATGCAGTGAAAGCATCCGCAGCTGTAACACCATGTTCAGCAGGTTCGCCGCGCGTTCGGAAAATTGCCCGCGATAGGTATTGAACGCAACGAACATCCCGAGCGTCATGTGCCCGTCGATTACCTGCGTTGCGCCCAGCCACAGCAGCGCGACCTGGTCGAGCGTGGCGATCAGCGTGTTCCCCCCGGTGAACATCATTTCAAACTTAGTTTTACGCACCGTCGCATTGGCGTTATCCACGTTCAGGTTGAGCCAGAAGTTGGCACGCGCTTTCGATAAACCGAGCGCTTTCAGCGTGCTGATGCCGTACAGGGTTTCCATAAAATGCGAACCGGCACGCGCGCCTTTCACGATTTGTTCTTCCGAAACCTGACGATAGGCGTTGTACGTCGTAAGGCGGAACACCACGTAAACGGCGGTAAACCCGAGGATCACCCAAATCAGCCAGCCACCGTAGAGCACCATCATCACGATCAGCCCGACCGACATAATGCCGTCGATAATGCTGTTCACGACGTTGGTGGTCAGCGTGGTACGTAAGGTATCGAGAGAGGCAAAGCGCGACTGAATATCGCCAAGTTTGCGCTTTTCGAAGTAATCAAGCGGCAGTTTCAGCAGATGGTCAAACAGCCGCGCTTTCCACTGCACGTCAATCAGCGTGCTCATGACCAGCGACGTCCAGGCGCGCAACATACTGACGCCGGTGCGGAAAATAATGAAGAACAGCAAACCGAGGCAAATCAGCGTCAGCAGATCCGGATCTTTCGCCGGGATCACGTGGTCCATCACCAGCTGCATCCCGACCGGCAGCAGCAGGTTGACCGATTCAATCATCAGTGACAGGCAGAAAATCTTGGTCAGCGCCGGCATCAGGCCGCTGACGTTGCCCATCATTTTGCGCAAGTCCAGCCGGACGCGCGGTTTTTCGCTGGTGAAACCGTTGTCCGGCCACAGCTCCAGCGCGACGCCGGTGAAGTGCTCCGACACTTCGCGCATACCCAGCGAACGCCGCCCGAATGCCGGGTCATGAATAATCACCTTGCCCTGTTTCACGCCAACCAGCACCACGAAATGGTTGAGATCCCAGTGCAAAATGCACGGCGTTTTCAGGGCATTCAGTTCGTCGATGTCCAGCTTCAGCGCGCGGGATTTCAGTTCATTGGCGGTGGCAATATCCATCAGTGTGCGCAGCGTTGCGCCACGCGACGAAATGCCATAGCGCTGACGCAGGCTTTGCAAATCAACGTGTTTGCCGTGATAGCCGCACACCATCGCCAGACAGGCCAGCCCGCATTCGGCGGCTTCGGTCTGAATAATTTGCGGCACCCGGTGGCGCCAGCTGAAATGCAGGCGGTCAGCCAGCTCGCGTACGTTATCGAGATTCATTGATTGGCCCCACCACGCTTTTCTTCATGCTGTAATACGGAGACAACATCCACTGATACAGCGGCCTTTTCTCCAGGAATAAGGTTGATTCGGCTTTCATGCCGCTGGATAAGTTCAGCGTTTCGCCGTGCCAGTTCATGGCTTTTTTATCCAGTGAAACAATCACTTTGTAATAGGGCCCGCTGACCGTACCGTTGGCCGTGCGCGGCGCGCTGGCGTAGGTATTCAGTTCCTGTCCGGAAACGGGTGCAGAAGAGATCGATTCGACCTTGCCGGGGAACTGGCCATATTTTTCAAACGGATAGGCTTCGTAGCGGATGTTGATATGTTCACCGGCTTTCACGTAAGGCACGCTTTCATTCGGCAGCCACGCGACCAGGAAGAACGGGGAATTTTTAGCAGGCACCAGCTGCGCCAGGCTGTCACCGGCATTAACCATCTGACCCGGCGTGACGCTCAGCGAGGAAATCTTGCCGGAAGTCGGCGCGGTAATTAGCAAAGAACCTTTTGCATCGGCCTGCGCCAGCTGGCGTTCCAGATCGTTACGCTGATAACCATATTGCGAAATCTGGTTATCAAATTCAGCCGCGCGGGTGACCAGCTCGCTGCGCAGGTTGGTTATCTGTAAGGCTTCCTGAATTGCCTGCGTGTTGAGGCTCTGAAACGAGGTTTGTTGCTGATAGAACAGGTATCGCTGGTTGTTCAGCTGGTCGGTATTGATCAGCCCTTTCTTCTGGTACGCGCCGTAGTTCTGCATGCTTTTTTTCATGGCGTCCAGCCCTTCCTGCGCGGAATCCACCATGCTTTGTGACACCTGATGCGCCTTCTGATACTGGTCGAGCTGCTGTTGCAGGTTTTCCAGCGTTTCCTGCTTATTGTGCTGAAGCTGCACAATAATGGCGTCAATTTGCTCACGTTGTTTTTTAATGGCAGCCAGCGTGGTGGTGCTGACATTCCCCGCCTGCGTCACCCGGCTGACGTCGATTTCATACAGCGGCTGGCCTTTTTTCACCGGTTTGCCGGTATCAACATACAAACCGGTAACCACGCCCTGTTCCGGGCTGAATAAATTGATGCTGTGCGGCTGAGTAATAATTTCACCGCTGACATTAATTCGTCGGGTGTAGTTTGCGAAGATTAGGAATATCAGTAGAGCCAATATAAAAATGGCCGTCAGTGAAGTCACAATCCATAAAGGCCACCCAGCGAGTAATAAAGCCTTACCCGTCCAGTGGTTTTGCTGATGATCATTCACCTCTTTGCGAAAGAGCATATTTTGTGATCCGGAAAAACAGAATCCCAAAAAGATAGCAGCCAGAAAACGGCCTGCCACCGCGATTACTCTGAAACAGGATAATCCTTTATTTTCATGATGAAATTGTCACCACTCAATATCATCGGAAGACATTGCATCAATCACCCGGAATTAATAATACCCAAAGTGAATAAGATTAATTTTTGTCCGGAAAATAAATTATTCAGATTTTATTAACTATTAATTAGCCTTTAAAACAACAGGTTAAACTCGACATTTCACTTAGGAGATTATTCCTAGTCTAATTTCAGTCGTGGTGCTCTAGGCTTAATCCCCGTGAAGACATTGCGTAGAAATTATCTCCATAGCATTACTCAATGTTTTCATCGCCCCCGGATTTTCGGGGACTTGCTTTAACAGATTAAAAGGAAGGCCTAAGATGAAACAATTAACAGAACATGATATTGAAATGGTTAATGGTGCGGGTTGGTCGGAAGATATCAATAAAGTTGCCGATCGCCTCTCAAACTTTGGTCAGGACGCGGTAAGTGACACCAGTAATGCGGTGAACAAGGCGTATTCACAAATTTCCGATGGTCTTGCTAAAGCACAGAACTATCTGACGACCTAGTAATTAAAGGTTATTCAGCGTAATTCAGGCCCCGCTCACGCGGGGCTTTTTTATATCTTAACGTTTAAACACCGGCTTTCGTTTTATCCGTTTTCACCATGCTGTTTTTCAGCTTACCGACCAGTTCCTTACGGAAATCGCCGAGTTTAGGTTTGTCACCTTCCAGCCACGGCAGCGGACGGCACAGTTCCATGGTTTTGATACCCAGACGCGCGGTCAGCAAACCGGCTCCGATACCTTGCGCAGCACGGGCAGAAAGGCGCGCCGCCAGATCCTGCGACATCCAGTCCATGCCCACTTCGCGTACCAGTTCGGACGCGCCGGCAAATGCCATATTCAGCAGCACCAGACGGAATAACCGGATGCGGCTGTAATAACCCAGTTCGATGCCGTAAAGCACCGCGATGCGGTTCACCAGACGCAGGTTTCGCCAGGCGATGAAGGCCATATCCACCAGCGCCAGCGGGCTGACGGCGATCATCAGCGCAGATTCCGCGGCGGAATGGCTGATTTCACGGCGCGCCTGCGCATCCAGAACCGGCTGGACTAAGCGGGCATAAAGCTCGACCACTTCGCGGTCGTTTTGCGTTTCATGGAGTGACGCCTGCCAGCGTTGCAATGCCGGGTGGCTGTTGTCCAGCCCGGCCTGCGCGGCCAGTTTCTCACAGAATGCACGCCCCTGCCCCAGCCCGTGGCTGTGCAGTAAATCCCGCGCCACATCACGTTCATCAGCGCGCTGACGCAGCCGGTACAGGCGACGCCATTCAGTTGCCACGGAACCCACGCCCGCAACAATAATCAGGCCGCCCGCCGTGCAGGCGCCGAGCGCCACCCAATCCTGCTGAACCCACGCCTGATGCACCCATTGCACGCCCTGCGCCACGACGCTGATACCCAGCACCGCAACGCCAAGACGCACAATTTTGCCCCATAAACTGCGGCGCGGTTTGAGCGCACGGCTGAGTACCGCTTCGGCTTCGCCCTCTTCCTGCTGTTCGTCGGTTTCGGCGGTCACCGGAATAAAACGTTCTGAAATCATTTCGTCAAAGGCCAGCGCCGGTTTGATCACCGGATCCGCAGGCGCTTTTAATTCCGTTTCAAAATCGATACGCGGTTTTATCGGTTCGCTCATCGCATTTTATCTCCCAGTAAAAACTCCATCACCGCATCCAGACGGATGTGCGGCAACGGCGTGTCCACGCTCATTTCGCGCGGACGAAACTCGTCAAAATGAAAACCCTGTTTTTGCCAGAACGCTGCGCCCGGCAAACGTGCAGGCACTTCGCCGGGAAACACCGTCAGCGGCGCGCCATCCTGTAAACGGTGGCCTTTCAGCGCTGGCAGACTTTGCCCCTGGTATTCCACCATGCCGGTTTCGGTCGCCTGAACGGAAGCCAGGCCAGCGCAGTCCATGCTGATGCCTTCAAAGGCCGCATTTTGCCAGGCTTCCTGCACCAGTTGCTGCAACAGCGAAACCAGGTTCGCATGCTGATCGCCGGTGATGTGGTCAGCTTTGGTGGCCGCAAACATCAGTTTATCGATGCACGGATTAAACAGGCGGCGGAACAGCGTGCGTTTACCGTAGTGGAAACTTTGCATCAGCTGCGTCAGCGCCAGACGCATATCGTTAAACGCCTGCGGCCCGCTGTTGAGCGGTTGCAGGCAATCCACCAGCACAATCTGGCGGTCAAAGCGGACAAAGTGTTCTTTGTAGAAACCTTTCACAATATTCTGGCAGTAATACTCAAACCGCGCGCGCAGCATGCCGAGATTGCTGTTTTTATCTGCCTGCGCCAGCTGTGCGTCGCTGTACTGATGCATTTCCGGCCACGGGAAAAACTGCAATGCGGGCGCACCGGCTAAATCGCCCGGCAGAACAAAACGCCCCGGCTGAATGAAGTGCAGGCCTTCGGTTTTGCAGCGGATCAGGTAATCGGTATACGCCTGCGCAATCGCGCCCAGCAGATTTTCATCGGCGGGTGCCAGCGGGTCGCATTGCTGGCACAGTTCCAGCCAGGGCTTCGCCCATTCAGCGCGATCGCCCTGTAACAGCCCCGCCATCTGGCGCGACCAGTCGAGATAATTTTGCTCCAGCATCGGCAAATCCAGCAGCCATTCGCCCGGATAATCGACAATTTCAAGATATAGCGTCGAGGTGTCTTTGAAGTGGCGAAGCAGGGAATCATTGGAGCGGTAACGCAGTGCCAGCCGGATTTCACTGACACCGCGCGTTGGCGTCGGCCACGCAGGTGGCGTGCCGTAAAGTGACGCCAGGCCTTCATCATAAGCAAAGCGCGACACGCCCAGATCACGCTGAGGAACGCGCTTTACGCCGAGCAGGCGTTCTTCCCGCGCAGCCGAAAACAGCGGCAAACGTGCGCCGCTGTGCATGTGTAGAAGCTGGTTAACGAATGCGGTGATAAAGGCTGTTTTTCCGCTGCGGCTTAAACCGGTGACGGCCAGCCGCAGATGCCTGTCCATCCCGCGATTGATCAGTGAATTAAACTCGTTTTGTAGTCTTTTCATTGCTCTCCCTGGCGTAGCGCCCAAACAGCGCGGTCAAAATTCGTTTAAATAACGGTTCTAATAGTAGTGCCAAAACGTACCTGAGTGGGCCTTTTCCCACCACGCCCAGCACACGCGCTGCCAGCCCGGCCGGGCCAAAGGTCAGCGCCAGCGTGATGACCACGCTGAGAATTTTGGAAAACCAGCTGCTCTTACCCGGCAGCGGGGAATTCAGGTAACGGGCCATAAGGTTTCCTTAAGCGGACGTGAGGGGAAAAATAGCAGCCGGAGCGTTGTCCGGCGGCCAGAGGCGTAGCGAAGAATCAGGCTAAAGCTGGCGGAAGCGGCTGCGTACGCCAAAAGTTTCTGAGGTGACGTAACGTTCAACCTGCCGCAAACGCTGCTCGCTGGCTTTCAGCTCGCGATCGGCTTCTTCGAGTAAACTGCGCGGCGATGGCGCGGTCTCTTCGTCATATTCGCTGGCCGGAACCGGATCGAGCACGTAACTCAGAATGATGTAAGCCACCAGCGTGAACATGAACAGGCCAAAAAACACCGACAACACCGCCATGATGCGCAGAAGTTTGACCGGTACGCCGAGATAGTGCGAAAGCCCGGCCAGCACGCCCTTCACCACGCCCTCTTCCGGCACGCGGTAGAGTTTTTTCTCAGACAAACGCGTCGCCATTATGATTGCCTCCAGCCCGGATGCTCGGCGTCCAGAATTTCTTCCAGCGCCTGAATACGTTCGCGCATGCGCTGCGCTTCATGTGTCAGGTTCGAGAGATTTTGTATCTCATGCTGACTGAGCTGACTGCCATTTTGCTGGCGGTTGCTGTAGTGAAGCCATAACCAGACAGGCGCCACGAATAAAACAAAAATAGTCAGCGGAATTGCTAAAAACAGGAAGCTCATTATTTATCCTTAATTCTGATGAGTCTTATGGGTGCGTTAACCCCGCATAACCTGCCTGCGGACAGGCAGGTTTACCGGAATATTACGCGTCCTGATTACCGTTCATTTTGGCTTTCAGGGCAGCAATTTGCGCGCTGATTTCATCGTCGGCTTTCAGCTCAGCAAACTGCTGATCCAGCGATTTCTTTTTGCCAATACTGACGCTTTCCGCTTCTGCTTCCATATGATCGATACGGCGTTCGAACTGCTCAAAACGCGCCATCGCTTCATCAATTTTACCGCTGTCGAGCTGACGACGAACGTCACGCGAAGAGGCTGCCGCCTGATGACGTAACGTCAGCGCCTGCTGGCGGGCACGGGTTTCAGTCAGTTTGCTTTCCAGCTCGCCAATTTCTGACTTCATGCGATCCAGCGTTTCTTCAACGACGGTCACTTCGTTTTTCAGCGTCGCCACCAGCTCGGACAATTTCTGTTTCTCAATCAGCGCAGCACGCGCCAGATCGTCTTTGTCTTTACGCAGGGCCAGTTCGGCTTTGTCCTGCCATTCAATCTGCTGGGATTCACCCTGATCAATGCGGCGGATCAGCTGTTTCTTTTCTGCCAGCGCGCGGGCAGAGGTTGAACGCAGTTCCACCAGCGTGTCTTCCATTTCCTGAATCATCAGACGAACCAGTTTTTGCGGATCTTCTGCTTTATCCAGCAAGGTGTTGATGTTGGCGTTAATGATGTCAGCGAAGCGAGAAAAAATACCCATAATCGAAATTCCTCTTTGATTCTGTTTGGTTTCCGGCCAATTGTTTACCGGTTAAAGCCGCAGGAAAATTTTCATCCGCGGCGATAAACCTATATCAGGATCCGTGCCAACTTTTTAAAATCATTATCTTCATGAATAAATTGAATTTTTTATTTTCGTCTCTGCTATGCTTAATTTCCAAGATGATTATTTTCACTAAGAGTTAGTGTGTTTCACCACACAAGGAAAGCCTCATGCCTGATAACACAGACAATTTACTCGGCGAAGCCAATGCGTTTATCGAAGTGCTGGAACAGGTTTCGCAACTGGCGAAGCTGAATAAACCGGTTCTGGTGACCGGTGAACGCGGCAGCGGTAAGGAACTCATCGCGCACCGTCTGCATTATCTGTCACCGCGCTGGCAGGGGCCGTTCATTTCGCTGAACTGCGCCGCGCTCAATGAAAATCTGCTGGATTCCGAGCTGTTCGGCCACGAAGCCGGTGCGTTTACCGGCGCGCAGAAGCGCCATCTCGGACGCTTTGAACGGGCAGACGGTGGCACGTTATTTCTCGACGAACTGGCAACCGCGCCGATGCTGGTGCAGGAAAAATTATTACGCGTGATCGAATACGGACATCTGGAACGCGTCGGCGGCAGCCAGCCGTTACAGGTCGATGTGCGGCTGGTATGCGCGACGAATGATGATCTTCCGGCACTGGCCGCCGCCGGAAAATTCCGCGCGGATTTGCTCGACCGTCTGGCGTTTGACGTCGTTCAGCTTCCGCCGCTGCGTGAGCGCCAGCAGGACATCATGTTGCTGGCTGAGCATTTTGCCATCCAGATGTGCCGCGAACTCTCCCTGCCGCTGTTCCCCGGTTTTACCGGACATGCCCGCGAAACGCTGATGCACTATCGCTGGCCGGGCAATATCCGCGAACTGAAAAACGTCGTGGAGCGCTCGATGTACCGGCACGGTACCAGCGATTTTCCGCTGGATAACATTATTCTGAATCCGTTTGCTCAGCGGGCAGCGTATTCCGCACCGGAGGAACCGCGTGAAAGTGTTTCGTTACCGGCGTTGCCGCTGGATTTAAAACAATGGGTCACCGGTCAGGAAAAAAATCTGATTGAGCAGGCGTTGCGGCAGGCGCGTTTCAACCAGCGCAAAGCCGCTGAGCTGCTAAACGTGACGTATCATCAATTACGCGGAATGTTGAAAAAGCACGGAATACAGGTGAATGCGCAGGAAAGTGACTGAATAACAGGCAAAAAAAAGCCAGCACCCGAGCTGGCTAAGTAATACTGGAAGCAATGTGAGCAATGTCGTACCTCGCGATTAACGCCCCTGGCGGGACACCTCTCGTCCGGTGAAAAGAATGATAATGGTTCTCAGTATCGTCTGTAAAGTGTTTTGTTGAGAATATTTCTCATTACCACACTGTTTTTACGGCTACTTTTTGAACAACCTTACCGACATTACGGACTACCATTCAGGGAAAGGATCGGCCATCGCCATCCAGCTGTCGATCCCTTCAGCCATTTGTTGCTCGCTCAGCAGACATGCATCCAGCCGGTGAATAATCTCTTCTTTATCCAGATGCTGGCCGATGAATACCAGCTCCTGACGCATATCGCCAAACGGCTCAACCCACTTTTCCATGATTTGCTGGCGGGTTTCTTCATCCTGCGGCCAGTCATTTTCGGGCAATGCGCGCCAGAAAATCCCCGCCATGCCATAACGCGCGATCCCGCCCGCCTGGCTCCACTGCCCGGCAAAACGCGGGCGCGTCGCCAGCCAGAAAAAACCTTTCGACCGCAACAACGTCCCGCCACCCCAGTCGCCGTGTACCACGCGATAAAATTTATCCGGATCAAACGGCCGGCGCGCGGTGTAGACAAAACTGCTGATGCCGTACTCCTCGGTTTCCGGCGTATGTTCACCGCGCAGCTCCTTCAGCCAGCCCGGAGCCTGCTGCGCTTTGGCAAAATCAAAAAGGCCGGTATTGAGCACATTTTCCAGCGGCAAACTGCCCGGTGATATAGGAATGATTTGCGCTGCCGGGTTCAGGCTTTTCAGTAAAGCAATCACTTCACGCTGCTGCTGGCTGTCGAGCAGATCCGTTTTGCTTACCAGTAAGACGTTACAAAATTCAATCTGGTCAATCAGGAGATCGGTCACGCTGCGCGCGTCGTCCTCGCCCAGACTTTCACCCGCCTCCTGAACGCTGCGGGCTTCCTGATATTGCTGCATAAAATTGACGCCATCCACGACGGTGACCAGCGTATCCAGCCGCGCAAATTGTGAAAGGCTTTCGCCGTTTTCATCTTCAAACGTAAAGGTTTCCGCCACGGGCAGCGGCTCTGAGATACCGCTCGATTCAATCAGCAGATAATCAAACCGCCCCGCCTGTGCCAGTTCGCGCACGGAAATCAGTAAATCTTCCCGCAACGTGCAGCAGATGCAGCCGTTGCTCATTTCCACCAGTTTTTCCTGCTGGCGGTCGAGCGTAATTTCGTTAGCGACCAGCGCCGCATCAATATTGACTTCGCTCATATCATTGACGATCACCGCTACGCGCATGCCCTCACGGTTGTTCAGAATGTGGTTCAGCACGGTAGTTTTCCCCGCGCCCAGAAAGCCGGAAAGCACGGTGACGGGCAGTAAAGACATAGTTAACCTCGAATCAGAAGACCGCGCAGGCAAAATACTTCGCCTGCAATTATTGTTATAATATAACATAACAATGCCAGCGCGATTTCAAGAGTTTTCTGAAGGAACGGATAAAATCTGCGCGAAGTGCCGCAGGATTTCACCCTGTTTTGTGCAATGGATTGGGGTACCTCGCAGAGTACGGTACACTTAAGGCATTGCACCTTAACTTTGAAGCCTTTATGCGTCGTCTAACTTTGTGGATGCTTTTACTGAGCAGTTTGTCCACAGCAGTTTTTGCTGAGACTGCTCCAACACATGCCAGCCCGACGGTGGCCAGCGCGCCAGTCAAAGATATTCGCCAGAGCGGCTTTGTCTATTGCGTCAACGGCATGGTCAATACCTTCAATCCGCAAAAAGCCAGCAGCGGGCTGATTATTGATACGCTCGCTGCACAGCTTTACGACCGTCTGCTGGACGTTGACCCGTATACCTATCGCCTGATCCCTGAACTGGCGCAAAGCTGGGAAGTGCTCGACGACGGCGCAACCTACCGTTTCCATCTGCGCAAAGATGTGCCTTTTCAGAAAACCAGCGGGTTTGCACCTTCACGTAAAATGAACGCCGATGACGTGGTGTTCAGCTTCCAACGCATCATTGATCCGAATAATCATTTCCACGGCGTTAACGGCGAAGAGTACCCGTATTTCGACAGTTTGCAGTTTGCCAAAACGGTGAAAAGCATCAAAAAGCTCGATGACTACACAGTCGAGTTTCGCCTGAACAATCCCGATGCCTCTTTCCTCTGGCATCTGGCGACCCATTACGCGCCGGTACTTTCCGCTGAATATGCAGCCAGTCTGACGAAATCAGGCAATGAAGAAGAAATAGACCGTCAGCCCGTCGGCACCGGCCCGTTCCAGCTGGGCGAATACCGCACCGGCCAGTACGTGCGTCTTGAACGCAACGGGCAATACTGGAAAGGCACGCCGCGCATGGCGCAGATTGTGATCGACATGGGCGTCGGCGGCACAGGACGTTTATCTAAATTGCTCACCGGTGAGTGCGATGTTCTGGCGTATCCGGCGGCCAGCCAGCTGTCGATTTTGCGTGAAGATCCGCGTCTGCGTCTTTCCCTGCGTCCGGGCATGAATGTTGCCTATCTGGCGTTTAATACCAATAAAGCGCCGCTTAACGATCCGCGTATCCGTCAGGCCGTGGCGCTTTCTATTAATAACCAGCGTCTGATGCAGTCGATTTACTACGGCACGGCAGAAACGGCGGCGTCCATTTTGCCGCGCGCCTCGTGGGCGTATGACAGCAATGCGCAGGTGACGGAATACAATCCGGCCAAAGCCAGACAAATCCTCAAAGATCTCGGGCAGGAAAAACTGAATCTGCATCTGTGGGTGCCGACGGCGTCGCAGTCGTTTAACCCGAGCCCGCTGAAAACCGCTGAACTTATTCAGGCGGATTTAGCGCAGGTGGGGATTAAAGTGACGATTGTGCCGGTTGAAGGCCGTTTCCAGGAAGCCAAGCTGATGGAGATGAACCATGACCTGACGCTGACCGGCTGGTCGACGGACAGTAATGACCCGGACAGTTTCTTCCGCCCGATGCTCAGTTGTGCAGCGATTCATTCACAGACCAACTATGCTCACTGGTGTGATCCGGCGTTTGATGAATTACTGCGTCAGGGCCTGTTGTCACAGCAGCTTTCCCAGCGCATTGAGTTTTATCAGCAGGCACAAAAAATCCTCGAACAGGAATTACCGGTGCTGCCGCTGGCTTCCTCGCTGCGTCTTCAGGCTTACCGTTACGACATCAAAGGGCTGGTTCTGAGTCCGTTCGGCAACTCTTCATTCGCAGGCGTCTTCCGTGATGACGAAGGAAGGAAAGCACCATGATTATCTTCACGTTACGCCGCATTTTGTTGCTGCTGGTCACGCTGTTTTTCCTCAGTCTGGTAGCGTTCAGCCTGAGCTATTTCACGCCGAATGCGCCGCTGCGCGGTGCATCTTTGTGGGATGCTTATCGCTTTTATTTCATGGGGCTGTGCCAGTTTGATTTTGGCGTCTCGAGCATCAACGGCGAAAGCATTACTTATCAGCTGAAAGCGGTATTCCCGGCCACCATGGAGCTGTGCGTTCTGGCCTTTGCGCTGGCGCTGTTCGTCGGGATCCCGCTGGGGATTCTGGCGGGCGTAATGCGCGGAAAATGGCCGGATGTGGCCATCAGCAGCCTGGCGCTGCTCGGTTTTTCCATCCCTGTTTTCTGGCTGGCCGTTCTGCTGATGCTGTTCTTCTCATTACAGCTCGGCTGGCTGCCGGTTTCTGGTCGCCTTGATTTGTTGTATCAGCTGAAAACTGTGACCGGCCTGACGCTGGTCGATGCCTGGCTTTCGCATTCGCCGTACCGCCACGAGATGATCATCAGCGCCATCCGCCACATGATTTTGCCGATTGCCGCGCTGGCCGTTGCGCCGACCACGGAAGTGATCCGCCTGATGCGGATTTCCACTGATGATGTTCTGGCGAAAAACTACGTGAAAGCCGCTGCAACCCGCGGTCTGTCGCGCTTTACCATTATCCGCCGTCATGTTTTACACAATGCGCTGCCGCCGATTATCCCAAAACTGGGTCTGCAATTTTCCACCATGCTGACGCTGGCGATGATCACGGAAGTGGTTTTTAACTGGCCGGGCATTGGCCGCTGGCTGATCAACGCGATCCGCCAGCAAGATTACGCCGCGATTTCCGCCGGTGTGATGGTAGTGGGCTCGCTGGTGATAGTCGTCAACGTGCTTTCAGACATTCTCGGTGCCCTGATGAATCCATTGAAACATAAGGAATGGTATGCCCTTCGATAACGTATACCGTGAAAAACAGGTTCCCAGCCCGCTGCGTCATACGTGGGGGATTTTCTATCGCGATACGCTGTCGATGATCGGCTTCTACGGCGTGCTGGGGCTGCTGTTCCTGTGTGTTTTCGGTCATCTGCTGGCGCCGTATGCGCTTGATCAGCAATTCCTCGGCTACCAGTTGCTGCCGCCGTCGTGGTCGCGCTACGGGAATGTTTCATTCTTCCTCGGTACCGACGATTTAGGCCGCGATTTACTCAGCCGGATGTTAACCGGCGCGGCACCGACCATCGGCGGTGCACTGGTGATTACCCTCGCGGCGTCGCTGTGCGGCGTGATTATCGGCGTGCTGGCGGGCATTACGCGCGGGCTGAAATCAGCGATCCTCAACCATATTCTCGATACGCTGCTGTCCATCCCCTCCCTGCTGCTGGCGATTGTGGTCGTGGCCTTTATTGGCCCGAAACTTGAACACGCAATGCTGGCCGTCTGGCTGGCGCTGTTGCCGCGTATTTCCCGTACGATTTACAGCGCCGTGCATGACGAACTGGAAAAAGAGTACGTGGTAGCCGTGCGTCTGGACGGTGCATCAACCTGGCAAATCCTGCGTTACGCGGTGCTGCCAAACATTGTGGCCGTACTGGCAACGGAATTTACCCGCGCGCTGTCGATGGCCATTCTGGATATTGCGGCATTAGGTTTTCTGGATTTAGGCGCGCAGCTTCCGTCACCGGAATGGGGAGCCATGCTCGGTGATTCGCTGGAGCTGGTTTACGTCGCGCCCTGGACGGTGATGCTGCCGGGTGCCGCAATCCTTGTCAGCGTGCTGCTGATCAACCTGCTGGGTGATGGTGTGCGCCGGGCGATTAATGCAGGGGTGGAATAATGCCGTTACTTGATATCCGTAACCTGACAATCGAATTTATGACCGCTGACGGCCCGGTAAAAGCTGTCGATCGCGTGAGCATTACGCTTAACGCCGGCGAAGTTCGCGGGCTGGTGGGCGAATCCGGCTCAGGCAAAAGCCTGATTGCCAAAGCCATCTGCGGCGTGACCAAAGACAACTGGCGCGTCACCGCTGACCGGATGCGTTTTGATGATATTGATTTGCTGACGCTGTCCCCGCGCGAACGGCGCAAGCTGGTCGGGCAGAACGTGTCGATGATTTTTCAGGAACCGCAGTCCTGTCTGGATCCTTCCGAAAACATTGGCCGTCAGCTGATTCAGGCCATTCCCGGCTGGACATACAAAGGCCGCTGGTATCAGCGCTGGAAATGGCGTAAAAAACGCGCCATTGAGCTGCTGCACCGTGTCGGGATTAAAGATCATAAAGACATTATGGCCAGCTATCCGTATGAGCTGACCGAAGGCGAATGTCAGAAAGTGATGATTGCCATCGCGCTGGCCAATCAGCCGCGTTTGCTGATTGCGGATGAACCGACCAACGCCATGGAACCGACCACACAGGCGCAGATTTTTCGCCTTCTGGCGCGGCTTAATCAGAACAATAACACCACCATTTTGCTTATCAGCCACGACCTGCAAATGATGAGCAAATGGGCCAACCGCATTAACGTACTGTATTGCGGACAAACCGTGGAAAGTGCCGTGTGCGAAGACTTGCTGGCTGCACCGCATCATCCTTACACGCAGGCGCTGATCCGCGCGATGCCGGACTTTGGCCGTTCGCTGCCGCATAAAAGCCGCCTGAATACGCTGCCGGGTGCCATTCCTTCTCTGGAACATTTGCCGATTGGCTGCCGTCTGGGGCCACGCTGCCCTTATGCGCAGAAAAAATGCATTGAAACACCGCGCCTCCGCCTGGCAAAAACGCATGCATTTGCCTGCCACTTTCCGCTGAATATGGAGGAGCAATAATGGGCGAGACCTTGCTTGAAGTCCGCAACCTGAGCAAAACATTCCGTTATCGCACCGGCCTGTTCCGCAAGATGGATCTCGATGCCGTGAAGCCTGTCAGCTTTACGTTGCGTGAGAAACAGACGCTGGCGATTATTGGTGAGAACGGTTCGGGGAAATCCACGCTGGCGAAGATGCTGTCAGGCATGGTTGAACCGAGCGGCGGTGAAATCCTGATTGATGAACATCCGCTGGAGTTTCGCGATTACCGCTACCGCAGCCAGCAAATCCGCATGATTTTTCAGGATCCGAGTACGTCGCTGAACCCGCGTCAGCGCATCGGTCAGTTGCTTGAAGCACCGCTTCGCCTCAACAGCGAGATGGATGCCCAGCAGCGCGAACAACGTATCAACCAGACTTTGCGGCTGGTGGGCATGTTGCCGGATCACGCGTTTTATTACCCGCATATGCTGGCCTCCGGGCAAAAGCAGCGTGTCGCACTGGCGCGTGCTTTAATCCTGCAACCGAAAGTGATTGTTGCCGATGAAGCACTGGCGTCGCTTGATATGTCCATGCGCTCACAAATCATCAACATGATGCTCGAATTGCAGGAAAAGCAGGGTATTTCCTATATTTACGTGACGCAACATTTGGGCATGATGAAACACATCAGCGATCAGGTGCTGGTGATGCACGAAGGCGAAGTGGTTGAGCGGGGAAACACGGCGGAAGTGCTCGCAGCACCGCTTCATGACCTTACCAAACGGCTCATCTCCAGCCATTTTGGTGAGGCATTAACTGCCGATGCCTGGCGTCGCGACGGGAACTGACACAGACGATCTCTCACGCCTTTCTGGCACTAAAACCGGCATCAGCTCCCTGAGCCGGTTTTTTTATGATTCTAATTTCACAAAATGTCGATAAAACGTCTGCCGAAATCCCTTCATCTGGAATATTCACGGTCTTCTATTCCATTTCGCTATGATTTATCGCTTAACATTATTTTATCTCGACAGCGGTATCGGCAAGGATAGGGTCTGTAAATTCGCCTGAGTGACAGGCTTGAAGCAAAGGACCCGATCATGGAACAACAACGCAAGGCCGCGCACAGCGGCTGGTATCACGAAACACAATCCAGCCAGTATGGTCACCTGCCACTCGATCCTCATGCCGCGTTGATTCAGGATCGCTTTTTACTCGGACTGGAAAACCAGCTCGACCCGACGCTTCGCCCGCTGATTAATGACCGCCAGGGTTTGCTGCGCGCTTCCCGCGCCTGTTACGACGTGCTCTTTCCGGACAACCTGAGCGTTTCGCGTACCGAAACCTTGTCCTTATATGACCGCCTCAGCAGTGCGCTGACAGTCGCGCAGGTGAGCGGCGTACAATGTCTTTGTAGCCATTACGCTGCCCGCCTCGCCCCCCTTTCCAGCCCCGACGCCTCACGTGAAAGTAACATCCGCCAGACCCACATTACCCAGTTCGCCCGCTTACTCGCCACGCAACCCACGTTAATTACCGCACCGATGCTCAGTCAGCTTTACGACGTCGGGCTGAGCACGCGCGATATTGTCACGTTCACGCAGCTCATCGGTTTTGTCAGCTATCAGGCGCGCGTGCTGGCCGTTCTTAACGGTCTGCGTGGCCGCGCGGCGGCTGTATTACCAGGATTCCCGTCGCCGGAAGGATGCGAGCAAAAAGGGTTCTCACTGGCGATGCTGCAATGGACATCGCGTTTGCCGGAAGTGGTGCCGGAAACCGCCAGCCGTCACCAGCAGGATGTGCTGGATTTGATCGCACCGGATGCCCGTTCTTCTTCTTTCTATACGCTGCTGGTACACGACGCCGATGCGCTGAGCGAATTCTCAGCCGTGTTCAATAATATTATGCAGGCTGGCGAACGCCCGAAAGCCGCGTGGCGCGAGTTGTCGGCGGTGACGACGTCGCAGTTAAACGGTTGTCTGTACTGCGCGGGGATCCACGGCCGTCTCTATCTGGAAGCGGGCGGAAGTGAAACGCTGATCGAGGAATTGTTTAAAGAAAGCCATCGTGATGACGCCGTTGATTTTGTCTCGCAAAAACGGGCAGATGCCAAAGAAGCGGCGTTGCTCGAAGCCGTGATTACGTTAACCCGTACACCGGAACGTTTTGACGCACGCCGTCTGCACGGTTTGTCTGACGCGGGTTACAGTGCCGTACAATCTCTGGATATCCTGCTGACCGCAGCGTTGTTCAGCTGGTCGAACCGTCTGATTCAGACGTTGGGCGATACGCTCAACAGATAATGCAGGGCGCGTTTTTCATTCATGCTTTGCCCCTCCTTTTCGGCAGGATATTCGCCTGCCGAATCCATTAAATGTAAATGCCTCCGCCTTCTAACCGCCATAAGTCGTACTAATCTTATTTTCAACCGGAAATTTAGTGTTAAAACGAGAGGCAGATCACATCAGGTTATTTGCTGCTCTGGTCACAACTTCACCCACCATGCTTTGATTCATAAAACCCCGCAGCAGCCACCATCAACCAGAGATATTCACTGCATATTCACGCTTTTTCAGCCGATGAACCCACCTATGACTTTTCATGTAAAACAAAAACGAATTACACTTCCGGATTATTATTCATACAACATTTTCACATTGTCTATTTAGAAAACATAAACGTTAATTCTGCATAACATTTCGAACATAGTTTAATCAGGACGGATAAGTTAAATGTAACGATACATTTCAAACTCCTTGCCTCATTTACGAAGATAGTGAACATTACCTGCCGTCATCCCATCTTATAACAATGCAAAGGGTGCTTATTTCGCGCCACTTATGCGTTTTCGCCATTCACGGGCGAAAGGAATAAACAGAGGTACGAGTGTCAACTGCAAACAAAACACCAAATAATGAAAGCGTGAGTCTGAACGCGTTCAAACAGCCAAAAGCGTTTTATCTGATCTTCTCCATCGAATTGTGGGAACGTTTCGGTTATTACGGCCTGCAAGGAATCATGGCGGTTTACCTGGTCAAAATGCTTGGCCTGAGTGAAGCTGACTCCATTACCCTCTTCTCCTCATTCAGTGCGCTTGTGTATGGCTTTGTAGCTATCGGCGGCTGGCTGGGCGATAAAGTGCTGGGTTCGAAACGCGTGATCGTGCTGGGTGCGATCGTGCTGGCGTTGGGTTATTCATTCGTTGCCTATTCCGGCCACGAAATCTTCTGGGTTTATCTGGGTATGGCGACCATCGCCGTCGGCAGCGGCCTGTTTAAAGCAAATCCATCCTCATTGCTTTCTACCTGCTACGAAAAAGATGACCCGCGTCTTGATGGCGCATTCACCATGTATTACATGTCGGTCAACATCGGTTCATTCTTCTCTATGCTCGCCACACCTTGGCTGGCCGCGAAGTATGGCTGGAGCGTCGCGTTCTCCCTGAGCGTCGTCGGTATGCTGATCACTATCGTGAACTTCCTGTTCTGCCGTAAATGGGTGAAACGTCAGGGTTCAAAACCAGACTTCGCGCCACTTCAGTTCCAAAAATTACTGATGGTGCTGGTTGGCGTCGTGGCGCTGGTGTTTGTTTCCAGCTGGTTGCTGCATAACCAAACCATCGCACGTATGGTTCTGGGTGTGGTTTCTGTCGGTATCATCATTGTGTTTGCGAAAGAAACCTTCGCCATGCAAGGCATCGCACGCCGTAAGATGATTGTGGCGTTCCTGCTGATGATGGAAGCGGTTGTGTTCTTCGTGCTGTACAGCCAGATGCCAACGTCTCTGAACTTCTTCGCTATTCATAACGTCGGTCACGATCTGCTGGGTATCAGCTTCCAGCCTGAGCAATTCCAGGCACTGAACCCGTTCTGGATCATGGTTGCCAGCCCGATTCTGGCGGCTGTTTACACCAAAGTGGGTGACCGCATGCCAATGCCGCATAAATTTGCGATTGGTATGGTGCTGTGTTCAGGTGCGTTCCTGGTGCTGCCGTGGGGTGCAAGCCTCGCCAACGAACACGGGATTGTGTCTGTTAACTGGCTGGTGCTGAGCTATGCGTTGCAGAGTATCGGTGAGCTGATGATTTCTGGTCTGGGTCTGGCGATGGTGGCACAGCTGGTTCCACAACGTCTGATGGGCTTCATCATGGGCGCATGGTTCCTGACAACCGCCGCGGCTGCGATTATCGCGGGTTATGTGGCGAACCTGACCGCGGTTCCTGCGGATATCGATGATGCGCACGCTTCACTGGCAATCTACAGCCACGTGTTCCTGCAAATTGGTATCGCGACCGGCGTGATTGCTGTACTGATGCTGGTTACAGCATCTAAGCTGCACCGCATGACGCTTGACCGTGAAACTGACGAAAAACAAGCTGAACTGGCTTCTGCTCAGTAAGTAATTACAGAACGTTCTCCGTGTTGATAAACGCTTCCTTCGGGAGGCGTTTTTTTTGTGCTCAATTCCCTGCTCCAAACACTTTCGATCCTAAATACTTTTTATCCTAAGTAATAGCGCCCCTTCCCGCTCTGCTTCGCCCGGTACATTGCCGCATCGGCTCTGGCCATCAGCGTATCCGGTAACAAAGGCTGGCGCGCCCGCCCGACCGCCACACCGATACTCGCCGACAATGCCACCGGCACACCGGCCACGCGTTCGATGGAGTGTAAGGCGCTCATCAGGCTGATACAAATGCGGCTGACATCATTTTCGGTGTTCACCAGATGCCCGAGTAAAACCGTAAACTCATCGCCCGCCAGCCGCGCCACAATGTCCTGTGAACGCAGATTATCGCGTAAGGTATGACCGAAAAATTTCAGGATCAAATCGCCAAATTCGTGCCCGTAGGTGTCGTTGTAAGCTTTAAAGTTATCAATATCTAAAAAGAGTAATGCGATGTCTTTATCTGCTTTTTCTTGTTGTTTTGCGGCATAAATCAGTGACTGCTGGAATGCACGCCGGTTAGGTAATCCGGTCAGTGAATCATGATTGGCCTCGAACTCAAGCTGCGCCTGAAGTTCTTTGATTTCGCTGATATCAGTGGAAAGACCGTAGTATCCGTTACGTACATCATCACAGGGGATCAGCGTGGTGTGCAGAACGCCGCCCTTGCCGTAACGGGAATCATCGGATAATTCAATTTCGTAGCTGACCGTCATGCCCTGCAAAACCTGCCGGATATAGGGCTGAATTTTTTCGTAACTCTCGTACCCCACCACATCCCTGACCTGCTGCCCGTTGACTTTGTTTTCTTCCACGCCGTACCAGTTCGCGTGGAAATGGTTCACAAACGTATATTGTTCATTGGCATCCACGTGGCAAATCAGGGCCGGAATGTTATCGGTTATGGCCCTGAGGCGATTTTTACTTTCAGTCAGCTCGCGTTCGCGGGTCAGGCGCTGCGCTATTTCCTGATGAAGCTGGTCCATCGCCATCTGAAGCTCGTGCGTGCGCGCGGCCACGCGTCGCTCCAGATCTTCCTGTAAGGAATAGAGCGCCTGTTCGATATGCTTTCGTTCAGTGATATCGCTGATGACGACGATATAGTGGTGCGCGTCACCGGTCGCGTTACGCACCAGAGAAGCCGTCAGCGTCACCCAAAGCGTGCTGCCGTCCGCGCGCTGTAGCAGTTTTTCAACGCTGAAACTGTTGATTTCACCCGACAGCAGGCGCGGTACGAGAATGTTTTCAGCGTAGAGATCGTCCGGATGAGTAACATCGTGGAGTAAGCAGGTCCGCAGCTGATATTCGGCGTAACCGAGCATGTTGCAAACCTGCGGATTGATGCGTAACCAGCGCCAGTCCAGCCCGACGAGAGAGAAACCGACTGCCGCGTGGGCAAACGTCTGCTCAAATAAGGCTTCGCTTTTGGCGAGGTTGTCTTCCACCCGCGCGGTGTACTGGCGGTTTTCCAGGTGAAAGATGTAGCTTTGTACCAGCGCAGTCATGTCCGTCAGCGTCTGCTGATCTTCTTCGCTCCACTCCCGCGTGCGGTCGTCAATCAGGCACAACGCACCGAGCGCCACGCCCTCCTTTGAGTACAGCGCACAGCCTGCGTAAAAGACAATGTGGGGATCACCGGCCACCAGCGGGTTGTCGTGAAAGCGTAAATCCAGCCGCGCATCGCGGACAATCAGCGGGCATTGCTGGAGAATAGTGTGACCACAAAACGAGGTATCGCGGGGAGACTCATTGATATCAACGCCGGTGTGGGACAAAAACCATTGCCGGTCAGCATCAATCAGTGAAACAACGACGGCCTTTGCCTGAAACTGGCGGGCTGCCATCCGGGTAATGCGGTCGATTTCCTCAATTCTGGGGGAATCTACTATGCCCAGAGAAGCCAGTAAGGCAAGACGAGCTTGTTCATCAACTGCCTGTTGAGGGACTAACATAATGCACTCTCAATGATTACTGGTGAATATTCCACCAAGTCTACTGTGTTTAACCGGAAAAACGGCCCTGATTCAGCCCTTCACGGGCAAAATTCAGAATAGTGACAGATCACGAAATGCATATAATTTTAACAAATTTCGTACAAGGTTCGACAAATCAACCATTAAAGCGAGCTGACCCAATTCACATGCGTAGCATCGGCCTGTCCGGATTGTTCTGAGTCGCGGCGATATTTCTCCCGCATCTCTGATGGCGTGGTGCCGTAAAACTCATGGAAGTACCGGCGCAGCGCGCTCAGTTCAAGACCGCAATGGCGTGCAATGGCCGCCAGACTTTGGTCCGACATCGAAGATGTGCGTAATAAACGTTTTGCCAGCAGAAGACGACGGCTGCGTATAAATTGCGCAATACCGCCAAGCGGCTCAAATAACCGGTACAAACCGGATCGTGAAATTGCGAAGTTTTTACATAAGACGTCGATGCTGATGGGCTTGCTAAGATGCTTCTCAATGTAAAGGCAGATCCTTTCCAGCCGCGCACTTTGCTCAAACGGATGTTCGACTTTTTTACCCGCCACCAGATGCAGCGTTTGTAGAAACACCGAGGCCGCACCTTCACCGGTGCTCAGCACTTCCTGTTCCGTCATCTGATCAAAAACCTGCACCATCGTCGCAAAGTGGTTACGCAAAATGATGTTTACCGGCGAAGCCGCAGGAATACGCTTGCCATGCAGCGAGGCTATATCGACATTAAAGTGTAGGCTGTGCTTGGGCATAATAATGTACTGATACGAGCCCAGACGCGGCTTACTTTCACCAGGATAAACGTGGATTTTGATAGGCTGCGACATATCCTGAATCAGGATATCGCCCTGAATTAATTCGAAACGTTCACCAAAACACTGGCACGACATTCCGCCGACAATCACGATAAAGATTACGATGTGATCAGGCATCGAAAACAAGTTTCCATACTGCCGGTTGATGTCGTGCTCGCTGACCGTCAGTACGCCGCCGATGACGCGGCCAAAATTGTAGCCGGTGACGCCCCAATCAAACTCTTCGCGGTGGCGATCCGGCAGCTCCAGTTTAAAACCGGCGCTGGACATCCCGTCTTCCCATTCGTAAAAACGGGTTTCGAAGTCCTGATAAATGTTGGCACCGTCAACGATCTTTCGTGATGATGAATCGCTCATTATCTCACCGAAAATTAAGATTATTCCGAAACGATAATCTACGTCATACTGAGAAATCAATGCTCAGCAGCAATTGGTAATACTTTTTCACCAAAACGACTATTTTCTGCGTCCGACGAGTCCAGGCAAAAGACTGTGAAATCAGTCAATAAGCGCGGTTATTCGGTCGATTGCTTGAGTGTTTACTCCGCGATAATTATTTTCGAATCAGTTAATATCGCATTGAAGCTTTTCACTTTTGTGATTTGCTATTCTTCTAAGAAGCACGACAACGCTATTCACTCACTCCCACCAGGAAATTGCGATGGATAAACGAAAAGTCCTGGATGAAGGACGTCAGCTCAAACGCCTGAATGCGGAAACCCGCCGGCAGGTGCACATGCATAAATGGTTCGCTATCGTGGCGGCTCTCGATTGTGTACTGGTCATTTTCTACGATCAGGACATGCGCAATATCGTCTTCTCGGCGGGTGTTTGCGTGGTATGTACCTATTTATGGCTGAAAGGCAGAAAGCAATCCCGTAGCTACCGGCGCGAGTGGGACGCCAAATTCGGCACAAAAAAACAGCTCTGAAACCGTTTCGTAAGCTTAAGCTGCTCTTCCCTTATTCCTTTCATAAAGAAATTCCTAATTTTTACGAAAGTGTTTCTGTTCCGACCTGATTATCGGCCAGAATAACATTTGGCATACCCGCAAATAACAACTCATACAATTTATGCATCTCGACGTTTACACGTTATTTATTTTCGAACTTTATATTCTCATTCTGCTGACCGGTGTCATGCTTTTTGCGTGGATCGGCGGCCGCAGAGATCCAACGCTCGGACTGATGGCGCTCATGCTGGCTTTTGCTACAGCGGGAACACAGCTCAGCAGCATGCGCTCTGATGTGAACGATATTATTCCGGTTTTGTTCAGTAACCTGCTGATATTGCTTTGCTATGGCATTATGTGGTCGGCGGTCAGGGTATTTACGGGCCGGCGGATTATCCTCCCCGGCGTATTCGCCGGGCCGCTGATCTGGGCATTTTTCTGCCTTTCTCCGGATTTCTATCACAGCCTTTCTCAGCGGATTTTGCTGACATCCCTACTGACTGCTGCGTATACGCTGATGACCACCGTGGAGCTGTGGCACGTCCGCAGGCAGCTGAACGTTACCTTCTGGCCTGCACTGCCACTCAGCCTGTTTCATGCGGGGTTCTATCTGATGCGGCCGGTGTTTGATAACGGCCTGCCTTACGCCGAAATGGCCGGAGGTCACAGCAGCGGATTCTTCGCCATACTCATTTTCGAAGCGATTCTTTACGCCATCTGCCTGACTTTTATCATTCTTGCCATGGTGTATGAACGCGGACAACTGAGCTACAAACTGGCTTCGCTGCGGGATCCGCTGACCGGAGTTGGAAACCGTCGCGCGTTTCTGGAATTTGGTAACGAATTGATCAGAAAGCGTAAAAACTGCACCTTACCGTTGCAATTAATGTTATTTGATTTGGATAATTTTAAAAAACTGAATGATCAGTACGGTCATGCAGGCGGTGATTCAGCGCTTATTTTCTTTTGCAATATCGTTAATTCCCTGCTGGAAAAGAAAGATGTATTTGCCCGTATCGGCGGTGAAGAATTTGCCTGTCTGACAAGCCAGCCTAAAGAACAGGCCATAAAACTGGCAGAAACGATTCGTTTCCGGCTGGCACAAAGTTCGCAGCACAATATTCCAATGACCGTCAGCGTGGGTATTGCGTTCAGCGAACTTAATCAGGACACGATTTCTCACTTATTGATCCAGGCAGATCATGCTTTGTATCGGGCTAAATCTGCGGGTAAGAACCGGATTGAACTGAGTTGATCGTTATTCACCCGAACATTATATCGAATACCTTACTTAGGGCGTGATAACCAATTGAATTTCCAAATTTAATAACAACGGTAATAATCTCATCCAAATGTGAGTAATAATTGCAAAAACAACCTGATGAGATTACTGGCTAAAAAATGTTGCCAGAACACACTCATTTCCTGCTCGGGGTATTTAACTCATGCTTACTGATATTGCGATATGCCAGGCAGTTCTTGATGCTCTTCCCGAAGCGACGGTACTTAAAGACGACGAACGCAAACTGGTATTTCTGAATCAGAAAGCCAGCGAGTTCTATGGCCGCACGCGTGAAGAACTGATCGGCCAGGACGTCTCGTTTTTTACCGATCCTGAGCAGGCAGCCCGTCAGCGTGAGCGTGATATTGAAGTGCTGGTCACCGGCGAAAAGACGGTGAACGAAGAAACGCTGGTCGATCCTTCCGGTAAGCGTCGTAGTGTTCTGGTACGTAAGTCACGGGTTACGCTGGAGACCCGCCATTTTATTCTGACGTCCATTATGGACATTTCCCTGTTACGCAGTTCAGAAGCGCAGATCCGTTATCTTGCCCGCCACGATGTGTTAACCGGTCTGCCGAACCGGACCGCCCTGAGTGAAGAACTGAGCCAGATTGCCGCACAGCGAATGTACCGCCCCGAGCCTTACGCCCTTTTCCTGTTAAATCTCAACGACTTTAATTACATCAACGATACCTACGGCTATCAGGCCGGCGACGCTATTTTATGTGAATTTGGTCAGCGTCTGCGCAACGAAGTCGGTAATAACGGCACCGTTTCCCGGATTGGCGGCGACGAGTTTTCCATTATTTTGCGTAACAGCCCGACCAGTGAAATGGCCAATAATCTGGCCCTCGAAATCCTGGTGATGATGCGCCAGCCGTTTACGCTGACCCGCGCCAATCCGATGATCACCATTTCTTTCGGCATCGTGATGTTTGGTGCCGAGAATATTACCGCTGGCGAAATCATGCGCCGGGGCAATACCGCCTTGCTGGAAGCCAAGCAGCGCGGCAAAAATATGTTCTCGTTCTACTCTGAACTGCTCGATGCCAGCAGCGTGAGTAAACGCATTATGGTGAAAGCACTGGCCGAATCGCTGGCAAAAGACGGGGATTTGTCCTGCGTCTATCAGCCGATTTTGCGCAGCCGCGACGAAAAAGTGGTCTGCGTTGAAGCCCTCGCCCGCTGGAACCACGGCGTGCTCGGACAGGTTTCACCAGTGCAGTTTATTGCGCTTGCGGAAGAAACCGGGCTGGTGATTCAGCTGGGTGAAATCGTCCTGCGACAGGCTTGCCGGGATATCAAAAACTTTGAGCAGCTTAATCTGGCGATTAACGTTTCTGCCGTGCAGCTCGGTGAGCCGGATTTCGGGCCACGTTTTCTGGCCGTGCTGGAAGAAGAGGATTTCCCGCCTTCGCGGCTTGAGCTGGAACTGACCGAAACGTCAGTCATGAACGCCAATGCAAACAGCCTCAGTCAGCTGGCGAAACTGCGCAAACTGGGCGTTAAAATCTCTCTGGATGATTTCGGCACCGGCTATTCCAGCCTGAGTTTGCTGAAAGATATCTCCGTGGACAGCGTAAAAATTGACCGTTCGTTTGTGCAGTACGTCACAGAAGTGAATGATACTGCCGCCATCGTCACGGCGGTCTCTCAGCTCGGCAATAAAATGCATCTCAACGTGATTGCGGAAGGCGTGGAAAATCAGCTGCAAAAATCCTTCCTGGTTTCAGCGGGTTGCTCACATCTCCAGGGCTATCTTTTTTCGCGTCCCGTGACCGTCGAAGTGTTAAACAGTTTGTTGAGTAATGAAATGGATATGTTAGCCGGTACATAAAACCCGCAACCATAAGCACCATAGATAACTCAAAACACCTTATTAATTCATTCAATTGGCGCTCGTCCCTGTTTTACTGACATGATCCGAGGCTGATAAAACACGCCGTTTAAGGAATTTCAACATGTCATCGTTTTCAGGTATCTGGGTCCCGCTGGTCACGCCTTTCCATCAGGGTGAGATCGACTTTACTGCACTCAAATCTTTGTGCACCCGGCTCCTCAAACGGGGTGTGGACGGCGTCGTCGTCTGTGGTACTACCGGCGAAGCGCCGATGCTTACCAAAGAAGAACAACTTCAGGTGCTGGACGCCGTACTGGAAGTCGTGCCCGGCCAGCAGGTGATCATGGGGCTTTCCGGCACGCATATGCCGGTGATCCGCGCCATGCAGGACGCCATTTTAGCGCGTCCTGTCGCCGGTCTGCTTATCCCCGCGCCTTACTATATTCGCCCGTCTCAGGCCGCACTGGTCACCTGGTTTACCGAAATTGCCGACCACTCGACGGTTCCGGTTGTGGTGTACAACATCCCTTATCGCACCGGTGTACACATGGAACTGGATACACTTCGCCAGCTGGCTAAACACCCGCAGATTACTGCGGTGAAAGATTGTGGCGGCAGCATCGACCTGACGCTTTCACTGATTGCAGACGGTGAACTGGACGTTCTGTGTGGCGAAGATGTGCAGATTTTCTCGACCCTGAGTCTCGGTGGCGCAGGCGCGATTGCGGCCTCATCGCATATCTTCCCGGAAGAGTTTGTGGCACTGATTAAGCAGTTCAGAGAGGGGGATCTTATTGCCGCCCGAAAAACATTCTTTGGCCTTCTGCCGATGATCCGGCTGATGTTCTCCGCGCCGAACCCGGCGGCGATTAAATACGCCCTTTCACTCGACGGGCTGATGAACAATGAACTGCGTTCGCCAATGCTGCCTGCACCGGAAAATGTCGAAACGGCGGTACGCGATTTCCTGAACCAGCGTTCCCGCTGATTTCACCGGATGACGGGCGAAACGTCCGTCATCCCCTGCGTTATAAAGTGAACAATTGAACGCCCCGTCACAATTAAATCACTGACTTTTGCTCCCGCCGGTTCTAGGATAGAAGCAGACCTTATATCGCCGTGCAGCTGAATCCCGAAGCCGAAATGTTTCGCGGGCGCAGACTGGTAGCTCATCCAATGGAGTGTTTATGAAACTGTATTACAAACCCGGTGCCTGTTCCCTTTCTCCACATATCGTCCTGCGTGAAGCGGGTCTGGATTTCAGTATTGAGAAAGTCGATCTGGCGACCAAGAAGACAGAAACCGGTGATGACTTCCTGACAGTGAACCCGAAAGGGCAAATCCCGACGCTGCTGCTCAGTGACGGCAGCATTCTGACCGAAGGCGTTGCCATCGTTCAGTATCTGGCTGACCAGAAACCCGACCGCCAGCTGATGCCGGAACAAGGTACGCTGGCCCGTTATCACGCGCTGGAATGGCTGAACTACATTGCGACCGAACTCCACAAAGGTTTCTCGCCGCTGTTCAATCCGAAAACGCCTGACGAATTCAAGGCACTGACCCGCGAAGCGTTGAGCAAGAAATTTGCGTACGTGAATGAATCCCTGAAAGGTCACGCATTCCTGCTGGGCACACGTTTCAGCGTAGCCGATGCTTATCTGTTCACCGTGATGGGCTGGGCGAAAGCGCTGAAGTTTGATTTCGCGGCGCTGACCGAGCTGAATGCCTATCTGGAGCGTGTGGCTGCACGTCCGGCTGTTGACGCAGCCATGAAGGCTGAAGGCCTGAAATAAGCATTTCCTGAGTTAAAAAAATGCCCCGGCTGAATAATCAGTCCGGGGCATTTTTATTGAAGCGTGATGTCGCGTTTTACGCGGATCCGATCCTTACGCCAGTTACAATTTTACCGCCGGGAAATGATGTTCCGGTTTAACCATTTTGTCCTGCGCTGCGACGATTTGCAGCTCGTACTCGCCCATCGAATGAGTAGTCAGCATCACCTCGTAAACGGCGGCAGTCACATGCTCCAGCGCTTTATCCAGCGCCTCGCCTTTGAGCAGATTCACCAGCAATAATCCGCTGGTCAGGTCGCCCACGCCAACCGGCTGACGCACGCCGAAATCGACCAGCGGGCGGTCGATATGCCAGGCTTCATCCGCCGTCACCAACAGCATTTCAAAACGATCGCTGTGATATCCCGCACGGCTCAGATGTTTCACCAGCACGATTTTCGGGCCTTTCGCGATAAGCTCACGCGCCGTGGCAACGGCTTCTTCAACGCTTGCCACCGCATGGCCGCTCAGCAGTTCAAGCTCCAGCAAGTTTGGCGCAACGATATCGCAGTTCACCAGCGCCTGATTGCAGTGGAATTCCGCCACGCCCGGCGCCACGATACAGCCTTTCTCAGGGTGTCCCATGACCGGATCGCAAAAATACCAGGCATTGGGATTCGCTGCTTTCACCTTCCGGACAATCTCCAGAATGCTTTGCCCCTGTTCCGGCGAGCCGATATAACCGCTCAGCACGGCGTCGCAGTCTTTCAGGCGATCGATTTCCGCAATACCCTGCGCAATTTCGGTCAGATGGCTGGCGGGCATCACGCAGCCTGTCCAGTGTCCGTACTGGGTGTGGTTGGAAAACTGAACAGTATTCAGCGGCCAAACGTTTGCGCCCATACGGCGCATAGGGAACTCAGCCGCGCTGTTGCCGGCGTGCCCAAAAACAGTATGAGACTGGATAGAAAGAATGCTTTTCATGAGGAATTTCCGATAGCAGCGTCATCGGTGGATGGCGGAATAGCTGAGATCACAGGTCAAAACGGGGAGCTTTTCGCTCCCCGTCGTGCCGGTCGTAAAACTTATGCCCAGAGCAGCAGGGTGTAATTCTTTTTACCGCGACGCAGCAAGGTGTAGCGGCCAAACAGACGATCACCGTCAGTAAAGCTGTACTCGGTGTCAGTCTGTTTTTCACCGTTAACGGACACGGCGTTTGACGAAATCATAGTACGCGCCTGGCCTTTAGACGGCGCCATACCGGCGATCACCAGTGCCTGTTGCAGGTCGGTATCACGCGGGACTTCAAACAGCTCCAGGCCATCCTGCGCCAGCTGGCCGAAATCGACTTCGGTCATTTCGCTCAGGGAACCGGAGAACAGGCTTTGCGTAATACGTTTCGCGGCGGCCAGACCTTCTGCGCCATGGACCATGCTGGTCACTTCTTCGGCCAGAACGTATTGCGCACGCGGGGCTTTACCGCTGTTTTTATCTTCTTCTTCCAGCGCATTGATGTCTTCGATGCTCATGAAGGTGAAGAATTTCAGGAAGCGGTAAACGTCGGCGTCCGCTGTGTTGATCCAGAACTGGTAGAATTTGTACGGACTGGTTTTCTTCGGATCCAGCCAGACTGCGCCGCCTTCGGTTTTACCGAATTTGGTACCGTCAGCTTTGGTGATAAGCGGTACGGTCAGACCGAAGACCTGTTTCTGGTGCATACGGCGGGTTAAATCGATACCGGACGTAATGTTGCCCCACTGGTCGGAACCACCAATCTGCAAGACCACCTGATGGCGGTTGTACAACTCGGAGAAGTCGTAACCCTGCAACAGGTTATAGGAGAATTCGGTGAAGGAGATGCCGCTGTCATCACGGTTCAGGCGCTGTTTCACCGCTTCTTTGTTGATCATCTGATTAACGGAGAAGTGTTTACCGATATCACGCAGGAAAGTCAGCACGTTCATGCCGCCAAACCAGTCGTAGTTATTCGCGGTAATGGCGCTGTTTTCGCCACAGTTGAAATCCAGGAAAGGAGAAACCTGCTGGCGGATTTTCTCAACCCACTCGTTGACCGTTTCGTTGGTATTCAGTTTACGTTCAGTGGCTTTAAAGCTCGGATCGCCGATAAGGCCGGTCGCACCGCCGACCAGCGCCACAGGTTTGTGGCCATTCAGCTGGAAGCGTTTAAGGCACAGCAGTGGCACCAGATGACCCAAATGCAAGCTGTCTGCGGTAGGATCGAAACCGCAATAGAGTGCAATTGGCCCTTGCGCCAGTTGCTCAGCTAACGCTTCTTCATCCGTTACCTGGGCAACGAGGCCCCGCTCTTGCAATTGTTTAATCAGGTTGCTGCTCGCCATCAAAGACTCCGTTTGTATGTACTGAAAATTATGTACTGAATGTGTGCAGATTCATGTCTGACATCATGCCGCGCATGTGCCTTTTCTCTCACCTTTACGGGGAACGACATAGAATAAAGCGCTCGTCGTCCGAGCGCTAGGGAATCGCGTTTTTTTTCGTGGTTAAGGTGCGAGGCGGTCTATTTTCCAGCCAGTTTCTGTTTCTGTTTCATCGCGCTGATAGATAAACCGGTCGTGCAGACGATGTTCGCCGCCCTGCCAGAATTCCATCGAATCCACTTTCACGCGGAAACCGCCCCAGAAGCTGGGAAGCGGCACTTCACCGTTGCTGAATTTTTGTTTGAGTTCGAGGAATTTGCTTTCCAGCACACCGCGCGCCGAGATACGGCTCGACTGCTGCGAAACCCAGGCGCCGATCTGGCTGTCTTTCGGGCGGCTGGTGAAATACTTCATGACTTCCAGCGTCGACAGGCGTTCTGCCTGACCGAGGACGATGACCTGTCTGTCCAGCATATGCCACGGAAACAGCAGGCTGATGCGGGAATTGTTTGCTAACTGCTGCGCTTTGCGGCTACCCAGATTGGTGTAAAACACCAGCCCTTTTTCGTCATAGTGCTTTAACAAAACGATACGCTGGAAAGGCTGACCGCGTTCATCAACGGTAGCCACAACCATCGCCGTCGGATCCGCCAGACGCGCATCGCAGGCCTGTTTCAGCCAGTGTTCAAACAAAGGAAGCGGTTCAGGAGTTAGATCTGCGCGACGCAGCCCGCCGCGCGTGTATTCACGGCGCGAGTCCGCAATATCAAATTCTTTGTTATCAGCCATATGGATTCAAATGCGTCTCTGAGGAAGGTAAAACGCATTGTGCACCCGACGCGTCAGGATCTCAACGTTCCTGACGCAGGGTTTTGGAAAGCGGAAAGCGAGGCTATTTCTGGACGCAATCGTCGATAATGACGTTATCCCCGCGCTGGACGAAGGCCTGATTGCCTTTTGACCAGAAGGTATAGCGGCCATCGCTGTAACGGGTTCCTGATGCAGCTTCGACCTGTTTGAGTTTCAACTGCTCGCCATCAAGCACCATGCTCACCTGCTGTGCCGGTTTATCCAGCGTGACGGTCAGTGGCAACGTACCGCACTGATAATGTAATTCTTCCGTCGGGCTTTCAGCCTGATGACTGAACTGGCTGCATCCTGCCAGCGTTAATCCGGCTAACGAAGCGATAATCGCCTTTTTCATGTGGTGCTCCCTGTAGGTTCTGGTTTACCTCCGTTATGTACCACGCCAGATGGCGCAGCACATTGAGATAAAACCGAGAACGCATCAGGGACGGCTTGAAACCACCGGATAAATCGCGCCAAGCACGGTTTCACGGCTGGCACCGGTCACGGACGGCAGATTCCCCGACTGGCCGGATAACGTTCTGAATGCCAGCCACGCAAACGCCAGCGCTTCCATGTCATCACCGCTGATGCCACAGGAATCCGTGGTGCAGACTTCAGTGCCCGGCAACATCGCCGAGAGCCGCGCCATCAGTAATGGATTACGTGCGCCACCGCCGCACACCATCAGACGATCGCAGCCGCCGGTCAGCTGAACCTGCTCGGCGATGCTTACCGCCGTCAGTTCGGCCAGCGTCGCCTGAACGTCTGCGGGGGGAATTTCCGGTGATCGCGCCAGCTGTTTTTCAAGCCACGCCATATTGAAATATTCACGCCCGGTGCTTTTCGGTGCAGGCTCGGCAAAATAGGGATCCGAGAGCATCTGCTGAAGCAACCGCAAATTGACCCGTCCCTGGCCGGCCCATTCCGCACCTGTATCATACGGCTGGGCTTTATGACGCCAGATCCATGCATCCATCAGCATATTACCCGGCCCGGTGTCATACCCGCGCACCGGTTGCCCCGGCAAAAGCATAGAGAGATTGGCAATGCCGCCAATGTTCAGGATCATTCTGCGTTCTGCCACGTCAGACAGTAATGCCTGATGGAACGCCGGAACCAGCGGTGCGCCCTGCCCGCCCCACGCCATATCGCGGCGGCGGAAATCGCCCACGGTAGTAATACCGGTCATGGCCGCAATACGGTTGTTGTCGCCAAGCTGCATCGAAAAAGTGGTTTTGCCTTTTGGCTGATGCCAGACGGTCTGCCCGTGACAGCCGATCGCCGTAACTTCGTCCGCCGGGATGTTGGCACTTTTCAGTAAGCCTAAAACCGCTTCACCAAATAAAATTCCCAGCTGTGTATCGAGCTCGCCAACCTGTTCAAGCGTAACCTGTTGCCCCTGGCACATCCCCAGAATGGCATTTTTTAACGCCAGAGGAATGGGATGAGAATAGCTCGCCTGCTGCGCCACCATGCGTTCATCAATGGCGGCCAGCACAACATCAACACCATCGAGACTGGTGCCGGACATCACCCCGATATAGCGACCTGACTTCATAGATAACATCCCCAACTCCTCAGGAAAAACGTCCGACAAAGTAATAGCCACAGAGTAATCGGTATTTAGAGAGCAGCGCCATGAGTTACTGAATTTTTTATTACGCCGTGTGATGACTTCGTGTTTTTCTTGTTACGGTTTTTTATTTTTGAAAATAAGTGTGCTGCAATAATCGCCAATAACAACATAAAGCGCAGGATAAAGCGCAGGAATTTTGATTTAACAGATGGCTGTCTAAAACTTAAACCTGCGTTTATTATTAGTTGAGTCCCTCTCCTGTATACTGGAGATAGTGAAGTGAATATGTGTTATGACACCCTCGACACTGATGTTGAACTGTGTACTGTTTTTTCTCTGTTGCTGCCGCTACTCTGAAAGATGTGCAGCAGCATAAAAAAGGAGCTCTTTATGATTAAGCGTTTACTCGTCGTCGCCCTTGCCGGTGCAACCCTTGCTGGCTGCGTCAACGATAATTCTCTGTCTGGCGATGTTTACTCCGCATCTCAGGCTAAGCAAATTCAACAAGTTACCTACGGGACTATCGTTTCTGCACGTCCTGTACAGATTCAGGGCGGAGATGATGCGAACATCGTCGGCGCTTTGGGCGGTGCGGTGCTGGGTGGCTTCCTGGGTAACACTGTCGGTGGCGGTACTGGCCGCAGCCTGGCAACCGCCGCAGGTGCCGTTGCCGGTGGTGTAGCTGGTCAGGGCGTGCAAAGTTCTCTTAACCGTTCAAACGGTGTGGAACTGCAAATCCGTCGCGATGACGGCAGCACAATTCAGGTTGTTCAGAAAGCAGGCCCGACCCAATTCAGCGTCGGTCAGCGTGTGAGCATGGCAAGCAGCGGCAGCACCATTACTGTCTCTCCTGGCGCCTGATAGCTTTCGCCGCAAAACAAAAAACCGAAGCCAATGGCTTCGGTTTTTTTTATGCGCCCTGCTTTTCCGGCAGAGCAAATACAACGCTGTGTGACGTAAAAAAAACGCAATTCTTATGATTTGCTTTGCAGGGAAGCGATATTTTTTTCCAACCGGGACAGCATTCCGCCCAGTTGTTCAATTTCTGCAGACGACATACCGGACAAAATTTCTTTGCGCGTGGAATCAATCACCGACTCCATCTCACTGATGATAGGTTCCGCTTCTTCAGTCAGCTTGATGCGTTTAGCACGGCGATCGCTGGCACAAGTCTGACGGGTGATCAGTTTCTTTTCTTCAAGCTGATCCAGCGTGCGGACCAGAGAAGGTTGTTCAATCCCAATGGCTTTTGCAAGCTGAATTTGAGACTGTTCAGGAGGTAACATATTGATATTATGCAGTGTTACCCAATGTGTTTGCGTGAGTTCCAATGGTTTTAGCCGATCGTCAATCAACGCACGCCAGGCACGAACTAATCGTGCTAGATCTGACCCCAGATTCGATTCCAATTATCCCCTCCTTATAATTAGCATGCTAAGATAACTCCCCAGAGTTTAGCTTAGTTTTAGGAACTTTAATCGAGAAATTACAATTCTATATATAATGGTAGGTACTATTGCATCCGGAAGCGGGTCGTCTGCTTCCAAGGGTAAACTTGTTTATAACACAATCACTGGCAGAGATTAATATTGTGAATGCGCAAATGTTTCACTCAGGCTTCCCCCTACCGGATCTGGTCCTGGGTGCCTCACTTTATTTCCCCCCGATGTTCAAAGCATTTTTACTGGGGCTGGTATTCTGGCTTCTGATACACCGGGTTCTGCGTGATTGGATTTATTCTGGTGAAGTCTGGCATCCCACCCTGATGGATTTATCCCTTTTTGTTATCTCTATTTGTGCCGCACTGATGCTTATGGTGAACATCTAAAAATGAAATTTAAGACACTCAAATATTTCTCTACCGTGCTGGTTTTTGCGGTCGCTATATGTGCGGGCTGGTGGATGTGGAATTACTATATGCAATCGCCATGGACGCGTGACGGCAAAGTTCGCGCCGAAATTGTTGACATCACGCCGGAGGTTTCCGGACGGATTATCGACATCAATGTTCATGATAATCAGTTCGTAAAAAGCGGCGATCCTTTGTTCAGCCTGGATCCGGTGCCTTTCAGAATCGCTGTCGACAATGCACAGGCGGCGCTGGCAAAAGCGGCAGCCGATTTAGCCAAAGCGGAACATGAGGCAACGCGCCGTCGCGGTCTGGGCACCAACGTTATTTCTGCCGAATCGCTGGATGAATCGAATATCAGCGCCAAAGCCATGCAGGCTGCATATCAGGCTGCTCAGGCGTCTCTGGAACAGGCAAAATGGAATCTGAGTAAAACCAATATTGTCGCCCCGACTGACGGTTATATAACCAATCTGCAAACCCGCAAAGGGAATTACGCCACCACCGGGACTCCGCTGGTGGGGCTGGTAGATATTCATTCTTTTTACGTACTCGGCTATTTCGAAGAGACGAAACTAAAAAGTATTCGCGAAGGCAGCCAGGCTGATATCACTTTATTTAACGGGAATATTCCACTTCAGGGGCGCGTCGAAAGTATTGGCCGCGCCATTTATGATCAAAGCCTGGATACGCCGTCGGATTTGCTGATGAACGTGAAACCTAATGTGCCGTGGGTTCGCCTTGCACAGCGCGTTCCGGTGCGGATTAAGCTGGAAAATGTCCCGGAACATGTCGTTCTGGTGGCGGGTACCACCTGCACCATTTCGATCCGTAATTAAGGCCCTGCCGTGAACCTTTCCTGGCTCGAGTGGAAAAATACACCGTGGGGCAAAGCGACCGGCGGCCAATGGCGATACGCATTGCGCAATTCCATCGCCATGATCCTGGCGCTGTATATCGCCTTTGAATTCCAGATGGATGAACCTTACTGGGCGCTGACGTCCGCGGCAGTCGTGAGTTTCCCCACCGTTGGCGGCGTTATCAGTAAAAGCATCGGGCGTATTATTGGCAGCCTGCTGGGTGCGGTGGGCGCAGTTTTTATCGCCGGACACTGTCTGAATGAGCCGTGGTTGTTTACGTTTTCTATCGCCGCCTGGCTGGGCGTCTGCACGTATATTTCCAACCACTATCAAAATAACGTTTCGTACGCCTTCGCGCTGGCCGGTTACACGGCGGCGATCATCGCGTTTTCGACCGTAGACGTGACCGACACAACGCAGATTTTTGATATCGCTCAGGCACGCGTCGGGGAAGTGATCACCGGCATTTTGTGCGGCGGTTTCATGATGATGGTTTTGCCAAGCACCTCTGACGGCGACGCCCTGCTCACTTCCCTGCGAAAAATGCACACACAATTGCTGGAGCACGCGCAGTTGCTGTGGCGGGCCGAAATCAATGAGCAGATCCGTACTTCGCATGAAGGACTGATCGGGCAAATTCTGACCATGAATCTGCTGCGCATACAGGCAGTCTGGAGCCATTACCGCCTGCGCCGCCAAAACAACGTACTCAATTATTTGCTGCATCAGCAACTGCGCATGACCAGTTACATTTCCAGCCTGCGCCGGATGCTGCTGAACTGGCCCCATCCGCCGGAAAATCTGGCTGACGTATTAACTGTTTTACTCGATGAACTCCGCAAACCGGACACGGATAAATATAAGCTGTCGAAAATCCTTCAGTGCATTAAGCCTCATGACACCGCAGATTTTCGCCATCAGGCATTCTGGAAGCGGCTGCGTGATTTTTGCTGGCTGTATCTGCGCAGTGAACGCTGGCTGCGCCGCGTTGAAAATGCCAATGCCGCAGAAGCAGAAACGCTGCAACCGCCAAAAATCAGCCATCTCGCTCAGCATACAGACACCGTTGAAGCCGCTTATAACGGCCTGCGAACGTTCCTGTGTATTGTTATCGGATGTGCGTTCTGGATGACCACGCAATGGGATTCCGGTGCCGGTGCTGTGGCGCTGACCGCCGTCAGTTGCGTGCTTTATTCCTCAACCGCATCGCCCATCGGCAGCATAACGCTGTTAATTAAATCGCTAGGCCTGTTATTCATTGGCTGTTTTTTACTGAAATTTGGCCTGATGGTGCAGATCGATAACTTCTGGGTGTTCTGCGCGTTCTTCCTGCCGATGCTGGTGACTATGCAGATGATGAAGCTGCAATACAAAAAGTACGCCGGATTGTGGGGCCAGATGATCGTGTTTATGGGCTCGTTTCTTGCCGTTACAAACCCGCCCGACTTCGATTACGGGTCGTTTATGAATGACGGCGTCGCCAAAATTGCGGGCGTCATGCTGGCGGGGATTGCGTTCCAGGTTTTACGCCCAAGTTCGGATAAACGTAAAAGCCGTCGCATTATTCGCGCACTGCGCCGGGACTTTATGGATCAGCTCAGCCGTAAACCTTCTCTGAGCCATTTCCAGTTTGAATCCCTGATTTACCACCGGATGAATCAGCTCAATCAAAGTAAAGATCAGCTTTCGCGCACCTGGCTGCTGCGCTGGGGCGTGGTGCTGCTCAATTGCAGTCACATCGTCTGGCAGCTACGCGAATGGGAAACAAGATCCGACCCGCTTTCTGCGGTACGTGATGTCTGTATTCATTGTCTGAAAGGCGTGATGACGGAACGTGGCGTCAGCCATGCAAATCTGGATGGTACGCTGGCTGAATTACTGCGTATGAGTGAATCACTGGCGCATCATCCTGAACCGGCGGCGCGCGATCTGGCGGGTGTCATCTGGCGTTTATATTGCTCGCTGTCACAGCTTCAACAGGCGATTTCAACGGATGACGGCCCGGCGGATCCTGCGCTTACTGCCACAAAACCCGCCTGACCGTTAAGACTCAAAACGGGTTACGGAACATCGTAACCCAGAGCCGCTTTACGGATGCGGAACCACTGCTGGCGCGTCATCTCAAGCGATAATGATTTCAGTGCTGACGCCACGCGTTCGATTTTGCCCGAGCCGATAATCGGCAACGGCTGTGAAGGCAGACGCATCACCCACGCATAAACCACCTGTTCAATGGTGTCTGCACCGGTTTCATTGGCCACGGCCTGAAGCTCGTCACGCAGAGGCTGGAATTCTGCCTCGCTGAACAGGCGACCGCCGCCCAGACAGGACCACGCCATCGGTTTGATACGCAACTGCTGGCAGAGATCTAAGGTTCCGTCGAGAATAGCGGGCTGATGAATCGGAGAAATTTCCACCTGATTGGTGACCAGTGAAAACGGCAGGCGCGACTGCAAAAGGCTGAACTGCGCAGGCGTGAAGTTGGAAACACCGAAGTGTTTCACTTTGCCACTTTTATGCAACTGCGTGAACGCTTCTGCCACTTCGTCGGCGTCCATCAGCGGATCAGGGCGGTGGATCAGCAGTAAATCCAGGGAATCCGTATGCAAAATGCTCAGAGATTTCTCAGCGCGTTCAACGATATATTTATGATCGGTAATGTAGTGACCAATCTTGTTGTCGGGGTTTGCTCTGGTGGCGATACCGCATTTGCTCACCAGCTGCATTTTTTCGCGCAGCGACGGTTTCAGACGCAGAGCCGCGCCAAACGCCGCTTCACACTGATAATCGCCGTAGATATCGGCATGATCGGCGGTCGTAATGCCCAGCTCGATATGCTGTTCCATAAACGCCAGCACCTGCTGCGGCGTCATATTCCATTCCATTAGACGCCAGTAACCGCAAATCAGTTTTGAGAAAACCGGGCCTTGCGGCGAAATCGGAGTGCGTGCTTCCATTATGATTCCCTTAAATTTTTCGTATTTTCAAGCGACAGAATACACAACGTCTGTGACGCTGTATTGATGCGAAGCGGAAGAATTGCAAAGAAGCAGACCGCCATCACGACCCTGACAATCTGCGTTACGTCTTCAGAACAGTTCGGGTTGTTCCGGCAGCTGTTCGTCCGGCTGTTTTCCGGCACGCTGCTGGCGCGCTAAACGTTGCTGACATAAGCGCAGCACGTGGCGTTTTTCCGTATCGGTCATTTTTATCCAGCCAAAACGTTCTTCGCGGCTGCGCAGGCAACCACGGCAATAACCACGTTCATCGGCCTGACAAATTCCGCGGCACGGACTGGGGATGTCGAAAAACTCAAGCTGCTGGGCCACACGCCCTCCGCAAATAACGGTGAACTTTTATTCAAGACGTTTTCCCGCCATCCCGCAAGATGATTTATCGCCCGATGTCTCAATCTTCAAATATCTGCAACACGGCGCTGCTACCTTACGCGTGGCTGTTTATTCTGTCTGAAAACAGCCCTACTGTTTCCCAGACAACAATAAGAAAACAGATGTTTGCCCTCACCTCAGCCGGCACCCGCCGGCTCTTTTTTCTTCATTTCTCGCCCACACAGTGATACTACGCAGGGTAAGTTTTTTCGAAAAGGCACCGTGCGCGTAGTCACAAGCGCCCCGGATACGATAGAAAGAGCCATGAATAAACGGTCGTATGCGGGGAGTACGCTCCATAATGTCATACCGATCAATCCCATAATTTCGGAGTTACTCAAAATGACTAAGCTTTTCACCCCTCTTGTTGTTGGTAAAAACATTCTGCCAAACCGCGTGTTTATGGCGCCACTCACTCGTCTGCGCAGCATTGAACCGGGTGATATCCCGACGCCGCTGATGGGTGAATATTACGCACAACGCCACAGCTCCGGCCTTATCATCACCGAAGCGACACAAGTTTCCTTCCAGGCGAAAGGTTACGCGGGCGCACCCGGCCTGCATACGCCGGAACAGGTTGCGGCCTGGAAAAAAATTGTTGCCGGCGTGCATCAGAAAAACGGCCACATCGCCGTACAGCTTTGGCACACCGGCCGCATTTCGCACAACAGCGTTCAGCCGGACAACCAGACGCCGGTCGCGCCCTCAGCGGTCAATCCCAATACGCGCACCAGCCTGCGTGATGAGCAAGGCCACGCCATTCGCGTCGATTGTCCGACACCGCGCGCGCTGGAGCTGAGTGAAATCCCAGGCATCGTGAATGATTTCCGTCACGCGGCAGCCTGTTCAGCAGAAGCCGGTTTCGATTACATCGAACTGCACGCGGCGCACGGTTATCTGTTGCACCAGTTCATGTCTCCGGCCTCTAACCTGCGTGAAGACCAGTACGGCGGCAGCATTCAAAACCGCACACGTCTGACCCTCGAAGTGGTAGACGCCGCCATTGACGCCATCGGTGCTGATCGCGTCGGTATCCGTATTTCCCCGATGGGCCCGTTCAACGGCCTGGACAACGGCCAGGATCAGGAAGAAGCGGCAATCTATCTGCTGGATGAACTGAACAAACGTAAACTGGCCTACCTGCACATTTCAGAACCTGACTGGGCGGGCGGCAAACCTTACACCACAGAATTCCGCGAAGTGATCCGCGCGCATTATCAGGGCGTGATTGTCGGTGCTGGCGCGTATACCGCAGAGAAAGGCGAAGAGCTGATCGAAAAAGGTTACATCGATGCCGTGGCATTTGGCCGCAGCTACATCGCCAACCCGGATCTGGTCGAGCGCCTGAAATCACATGCGCCACTCAATGAACCAAAACCTGAAACCTTCTACGGCGGCGGTGCTCAGGGCTATACCGATTACCCAACGCTGTAATCAATAATAAATTTTTACGCCTTCTTTGCGGCAGCCGATGCCCTCCGGTTGCCGCTTTTTTTGGTCAGTCATTCAGCAACTGATTGCCGTTTTACGGACAAAACGGTCACTATCAGTTAGGCTTGAAATAATAATCATCATCCTGCAAATAAAGAGGAAATTATGCGTTTACTCCATACCATGCTTCGCGTCGGCGATCTGCCACGTTCAATCAGCTTTTATACTGACGTTTTAGGCATGCGCCTGCTGCGTACCAGCGAAAATACAGAGTATAAATATTCACTGGCTTTCGTGGGTTACACCGAAGAAAGTGAAGGCGCCGTGATCGAGCTGACCTACAACTGGGGCGTAGACAGCTACGACATCGGTACCGCGTATGGTCACATCGCGCTGGGCGTAGATAACGTGGCGCAAACCTGCGAAGACATCCGCAATGCTGGCGGTAAAGTGACACGTGAAGCAGGCCCGGTTAAAGGCGGTTCAACCATCATCGCGTTCGTGGAAGATCCGGATGGCTACAAAATTGAGCTGATCGAATCCAAACATGCCGGTCAGGGTCTGGGAAATTAATCCTTTGCAATAAAGGCATTAACCACGGACAGGGGCGCTGATGCGCCCTTTTTTATTGCCAATTTCTCCGTGCCCCTGCAACGGGTGACAAAATTTGTCATAATGCGCGCTGAATTCGATGAAGATTAAGAAGCTAATGGCCGAGAATAGTGACATTAACGCCCTGAAAGGTCGTTTTCGTGGTTTTTATCCCGTGGTGATTGATGTGGAAACCGCCGGATTTAATGCCAAAACTGATGCGCTGCTGGAAATTGCCGCAATCACGCTGAAAATGGATGAGGACGGCTGGCTGCAAAGCGACGAGACCGTGCATTTCCACGTCGAGCCTTTCGAAGGCTCGGTGCTGGTGCCGGAAGCTTTGGCTTTTAACGGTATCGATCCGACCAACCCTTTGCGCGGTGCGGTCAGCGAATACGAAGCGCTACATGAGATTTTCAAAGTTATCCGCAAAGGGATGAAAGAGCAGAACTGCAACCGGGCGATTATCGTGGCGCATAACGCCAATTTCGACCACAGTTTCCTGATGGCCGCCGCCGAACGCGCGGGGCTAAAACGCAATCCTTTCCATCCGTTTGCCACCTTTGATACCGCCGCGTTAAGCGGGCTGGTGCTCGGGCAAACCGTGCTGGCGAAGGCCTGTATCAGCGCAGGTATTGTGTTTGACAGCAGTCAGGCACACTCCGCCCTGTACGACACTGAACGCACAGCAGAACTGTTCTGCGAGCTGGTGAATCGCTGGAAACGTCTCGGCGGCTGGCCGCTGGCACTTTCTGCGGATGAAAACGAAGCGGAAGAAGCGCCGGAAGAGAATCAGCAATAATTTTCGCGGCTTTCATGCGGTCGGAAGGACAAATAAAAAGAGCGACATAATGTCGCTCTTTTTTTACCGGTAACCCCGGGTCAGGCTGCCGGTACTTCTGAATCGCCCTGAATTACTCTTCAGAGGATTTGTATTTCTCAGCCGTTTCTTTGATCAGCTGTTGCAGTTCACCGCGCTGGAACATCTCAACCACGATGTCGCAGCCGCCAACCAGTTCACCATCAACCCACAGCTGCGGGAACGTTGGCCAGTTTGCAAATTTTGGCATCTCAGCACGGATATCCGGGTTCTGCAGGATATCAACGTAAGCGAAACGCTCGCCGCACGCAGACAGCGCCTGAACGGCCTGTGCAGAGAAACCGCAGCTTGGCAGTTTTGGAGAACCTTTCATGTACAGCAGAATCGGGTTTTCAGAAACTTGCTTCTGAATTTTTTCAATCGTTGGAGTGGTCATTTCTTGCTTCCTCAAGCCGGTACAGGCTGTCACGGTCATTACTCTTCACGCGCAGCACACAGAGACGGTGCGCAATCACAATGCTTTCTATTGTAACGATGGCTGCCACCAGATAAAAACGCCAATTTTTGTGGGGTCTTTCTCAATACTGGCATTTTCCTAAACAATCTTCAGCGCTTGCGTTAAGGCTCACATATTTAAAGATTCATCGAGAATAACATTTTTGCCGTTCCACGATAATGTCAGATTTGCAAAATCCCATTCTTTAACTTAAATAATAACATGATGAAAAGTGGTTATTTTTTTGACTAAAAATGGCGGTTATTTCGACATAAAAAAAGCTATTAACTTTTTCTCACAATATGATCTAGAATCGAGGCAATTCGTGCTTTTTTGTCTCGTTCTTTTAGGCAATACTCTGACATCCCTGATGTTTAACCCTACCACTCATGGTAACGAAGCTATGCGCTTACTGTTCACGCTTTTTGTGCTGCTCTTTACCCAGCTGTTTCTGAATATGGCTCATGCGTCGCCACAGACTCGTGTCGCGGCCGACCAGCGAAAGAGTCATGTTAACCAGGTCACGCCTGAAGAACGCCGAAAGCGAAAAACGGCAGCCGCGAAAACCAGCAAGAAAACCAAAGTCGCGCCGGTTTCAGAACCTAAAACTCAGGAAAAAAATTCGAAGAAGAAAGTCAAAAGCACTGAACTGGTTAAGCGAAAGACGTCTTCTGAAAAAACAGTAAAAACGACGCGGGCCGAGAGTAAAAAAGAAAAAACACTCAAGACAACACGGGCCGAGGCGAAAGCAGGGAAGCAAACGAAAACCCGCTCTCTCGCTAAAAACAGCAGTGAAAAGGCCAGTAAAAAAGAAGCGTATGGCCGCCACCGCAAAGGCAAAAAGTTACGTGAAGAAGACAGTAAACCGATAACGCTCAGCGCCACACACAAGAAACGTTATCAGCACGCACAACAAACTGCGATGACCAAACTGATGCACCAGGTCGGCAAACCTTACCGCTGGGGCGGAACGTCACCGAATACAGGTTTCGACTGCAGCGGACTGGTTTACTACGCATACAAAGATTTGATCCGCATTAAAATGCCCCGCACAGCGAATGAAATGTACCACTTGCGCGATGCGGCTCCGGTCAAACGGGGTGAATTAGAATCCGGCGATCTGGTTTTCTTCCGGATTAATAACCGAGGCGCCGCAGACCATGTCGGTGTTTACGTAGGAAACGGGAAGTTTATCCAGTCACCGCGCACCGGCGAAGACATTAAGATCACCTCACTGGGTGACGATTACTGGCAAGATCATTATGTAGGCGCACGTCGGGTAATGACCCCTAAGACGATCCGATAATAAACAATTCGTTAAGTCTGAAGTTTCGCTAATCAGCCATTGAATAGCATTTAACGAAGAGTTTCTGCAGGGAAGAGTATCGGCGGAACGGGTGACTGCGTAAAATTGAAAAGGGCGATTCCTGTTATAGGTAATCGCCCTTTTTTATTGCGGCTTTCACGCAAATCAGTTCATCACTGCGGTGAAGCTGAAAGCAATAATCACGAGCAAAGCGCAGACCGTAGTGATCAAAGAAAATTTCAGGTTGCTGTCCATCAAACCCCCTTACGGATCAAATTGTGGCGTTCGTTTAGCCACACTAAATGTGTGCCAACGCATTTTCTCACAATTCGCATTTAAAATCTTGTGCTGAATGACAACAGGTTCATGACAATTTTACTTCCACTTTCCTGCATTATAAGTGAAAATTGTCGGTTACCACGCCTGTGTGCCGGTCGATTTCACCCGAGAGCATTTCACGCCTCACTCTGAAGAATCCACCCAACGATTTCACTGCCCTTTTCGAAGTCAGCAGTTAAATCCACGCAAGCAAACGATTAACATAATGCTAACGTGCTGAAACACGTGAGCACAGGAGTCATTTTTTACATGGCAACGATTAAAGATGTCGCAAAGCGCGCTGGCGTTTCCACCACAACCGTGTCGCACGTCATCAATAAAACCCGTTTCGTCGCCGAAGAAACCCGAGCCGCGGTTCTCCTTGCAATCAAAGAGTTACACTATTCTCCCAGCGCCGTGGCACGCAGCCTGAAGGTCAATAACACTAAAACTATCGGCCTGCTGGCAACGTCCAGTGAAGCGCCCTACTTCGCCGAAGTGATTGAGGCCGTGGAAAACAGCTGTTTCTCAAAAGGCTATACGCTGATTTTGTGTAACTCGCACAATAATCTGGAGAAGCAACAGGCCTACCTGCAAATGCTGGCGCAAAAGCGCGTCGACGGTTTACTGGTGATGTGCGCGGAATATCCGGACGAATTGCTGAACATGCTTGAAGAATACCGCTCCATCCCGATGGTTGTGATGGACTGGGGCGAAGCGCGTAAGAATTTCACCGACAGCATTATCGATAACGCGTTCGAAGGCGGTTATATGGCCGGACGTTATCTGATTGAACGTGGTCATCGTGATATCGGCGTGATCCCGGGGCAGCTGGCGCGAAACACCGGCGGCGGCCGTTTCCAGGGCTTCGTGAAAGCACTGACGGAAGCCAATATTCCTCTTCGTGAAGAATGGGTCGTTCAGGGCGACTTTGAGCCGGAATCGGGCTATCAGGCCATGCACAAAATTCTGATGCAGAAAAACCGTCCGACGGCCGTATTCTGTGGCGGCGACGTGATGGCAATGGGCGCAATTTGTGCCGCCGATGAACTGGGCCTGCGCGTACCGCAGGATATTTCCGTGATTGGCTATGACAACGTGCGTAATGCGCGCTATTTCTCGCCGGCACTGACGACAGTTCATCAGCCAAAAGAACGTCTGGGCGAAATGGCATTTACCATGCTGCTGGACAGAATTATCAGCAAACGCGAAGAGTCGCAGACCATTGAAGTGCATCCGAAACTGGTTGAGCGCCGTTCCGTGGCCGACGGCCCGTACCGCGATTACCGCCGTTAACTTTCATTAAACGCCTGTGCCGCAGGCGTTTTTTTTGTCAGTCGCGCAACCATTCCCGGTTCATCGTTTCCGTATCGCCCATGTATTCCAGCAGCCACGCCAGCGAAGGCGACGGATTGCTCTGATCCCACGTCAGGCAGCACGGGCTGTCCGGAAATGTATTTTCCAGCGACAGAACCTGCAATTTCTGCTGTTCAATCCAGGGCGTCACGCGGTGAACCGGCATCATGCCTACGCATAAACCTTCATTCAGACATTCCAGCGCACACGTCCAGTCGGGAACCACCAGCCGCCGCTGGTTATCCAGCGTCCAGGTATCGCGTTTCGGCAATGTCCGCGATGTATCTTCCAGGCAAAGCGCCGGATAAGGCCGTAACTGATCGTCACTCAGTGTTCCCGACGTCTGCGCCAGCGGATGTTGTGCGCTGACCACACAATGCCAGTCCATAAAACCCATATCGCGGAAATTGAACCGTCCTCCGACGGGGATCGCCCGCGTCGCGCCGATGGCGACATCCGCCCGCCCGTCTACCAGCGCGTCCCAGACACCGTTAAAGACTTCAGAATGAATGATGAGTTCGGTATCCGGGAAATGGCGATAGAAATCCAGCACCAGCCGCCGCGTCCGCGCGGGTCTAACGATACGGTCAACGGCCACCCGTAATTCTCCGCGCCAGCCGTTGGCGACCTGCTGACACTGGCGGCGGGTCGCTATCATTTTTTTTGTCAGAACGCGTGCTTCATCGACAAAAACTTTACCGGCAGGAGTCAGAACAACGTCGCGGTGTCTGCGTTCAAACAACGGAACAGCCAGCCACTGTTCAAGCTGACGAACGGTGTAGCTGATGGCAGAAGGAACCCGGTGCAAGTCCTGCGCAGCAGCGCTGAAACTGCCTGTTCGGGCGACAGCATCGACCACTTCAAGAGCATATTCTGACCACATCGTTTAGCCTTCAATATTTTTGATAGCAGATTGCAAATATTAGCGTTTCACAAGCCTGTTATCAAAGCGTTAAACTCCGCATCCGATACGATTTCCGCGTCAAATCATCTGCAATAAATAAATTAAAGAGACAATAATGAAACCCTCACTTGGATTTATGCTCTATCTTGCCGGGCTGAGCATGCTTGGCTTTTTAGCGACAGATATGTACCTTCCGGCCTTCAGTGCAATGCAAACCAGCCTGATGACCAGCCCGGGGATGATCAGTGCCAGCCTGAGTATTTTCCTTGGCGGATTTGCCATCGGCCAGCTGTTGTGGGGGCCACTGTCCGACAAGATTGGCCGCAAACCGGTATTGCTGATTGGCTTGGCGCTCTTTGTTGTCGGTTGTCTGGGCGTGCTGTGGGTTGAGAATGTCCGCGCCCTGCTGGCTCTGCGTTTTCTGCAAGCTGTCGGCGTCTGCGCCGCCGCCGTCACCTGGCAGGCGCTGGTGGTGGATCGCTTTTCTGCCGATGTTGCTAAAAAAACCTTTGCCAGCATCATGCCGCTGGTTGCGCTTTCCCCTGCTCTGGCACCTTTACTGGGCGCCTGGGTTCTCAACCATTTTGACTGGGAAGCGATTTTCGTTCTGCTGACCGCTGTGGCAGCTATCTTACTTATCACCACGTTCACACTGCGTGAAAATGCGCCAAAGGCTCATGCTCCTGCTGATAAAGCCGGTTTCGCAAAGCTTCTCGCTTCGCGGGTTTACAGCGGTAACGTGATGATTTATGCCGCCTGCTCTGCTGGCTTTTTTGCGTGGCTGACCGGTTCCCCGTTTATTCTCAGCGACATGGGATATTCCCCGGGCGTGATTGGCCTGAGCTACGTCCCGCAGACTATTGCTTTCCTACTGGGCGGTTTTGGATGTCGTGTGCTGATCAGCAAAACGGATGGGAATAAGGTCCTGCCGTGGCTGCTGGCAGGTTATGGCATCAGTGTGGCGGGTCTGTTCGGCGTGGCTATATTTACTGATGCGGGGCTGGTGAGTCTGTTAATTCCGTTCTGTCTGATGGCTTTGGTGAATGGCGCGATTTATCCCATTGTTGTCGCAAATGCATTAATGCCATTTCCTGCTAATACAGGTAAGGCCGCGGCGTTGCAAAATACCCTGCAGTTGGGTCTGTGTTTCCTCGCGAGTTTGCTGGTTTCCGCATTTATTGTGCAACCACTCATGGCGACAGTCACCACGATGCTGTCTACACTACTGTTGGTAGTTTTAGGCCGCTGGCTGTCACAGCGTCAGGAAGAAGGGCAATCTGGTGAACAGGAACCGGAGCAGAAACAGCAGGCACGGCATGCGAATTAATAGTGATAATGACTTTAAGTAACAATCACTTAATGGACATTTACATTCGCAGCGATTAACTATTGAGAATGCCAGCCGGCGAGCCTATACTCAACTGAACCCAATAAAATAGCATTTTTACAATACTTTTATTACATACTTAGCGTCGGCGCGAGGATCGCGTCACACTATTTATTCTGGTTCGTTTTTCAAGGATGATTTTCCTGCCCACATTTTGTGTGCAGGCGTTCTTCTAATTTCCTCTGTTGGTGTCGAATATCGGACGTGGCGCAAGTCGTCTGTTCTCATAAAGACCTGCACAAATAGCCTTTGCTTTTCCCGGCAGGTTAATAAGTCAGAAGAGAAAGTGATGGAGAAGCTATGAGTTCATCGTGTATAGAAGACCAAAGCATTCAGGACAATCAGTGGTATCGGATAGTCAGTGAAATGCTGGCTACGGCAGACATCCAGGTTAACGGTAATCGCCCTTTCGACCTTAAAGTAAAAAACACTGACTTTTTCAAGCGTGTTTTACAGGAAGGTTCTTTGGGTCTGGGTGAAAGTTATATGGATGGTTGGTGGGAATGCGAGCGCCTTGATATATTTTTCCAGCGCGTTCTCCGTGCCGGTTTGGAAAATAAACTCCCCCACCATTTTAAAGACACACTACGTATCGCAGCAGCACGCCTCACCAATCTTCAGTCCCGCAAACGGGCATGGATCGTCGGGAAAGAACATTACGATTTAGGTAATGATTTATTTACCCTGATGCTCGACCCGTATATGCAATATTCCTGTGGCTACTGGAAAGATGCCACCACGCTTGAAGAAGCGCAGGAAGCTAAACTCAAAATGATCTGCGATAAACTGCAACTGAAACCGGGCCAGCGTTTGCTCGATATCGGCTGCGGCTGGGGTGGACTCTCTGAGTTTGCAGCCCGCAATTATGGCGTCAGCGTCGTCGGTGTTACGATTTCTGCCGAACAACAAAAGCTGGCCCAGAAACGCTGCGAAGGTCTGGACGTCACCATTTTGCTACAGGATTACCGCGATCTTAACGATCAGTTTGACCGTGTTGTTTCCGTCGGTATGTTCGAACATGTGGGTCCAAAGAATTATGAGACCTACTTTAATGTCGCCCGACGCAACATCAAACCTGACGGCATTTTCCTGCTGCACACCATCGGTTCCAACAAAACAGATCTGAGTGTCGATCCGTGGATAGATAAATACATCTTCCCTAACGGATGCCTGCCATCTGTCCAGCAAATTGCTCAAAACAGCGAGTCATTGTTTGTGATGGAAGACTGGCACAACATCGGCGCAGATTATGATCGTACTCTGATGGCCTGGAATGAACGTTTCCAGAAACATTGGCCTGAACTGGCAGAACGTTACGGCGACCGTTTTCACCGGATGTTCACCTACTATCTGAATGCCTGTGCGGGTGCATTCAGAGCGCGTGATATTCAGCTCTGGCAAGTTGTGTTCAGCCCTGAAGGTGTGGATGGCGGGATGCGCGTGCCGCGCTAATGCGCAAAATTCTTTTACCGCGCTACCAAAGCAAAAAACCGGACGTTAATGTCCGGTTTTTTGCTTTGGTGCTTCTTCACACACGTGCTGAAAATAATTATTCAGCCTTTTCGATCATCGCCTGCGCAGTGGCTATTGCGGCTTCGCGGCTGGCCAGCACACGTTCAACCGTATCGACGATGGCCTGCGTTTGCGGATCAATTTCAATATTAATTTTATCCCCGAGACGCTTAGTGCCGAGCGTGGTTCTTTGCAGCGTTTCAGGAATTAAATGCACACAAAAACGGGTGCGGGTCACTTCTCCGATGGTCAGGCTGATACCATCAATCCCGATATACCCTTTATGTAATACATATTTCATTAAATCTTCATGCGGCATGCGGAACCAGATTTGACGGTTATTTTCTGACGTCAGAATTTTCGCCACTTCGGCAGTACAAATAATATGCCCGGACATTAGATGCCCGCCGATTTCATCATTAAAACGCGCTGCGCGTTCCAGATTGACCTGATCACCGACGTTCAGATCGCCGAGGTTGGTCAGACGCAGGGTTTCTTTCATCAGATCGAAACTGACTAAATCCCCCTTCACTTCTGTGACCGTCAGACAACAACCGTTGTGCGCGACAGAAGCCCCCAGCTGGAGGTTATCAAGCATATCCTCAGGCAGACGCACTACATGGGTACGGAAATTCGGTTTTTCGTCAATGGACACGACCGTTCCGGTTCCCTGAACTATTCCGGTAAACATAGCCTATTCCTCAATGTTTAAATCTGCTGTATTAAGACGACGCTAAGGTCAGTTTGCCGCAGAATTAAATGAAAGCCAAATCTCTGCGGACAAAAATAGTCTGGGATTGACGAATTTCATTATTTAACCGGTCATTAACAGCATTGTTTGCTTAAAAATATTGAAGATGTACAATCTTCTGGCTATTTTCCGCTCTTAAATGCCGCCACGTGTGGCGTTTTTTATTCAATATAATCAACAAAAAAAGGTGTATCAGTGCAGAAGTACCTTGCAGAGGCGCGGGTATTATTGGCGCTTGCGATCCCGGTCATCCTTGCGCAGGTCGCCCAGACCGCCATGGGCGTTGTCGATACCATTATGGCCGGTTCAGTCAGTGCCACCGATATGGCTGCGGTTGCCGTCGGCACCTCCATCTGGCTGCCCGCGATTTTATTCGGCCATGGTTTATTACTTTCACTGACGCCCACCGTTGCTCATCTGAACGGCGCCGGCCGCCGCGATAAAATCGGCCATCAGATCCAGCAGGGATTCTGGCTGGCTTCCGGCGTTTCCGTACTGATCATCGCCGTCTTGTCTCAGTGTGATCATCTCATCGGGCTGATGCACAACATCGATCCTGAACTGAGAGAAAAAGCCGTCGGTTATTTGCACGCCATCATGTGGGGTGCACCGGGGTATTTATTCTTTCAGGTATTACGCGATCAGTGCGAAGGATTGTCAAAAACGAAACCCGGCATGGTCTTCGGGTTTATCGGCCTGCTGGTGAATATTCCCGTTAACTACATCTTCATCTACGGGAAATTTGGCGCGCCGGCTCTCGGCGGCGTAGGTTGTGGTGTGGCGACGGGCACGGTTTACTGGGTCATGTTCTTCATGATGCGATTTTACGTGCGCCGCAATTACACGATGCGCGATATCGTCGCCCCTTCCCGCTTTGCAAAACCTGACTGGCCGACGCTGCGCCGTCTGATTCAGCTCGGGATGCCAATTGCGTTGGCGCTGTTCTTTGAAGTGACGCTGTTTGCCATTGTCGCGCTGCTGGTTTCACCGCTAGGTATCGTGGCCGTCGCCAGCCATCAGATCGCGCTTAATGTCGGCTCACTGATGTTTGTGATCCCCCTTTCGCTGGGCGTTGCTGCGACGATCCGCGTCGGCTCGCGGCTCGGTGAATCTTCGGTAGAAGGCGCCAAAGTGGCGGCTTACACCAGTATTCTGACCGGTATTCTGATGGCCTGCTGTACAAGCATGGCCGCCATCATTTTCCGTGAACATATCGCGTCACTTTATAATGACAATGTCGAAGTGGTGACGCTTGCGTCTCACCTGCTGATATTTGCCGCACTGTTCCAGATTTCAGATGCAATTCAGGTGATCGGCAGCGGCGTACTGCGCGGGTACAAAGATACGCGTTCGATTTTCTATATTACGTTTGTCGCCTATTGGGTGCTGGGATTGCCGGTGGGCTATGTGCTCGGGCTGACTGATCTGTTGGTGCCGCAAATGGGGCCAAGCGGATTCTGGTGCGGCTTCATTCTGGGTCTGACTTTTGCGGCGGTCATGATGACGTTTCGTATGCGCTGGTTACAAAAACAACCGTCATTTACTATTTTACAAAAAGCAGGCCGCTGATCTGATTTGGGATAGCATGACTTGAAATTCGGCGGGCTGCTAATGTGATGCAGCCCGCGGAAAATTTCGTCATCTGACCAGCCGTTATGCCTAAAAAAACAACGCAATGCGCATTAGCTCGGCAATCACTCACAATATGACAGTAAAATGTCTTTTTTCCCTTGCCAGCATTCAGAGAGGTCGCTAATATTCGTCCCCGTCGCCAACACTGGCTGACACCGAAGAAAACGATGCGTCCGTAGCTCAGTTGGTTAGAGCACCACCTTGACATGGTGGGGGTCGGTGGTTCGAGTCCACTCGGACGCACCATTCTTCAAAGCTTTACCGTTGCACATTGTGCGTCCGTAGCTCAGTTGGTTAGAGCACCACCTTGACATGGTGGGGGTCGGTGGTTCGAGTCCACTCGGACGCACCAAAGCAACGTTCTCTCTCCTCCTTTCTGTTTTACACTTTCCCTGAACACTTCCAGTTTCTGAATAAATCTGATTTGAATTATCCGTTCACCCTACTTCTGAATTTTAAATGGCTCCGCCGTCATCCGTTTGTATTTTTTTAAGATTATTTCTCAAATGTGGCATTTTCGAAGGTAGCGTGACGAAACTGTTATCCCTTCGGGTTTTTGCTCTGCCCGCTTTGGATAATTGCGCAACAAAGCTCTGTCATCTGCCCTAAGCTTGCGCAGCATCACGTTTTTTATTTGGTTTCCCGCCCCGTTCCCCCCTATAATACCCATCGTCTCTTCGATTGAATGGTTTCAGCCCCTTGATCTGTCGATATCGCACTTATAAAAGCGTGACCACTCCAGTAGCGATGATTAATCGCACAAATCGCTATGCTTTGGCTGAACTTAATACACCATTCCTTTCACAGTCTTCTACGCTTAGTAATGATTTGATTCAACCAGGCAACACCTCAATTCCGCGCGGGCAGCCATGCTGTCAGGCAAACACTTTTCCAATCCATCACAACTTGTAGATAAAATCGTCATGAAAAAGACCAAAATTGTTTGTACCATCGGGCCGAAAACCGAATCCGAAGAAATGCTGACCAAACTGCTTGATGCAGGCATGAACGTTATGCGTCTGAACTTCTCTCACGGTGATTACGAAGAGCACGGTCAGCGCATCCAGAATATCCGCAATGTTATGGCTAAAACCGGTCATAAAGCAGCAATCCTGCTGGACACCAAAGGTCCTGAAATCCGTACCATGAAACTGGAAGGCGGCAAAGACGCTTCCCTGGTTGCGGGTCAGACTTATACCTTCACTACCGATCAGAGCGTTATTGGTAACACCGAACGTGTTGCTGTGACCTATCAGGGTTTCGCTGCTGACCTGAAAATTGGTAACACCATTCTGGTCGACGATGGTCTGATCGGCATGGAAGTCACTAACGTCACTGAAACTGAAGTGACCTGTAAAGTACTGAACAACGGCGACCTGGGCGAAAACAAAGGCGTTAACCTGCCGGGCGTTTCTATCGCACTGCCAGCACTGGCTGAAAAAGACAAACGTGACCTGATCTTCGGTTGCGAGCAAGGCGTTGATTTCGTTGCGGCTTCCTTCATCCGTAAACGTTCGGACGTTCTGGAAATCCGTGAACACCTGAAAGCACACGGTGGCGAACATATCCAGATCATCTCCAAAATTGAAAACCAGGAAGGCCTGAACAACTTCGACGAAATCCTCGAAGCTTCAGACGGCATCATGGTTGCTCGTGGTGACCTCGGCGTTGAAATCCCTGTCGAAGAAGTTATCTTCGCGCAGAAGATGATGATTGAAAAATGTAACCGCGCACGCAAAGTGGTCATCACCGCAACGCAGATGCTCGATTCCATGATCAAAAACCCACGCCCTACCCGCGCAGAAGCTGGCGACGTTGCTAACGCCATCATCGACGGTACCGATGCCGTTATGCTGTCTGGTGAAAGTGCAAAAGGTAAATACCCGCTGGAAGCTGTGACCATCATGGCGACCATTTGCGACCGTACTGACCGTGTGATGCAGAGCCGCATCGATGGCCAGAACGAAAACCGTAAACTGCGTATTACCGAAGCTGTTTGCCGTGGCGCTGTAGAAACCGCAGAAAAACTGGATGCTCCGTTGATCGTTGTTGCAACCAGCGGTGGTAAATCTGCTAAAGCTGTGCGTAAATACTTCCCGCACGCCACTATCCTGGCTCTGACCACCAATGAAATCACTGCCCGTCAGCTGATCCTCACCAAAGGTGTTGTCACTCAGCTGGTGAAAGAGATTGCCTCCACTGATGATTTCTACCGTATCGGTAAAGAAGCAGCGATCGAAAGTGGTCTGGCTCAGAAAGGCGATATCGTTGTGATGGTTTCTGGTGCGCTGGTACAAAGCGGCACAACCAATACTTCTTCGGTACATGTTGTTTAATTAGAAACGTGACCTAAGGCATTAATAGACGTTGCATAATGCAGCGTCTATTTCTTCAAAAAGGCTCTTCTTACTTAAAAAGTGCTAAAAGCAGTAGCAGCAAAATTGGGATAAGTCCCATGGAATAAGGCTGTTTTCGCTGCAATTTTTAACTTTTTCGTAAAAAAAGATGCTTCTTTGAGCGAACGATCAAAATATAGCGTTTACCGGCAAAAAATTATTCTCATTAGAAAATAGTTTGTGTAATACTTGTAACGCTACATGGAGATTAACTTAATCTAGAGGGTTTTATAATGAATCGCACTAAACTGGTACTGGGCGCTGTAATCCTGGCTTCAACTATGCTGGCTGGTTGTTCAAGCAACGCTAAAATCGATCAACTGTCTTCAGACGTTTCTACTCTGAACTCTAAAGTTGACCAACTGAGCAACGACGTGAACGCAATCCGTTCTGACGTTCAAGCAGCTAAAGACGATGCAGCTCGCGCTAACCAACGTCTGGACAACCAAGCTCACGCTTACAAGAAGTAATATTTACTTCTCTAGTTCAATGGCGCACTCAGTGCGCCATTTTTTTGCCTGTCATTCAGTCAGTTCCCCACTCTTCCTTTTCCGTTTCCTGAATATCCCCTGCTGTTCTCTAGCCCATTTTACGCCTTGTACGCCACTTCCTGAGCTTCGGAAACAATAAAGGAGCCATATTGGCTCCTTTGGGGAAAATCGCTTCTTAAACGTTTCTGTATAACGTTACTGCGTACTTGCCGTCGTAACTGCAGGTGTATCCGCAGACACAGTTTGCGGCGCATTAGCTGCCGGTGGCATATCCGTCGCTTTATCACCCACACTGACCACTACGGGCATCCCTGAACGGCGCCTGATAGCCTCTTTTACAATCTCTGCATTGGTATCATCGCTTTTGATGAATTTTTTCATCGCGGCCGTCAGAAGAATAGGTTTAGTTTGCGGATCGTCCTTCTCGGTATGCGACAACGGCTGATGTACTTCAATGTAACGTTTGCCATCCGGCTCAACGTCAAACTTGATGGGCTGATTGACTATCTGAACGCGGGTGCCTTTTGGCACCGAATTAAACAGCGCTTCGATATCATCCGGACGCAAGCGGATACAACCGGAACTGACACGCATGCCGATACCGAAGTTAGCATTTGTCCCGTGGATCAGATACTGGCCGGTGCCGGCAGAAAGACGCATGGCAAACAGCCCCATCGGGTTATCTGGCCCCGCCGGGACCATACCCGGCAACGTGATGCCGTCTTTCAGGTAGGCTTTACGGATGTTGGCCGTTGGCGTCCAGGTCGGATTCGGTATCTTCTGGCTTACCGACGTCACCATTTCCGGGGTATTACGGCCTAACTGGCCAATACCAATCGGATAAACAATGACTTTGTCTTCACCCTTCGGATAGTAGTAAAGACGCAGCTCTGCGAGGTTCACGACGATCCCCTCCCGCTTGCTATCCGGCAGCAGCATTTGCGAAGGAATGGTCAGCACAGTGCCCGCTTTCGGCAAATACGGGTCGGTACCCGGGTTCGCTTCCAGCATCGCAATCAGCCCGATTTGGTATTTAGCCGCCACGTCCTCTAAAGGTTTGCCGTCATTGGGCACGACATACGTCGTGTTTTCGCCAATCAGGCGGCTGTTGTCCGGCGGCAAGGGGTATTCTGCTGCACCTGCGGTCATGGAATGTGTTGTCAGAAATGTGCCAACCAACATTGCCAGAAGGGGTAATGCGCGTCTCATACTCAGTCCTTTTTCGGCTCGCATTCAGACCATCTGAAGCAAGACAATTATCTCGTCTGATAATACTAGCAGCGCAGAATCGGGTGGCAATCAAACCACAGAAAATCAGAAAGTTACCTTACGCAGATGCAGGGAAATACACAGGAGATAGTGGGTTGAAAAATCAGGAGTAAATGAGTTCATACAGAGAGAAGTGAAAAAATGACTTTGCTCATTAGCAGACAATTCCTAATGAGCAAAGGTGTCGTACAGGAACCGGCTTAGGCCAGTTCAGCCGCTTTTGCACGGATAGAACGAATCATGGCTTCCAGCCCCTGAGAGCGGGAAGGCGTGAGATGCTGGCTGAGTTCAAGCTCAGAGAAGAACGGACGCACATCCAGTTCCACCACATCACGCGGCGTTAAGCCCTGATACAGGCTGAATACGATAGCCACCAGACCTTTCACGATAGCGGCATCACTGTCGCCTTCAAAGGTCAGCGCACCCGTTTCATCCATGCGCATCACGATCCAAACCTGGCTCTGGCAGCCAGCAATCAGGTTTTTGTCCTGACGATGTTCTTCAGGCAAGGCAGCCAGCTGGCCGCCCAGTTCAATCACGTACAGATACTTTTCTTCCCAATTCGGGCATCGGGAAAAATTTCTGACTAACTTATTTTTATCTGGCAAAGCCATAACGACGTCCTGCTCAGGGCCGTCAGGATTAACCCAACAGCCGGTGAATACGTTGCAATCCTGCGACCAACCGGTCGACTTCTTCACGGGTATTGTACATCGCCAGTGAGGCGCGGCACATAGCCGGAACACCGTAGAAGGACATTAATGGCATCGCGCAGTGATGACCGGTGCGAATTGCAATACCGTACTGATCGAGGAAACTGCCCACGTCATAGGCATGGTGTTTGCCGAGATTAAACGCAATCACGCCAGCGCGCGTTGCCGGGCCGTAGATCTGGATGTCAGGCACCTGCGCCATCGCTTCAAGCGCATAGCTCATCAGCTCCTGCTCATAAGCGTGGATATTCTCCAGCCCCAGTTCGGTGATATATTCCATCGCCGCGCCCAACCCCATGATGCCACCGGTGTTTGGCGTGCCCGCTTCAAAGCGCCACGGTGCTGCCGCAAAGGTGGTCCCTTCGGTCAGGCTGACGTGTTTGATCATTGAGCCGCCACCTTCCCATGGCGGCATCTGATCGAGCAATTCTTTACGACCGTAAAGAATGCCGATACCCGTTGGCCCGTAAAGCTTGTGCCCGGACCAGACATAGAAATCACAGCCCAGCGCCTGAACATCCACCGCATGGTGCATGACAGCCTGCGCGCCATCGACCAGAACGGTCAGACCGGCAGCTTTCGCCTGAGGAATGATTTTCTCGATCGGGTTAACGGTACCCAGCACATTGGAAACATGTGCCAGCGTCAGCAGTTTAGTACGTGGCGTAATCAGCTTTTCAAGCTGTGATAAATCCAGTTCACCTTCCGGAGTGAGGTGCCAGACATCGATGTGCAGGTCGCGCTCTTTCGCCAGAATCTGCCAGGGAACGATGTTGGCGTGGTGCTCCATTTCGGTCAGAATAATGTGGTCGCCCGGCTGCAATAATGCGCGGCCATAGGTGTTGGCGACCAGATTAATGGCTTCCGTCGACCCTTTTACGAAGACGATTTCTTCCGCTGACGCCGCATTCATAAAGCGAGCGGCCTGAACACGGACGTTTTCCATCTGCTCGGTCGCTTCGGCGCTCATGGTATGAATGCCGCGGTGAACCGCAGCATAACCCTGTTCGAAGAAAGACATCTCACGGTCAATAACCTGACGCGGTTTCTGTGCGCTGGCCGCACTGTCCAGATAAGCCAGCGGCTGGCCGTTGACTTCACGGCTCAGCACAGGGAAATCGCTACGTACTCTTTCCAGTGGAAAACTCATTACGCACCTCGATTGAGTCGGCCTGCAATACGGGCAATCACGACTTCACGCAGGGTTTCATTCTCAATGGCTTCCGTCAGTTCAGCAGCAAACGCGAAGATGATCATTTGCTGAGCATCCTGACCGCTGATCCCACGGGTACGCAGATAGAAAAGCTGTTCGTCGTCGATACGACCCACAGTGGCACCATGACTACATTTCACGTCATCGGCATAAATTTCAAGCTGAGGTTTGGTATCAACTTCAGTGTGCTTGCCCAGCAACAGGTTGTTGTTGGTCATTTTTCCGTCAGTTTTCAGAGCGTGCTGCGCCACCTTGATCATGCCGTTGAAAATCGCTTTTGCACGATCGTTCACAATTACTTTGTGCAGCTGATTGCTGTTGCAATAGCCTTTGTTGTGTTCCAGGTAAGTACGGGTATCAGCAATTTCAGAATCAACAGGCAATACCAGACTGTTAATGTTCAGATCGCTGTTTTCACCGTTCAGTTGCGCGCTGGTGTTATTACGGGTCAGGCCCGCACCCATCAGGAAACTGTGGCTGGAAACACGGGAATCACGCCCGATAACCAGATCGTTATGCGAGAAGTGGAAGCTGGCCTGGCTTTCGAAGGCCAGTTTGTAATGCGTGAAACCGGCATTATCGCCCACTTTTACCGTCATACGCGCACCGGTGAAATGACCGTGATCGTTAAGGCTCAGGTAATGTTCGATGACTTTAGCGCTTGCACCGCTTTCAATCTCGATATGATAACGATGATGAACCGTGTTCATTTCGCGAGACTGATCACGACCGCTGCTCAGATGCAGTAAATACAACGGCTTATCAGCCTGTTTACCGGCAGCCAAACGCACAGTAAAAGAATCCTGCGCCAGGCTTTCCGTCAGGTGCAAAAAGACTTCGGACTGAATCGGATCCGGCAGCGTTTGCTGCGCAGCCGCGTTCAGTTTTTCAATTTCGAATGCGCCGGTATTTTCGTCACTCAGGCTCGCATCAAAACGGCCATCCACGAAAACCAGACGATAGCAATCAAGCGGCAAAGCCAGTGATTTAACATTCTCAACTGTCAATGCCTGCTGCTGCGGGGCGAAGAACTGATTGCCCAGCAGTGAGGAAACTGGCGTGTATTTCCAGTCTTCCAGTTTTGCGTGTGGAAAACCAAGGCGAAGCACCTGTTGCCAATGTGCATGCGCGTGAGCAGATTGTTCACCACCCCGGCTTTCAAAAAGACGGTAAAGCTGCTGCATGGCGTGCGAACTGCCCGCCGCAGGTGCATTACTCTTCGTCGGTAAGCCAGCCATAACCCTGCTCCTCTAACTGTTTAACCAAGGTGAAATCGCCGGATTTAACAATGCGGCCCTGATACAGAACATGCACGTAGTCAGGCTTGATGTAGTCGAGGATACGCTGGTAGTGGGTCACAATGACGAATGAACGTTTGCCGTCGCGCAGTGCGTTAACACCGTTAGAGACGATTTTCAGCGCATCGATGTCCAGACCGGAGTCGGTTTCATCCAGAATGCACAGGCTTGGCTCAAGGGCCGCCATTTGCAGAATGTCGTTACGCTTTTTCTCACCGCCGGAAAAACCTACGTTCACTGAACGGGTCAGCAAATCCGCAGGCATTTTCAGCATGGCAATTTTTTCTTCGATGAAATCGGCGAAATCAAAGCGATCCATCGGAGCCTGTTCGCGGTACTTGCGCACAGCGTTTACCGCAGTTTGCAGGAAGAAATGGTTGGTTACGCCGGGGATTTCTACCGGATACTGGAAGGCCATGAACACGCCTTCACCGGCACGATCTTCCGGAGCAAGCTCCAGCAAATCTTTACCGTTGAACATTACGGAGCCTTCGGTCACTTCGTAATCTTCACGGCCAGCCAGTGTCGCGGAGAGTGTACTTTTACCTGAGCCGTTTGGGCCCATGATGGCGTGTACTTCACCCGGCTTGATCTCGAGATCAAGTCCTTTCAGAATTTCCTTTTCTTCGACACGGACCTTCAAATTCTTAATGCTTAACATACGTATCCTTGAGTTTGCGCCTGCGCGCTCATAATTCTGTTTATGCTTTGACTGTGCTGAACTCAAACCTGCCCGGCGCCGGCGTCACACCACGCGGCGACGGGAGGAAAAGCGCTCGGAAGATTAACCGACGCTGTGTTCAAGGCTGATCGCCAGCAGTTTCTGTGCTTCGACAGCAAACTCCAGCGGCAGCTCGGAAAAGACATCTTTACAGAAACCGTTAACAATCATGGAAATCGCGTCATCTTCGCTGATACCACGTTGCAGACAGTAGAACAGCTGGTCATCGCCGATTTTGGAGGTCGTGGCTTCATGCTCCAGCTGCGCTGTGTTGTTACGCACTTCCACATACGGGAAAGTATGCGCGGCGCTGTCCGCACCAATCAGCATGGAATCACACTGGGTAAAGTTACGGGCATTTTCAGCACTTGGCAGGATCTTCACCAAACCGCGATAGCTGTTCTGGCTGTGGCCTGCGGAAATACCTTTGGAGATGATGGTCGATTTGGTGTTTTTACCAATGTGGATCATCTTGGTGCCGGTATCCGCCTGCTGTTTCCCGCTGGTCAGCGCAACTGAGAAGAATTCACCGATTGAGTTATCGCCTTTCAGGATAACACTCGGATATTTCCAGGTAATCGCTGAGCCGGTTTCAGACTGCGTCCACGACATCTTTGAGCCCGCGCCTTCACACAATGCACGTTTGGTCACGAAGTTCAGGATCCCGCCGCTGCTGTCTTTGCTGCCGGAGAACCAGTTCTGCACGGTGGAATATTTCACTTCCGCATCTTTATGCAGAATGACTTCAACCACGGCCGCGTGAAGCTGATAAGTATCACGAACCGGTGCGGAACAGCCTTCGATATAGCTGACGTAACTGCCTTCGTCGGCAATCAGGATCGTACGTTCGAACTGGCCGGTTTTTGCCGCGTTAATACGGAAATACGTGGAGAGTTCCATCGGGCAACGGACGCCTTTAGGGACATACACGAAAGTACCGTCAGACGCGACCGCCGCATTCAGCGCTGCAAAGAAGTTATCCTGTGCAGGCACAACGGTACCGAGGTATTTACGCACCAGATCCGGGTATTCGTGAATGGCTTCGCCGAATGAGCAGAAGATAACGCCTGATTCAGCCAGCTTTTCGCGGTACGTGGTGGAAACGGAAACGGAGTCAAAAATGGCATCAACCGCCACTTCTTTCCCTTCACGCACAGGAACACCCAGCTGTTCAAACGCTTTTTCCACTTCGCTTGTCAGGTAGTTTTTACCGTCAAGCGCAGGAATGCTGTGAGAATTTTCAGGAGGTTGTTGCGTGGCTCCAGGCTGAGAACCACAGGTATCATCACAACTGCCGCATGAAGGCGCGGAGTAATAGCTGTAATCCTGATAGTCGAGAGGCGTGTAATACGCTTTCAACCAGTGAGGTTCTTCCATTTTCAACCAGGCATGATAAGCCTGCAGACGGAACTCCAGCATCCACTCCGGCTCATTGCGCTTTGCGGAAATGGCACGCACGACATCTTCGTTGATGCCTGATGCTAATTCATCGGTTGCCAGCTGGGTGAAGAACCCTTCCTTATAGTTCGTCTCCTCGCCGACCCAAGACTGCACATCATCTGGAATTTCTACGTTGCTTCGTGACATGTTGGTTACATCGCTTTGTTTACAATAATCTTAAAGACGGTTTGCCCGGCTGACTTACAGGCCGAAACTTTCACCACACCCGCAGGCATGCTGAGCTTTTGGATTATTGAATTTAAATATCTGATTCAGCCCTTCGCGGACAAAATCCACCTCGGTTCCGTCAATGAAAGGCATCGCCTTTAGCGGAACAAACAGCAAAGCGCCGTCATGCTCAAACACCAGGTCATCGCTGGCCGGTTGTTTGGTTAAATCCAGAACGTAGCCAAAGCCGGCGCAGCCCGATTGTTTTACCGAGAGCTGGAGACCTTTGACTTCTGGATCCTGCTCCATCAGGTTCTTCACCTGTTTGGCCGCAGAATCAGTCAGGATCACACCTTGCCATACGTTGTCGTCTAAAGAGAAAGAGCCGACAGTTTCAGTTTGCATCTGTCTTACCTCATATTTTTACGGTCATAGAGAAGACCTATTGTCTCTATTCTAGTGATAAGATTTATCACTTCAACCTCTTGTTTTAAGAGGGTATAGCGATTGCGCATGAGGAAAGTCGCTCAATGTGCATCGGGTTTACATCTGGCCGCTGGCGGGTCTTGAACACCGCAACCATCAACTGATTGAATAAGTTGTCAATTTTTTGTTAAAAATTAAAATTAACCTTATATTTTGTGTGGCTTAATAGCTTTCATTGTGTCTATTATAAAACATTCATCGGAAATGCCTATTTATGAATTCGCCACAATCAAAATAATTAAAGCTCTTTTTGCTTACCTGCTTTGGCGCAACAAAATCAAAAAAACCGGATGAAAACGTTGATCCGGCGATTTTTTGCCAATATGATACTTATTCTTTGATAATGATTATCATTCAGATAACCCGGAATACTGAGAATGGCTCAATCGGTAAATGCGTGGTTGCAGGGCAAGATAGACGACTACAAATCGAGTGTCCGCGATGCCACCGTGGATTTCTATATGGCGGATGCCGCCTTACGACGTCCGGATGCGCATCTTTGCCAGCTAAAACGCTTTAACAGCATTTGCCTTGATATGGCCAATCTTTGCCTGCAAAACGGAGACGACCACAGTTACCTGCATGCTTTGTGCAAGCTCCACAACCGGCTGATCCTTGAAATCAACAGCGTTGTGCGTTGTGAACTCTTCCGTGTTCAGAGCTATCATTTTGCCAGACACACGCTAAAACTCATTTGTCAGTATTATGCCATGATGGGCATCTGGGAAAAAGCGACGGCATTTCAAACTGATTTTGCCAAGCGCGTTCCCTTCCAGCTTTAGTCAGTTTTCAACGTGTTAGAGAAAAACTTAAGGCAAATAAAAAAGGCGGACACATTACTGTGACTCCGCCTTTTGCATTGAGCTTATGGATATGACGTTGGAAAAATGCGCCAGCCTTATGGCCTGAACTTAATGATCAATGACCATTGTGGTCAGTCTGGACACACAACACAGACCGCCCTGCTCATCGAAAATCTCAATCTGCCAGACCTGGCTCCGTTTCCCGGTTCGCAGCGCACGGCAAACCCCGCGCACAACCCCTTCTCTCGCCGACTTCATATGGCTGGCATTTATCTCAACCCCGACCACTGTCTGATGACCTTCAGTGCACAGATAACCGGCCATCGATCCCATAGTTTCCGCGAGAACCACCGAGGCCCCGCCGTGCAACAGGCCAAATGGCTGAGTCGTGCGCGCATCTACCGGCATCGTCGCCTCAAGAAAATCTTCACCCAGCCTGGTGAACACAATCCCCACATGCCCGACCATACATCCCTGACTTCGCTGATTAAGCGCTTCAAGATTTGCGTTCCTTTTCCAGAATGACATCGTGCTTCCTTATCGGTTAGGGGATGATATCCAGCAATGCCTGCAACGGATGGCGAACCCCGTTGCCTTCAATGCGTTTTACCTGGCTACGGCAGGAGTAGCCTGTCGCCAGGCAGCGCTGGCGAGGCAAGCGCTGTAAAGAGGTGTGCCAGGACAGCTCGTAAATCCCCAACGAATTCTCAAGGTTTTTACTTTCATGTCCGTACGTTCCCGCCATTCCGCAACATCCCACACTGACATTTTCCAGCTTCGCGCCATAGCGGGCAAAGATATCTCCCCACTGTTTGCTGCTGTTGGGTAATGCCGTGCTTTCAGTGCAATGGCCGAACAGATACCAGGACTCTCCGCTTTGCTGCTGTGCCGGTCGTTCGCCCAGCCAGTTATCCAGCCATTCATGTACCAGTTGAACCTGGAACGAGCCGCGTGATTCTCCAAGGATTTCCTTGTACTCGTCGCGATAACACAGTACCAGCGCCGGGTCGACACCGACAAGCGGCATACCTAACTGCGCCACACGATTGAGGAATACCGACGTCTTGCGTGCCGTTTTCGCGAAACGCGTCAGGAATCCTTTGATGTGCTGCGCTTTTCCGTTTGGAGAGAAAGGCAACAGCACCGGTTTGAGACCCAGTTTTTCAATTAACCGGACAAAATCAGCCACGACCTGTGCATCATAGAAACTGGTGAACGGATCCTGCACCACCAGAACGTATTCGCCGCGCTGTGCCGGATGGATTTTTTCCAGCTCTTCAAGCGTCATTTTACTGGCGCGATGCCCCAGCAACTGCTCGCGTAACGTCGGGGAGGACAGCAAAGGCAAATCCACCATGCCAATACTTTTGCGGCTCATTTCCCTTACCCAGGGCTGCTTAAGAAAGAAGTTAAACAGCTTTGGCGCTTTAGCCATTATCGGTGCATAGCTTTCGACACTTGCCACGAAATGGTCACTCGCCGGGCGCAGGTAGCGGGTGTGATAAAGCTGGAGGAAGCGCGAACGGAAACCGGGAACATCAATTTTGATCGGGCACTGTGTCGAGCACGCCTTACAGGCCAGACAACCCGACATCGCTTCTTTTACTTCATGGGAGAAATCGTATTCGCCTTTGTTGGCATGCCAGGTATTACGGGTACGGTCGATCAGGCTGCGGAAACTCAGGCCTTTTTCCGGCAGCGCATTTTCCAGCGCCAGCGGATCGACACCTTGTTCTGAAAGTAAGCGCAGCCATTCCCGCACCAGACCGGCACGCCCTTTCGGAGAATGGATACGGCTGCCGGTAATTTTCATCGACGGACACATCGGGCTTTTCGCATCAAAGTTAAAGCACAGCCCGTTGCCGTTACACTCCATAGCGCCGCGGAATGACTGGCGCACCTCCAGCGGGATCCGGCGATCAAGAGTGCCGCGTTTCGGCGCATCGACCTTCATCATTGGCTCATCGCATTCCAGCGGCGCACAAATCTTGCCCGGATTAAGACGATTGTCAGGGTCAAAAACCGTTTTGATCCGGCGTAATTCATGGAACAGCGCTTCTCCGAAGAAAGCCGGGCTGTATTCGGCACGGAAACCTTTACCGTGTTCTCCCCACAGCAAACCACCGTATTTGGCCGTCAGGGCAACGACTTCATCCGATATCTGCTTCAGCAGCATTTCCTGTTGCGGGTCACACATGTCCAGAGCCGGGCGAACGTGCAAAACACCGGCGTCCACGTGCCCAAACATGCCATAGCTCAGGTTATGGCTGTCGAGCAACGCACGGAATTCAACGATGTAATCGGCCAGATGTTGCGGCGGCACACAGGTATCTTCTGCAAACGGCAACGGCTTAGCCTGCCCTTTCGCATTCCCCAGCAGGCCGACGGCTTTCTTACGCATATTATAGATGCGCTCAATTCCGGGCAGATCCGCGCAAATCTGGTAGCCAATAACGCCACCTTTTTTGTCGCTCATCAGCCCGTCCAGACGCTCACATAGCGCACTGACCTGATCTTCAATGAGGTCGGCATCATCTCCCGCAAACTCAACAATGTTGAGTCCCTGCATATCCTTACCTTCAACGTCGGTGATGTAATCACGCACGCTGTGCCAGACGATATCTTCACGGGCCAGATTCAGGACTTTGGAGTCAACGGTTTCAACCGACAGCGCTTTGGCTTCCACCATGAAAGGGGCATTGCGCAACGCGGAGTTGAAAGAATCATATTTGATATTCACCAGACGCCGCACTTTGGGAATTGGCGTAATATTCAGACGCGCTTCAGTAATAAAGGCCAGCGACCCTTCAGAGCCCGTGAGGATGCGGGTCAGATCGAAGGTTTGCAGGTCATCACTCAGGACATGGCGTAAGTCATAGCCCGTCAGGAAGCGGTTTAATTTCGGGAATTTTTCAATAACCAGCGCACGGTTATCGCGGCAACTGTCCAGCACCGTACGGTAAATCCGCCCGATTACCGAATCTTCTTCACCGAGTTTATCCGCCAGCGCCACCGGCACGGCAACGGTATCGAGCATCTCGCCGCCTAGCACAATCGCACGAACCCCGAGAACGTGATCTGACGTCTTACCGTAAACCAGCGAGCCCTGTCCGGACGCATCGGTGTTAATCATGCCACCGAGCGTTGCACGGTTGCTGGTCGACAGCTCCGGAGAAAAGAAATAACCAAAAGGACGGAGATAATCATTGAGCTGATCTTTAATGACACCGGCTTCGACCTTGACCCAGCCTTGTTCAACGTTGATATCGAGAATGCGGTTCATATGACGGGACATATCAACAACAATTCCACGGTTCAGCGACTGACCGTTGGTACCGGTACCGCCACCACGCGGCGTAAAGACCAGCGTTTTAAAACGTTCCTGCCCGGCAAGACGCGCAATCAGTGCAACATCAGACGTGGCGATAGGGAATAAGACAGCATCCGGTAACAGCTGATAAACGCTGTTATCGGTTGCCATCGTCAGGCGGTCCGCATAAGTCGTCGTGACATCACCTGTAAAACCGTTACTTTTAAGCGCTTCCAAAAAATCGAGCACCAGCTGGATGACACCCGGCGCCTGAGAAATCTGTGGGATCATTGAATTATGACTCTGTCTTTGTTGTATGCCTGGCGGGCCCGAGGCGACCTGCCGGATCTGCGAGGCAGATCCACCCTGTTATTTACCCAGAATAAAAACTAACATACTTCGTTTTTAAGCGCTCCGTCTGGTTCGCCTTTGTTGCATTTGTTTCATGACACGCCGCAAAAAGCACGACTGGCAACAACGTGTTGCAACTAATTGTGTGCGGCGCTATCCAAAAGCAGCCTGATGTCCCATGCTTATTTATCGCTATCCCAATGTAGCAGTAGTTTTTAAGGCACAAGGCGCGTGCCTTACTTCGTTTATCCAAATGAGAAACATGAATGAATCTCCCAATTAAACGTTACGATTTGCCCCAGATTATGTTCGGGGTATTGTTCATAGCACTGATGACCATCGCCAGTATCTGGATTGTTCAGCCTTTTATTCTGGGCTTTGCCTGGGCGGGGATGGTGGTGATTGCAACCTGGCCGCTGATGATTAAATTACAGCGAATTCTGTGGGGGCGGCGTTTTCTGGCCGTCATCGTGATGACGCTGTTGCTGATCCTGTTGTTCGTTTTGCCGATTGCCTTGCTGGTCAGCAGCGCAATTGAAAATGGCGCGCCGCTGGTGGGGATAGCCACCAATCCGTCGACCCTTCATATGCCGGATTTCCACTGGCTAAACTCAATTCCTCTGGTCGGCCATAAACTTTACAGCGGCTGGCATGCTCTCATTAACGGCGGCGGTAATGCCCTGATGAGCAAAGTTCAGCCTTATGTCGGGCAAACCGCTTCCTGGTTTGTCACGCAGGCCGGACATCTGGGCCGGTTCATCGTCCACTGTTCTCTGATGTTGCTGTTCAGCGCGCTTCTTTATAGTCGTGGCGAGCAGGTCGCGATGGGTATCCGTCATTTCGCCGTGCGTCTGGCGGCAGAACGTGGCGATGCTGCGGTTATTCTCGCCGGTCAGGCAATTCGCGCCGTTGCGCTGGGCGTGGTGGTCACAGCGATTGTTCAGTCAGTGCTGGGCGGCATCGGGCTGGCAATAGCCGGTATCCCGTATGCAACGGTTTTAACCGTGGTGATGTTTGTTTGTTGCGTCGCACAAATCGGACCTTTGCTGGTGCTTATCCCGGCCATCATCTGGCTTTACTGGTCGGGTGATAATACCTGGGGTACGGTTCTGCTGGTCTGGAGTTGCGTCGTAGGCTCGCTGGATAACGTTTTACGCCCGGTGCTTATCCGTATGGGTGCAGATTTGCCTATGCTACTGATTTTATCCGGTGTAATTGGCGGTCTGTTCGCGTTCGGGATGATTGGCCTGTTCATCGGCCCTGTCGTTCTGGCGGTGTCTTATCGCCTGATTTCGTTGTGGGTTCACGAAGCGCCAGAACCGGATGCCGATCCGGAAGAAGCGCTGAAAGCACTCGATGAGTAATTGTTCCGCGAAATAATTTCATCCGGCGTTGTCTTGGATCTTAAAAGGCAACGCCCTCTTCTTTATTCCTCATTCCTTCTTCCTATTTTGAAACCATCAAAAACAATCCTTCTCATCTATTAGTATGAGAATAATACCTATTAGGACGATTCTTACAGACTAAATATCTCGAGAAATCTAGTATTATTAACAGTTCGGATTTCAACCCACTGATTTATATACAGGCTTTCCCCTGAGCCGGTATACCCCAAATTGCTGTGTGTAGTCTTTGCCTGTCTCCAATGACGGGCTTTTTTTTTATTTTCTCTCCCCGGCGATTAATTACGGCACCTCCATTTTCCTGGTTTGATGTTTCAAAAAAAAGGCCATTGCCCGAAAGCAACAGCCTTTATTTCATTTATTTAAACCTGACGTGTTTATTTACTTTTCAGCCAGTGCCAACCAGGTTTGCACCACGGTATCCGGGTTCAGCGACAGACTGTCGATGCCCTCATCCATCAGCCATTGTGCAAAATCCTGATGGTCAGACGGGCCCTGACCACAGATGCCGACATATTTACCCTGTTTCTTGGCGGCTTTGATTGCCATTGAAAGCAAAGCTTTAACCGCTTCGTTGCGCTCATCAAAGAGTTCAGACACCACGCCGGAATCACGATCCAGCCCCAGCGCCAGCTGAGTCATGTCATTTGAACCGATTGAGAAGCCATCAAAATGCTCAAGGAACTGATCGGCAAGTAATGCATTCGATGGAATTTCACACATCATAATGACCTTAAGGCCATTTTCTCCGCGCTTCAGCCCCTGATTTGCCAGTTCCTTCACCACAGCCTCAGCCTGCGCCACAGTTCGGACAAATGGGATCATAACTTCAACGTTGGTCAGCCCCATATCGTTACGAACCCGTTTCATCGCCTCGCACTCCAGCGCGAAACAATCGCGGAAGCTGTCTGAAACGTAACGACCAGCGCCGCGGAAGCCCAGCATCGGGTTCTCTTCATGCGGTTCATACTTCTCGCCGCCCACCAGATTGGCGTATTCATTCGATTTAAAATCGGATAAACGCACAATCACACGTTTTGGCCAGAACGCTGCGCCCAGTGTCGCGATCCCTTCTGTCAGACGGGCAACATAGTATTCACGCGGACTGTCGTAGCCTTGAATCAGTTTCTTAATTTGTTCCTGTAATTCCGGCGTCTGAGTATCGAACTCCAGCAGCGCTTTTGGATGGACGCCGATCATGCGGTTGATAATAAATTCTAAACGCGCGAGCCCGACGCCTTCATTTGGCAGACAGGCAAAATCAAAAGCCCGGTCCGGATTACCGATATTCATCATGATTTTCAGCGGCAACTTCGGCAGCTCATCGACTTCTGAGCTTTGTACCGTGAAGTCCAGTTCGTCCTGGTAGACATAACCGGTATCGCCCTCAGAACAGGACACCGTCACTTTCTGATTTTCTTTGAGTTTTTCAGTCGCATCGCCACAACCGACAACGGCAGGGATCCCCAGTTCACGGGCAATGATTGCCGCATGGCAGGTGCGACCGCCACGGTTAGTCACAATGGCTGACGCTTTTTTCATGATCGGTTCCCAGTCAGGGTCCGTCATGTCCGTCACCAGAATGTCACCCGCTTTCACATGATGCATTTCGCTGATGTCATGGATGATTTTCACCGGCCCGGCACCGATACGATGACCAATAGCACGGCCTTCAACCAGAACTTTGCTGCTGCCATTGAGCTGATAACGTTCCATTACCTGACCGTTTGAACGTACGGTCTCAGGACGAGCCTGCACAATGTATAACTTGCCGTTATGGCCATCTTTCGCCCACTCAATATCCATCGGGCGACCGTAATGTTTTTCAATCAATAATGCCTGACGTGCCAGAGCCTGCACTTCATCATCGGTCAGTGAGAAACGGGTGCTCAGTTCAGCCGGCACGTCTTCAATTTGTACCTGTTTACCGTGTTCCTGGCTCGGCGCATAAATCATGCGGATCTTCTTCGAGCCCATGGTACGGCGCACAATCGCAGGCTTATTTTTGGCCAGCGTCGGTTTATGCACGTAGAACTCATCCGGGTTCACCGCGCCCTGCACCACCATTTCACCCAGACCATACGCGGAGGTGATGAAGACCACCTGATCAAAACCGGATTCCGTATCGATGGTGAACATCACGCCCGCAGACGCGAGATCAGAGCGAACCATGCGCTGAACGCCCGCAGACAGCGCAACGCCGCGGTGGTCGTAGCCCTGATGTACGCGATAAGAAATGGCGCGATCGTTAAATAAGGAGGCGTAAACATGTTTCACAGCGATGAGAACCGCATCAAACCCCTGAACGTTCAGGAAGGTTTCCTGCTGCCCGGCAAAGGAAGCGTCGGGCATATCTTCCGCGGTGGCAGAGGAACGCACAGCAAATGACGCGTCCGGTTCGCCTTCAGAAAGCTGCTGATAAGCTTCACGGATGGACTGTTCCAGCTCAGGCTGGAATGGCGTATCAATGATCCACTGGCGGATTTGCGTGCCCGCCTGGGTCAGTTGCCCGATATCATCCACATCTGTTTTGTCCAGTAGTTCGTGGATCCGATGGTTAACGCCGCTTTGATCAAGAAAATCATTAAAAGCCTGAGACGTAGTGGCGAAACCGTTAGGCACGGAAACACCCAGATCAGACAGATTAGTGATCATTTCCCCGAGGGATGCGTTCTTACCCCCGACTTTATCAACGTCGTTCATACCCAGTTGGTTGTACCAGATAACATTGCGTAAATCGGGATCGAGATGAGCCATGAAACAATCCTTTCTTAATTTATTCACAGTAAAAGTCAGTAGGAGTGTAAAACCGGTCGTGCAATCGTTGCCTGAGGCAAGTGGATGCCAATAAGCAACGTTGTCATTTCGAGACTAGCATAATGATCCATAAGACATAGACAGGTGAATCGATCCAGCAAATTAAACTATTTTTGTTTAGGAAAATTCCAGAACGCTAAAATTCGTCAGCAACACGACAACAACATAATCCCTTATGAATCAGTGAGAAGTGCGTAGTAGTTTCGCAAGTAAATTAACCATAACAAAGTTGCTGAAGTATTGCTGACGCAATTCATAAAGCTGCGAGATATCGCGGAAAATTTAAAATGCCATTTCATTTATTACAGCCATTTTGCGCACTGTCTCGCAGGGATTAAAGGAAGGTTATGGTTAAGAAGAATTATCCTTTTTATTTCCTGAAATTCTGGTTATTACTTACGGAGTCCCGACAAGGGAAAGTGAACTGATATAAATTTAGGAGCAATGAGTGGACAGATGCGTGTTTTATATTTCCGATGGCACGGCGATTACCGCTGAAGTGGTAGGTCATGCCGTGCTTTCACAATTCCCGGTCAATTCGACGACCTACTCATTGCCCTTTGTTGAAAGCGAAGAACGGGCTCAGGCCGTCAGCCGCCAGATCAATGAGATTTTCGAAAAAACGGGCGCCCGTCCGCTGGTGTTCTACTCCATTATTGCTCCGAAGATCCGTCAGATTATTGAAAGCAGCGAAGGATTCTGCCAGGACATCGTTCAGTCGCTGGTCGCACCGCTTCAGAATGAGCTTGGCGTTGAACCGACACCGGTGGCAAACCGTACGCACGGTCTGACCGCCAGCAATATCAGCAAATATGATGCCCGTATTGCGGCTATCGATTACACGCTGGCGCACGACGACGGGATATCCCTGCGTAATCTCGATCAGGCACAGGTTATTTTGCTGGGCGTTTCGCGCTGCGGTAAAACACCCACCAGCCTTTACCTGGCATTACAGTTTGGGATCCGCGCGGCCAACTATCCGTTTACCGCCGATGATATGGATAATATTCAGCTTCCCGCCGCGCTGAAACCGCACATGCACAAGCTTTTCGGGCTGACGATTGACCCGGAAAGGCTGACCGCTATCCGTCAGGAACGGGTAGAAAACAGCCGCTACGCGTCTTTACGCCAGTGCCGGATGGAAGTGTCTGAAGTCGAAGCATTATTTCGCAAAAACCAAATTCGGTATCTCAACAGTACAAATTATTCCGTTGAGGAAATTTCGGCGAAGATTATGGACAGCTTTGGTATGAGTCGCCGCATGTTCTGATTCATTTAATGATTTGGATGGCAGAACGTGCCGAGAGTGATTGAAATCATCTGTTTTTACGTTATTGTGATCGCCATCACTTCCCGGTATTCCTGCCGCAGCGAAGAAACAAATTTTCGAGAACACCATGTCACAAACAGATGAACTGCGTACGACGCGCATCGACAGCCTGATTACGCCTCAGGCACTGGCAGACAAATTGCCAATCTCCCCGTCGGTCGCACAGCATGTAATGCAATCACGCAAACGTATTGAAAAAATCATCAGCGGCGAAGACCCTCGCCTTCTGGTGATTGTTGGTCCCTGCTCTATTCACGATATTGAAGCTGCAATTGATTACGCAGGTCAGCTCAGCGTATTGCGCGAAAAATATCAGGATCGTTTAGAGATCGTGATGCGCACCTATTTTGAAAAACCGCGAACCGTCGTGGGCTGGAAAGGATTAATTTCTGACCCGGAACTCAACGGTTCCTGCCGCGTGAACGACGGAATTGAACTGGCGCGTAAAGTCTTGCTGGCCATCAATCAGTTAGGAATTCCAACGGCCACTGAGTTTCTGGATATGGTTATCGGCCAGTATATCTCCGACCTTATCAGCTGGGGCGCAATCGGTGCGCGCACCACGGAAAGCCAGATCCACCGTGAAATGGCTTCTGCGCTGTCTTGCCCGGTCGGTTTTAAAAATGGTACTGACGGCAATACGCGTATCGCCATTGACGCCATCCGCTCGTCACGCACCAGCCACATGTTCCTGTCGCCGGATAAGAACGGTCAGATGACCATTTACCGCACCGCTGGCAACCCTTACGGCCACGTGATTATGCGCGGCGGCAAAAAGCCTAATTATCACGCCGATGATCTTGAACAGGCCTGCCTGAGTTTGTCTGAGTTTGACCTGCCGCAACGTCTGGTAGTCGATTTCAGCCACGGAAATTGCCAGAAGCAGCATCGCCGCCAGTTGGACGTCGCCGAAGACATCTGCCAGCAAATCCGCAATGGCTCAACCGCCGTCGCGGGGATTATGGCCGAGAGTTTCCTGGCAGAAGGCACGCAACCTATTGTTCCCGGCAAACCGCTGGTTTACGGCAAATCCATTACTGATCCTTGTCTGAGCTGGGCTGACACTGAAACCCTTCTGTCGATGCTGGCTGAAGCGACCAATTCAAGATTCTGAACACCCCGAAGTCATCTTCTTAAGGGCAACATATGTTGCCCTTTTTAATGCCCGCTCCAGCGCAATTTTCCGTCCCTTCAACCGCTTCCAGTGATTTTCCCCACGGCTTATCCTCCGTAAATTAAGGTGTTATCAGTAAATAATTACATTCCATCAACAAAAATTTTCTTGATGTGTTTGTGCAATGATTTGATAATGATTATCAAATTGATATTAATTCCCATTACCAGCAATGAAGTTAGCTGGTCTCTGGCCCAAATATTTTTACAAATCATTCACATAACAACGCGATTTTTTATCTGCCTATTGGCAGATGACGTTAAGACAACGAGGAGACAGCAATGCATTCAGTTCACTATCAGGACTATTTACAGGCCAAAGAAGCCAATCCCGGTAAATATGCCCGCGATCTGGCGGGAATTTTAGGTATCAGTGAAGCCGAGTTAACGTCTTTACGCGTTTCGCATGATGCAGTGAAACTGGATGTCGATGCCCGTACATTGCTGGCCGCACTGGAAAATGTGGGCGGGACAAAATCCATCACCCGCAATGATTACGCTGTTCACGAACAGCAAGGGCGCTATGAAAACCAGCATCTCAGCGGCCATGCGGGGTTAATCCTGAATCCGCGCGCGCTGGATTTACGTCTTTTCCTTCAGCACTGGCTGCACGTTTTCAGCATGTCTGAAAACACAGCCCGCGGCGTGCGCCACAGTATTCAGTTCTTTGATGCACACGGCGACGCGGTTCATAAAGTGTATAACACCGACGAAACCGACATGGCAGCCTGGGACGCCCTGATTGCCCAATACAAAACTGATGTCAATCCTCCGCTGCAGATTGAGCCGGTCGCGCCTGTGGCTCCGGCCAGCGTTTCTGATACCAGCAGTATCGATGCTGACTGGCGCGCAATGACGGATGTTCACCAGTTCTTCCAGCTTCTCAAACGCCATGATGTCACCCGCCAGCAGGCTTTCAAAGCAGCAGGTGACGATCTGGCATGGCGTGTCGAAAACGGTTCACTGACCCGTTTGCTGAACATCGCAAAAGAAGATCAGAATGAAATTATGATTTTCGTTGGCAACCGCGGTTGCGTGCAAATCTTCACCGGCCAGATTGAGAAAGTGATGCCACACGGCGAATGGATTAACGTTTTCAACGAACGCTTCACCCTTCATCTGGTGGAAAGCGCCATCGCAGAAAGCTGGATCACCCGTAAACCGACCAAAGACGGCTTTGTCACCAGCCTGGAATTATTTGCCGCAGACGGCACGCAAATTGCCCAACTGTACGGCCAGCGTACTGAAGGCACGGCAGAACAGACCCAGTGGCGCGAACAACTGGCACAACTGAGCAGCGAAGGCGTTGCCGCATGAAAACACCTCTGAAAGCGCTGATTGCCGCTGCGGCAATTTTGTCTGCACCCGTGCTCCACGCCGCAGAGAAACTGGTCAGCATCGGCGGCGATGTGACCGAAATTGTCTACGCCCTCGGCGCAGGCGATGAAATGGTGGCACGCGACAGCACCAGCCTGCGTCCGCAGGCGGTGCTGAAACTGCCAGATGTCGGTTATATGCGCCAGCTCAACACCGAAGGGATCCTCTCCATGCGCCCTTCGATGGTGCTGAGCAGCGAGCTGGCAGAACCTTCACTGGTTTTACAGCAACTGGCGCAAAACGGTGTGAAGGTCATTCGCGTGCCGGGCACGGCTTCTGTCGATACCGTACCTAAAAAGATTGAAGTGATTGCAGGCGCGCTCAACCGTCAGGCGGAAGGTGCAAAGCTGATTGCGACGTACCGTTCTCAGCTTGATGCCATCCATCACGATGCTTTGCCGGTAAAGATTCTGTTTGTCATGAGCCACGGCGGAATGTCGTCTATGGCAGCAGGTCAGAATACGGCGGCTGACGCGATGATCACGTCCGTCGGTGCGAAAAATGCCATGCAGGGCTTCAGCCGTTATCGCCCTCTTTCGCAGGAAGGCGTCATTGCCAGCGCTCCGGACATTTTATTGCTGACCTCCGACGGCGTGAAAACGCTGGGTGGCATGGATCAGGTCTGGAAATTACCGGGGGTTGCCATGACGCCGGCAGGCAAAAACAAGCGCGTTTTAGTGCTTGATGATATGTCCCTGCTGGGCTTTGGCCTGCAAACACCGGTCGTTATGGCAAAACTGCGTCAGGCGGCGGAACAAGCGAAATGAGCAGCATGAGCCCCCCAATGCCGTCCCGACGCCGTTCTCCTGTCTGGGCGCTGATCGGCCTCGGTGGTGCTCTGCTGGTACTGGCTATTCTGGCAGCCAATACCGGCGCGATGGCGTTGTCGCTGCGTACCTTGTTAACGCGGCCTTTTGACGACGGGTTATGGCAAATCTGGCTGACCGTGCGCCTGCCCCGCGTGCTGCTGGCCGTGGTGGTCGGCTGCGCGCTGGCCTGTTCCGGTGCCGTGATGCAGGGTTTGTTTCGCAACCCGCTGGCGGATCCGGGTTTGCTTGGGATCAGCAGCGGCGCGGCGCTGGCCGTGGCGCTGACTATTGTCATGCCGCTTTCGCTACCGCCGATTCTGGCACTCTACGGTCACATGATCAGCGCCTTTGCGGGAAGCCTGGCGATTTCGGCCATCGTGTTTGCGCTGAGCCGTTTCGGGCATGGCGGATTGTCGCGTTTACTTCTCGCCGGGATTGCCATTAATGCCTTATGTGGCGCGGCGGTTGGGGTTCTGACTTACGTCAGCGATGACCAGCAGCTGCGCCAGTTTTCTTTGTGGAGCATGGGCAGCCTCGGGCAGGCGCAATGGCCAACGCTGGCGGTTGCAGCATCGTTAATTCTGCCCGCCTGCGTGGCGACATTATTCATGGCGCGTCGCCTGAATATTTTGCAGCTCGGTGAGGAAGATGCGCATTACCTTGGTGTTAACGTCCGCCGCACGCAGCTGCAATTATTGCTTCTGAGTGCGCTGCTGGTGGGCGCTGCGGTCGCAGTTTCCGGTGTTATCGGCTTTATCGGTCTGGTCATTCCTCACCTGCTGCGCATGCGGCTGGGTGCGGATCATCGTTGGTTATTACCGGGATCAGCCATGGCCGGAGCCTGCCTGTTGTTACTGGCCGACACACTGGCAAGAACGCTGGTCGCACCGGCTGAAATGCCGGTGGGTCTGCTGACCAGTCTGCTGGGTGGTCCGTATTTCTTATGGTTAATTTTACGTCCCGGAGTGCCGCGCAATGTCTGATCTCTCTTCATTGCTGGTTGCGGAAAATCTGTCCTTTTCCGCCGGGGGACGTCGCTTAATTGACGACGTCTCACTCAGCCTGAAAAGCGGCGAAATGGTCGCGCTGATCGGGCCAAACGGCGCGGGGAAATCCACGCTGATGCGCATGCTGACAGGTTATCTGACGCCGCAGTCTGGGCATTGTACATTACAGGGAAAACGGCTGGCCGACTGGACATCGAAGGATCTCGCCCGCACCCGCGCGGTGATGCGCCAGAACAGTACGATGGCGTTCGGTTTCAGCGTGCGTGAAGTGCTGACGCTCGGACGCTCGCCGCACGGCCAGCAAAATATGCAACATGCACTGAACGAAGTGATGCAGCAGACCGGTTGTATGACGCTGGCAGAACGCGACTACCGCCATTTGTCAGGCGGCGAGCAGCAGCGGGTGCAGCTTGCACGCGTTCTGATCCAGCTCTGGCAACCGGCACCTGCCCCGCGCTGGCTTTTTCTGGATGAACCGACGTCGGCGCTCGATTTATACCATCAGCAACATGCATTGCGCCTGTTGCGCGAGCTAACCCTGAAAACGCCATTGTCAGTGTGCTGCGTGCTGCACGATCTCAATCTGGCGGCGCTGTATGCTGACAGAATAATTTTGCTGCACAGCGGTAAAGTTGTCGCCAGCGGAACACCGGCTGAAGTGCTGAGCGAAGAAACGCTGAGCCGCTGGTATCAGGCCGATCTGAACGTCTGCCCGCATCCGGAAACCGCTTTGCCGCAAGTTTTTCTGCGCCAGTAAACACGACCTCAAAACAAAAATGCCACAACACCGTTTCGGGTTTGTGGCAATTTTTAACTGCGCGTTAGCTGGAGCAGGAAATTTCCAAATGTTTTCCCCAGTCCGGCGGTAATGCCGCCATGGCATCATGTTGCGGAGCATCGCTGTAGGGGTCGCGAAGCGCCTGATGCAGCTGTGTCAGCGCACTGATATCGTCTTTTTCCGCCTTTTCAATCGCCTGCTGCGCCAGATAATTTCGCAAAATAATCCGCGGATTACTTTGCTTCATGGCCTGCTGGCGGGTCGCATCGTCGATATTTTCCGTCTGCAAACGCTCGCGATAGGACTGATACCAGCTGTCAAACGCCGCGCGATCAATGAATTCATCGCGTAACGGGGATTGCGCCTGTTGCTGTTCCACATGGCTGAGCAGCCGGAAAGTCTGCGTGAAATCCCTGCCTTCTTTCGCCATCAGGCTGAGCAATCCGGTCAGCAAATCGTTATCCCGTTTATCTTCCGTGAAAAAGCCCAGCTTACCGCGCATCAGCGTCCCATAGGCTTTCATCAGCGCCGGTTCGTAGCAGCCCAGCGCTGCCTGCAATTGTTCGGTGCTCATCAGGCCGGACAGCGTTTGGGCCAGCCGGTGAAGATTCCAGTACGCCACCGCGGGCTGGTTATCGTAGCTGTAACGTCCCTGATGATCGGAGTGATTGCAGATATAGCCCGGCTGGTAGTCATCCAGAAAACCGTAGGGACCGAAATCAATAGTCAGGCCGAGAACCGACATGTTATCCGTGTTCATCACGCCGTGCGCAAACCCGATACTTTGCCACTGCGCAATCAGCGCGGCGGTTCGCTCAACCACATCGGAGAACCATTGCTGGTAACGCCGCGCCTCGTCCGACTCACTTTCCGGCAACTGCGGCCAGTGATGGGCAATCACGTAATCCGCCAGCTGTTTCACCTGTTCGGGCTGTTTACGGTAATAGAAATGTTCGAAATGGCCGAAGCGGATATGACTTTCAGCCACGCGCATCAGCATTGCGCCGCGTTCTGGCTGTTCACGAAATACAGGCTCGTCGCTGGTCACAATCGACAACGCGCGGGTTGTCGGCACTGATAAATGATGAAGCGCTTCGGACGCCAGAAACTCACGGATCACCGAGCGCAGCACGGCGCGGCCATCGCCCATGCGTGAATAAGGCGTCAGACCCGCGCCTTTCAGATGCCAGTCTAAGCGCTGTCCTGAAGGCAAAACCTGTTCACCAAGTAAAATTCCGCGACCGTCGCCCAGTTGTCCGGCCCATTGCCCAAACTGATGGCCGCTGTAAACCTGCGCCAGCGGCAACATGCCCGGAAAGAATTTCTCACCGCACCAGAATTCCCGGTGCTCAGCGTTAAAGAGAGTGTCATCCAGCCCCAACTGGCGGGCCAGCGGTTCACTGTGGTACATAAGGCGCGCGCCCTTCAGCGGCGTGGGCTGAAGCGCGGTATAAAAACCGGGTAACTGGTCTGCGTAATGATGTTCGAATTGCGGCATAAATCCCCCTTTTCTTTAGTGTAGGGCGGCATCGCGGTGATTAACACGGAGTAATAACAGGGAGATTGCGGAGCGCGGAAATGAAAAATCCCGGTGCAGCAGGCGCTGACCGGGATCATGGCACCAGAACTGAAGTTCCGATTAATGAAATTGGGCGGGCCGTAAAAGCAGATTATCCAGCTCTGCCGGTTCCACACCCGGCCAAAGCAAACCTTTCATCCCCTGCACGTCGGTTTTACGCAACGCATCGAAGTAGGCCTGACTGTCCAGGCCATCCACCACAATATTGCGGCAAAACCGGTTAACATTTCTCAGGAGCGACGGCATTACAATGGCGAAATGCTCGCCCTCGAAAAGCTGCCAGAACAGATTTTTGTCCAGTTTCACCCACTGAAAAAGGTGATCGAAAACAGGTGCCATCGTGACGTTCCCTGAGCCAAAATTTTCAAGCCATAAGGGAAAGTGCTGCTTCAGCGCCATCAGCTGCGGGTTTTTCCGGCCTTCAGAGAGTTGCGGAAAAGATTCGCTCAGATTCAGATGAATAAAAGGATGTGCCTTAAAAGCATCGCGGAGATTTTCATCCTCGAGCAATAACGCCACCTGCTTTTCTTCCACGCCGATATTTAAAATGACCTGGTTATCACAAAACCAACGGGCATGTTCATCAGCCCAAATTTGTTGCTCATTCAGAAAACGTTGCAGCTGCGTCTGAGTGAGCAAATTTAGTACAAGCTCTGTTGGCATGATTAGCTTGCTGTCTGCGCTGGAAAAACGACACACTAATTCTATCGCGAGTAACTTCCCTTCGATTGAGTAAACCGGCTGGCACAGATAGCTGCTGTTAAACGCCGTATCGAATTGTATTTTCATTTTTGTCCAAAACATCAACGGCACTGCGAATTGATTAATAACTTTTTTGACTATCAATCAGATCATAAAGATACCGGAGCCCCGAGGCGTCACCGAAATATTAGAGAAATTGATATCAAGAAAGAACCTAGCCGGATTCAAGGGTCGGGCACTGATCTCGCGAACGGCAGAGAGATCAAAAAATGTAAGAATGTATGTCCCTTTTGCGCCTTCGTTTTGAGGCGTCTTTCGGTCAGAAAGGGGCTTTCGGACTAATCTTATCGTCAGTGGTGCAAACGCGCAACACAGTCTGTGAGCGCTATCAGACATATTTTGACAAAATTTTGATTATTAATTGTGCAATCGCACAATTAAGCATGTTACTTAATATTTTATCTAATGGTTATAGTGGCTTATGAAATGTTGCGCAAGTATCAGCAGCAAGAATAAGGTGCGGTTTGGCAGCCCGGTTGACTTTCTAACGCAATAATAAACCAGAGATTATTTCAAATATGTCTGCTGCTTCATGGATAAAAGAAGGGGCATTAGAGACGGAGAGGCATGGACGAGTTTACCGGAACCCTTTTTTGCGGCAGAAACGGGTTCCGGTTATCTGGGTTTAGCGGATACAGCGCACCAGCCAGGTTTGCAGCTCACCAAGCTCAGCCTGCATTGCCGGGTATTGTGCAGTGATTTCCTGACAGGTCAGTGCAACATCCTGCGCATGGTAACGCGTTCCCACCAGTGCATCGGCCAGCGCCAGCAAAGGCGCTGGATTCAGGCTGTCGGTAAAAATCTGCGCCCGGCTGATGGCGCCTTTTTCCACGTCAAAATGGATGTCAACACCGCCCCAGACAAAGCGTTCATTGAGTAAATGGCTGAACGCCGGCGCTTTGCCGAAATTCCACTCCCAGCTGCTTTGTTTCGCAAACCGTTCCGGAAAACCGGGAATATCCGGGAAAACGTCAGGGGAGATAATTTCAGGTTCGACGCTGGTGCCATACCATTCGAAAAATGCGGCAGTCACGGCCTGACAAATTTGCTCGTGATTAATATCCGGAACAAATTCATTGAGGTTTGCAACCCGCGAACGGACAGACGTGATGCCTTTTGCCTGTAGCTTTTTAATATCCGGATTGAGGTAGTTTGCCAGACGGCTCAGGTCAGCATTGAGCAGCAGCGTGCCGTGGTGGAAACCGCGATCGGCCGTTTCACGGTAAGCTGAGCCGGAAATTTTTCTTTCACCTCCGGCAGTCTGAACAACCAAATCGTTGCGGCCGGATGCGCTGGCATCAATGCCCAGACTTTTTAGCGCATTAAGAATAATACCGGTCGAGACACTTTTATCGTATTCCGGTTTGCCTGCCATAAACGTAAAACAGGTATTGCCCAGATCGTGGAAGACCGCCCCGCCACCGCTGCTGCGGCGCGCCAGACGAATGCCGTCTTCTTCCATCCTGCGCGTATTGCATTCTTTCCATGGATTTTGCGCCTGACCAATAACCACGGTTTCGGCGTTTCGCCATAAGAAAAGAACACGCTGCGTCGTCATCTCACGAAAAATACAGTCTTCCACGGCCAGATTGAACCAGGGATCGTAAGAGTCGGAAAGTAAGAGTCTGAGAGGTTTCATTGCATATTCATCCTGAAAAAGTCTGTTCCGATAATAACAGCAAAAATCAGGATGAAATACGCAGCGAAATCAGGGGATAGTTTATTTAATGCGGGGTGTCAGATGCGTCGTGCCTGCCAGTAAACTTTGCGCCAGTAAACATTATCGAGAGAGGAACGCGTTACGCCCTGGCTGGTGGAGGCGTGAATAAACTGGTCGGCAGTATCATAAATACCGACGTGTAATCCATTTTCGCCGCTGCCGGTTTTAAAGAAAACCAGATCGCCGGGAAGGAGTTCATCGCGAGAAACCTTGGTCCCGATTTTGGTCTGATCGGCCGTGGTACGAGGCAGAACGACACCAAACCTATCGCGATAGGTGCGGAAGACAAAGCCGGAACAGTCGACGCCGCTGGGCTGCAATCCGCCGTAGCGATAAGGCGCGCCGTGCCACTGACTAAGCTGATCGTTAAGCTCTGCGACAACAGTAATAGAATCGGCGAAACGTCCGCTTGGCGGTGGCGCGTGGCTGCTACAGCCGTTAAGAATCAGCGCAGCAACAGCCAGCAGGGAATACATGGATACGGATGACCAGCGCATAGTGCATTCCTTCTTGAATTGCATCACGGCAGGGTCAGACGCGGGAATTTGCGCGGACCGGATAAGTCGCCGTTATCTAAGAACTAATAGAATTTAGCGCTATTTTATCCGTCATCCAATATTTAATAATGTTTTTTATCGTTTAAAGCCGTTTTTAATGGACGTCTTTTACCGGTTTGCTGTGAATTAACCAGACACCGGATAAGATCAACAGCCCGCCAATCGTTTTGGTTAAGCTGATGCTTTCATTGAACCACGGCAATGTGACCGCCGCGATATAAACCAGCGCATAGCTCAAACTCAGTAAGGTATAAGCCCGGTTCAGCGGCAAATAACGTAATGCAAAGAACCAGCAACCCATCGAAAACGCATACCCGCAAAGCCCTAAAAAGACGGCAATCAGCGGGTTTAAATGGCTGAGAATAAAAGCAATATTGAGCTCAGCCAGTGAAACCCACGGGATCTGCACCATGCCCCATTTCATCAGCAACTGCGCCGCCGTCACCAGCAGAACGCTCGCCCCGCCCCACAGATACCCTTTCATAAGCTGACACTCATCAGTGCAATACCGGCCATGATTAGCGCCACGCCACACCAGTGGCGGGCGTCAACGTACTCCCTGAAAAACCAGCGGGCACAGAGCGTGATCAGAACAAAATTCAGGCTGAGCATCGGGTAAGCCAGGCTCAGCGGCAGAAGCTGCAACACGCGCAACCATAACAACATCGCGATGCCGAGCAACAATACCGCCAGCCCGAGCCAGCGTAAGACGCGGGCAAGACCGTTACCCGCGACCTGTGCGGCCTGCTTCTGACAAAGCTGACCGGCACAGGTGATAATGCTTACGGCAAGAACCAGAAGGAATCCGGTCATGGAAGTTTTTTGTAGAACAGCAGCGCCTGACGTTCAATCTGCACCGTCTGGTCAGCCGGTGGGAGTTTGCCGGAGATACCTGCATTTCTATCAAGTCTGAGGATCACAGAAACATTTCCTTCCTGACGTGCTTTTTGTAACCATTCCGGGAAGTCCGCGGAATCGACAAATTTTGACTTCGCATCAGGATAACTCAGGCCATATTCCAGCTCACCCTTTTCACCAAACATGATGATATCGTCGCGCTTCAGAACCCAGGCTAAACCGGTTGCAATCCCCACATTATCTGACAGCACAAAACGACTGTCCTGCAACATCGCAATATTTTCGCCGATGAATCCTTGTGGTTGCTTGGAGTCCATGACTTTTTGCGGGATCGCCTGCCCGACCAGAAGTGCCAGCACCAGCGGACACGCAGCCGCCCAGTACCAGCGTTTTTTCACGTCAGTCAGCGACATCGCACCGGCCAGCGCCCACACGGCAAAGCACAGAATACCAATCAGCGCGCGGGGCAATTCGGCGCGGGTGAACACGGCTTTAACATGCAGCGGTAAAATGCCGGAGATCACCAGAACCGCGACCGCCATCAGCACGCCAAAAACGATGTTAATGGTGCCATTGGCTTTCAGCGCCCGTAATTTTCCGGACTGACGGATCTGATCCAGATGATCGGCCATCAGCAAGGCCAGAGGCGCGAAACACGGAAGAATGTACGTCGGTAATTTACCCTTCGCTACGCTGAAGAAAATCAGCGGCATGATCGTCCAGCTCAGCAGGAAGAATAATTCAGGACGCAGCACACGTTTCGTCCAGCCATCGCGTAAAGCGCCCGGCAGCAGCCCAAGCCATGGCAAAGCACCCAGCAACAAGACCGGCACGTAGTACCAGAACGGCGCTTTGTGTTGCGCATTGGATTCGGCAAAACGCTGAATATGCTCAACCCAGAAGAAGTAGCGCCAGAAATCCGGTGCCTCACGGGCAATAGCCAGCACCCATGGCAGGCTGAGTACCACCGCAGCCACAATCGCCAGCGGGCCCCAGGCAAACAGGGTTTTGAACCGTTTCTCACGCCAGACAATCGGCAGAACCGCAATCACCGGTAACGCCAGCGCCAGAAAACCTTTGGTCATAAAGCCCATACCGCAGGCCAGCCCCAGCGCAACCCAGCTCAGCGCTTTTTGCCGTGTTCCGGAAACCCGCAGACAGAAATAGCTGGCGACCATCGCGGCGGTCATCCACAACGTGATCATCGGATCCATCACGCTGTAGGTACCGATACTGAATACCAGTGTGAAGGAAAGGTAAATCAGCGTGGCAATGTACGCCGTCTGGCGGTTACGCCACATCAGATTCGCCAGCCAGAAGACCAGCAAGGCGCTCAGTAAGGTGCTGAACACTGAACCAAAGCGAACAGCGAAATTGCTGTCACCAAAAATCATCTGGCTGATGTTGTTAAACCAGTAACCGGCCACCGGTTTTTCAAAATAGCGTAAACCCAGAAGATGCGGCACAACCCAGTCGCCGCGCTGTAACATTTCGCGGCTGATCTCGGCATAACGGGTTTCATCGGGCTGCCATAACAGGCGGGAATTAAGAGGAACAAGATAAACCAGGGCAAAGAACACCAAAATTAAGGTGCTCCATACGCCTTTAAGGGATTTAGACATCAGGAAAAACCTTCTTGCTGACAGCCTAACCAGCCTTCCCGACCCGGGAAACTGGCACGAACCACTTTGCCTTTTGGCAACGTGCTGAGGTCCTGAGGCAACAAATCGCCCAACGCACAGAACTGAATCCCCTGCGCGGCAGCCCGAATCAATAACTCATCGAACTGAGCAGCCAGTGACATACCTTCAACTTCTGCATGAATGGTGTAAACCGGCACGCCCTGATCCTCAATAATGGCGTTGAGGATAAAATCATTGAAGTTGTCCGCATTGATTTCGCCACCTGCCACTTCATCGTAAGTGGGTAACGTCACCGGAATCTGCACCGTGCCCAGCGCGCCGTTTTCCAGCACCGGCAGGAAAGGATATTTCCCACGACAGTCGCTGTTGTAGTAAAAATGGAACCGCTCTTTGACCTCAATCACGCGTTCATCGGCGCGCCATCCAGCAACGGCTGAACATTCCACATCGTGACCCAGGCTTTTTTCCAGTGCATCCAGCCCCAGCTTAATTTGCTGCTCAAGTTGTTGCTCCGACCATTTACCCACTTTTGCCTGCCAGCCCTGATGATCCCAGGCGTGCAAACCGACTTCATGGCCGCGCTTGGCGGTTTCTTTCATCAGATAACCCAGGTCGCGGGCGATGAGTTTTCCCGGCCACGCGGTACCGGCAAGCAGGATATCCCAGCCATAAAGCGAGGCGGCATTGGAGCGAAGCATCTTCCACAAAAAGCGCGGTTTAAGCAGGCGCCACAAGTGGCGCCCCATGTTATCCGGCCCAACGCTGAAGAAGAAACTGGCGGTAATGTTATGTTTCGACAGGACTTGCAGAAGCTGAGGGACACCCTCGCGGGTGCCACTCCAGGTATCTACATCAATGCGCAGACCCACTTTCTTCATCACAGACACCGTTTCAGGCTTTGTCAGCATCAGGATTAACAGAACGCAGGAAGAAATCCAGCGTATCAGCGACGGTTTTATCCATGCCGATTTCCGGTTTCCAGTTCAGCAGACGGCGCGCATTTTTGATGCTTGGCGTGCGGTGCTCAACGTCCTGATAGCCTTTGCCGTAATACGTGCTGCTTTCGACCAGATTGAAACCGGCAAAAGGCGGGAACTGTGCGCGCAACGGGTGGGCTTCGAAGCTGCTCAGCAACATTTCGGCCAGCTCACGAATGCTTGCCTCGTTGGTTGGATTACCGATGTTGATGATCTGGCCGTCGCACAGGTTGTCGCGGTTTTCGATAATGCGGAACAGCGCTTCGATACCGTCATTGATATCAGTGAAGCAGCGTTTCTGCTCGCCGCCGTCCACCAGCTTAATCGGTGAGCCTTCAACCAGGTTGAGGATCAGCTGAGTGATAGCGCGAGAACTGCCGATACGTGCCGCATCCAGGTTATCGAGACGAGGTCCCATCCAGTTAAACGGACGGAACAGGGTAAATGCCAGCCCTTCTTTCGCGCCGTAAGCCCAGATTACGCGGTCCAGCAGTTGCTTGGACACAGAGTAAATCCAGCGCTGTTTGTTGATCGGGCCGACGATCAGACGTGAGTTATCTTCATCAAACTCTTTGTCATCACACATGCCGTAAACTTCAGACGTGGACGGGAAGATAATGCGTTTTTTGTATTTCACGCAGTCGCGGACAATCTTCAGGTTTTCTTCGAAATCCAGTTCGAATACGCGCAGCGGGTTGCGGGTGTATTCGATTGGCGTTGCGATGGCCACCAGCGGCAATACGACGTCACATTTTTTAATGTGGTATTCGATCCACTCGGAATGGATGCTGATATCGCCTTCAACAAAGTGGAAGTGCGGGTTATCCATGAATCGGCTGACCGCGTCAGAGCTGATGTCCAGACCGTAAATTTCATAACGATCTTCACGCAGCAGACGTTCGCTCAGATGGTTACCGATAAAGCCGTTCACACCCAAAATCAAAACGCGGGTACGGCGTTTCATCACGGCCGTTGGCAGCGTGGCAACGCGCATGTCCGGCATAATGCCCAGTTCAAGCGCCAGACGGGAACCCTGTACATACAGACCGTTTTCGCTCTGCCCTGCCAGCACTTCCAGCGCGCCTTCGCCACAGGCGATGGTCAGCGGATCAGAAGAAAGCACGGTGCCCGGCTGTTTGTCATGCTGAGTCGCCAGCGGACGCGCACGCCAGATAGTCAGCTTACGCTGGCCCAGGAATGAAAACGCACCCGGATAAGGTTCGGTCACGGCGCGGATCAGGTTGTTAATTTCTGTCGCAGATTTGTGCCAGTGAATTTCACCGTCAGCCGCAGTGCGACGGCCAAAATAGCTCGCCTGCGTTTCGTCTTGTGGCGTCAGGCTGATTTTACCGGCTTTCATTTCCGGCAGCAGTTTGGTCAGCAACTCTTTCGCCGCTTCACGCACTTTGGCGTGCAGTTTCAGCGCCGTATCATCCGCGGTAATCGCGACTTTCTGCTGGCCAACGATGTCGCCCGCATCAGGACGTTTCACCATTTTGTGCAAGGTAACGCCTGTTTCTGTTTCGCCATTCAGCAGCGCCCAGTTCACCGGCGCGCGGCCACGGTAGCGTGGCAACAGAGAACCATGCAGGTTAAAGCCACCGCGCGGCGCGAGAGATAAAATCTCTTCGCTCAGCATGTTGCGGTAGTAGAAAGAGAAAATCACATCAGGCTGCAAGGCACGAATGCGGTCAACCCACAGCGGATGGTTAACATCTTCCGGCGCATAAACAGGCAGATTGAGATCAGCACCCACGCGGGCAACTGAAGAGAAAAACTGATTTTCATTCGGGGCATCAGTATGGGTAAAGACTGCCTGTACGTCGTAGCCTGCATCAACCAAAGCCTGTAAACCAACGCAACCAATATCATGGTAGGCAAATACAATCGCTTTCATCACTCTTCTTCCTGACTGTTTTCTTCGGAACGAACTCCGACGACTTTTTGAACGAAATAACGGGGACGTGCACGAACATCGTTGTAGATACGCCCGATGTATTCACCGAGTAAACCCATACCGACAAACTGCGCACCGATAAACATGAATAACAATGCAAATAGCGTGAACACACCTTCAGCCGCCCATTCGGGGCCGTTGATAAGGCGCATTAAAATCAGGAACACGGCCAGCAGGAAACCGAAGATGGCAATCACGCTGCCCACTACGCTGAGCATGCGCAGCGGTGTTGTGGTCAGACAGGTGATCAGGTCATACATCAGGTTGATCAGTTTCATCAGGCTGTATTTGGAATCACCAAATTCGCGTTCGGAATGCTGAACCGGAATTTCTACCGTTTTGCGGGCGAAGGTATTCGCCAGAATAGGAATAAACGTGCTGCGCTCGTGGCAGTGCAACATGGCTTCGATGATGTGACGGCGGTAAGCGCGCAGCATACAGCCGTAATCGCCCATCGATTTCCCGGTCGCACGCTGGATCATCATGTTGATCATTTTAGAAGCAGTTTTGCGGAACCAGGAATCACGGCGGTTTGCACGAACGGTACCGACGACGTCGTAACCTTCATCCGCTTTCGCCACGAGACGCGGAATTTCTTCCGGCGGGTTTTGCAGGTCAGCGTCCAGCGTAATCACCAGATCCCCCGTCACATGACTGAAACCAGCCATGATTGCAGAGTGCTGGCCGTAATTACGGTTAAGCAAAACCGCAATAATATGGCTGTCCGCTTCTTCCGCGGCCACGGTGAGCATATCGGCGGAACGATCCGCACTCCCGTCGTCGACCAGAATAATTTCGTATTGTTGCGTTAATTGTTTACACGCGGCCTGCGTCCGGGACAGCAACGCCGGCAGACTTTCTTCTTCGTTATAGACCGGGATAACTACCGAGACTTTACGAATAGGTTCATATTGCGCCACTACTGCGCCTCCAGAAGGGAAAAAAGAGCCGCGACAACACGGTCAACATCGCTGTCCTGCATATCCGGGAACAGCGGCAGACTGCATAAACGATCGGTATTCCATTCGCTGTTTGGCAAGCTCAGGTCAGGATAGCGTTCGCGGTAATATTTTTGAGTATGGGCGGCACGGAAATGCAAACCTGTTCCGATGCCCTGCTCTTTCAGACGCTCCATCAGCGCATCACGGGTGATCCCGCAGCGTTCTTTATCCACGCGGATCATGAATAAATGCCACGCATGCAGATGCGGATACGCCGGAATGCCCATCGGCAGGAAAGGAGAACCCTGCAATTTATCGAGATAACGCTGCGCCAGTTCGGTACGGCGGGCGTTGATTTCCGTCAGACGCTTAAGCTGGACAACGGCAATAGAAGCGTGAATATCCGAAAGGTTGTATTTGAAACCCGGCTCAATCACTTCCGCCTGCGGTTTGCGGCCCTGAACCTGACGGTCAAACGCATCGACAGCCAGACCGTGGAATTTCAGTGCGCGGACTTTATCAGCCAGCGCGTCGTCATCGGTCGCAATCAGACCGCCTTCGGCGCAGGTCATGTTCTTGATGGCGTGGAAGGAGAAAATAGCGGTCCCCTGCGCGCCAATCCAGCGATCACGGTAACGCGTGCCTGCGGCATGCGCAGCATCTTCAATCACCGGAATACCGTGCTGATTTGCCACGGCATAAATAGGATCGAGATCTAAAGGCGCGCCCGCGTAGTGGACAGGAATAATCGCTTTGGTTTTCGGCGTGATGGCCGCCGCAACGGCTTCTGCGCTGACCATCAGGGTATCGGGATCCACATCAATCATGACCGGTTCTGCACCAAGCAGAACAATCATGTTTATGGTGGAAACCCAGGTCTGGGAAGGAGTAATGACTTCATCGCCGGGACCAATACCCAGCGCCATCAACGCTACGTGCATACCGCCGGTCGCGGAACTGACCGCTATCGCGTGCTTACAACCGAAAGCTGCAGAAAAATCCTGTTCGAGCTGGTGTGTCTGCGGCCCGGTGGTGATCCAACCGGAGCGCAAAACCTGCCCCACAGCCTCAATCTCTTCATCACCCATCGACGGGCGGGAGAAAGGCAAAAAGTTTTCCATTACGCTATCCCAAAAGGTAATTAACTCATACCGACTTTAGACCGCATTTATTTAACCGTAAGTAAACGCTGCCCTGAAATTATGACTCTTATGATGTCGGTTTAAGCTTAATTTAACCTTAAGGATTTTCCAGTTTTGTGAAGTTAAACAGAAAGTAAATGGAGTGGGAATAAACAAGCAGAAAAAACAAAACCTTTCAATAACAGAAAGTTACATTATTCATTTTTCAATTAAAAAAATGAACTTTATGGAAAAAAAATGACCACTGTATTTTTTATGAACAATATAAGCACGCCGCCATTGTTGAAAACCCAATAATTATATAATTAAAGCGCTATTCATTAAACTCAGATTAATGCCGGTGTTGTCATTATCCAGCGACGGCCTGCCAGAGCATGTATCTGAAAGGGAACTTTATATACCGCAGAAAGTGCTTCTGCCTGCATAACCTCCGAACATTCACCTGCCGAGACCACTACGCCCGCCGACATTAACCAGACCTGATGCGCGTGATGCAAAGTATGGTTCAGGTCATGATCACTGACGATAACGGAACGCCCGGCAGCACAAAACTCAGTCAGAAGCTGATCAAGTGCCTGCTGCTGAGCAACATCCAGACTGTTTGCCGGTTCATCGAGAAACAGTAACTGACTGTCAGGATTCATCTCCGGCCAGAGCTGCAATAATACCGCCGCCAGCCTGACGCGTTGCCATTCTCCGCCTGAAAGATGCGTCACAGGCCGTGAAAGTTTGTCGCTGAGCTGTAACGCATCACACAACCGGCCAATCGTATTTTCTAAAAGAGCCGGGGAAGCGCCCGGCGGCTGGTGCAATGACAGATACTGAAAGACCGGCATCAGCGACGCAGGCGTCAGCTGCTGACAAAGCCATGCACGCAGACGTGCCAGCCGCGGCCCTGAGATTTCTGTCAGGTTTTCCCCGCCGATAAAAACGTCACCGTCAGAACCGGAAATCCCCGCCAGCCGGGCCAGCAGGGTACTTTTTCCCGCCCCGTTCGGGCCGATAAGGTGGATCCGGCTACCGGACGAAACCCGCGCGCTAAACGCACGAAGACGCCCGCTCACACTCACCTCACGACATTCCAGCATCTGCGTTCCCTGCTCTTTTATCAACAATGGACTATTTTGTCAGTGCGGCTTTAATGGCACCGGTAAGCAGCGGATCTTCCGGCGTCATATCCGGCGCGAAACGCCCGAGCACAGTGCCGTCGCGCCCAATCAGGAATTTTTCAAAATTCCACAGGATATTTTCCGGCTTAACAGGTTCACGACCTTTGCTGGCAAGACGTTCGTAAAACGCGCTGTCTTTCGGTTTAACGGCTTCCGGACGGGCAGCGATCAGCGCGGAATACAGCGGATGGCGATGATCACCGTTAACGTCAATTTTGCTGAACATCGGGAATTTCACACCAAAATTCGTGGTGCAAAAGGTTTTGATTTCATCTTCTGTGCCTGGTTCCTGCGCACCAAACTCGTTGCACGGGAACCCAAGAACTTCAAAACCTTCCGGATGTAATTCCTGATAAAGGCTTTCCAGCCCTTCGTACTGCTTGGTCAGGCCACACTGTGACGCCACGTTAACGACCAGAAGTACCGAACCTTTGTAAGCGCCTAAAGTCGTTGTTTCGCCATCGATAGTTTTCAGGGAGATATCAAAAATAGTGTTACTCATCGTTTAGTCCTGAGTTTTGTGGGTTAGGTAAAGGAAGAGCATAGCCGACCCTTCAGAAAGGATCAGCGGATTTGTCCGTTTCTGACCAGCAGCCAGATAAACACCGGAGCGCCGAGCGTGGCGGTCACGACTCCGACGGGCAGCTCAGCCGCATATAAACCAATGCGCGCGATAACATCGGCCAGCAGCAGAACTGCCGCTCCGCTCAGGGCGCAGGCCGGCAACAAACGACGCTGATCGGTGATCCCGCAAAGCCGGAGAATATGTGGAATAACCAGCCCGATAAAACCGATCACCCCGGCCAGCGCTACGCTGATGCCCACCATCCAGCCGACCGAAAGAACCAGAATAAACCGCCAGGCGCGGAGGGATATCCCCAGTTGCTGTGCCTGTTGCGTACCCAGGGAAAGTAAATTGAGCGCCTTTCCCTGAAAGATAAGCCACAGGAGAACCGGCAGTAGCATCGCGCCCAGCCAGATCTGATTCCAGTCCACGCCACCAAATCCGCCCATCATCCAGTACATCAACTGGCGCAGATCGAGGTTGTCGCTGAAATAAATCGCCCACGTCATGAGCGCACTGCACACAATCCCAATCGCGACACCAACCAGCAGCATCCGCGCATTGGTCAACAGGCGTTTTCGCGCAACATACAAAAGAAAAGCCGTCACAATCAGCGCGCCAGCAACGGCCGCGATACTCATGACCCAGACCGGCATAAATCCGTGACTGAGCATCACACAAAAAACCAGCGCCACGCCCGCGCCGTTTGCAACGCCAAGCAAACCGGGTTCTGCCAGCGGGTTTTCAAACAGCGACTGCATAACCGATCCGGCAACAGCCAGGCTTGCGCCGACCAGAATCACTGCAATCGCACGGGGCAGACGCAGCTGCCAGATGAAAAGACGCGCCTCACTGCTCAGCCATTGATCCGGCCAGAGCCAGCGCTCACCCGCACTCAGGCTGAGCACACCAATCAGCAGCAGCAATACGCTCAGCCCGGAGAGCCAGAGACGGTCGCGTGATTTTTGTTGGTGTTCGAGAGCAGAAAAAGTCTGCGGGACAGGCATAAATATCGGATTCCTGAGGCTGAATTCCGGTGGCTGGAATTTTACTATCCTACCGATATTAGGCAGTTAGCTCCACAACAGGGAAGCAGAAATGAAAAAAGCCGGTGACTGAGCACCGGCTTAGGACATATTTTTCGTTTACGGGGGGATTAGCGCCCCTGATGACCGTCCGGCGGGATCGGCTGACCGTTCCCGTGTTGATCATTATGTTGATCGTTATGACCGCCCTGCTGGCCGTTGCCGCCAGGATGACCGTTGTTGTTGCCACGGTGATCATCGCCGTTTGGACGGCCCTGATTATGTGGCCGTGGCTGCGGTCTTGGCGGTGGGTTCGAGTGCCTGCGCTGTGGCGGTTTGGAATCCCAGCGATCGCCATGCCAGTACATGCCATGCTCATTACGGTCACCGTAATGATGACCCTGATGCTCGTGCCACCACTGCGGCGGACGCCAGTCATAGCCATCCCAGTAGTAGCCGCGCTGATCCTGATCCCCGAGGTGGAGCGTTACGCCAGGGACGTTAACGTCAATAGAAACATTTGCCTGCGCGATCACAGGCAATGCCAGTGCACAACAAAGCAATAAGAGAGATTTTTTCACGATAGTCACGCCTTCTTTATTTTTTATGACGTGTTTTTTATATCAGCAGGGAATAGAAGTGAATATGAGAAATAGGCGTATTTTCGGATAACTTGCCGAGCCCTTACAATAAAAATACAAATATATCCTGATTGAAATAACTCAACAGGATGAAGATTATTATCTATTCAAATCTTATTACGACTCTAACAAATCTTAACGTAAGTCTGACAACAACGTTGTTGCGATCTCTTTATACTCGCCTTGTTTATTCAAACAAAGGATGTCTTTTATGCGTCGTATTTTAGCTTTATTTAGCGTAGCTCTGGTCGTCGTCAGCCTCAGTGGCTGTCTATTCCCGCCGTTCTGGGGCCCTGGTGGTGGCGGTCACGGTGGTGGTCATGGCGGCGGTGGCCCTGGTGGACCGCGTATGTTCTACAACCATTAATTTAATATTCTATATCTGACTCTTATATTTTCAGATCACTCGTCGGGAGAATAAATGCGTGCGCATTTTAACCTGAATATACTGAGTTATTTCACTTAAGGGGCTTCGGCCCCTTTTTAATTATCATCGCTTACACATCACTTAATAATTACGTTCTCTTCAGGCCTTGAAATTTAATCTATCAGACTAATCCTGAAGCGCCCACCCCTTTAACACTATCTTTTCACTTTCTGTGCTAATAACTTAAAAGCGTTAAATCACCCGAAGAACTTACGTGAATGTGATCACAAAAATGGGCAAATAAATATCCTCCGGCATAGCCGGAGGTTTTTCATATGCGCCTATAAGGCTCTGTTACCAGCCGCGCCCTAACAGGCGCATCGCGATCTGACATTTGCATCTATGGATTACTTACTGCCCGTAAACGGGCTGCCCGGATATGGGATCGAGAGCTGCTCACCCATTTTATCCTCTTCCAGTTGGTGCTTTATGTATTCCTGTATCCTTCAGGTCCCCCATAAACC
>NZ_JAHTMS010000010.1:0-202098 GCF_019200965.1 Rahnella sp. PD12R | reverse complement strand
GCGCACGGCGACCACGTCACCATCAAAAACTACAAGCGCAACGTCCTGCGCACCCCGTCAAACAACAAGCTGCGTCTTGATGATGAGAAAGGCAAAGAGCACATCAAGCTCAGCACCGAATACGGCGGCAAAAGCCAGCTCAATCTCGGGCACCTGGTAGACAGCGGGAAACAGCAGCGCGGCGAAGGGTTTGAGCTCCGGACCGATATGTTCGGGGCACTTCGCGCGGAAAAAGGCATTTTCATCAGCGCCGACGGCCAGGCAAAAGCGCAGGGAAAAGCGCTGGAGATGGCCCCTGCCGTTAGCATCCTGAAAAGTGCACAGGAACAGATGCAGTCCATTTCGACTGATGCACAAGCAGCCGCAGCTAATCCATCTGACCTGCAGGCTCAAATCAATCTGTTGCAACAAAACCTCACTGAACTAAAACAGGCAGTCCTGTTACTCAGTGCGCCAAAAGGCATCGCGCTGAGCAGCGGAGAGCATCTGCAAATGAGTGCCAGCGATAACCTGATTGCTACCGCAGGGAAAAACGCGGATATCAGCGTCGCGAAGAATTTCTTCATTGGTGTAGGTAATACCTTAAGTATCTTCGTCAGAAAACTGGGCATGAAACTTATCGCCAATCAGGGGCCGGTAACAGTTCAGGCACAAAATGACATAATGGAACTGCTGGCCCGTAAGGCGATCACCATCACCAGTACTGAAGATGAAATCAGGATCACGGCGAAGAAGAAGATCACGCTCAATTCGGGTGGAAGTTACATCACGCTGGATGCAAACAAAATTGAATCAGGCACGGCCGGGGACTATGTGACAAAGGCGGGGAATTACGGGCGTGTTGACAAGGCGAAATTGGAGACAGTAGTGCCGACATTAGCCGTTAAAGCTAAACCACCCGCTCAGAAGTATCCATTTTCTTAATTAAAGGATTAATCAATGATAATCAGCCCTCCTTTCCTGCGCGCACGGACTTCGTCACAAACCGATGAAGAATGGGTAAGCAGCATGATGCCGTTTGATTCGAAACGTGGTTACCCGGTCAGTACCAACCAGGCGTGGCATGGTGGTATCCACATCAAACACACAGATCACGCAGGTACGCCAGAGCAAGTGAGAGCTGTCGCCGATGGTACGGTTTTTTCTGTACGTCAACCGAGCCTTCAGAAACGTGACTTACTGCCGTTTAACTACAATGGCCCCACTGATTGCGGCTATGTAGTGCTCAGACATGAAACAGAAATTGGCAGCGATGAGGATGGCAAAGTTGTCTACTGGTCGCTGTATATGCACATGAAAAGCATCGGAAGCACTATTTCGCCAGGTTCAGCCGTCTACCGGAAAGATCCGTTAGGAACCGTCGGCATGGTGGATGGTCAGAACGCCATTCATTTTCAAATATTCTGTGATAACGCCAATATCAAAAAGCTTACAGGCCGTGAAACGCCGGAGCTTGATTTGAAAAATAATGGCAGGACAGATGCTGTTTACGGAGATATTCACTTTTATCTGCCAGCAGGCACCCCTGTCTATGACTCGGCGCCTAAAGACAACACGCCTGCATCCTTGATGGCAAAGGGTCCTGTGCCCCAAACAAAATCTGACCTATTTGTGACGATGCGTTTTCACCAAGGCAGTTGCACGATGACAACCCGACTGAAAAATGTCCTGGGTTCAGAATATCCCGAAGTTGGCGCACCTTTAACGGATGCGGATGGCGCAGATTATGAGTACAACCTTTACAGTAAAGCATTAACGTTATACCCGAACAGCCCAAGCGCCGGATATGAATTACTGAGGTTTGGCCGCGTTATTAATACAGATAATGAAACTTTGTCCCCTGCCGACGCCCCTTTGTGGCGAACAATTAATTACCCGGACGGCAAAGGCGTTGTTAATCTGGCCTCATCTTCAGTGAAAGTATTCAGTGATGCTGATTTCCCACACTGGATGGGATGGCAACTGGTTGATGATGATACGGATACGAATAGCCAGTGCAATTCACCCACAATTAATTTACGTTGCAGAACTGGAGAAGATTTAAGTGGGATGATTTGTCACTTCCCGCTTGAATGGGATAAAACAACAGTAGATAACCGCTTCCAGTGGCTGTCGCAAGAAAATGATTTTCTGCCAGAACCTATGGAGCTGTGTGATTTGGGGCCTCTGACCGACCATGCAAAGGCGCTTTGTTTAGCTGAAAACCCACTGCCATCAGGAAGAGTCTGGCATTTTGAACCAACGAGGTTTATAGGACATTTTAGGAAGTGTGGGTGGCTGAGTAAAAATGAAATGAAACAATTAATCCCTACTAAAGCAATCTCAAACGGTCAATGGCAAACTATTCCTGACAAATATGGTGATGGATCAGTACTAGCACACCACTATTCCAGAATAAATAAAGTATTACGAAAATATTTAATTAACACGCCATTCCGAATGGCATGTTTTTTTGGTAATGCTATACAAGAGACTGCTTGGTTAACTACTACGCATGAAGGTTATGTGTATACAGAAAGAAACCAACGAACACACGCTGTAATTAGACATTATAATATCTGGTATTATCCATGGTATGGACGTGGCTTTTTGCAATTAACTAGCCCAGGGAATTACTATAAATACTTTAAGTACCGTGGGTATAGATATGATGAGATCGTAAAAACACGTTTGGAAGATGAATATAATCGTTTGTATAGCCAACACTCCATTAGATATTTAGATAATCATCTTGAAGACAATAACAACCCTAATTTAGCGGCAAATGTTATTAGTTGGCGAAAAAACCTGGAAGATGGTGATTATGAACCGGCTGATAGTGCGGGTTTTTATTGGTCTAACACAGGAATGGCAAGATATGCAGATCAAACACATTTGCTTGAACGAAAAAAAGTCAGCGATGGTAAAATTTACTATAGGAGCTCAGCATTTTGGAATGCTAGCGCTGCTGTTAACTTACCAAGTAAAGTGAACAATCTATATGTTGATGCTTTAAACGGATTTACAGAAAGATGCAGCGTCTATGGAAGTGCACTTGCAACTCTAACTGAAGAAAAGTTCCCTGATGCGCATGGCGAGCTCACAGTAGATTTACCTGAAAACGGCAATTTAAGGAGGAGGTCATGAAAAAGCTATATTTTCTTTTTTTGTTCTGTTGTGCATCAGCTAATTCCACCATTACCCCTGAAATACTTTTACCAGCGGGTTCTAATCAAAAACAGTTTCAAATTAATACTATTGGAGAAAATTCCCCAATCCAATATATCCAACAAAATAGCTCCTGTAATGATGCTAAATATAAAAACTTCTATGTCCCCGCCGAAGGTACAAATAGTGTAGATGAGCTGTCGCCGGGAAAAATACCGTTTGCCCAATGGTTTTGTTTATATGCAACAGATATTTATGAAGACGGTTACGGCCCTGGATTGGCGGAAGGAGTATCCTATTCTAAAACTAAATCCCTATGGATTAAGAAAAAAAATAAAAAAACTGACATTTCTCCCGCATATTTAAATACACCATACAAGCCCATCGATCTTTATAATATATCATCACCTAATTCTAAGGGGTTTGCGATTATTAGCCGTAATATACTTATATCAGATAGAGAACTTTCTAAAAATAGTCCAGTAAAAAAAATCATTTACTTTTGCATGATTCGCGATACCGAGGCTTTATGTGGCGTTGGCAGTTTAGTGCATAACATAAATGGTCAGGAAATTGACTTTACACCTTATGCATTAAAGTCACTAGAAAGCATGGAGATAGGAATTCATTAATAACGTACCATCTCTAAGTCATACTTTTAAAACCTCATGAAATCAAAAAAATTTATCAATTTTGGCTTTAGTTTATTCAACCTTTCCCATGCTGAGAAAAATCGATTTTTGCGTAGCGCAGATGCGGGGGTTACACGCGACAGTTCAAATTCTGTAAGTATGGTAATAAACAGATGGGATCAGCAATCTTTTGATTGCGCAGATTTCAATCAACAAAAAATGCGTATTCTATTGTTGGGGATGAATAAGTGAAAACTATTATGATGTTTTTTTGTGTTTGTTTGCGAGTTTGTGTTATGGCGGGGAAAGTTATAAAACAACGTAGTTACGCTGAATTTTACCGGAATGAGTGCAGTAATTTCATGTAAATATAAAGACGATGCTGGATATCATGCTGAGCAGTGCTTTCAGGCAGAAATTAATTTATCGAGAAAGATAAATTTCATTTTCACTGGCAGAGGCGAACTGTCCTTATTTAAAGTTTACAAGAACGTATATCTTTCATTCAAGGTAAAATGATGTACATATCCTTAGGATATTTTTACGACCTATTAATCCGAACGCAAAAAATGGAAATTATAAAAGTAGTTATTAACGATATTTAAAAAAAACGTTCACTAGCAATACTTTAAATACCGTGGGTATAGATATGATGAGACCGTAAAAACACGTTTGGAAGATGAATATAATCGTTTGTATAGGAATAGTACATTAAGGTATTCAGATAATCATCTTAATGATACTAGCAATCCACAATTAGCCTTAGATGTTATTAATTGGCGAAATGATATAGAAACTGGTGATTATGAACCTGCCGATAGCGCTGGTTTTTATTGGTGCACGACACAAATGGCAAGGTACGCTGACCCAGAACATGTTCTTGAAAGACAAGTGTCAGCAAATCACATTTACTATCGAAGTATTTCATTTTGGCAAGCCAGTGCAACTATTAATCTACCAGGAGCAAGAGAAAGGTCTGATTTTTCAGGTTTGAATGGTTTTATTGAGAGATGCTGCGTTTACGGGAGTGCCATTGCAGTTCTGCAAGAAATGAATTTCCCAGATTCTCAAGGAAACGTTACTTTTGAAAAACCCGAAGAAAATAACACAAGGAGAATATAATGAATAAAGAATTTATCATTTCAACATTGTTAATAGTTTGCTTTTCAGTAAAAGCAGAGATAGTGCCTAAACCACAAGAGGTTATAGACTCAAAAAATCTTACAATCACAGAGATGAGCATTAATGACTCTTCTCCCATAGATTATAATACTGTTCAAACAAGTGGCTGTGATATTGTGACATACACTTCTTTTTCACCAAAAGGTATAACTACCTCCCCAGCACAAAGTATTCCAGCCAGCCAGTGGTTGTGCATGTTTGATACTGATACATATAAAAATGGATATGATACAGGTAGCTACCCAGAAAAAATATCATTCAACAAAAAAACAAAACTCTGGGAAGTCAGGCAAACAGGTATTAGTTTTAAAGGATCTTCCACATACGTCAAGTTGAAGCTTTATAATATACAATCACCAAATTCTTCTGGATTTGCAGTTGTTGATGAAAATATAAATAAACATGATCAAGTTTTATATAGAGACAAAGATTTAAAAAAATTGATACATTTTTGTATGATTCATGACATATATGCTTTGTGTGGGACAGGTAATCTAACAACGAGAATAAATAATAAAGATGTCGACCTTACCTCTAACGCTTTAAAATCCTTGGAAACTATTCGATTAAAAAACCAAATCCATTAAATACAATTTAACAGTCATATATACCCACCTTTTACATAGGTAATGTTGTATGAATTTTTTTGAAGAGATAAGAAAAACATCACTGTTAACGATTGCGAGTTTGCTGGTCACCCATAATGCATTTTCATTTGAGCTTACGGTGAGCATTACAGATGGTGGTGTAGTGACCATTAATAGTCATAATAAAATAATCAATATCAAAACCAACACTTTCATTACGGGTTATTCCGTTAACTGCTCAGCAAGCAAGTTTATTGCATGGGGGCACCCTAAAATACTGAATAAGAACAATCCACAAGATAGCACATTAATCCTTTTCGATATAAAAAACAATCAAACCATCGGCAAGAAAAGTTTAAGTAAAGGGATATTTGGTATCGAATTCTTGGCAAGCTCAAACAACGTATATATCGACTCTGATCCCGGAAGTATTGTTAATACAAATACCGGTGATATAGTAACTACCGAGCCTGATTATTACTTACAAAATAATGAGTTATTCGAAAAATGCACTAAAGATGAATCGTGGGAATTTAATCGCTATCCTCAAGAATAAATTAACCAACCTTTAGTACATCAATAATAATTTCAAATAGGAGGCCAAAAAACGTACCATTACCATGGCATAAAATTTTTTAGGATTATTTAATCCACTTCAGAATACTGAAGGTTATGGCGTTATCGGGTTTGCAAATCAAGCTGTATACAGAGTACAAAACGTCCACCCGGACAAAACTAAAGAAGTGTATTTTCATGCTAATAAAATATTCTTCCTCTCGGAAATAATAAGTTCTAAATTGGTTTTGGGTAAAGTAAGCATTGCCAACTTGAATACCGTTACTCTAAAGAATAATGAGTTCTTAAAGTGTTCCGGCAGATTTTAACCCTCTGACTTTCATGGGGTAAATCAACAGCGCCAGAAAAAACAAATCTATATTTGATACTTTGAGCATCCTATGCCAGTAAATTTAAATACCATTCCCGGCCCGTCGTTACGCCCTGCCCCTCCTAAACCATTACGCTGGCTTGGTGCGCTGGCAGGCTTTATTGCGTCGGGAATATTACTTATGCGATTTTTGGGAAAACTGGTGGGCGAAACCTCCTTTTGGTGGTTTGCCATTGGGGTCCCCGTCCTGTTTTGGCTTGTACTCATGGGGTTACGCATGACGGTGTACATGATGCAGCAAATCCATGCCAACGCCTGGGACAAAAGGCGCGAACAGGTCATTTTACAAGAGGTCCGCCGCGGGCGACGCGCGTTACAAATCCTGGCGGCCGAACACCGGACAGCACACGCAGCAGAGTCTCAGTCCACGGATACGACTGACGCATTGTTACGTAACGAAAACATCCTGTTTTCTCAAACGTCATGGGAGGCTCAGAGCAGTGTCCGGCACAGCCGGTTACCAGATTCTGAAGGCGAATTACCTCAAACACAGATTTCCAACGCTTTCACTGCATTACTGAAAACCCTGGCAGAGCCTTTATCCCATTTGCCCGAAGATAACCCGGTTGCTGTATTGCTGGAATCATCGTCCTCATTACCGGATACAAAGGTTCGGGACCTTTGGCGACAAGCCTGGCTTGAGAATGAGCTTGCCCTGCCTATGGAATTTATTCCGGGGCAAGGGTTGATAGCCATAGACCACTGGCTTGATTACCGCATCAAGGACAAAGCCGTATTGTTAGTCATTGCCCTGCAAATCGCCCCTGCACAACCAGAAAACACCGCTGAAGCCATTGCAGGGCTGCTGTTAGGTAACCGCCTGACTCAAAATACACTGCCGCCGATAGCCTTGCTGCACCGGCCAGAGCTTTCACAACCCGAGCCCGTTGCCTTGCAGGAAAAAATTGAGCAAGCCATTGACTGGGTTCCATTGCGGTCGACCGCTCTGCAGCATCTCTGGTTAGCCGGGATATCCGGAACCAGTAAAGGGCATGAATGTGCCATCGTTGCCCTGCAAAACCCACCTCTGGCTGCTGTCGATGCTGCCACAGGTGTACACGATTTTAATCAATTCATGGGAGACCCCGGCCTTGCAGCCCCCTGGCTGGCCTTTGCCGCCGCTGCACAGGCCATCAGCCGGTCCCCTGCTCCACATATGATCATCAGTGGCGAACCAGACAGTAACGCTGTCTGGAGTACCGTCGTCTCCCCCCTCGCTTCTCACAAGGAGAATACAGCGTGAAGCGCATTGCCTTACCCGTTAAAAAGCCAGAGGTCTGGTTCTGGATAATTACCCTGCTGTTGTTACTGGCCGGGGTCGTTCTGTGCTGGCTGGTCTGGCAACACCCCGAACAGGTGGGTTTAATCCGGGAAACACCAGAGCGCGACCGCTGGCTGACCGGGCTGGTGGTGGGTACCAGCGTCGTCACTCTCTGCGCCCTGCTCTCCTTTGCTGGCCTGCGGTTGTCCGGCAAGAAAGGGTTTGACGAGACGCGTCAGCACGCCGAAGGCGATGACGCACCTGCTCCGGTAAAAATGGAAAAAGCCGAAGATAAATCGCAGACGGAAGTGAGGCTGCTCAAAACCCGCCTCCGCCGCCGTTACGGCCTGTTCTGGCGCTACAAAGTTCGTCTGCTGATGGTCGTCGGTGAAACACAAGAGATTGCCGCGCTGGCTCCGCGTCTGGCGGAACAGGGCTGGCTGGAAGGTCAGCGTACCGTGCTGTTGCACGGCGGCAGTTTGCACCAACCGGCAGATGCAACCCGTCTGGCTGAGCTGCGTAAGCTGCGCCGCAGTCGCCCGCTGGACGGCGTGGTCTGGGCACTGACGCAGTCACAAAGCCGGGGGGCACAGTGGATGGATGACGGCCTGCGCTCGCTGGAAAAATCCGGTGAGGCGTTACGTTATCAGCCGCCAGTGTATCTGTGGCAGGTCTGCGACAGCCGCTGGGGGCAGGACGGCCGCGTCACGCAGCCGGTCGGTGCCATATTGGCCGCAAGCGCCAGTCCGGATACCCTCGAACGCCAGCTGCTATCCCTGCTGCCTGCCCTGCGCGAACAGGGGATGCAGCAGGTGTTCGCCGAACAGCGACACGATTTTTTGCTGCGACTGGCGCACTCACTGGAAACGACTGAAGCCATGCGCTGGCGTCAGGTATTAACACCCTGGTTTGCCGATTATGCCGCACGTATTCCGCTGCGCGGGCTGATGTTCAGCCTGCCGGAGACTTCCGCGACGGCGGAGGGTGTGCATGAAAAAACCTGGACGGCACCGGCCAGCTGGCAGGGCGTACTGGATGACTGTCTGGCTGCGCGCGGCCGCCGCGTGGGTCTGCCGTGGGAGCAAGGTGTGTGTTACAGCCTGCTGGCCCTGATTGTGCTGTGGGGCGTGGGCAGCGTGGTGTCCTTTGCGGTCAACCGTCACCAGATGGTGAGCGCGGCTGAGCAGGCGCAATTGCTTTCAAAGCCAGAACCCGCCTCGGATGAACAGCTGATTGCCCTGCAGGCGCTGCGTAATAATATCGGCCGTCTGCAAACGCGAATTGCCCGCGGTGCGCCGTGGTATCAGCGTTTCGGGTTAGACCACAACCGGGAACTGCTGACCACGCTGATGCCGTGGTACGGCAACGCAAGTAACCGTTTGATCCGTGATGCGGCCGTGCAGAGTTTGCAGCAAAAAATCAGCACACTGGCGAACCTGCCGGCCAACAGCCCGCAGCGCGCCGTGCTGGCAAAACCGGGCTATGACCAGCTCAAGGCCTATCTGATGATGGCACGCCCGGAAAAAGCTGACGCTGCCTTTTACGCACAGGTGATGAAAACCGCCGAACCGCAGCGCGCGGGCGTGTCTCCCGGCCTGTGGCAAAGTCTGGCGCCAGACCTGTGGCAGTTTTATGCCACCAACCTCCCGGCTCAGCCCGCGTGGAAAATCACGCCGGATACGTCGCTGGTCTCGCAGAGCAGGCAGGTATTGCTGGGTGAAATCGGCCAGCGCAATGCGGAAAGCACGTTGTATGAAAACATGCTGCTGTCGGTACGTCGCAACTATGCCGATATGACGCTGGTGGACATGACCGGGGATACCGATGCACAGCGTCTGTTCCACACCGACGAAGTAGTGCCGGGGATGTTCACCCGTAAGGCCTGGGATGAGCAAATCCAGCGCGCCATCGACAAAGCCGTCACCTCCCGCCGTGAGGAAATTGACTGGGTACTGAGCGACAGCCGCCGGGCAATCTCTGATGATATCTCGCCGGAGGCACTGAAAAAACGCCTGACCGAGCGTTACTTCACCGACTTCGCCGGCAGCTGGCTGAACTTCCTCAACAGCCTGCGCTGGAATGAGGCGAAAAATCTCTCCGACGTAATCGACCAACTGACGCTGATGAGTGACGTGCGCCAGTCACCGTTAATCGCGCTGATGAACACGCTGGCATGGCAGGGGCAGGCCGGACAATATGATGAAGCGTTATCCGACTCGCTGGTGAAATCCGCCAAAGCGCTGATGAACAAGGACGCACAGCCGGCCATCGACCAGCACGCCAGCGGACCAGTCGGGCCACTCGATGAAACTTTCGGACCTCTGCTGGCGCTGATGGGCAAAGGCGGTGCGCAGAACATGATGTCGTCAGACAGCTCGCTCAGCCTGCAAACGCTGCTCACCCGCGTGACCCGCGTGCGCCTGAAACTTCAGCAGGTGGCTAACGCCAATGACCCGCAGGAAATGACGCAGGTGCTGGCGCAGACCGTGTTCCAGGGCAAAAGCGTTGACCTGACCGATACCCAGGAATACGGCAGCCTAATTGCCGCCAGCCTCGGTGAAGAGTGGAGTGGTTTCGGACAGACGATGTTTGTGCAGCCGCTGACGCAGGCGTGGGAAACGGTGTTACAACCGTCCTCTGCCAGCCTCAACGACCAGTGGAAAAACGCCATTGTCGCCAACTGGAAATCCGCCTTTGATGGCCGTTATCCGTTTGCGATTAGCAAGAGCGACGCTTCCCTGCCAATGCTGGCGGAATTTATCCGTAAGGACAGCGGGCGTATCGACAGCTTCCTGACCCGCGAACTGAACGGCGTGCTGCATAAGGAAGGCACGCGCTGGGTGCCAGACAAAGTGAACGGCCAGGGGCTGACCTTCAACCCGGCCTTCCTGGATGCTATCAATCAGCTGAGCCAGATATCTGACATCTTGTTTACCGACGGGAGCCAGGGAATGCGCTTCGAACTGCTGGCCCGGCCGGTGCCGGACGTGGTGGAAACCAATCTGTCGATTGACGGACAAAAACTGCATTACTTCAACCAGATGGAAAGCTGGCAGAGTTTCCGCTGGCCGGGCGAGACGTATAAACCGGGCACAATGCTGACCTGGACGTCCACCAATGCGGGTGCCCGCCTGTACGGCGATTATCAGGGCACCTGGGGGCTTATCCGCTGGCTGGAACAGGCGAAGCAACAAAAACTCGATGAGGGTCGTTATCAGCTGACCTTCACCACGCCAGACAAACAACCGCTGCAATGGATATTGCGTACTGAGCTCGGCAAAGGCCCGCTTGGCCTTCTGCAACTGCGCAACTTCACGCTGCCGGCGCAAATTTTCCTGATTCAGGATGCGCCGGTACCGGCTGAAAAACCTTTTGACCCCGATGCAATCGCCGAGGAGCCGTAATGGCCACATTAACAACCCTGCTTACCGCCTGTACGACTGAGCCTGACGCACTTTTAGAGCAGGCGCAGCAGCTGGCCTTACTCTGGGATAACTGGCTGCAACCGGTATCAGCAGACACGCCGGCCGGGACAGACCCCGGCTACGACGATGACTTCCAGCAGATGCGCGAAGAGGTCAACAAGCTTTCCGGCGCGGATACAGCACTGACCTGCGAACTGGCAGAAAAGCTGCTGACCGCGCACTGTAAGGACGTGCGCGTTGCCACGTACTACGTCTGGGCGCGTCTGCACCGCGACGGCGAGGCGGGACTTGCCGACGGCCTGTCCCTGCTTGCAGGGCTCATTACCCGCTTTGGTGAAACCTTGCATCCGCAGCGTGCCACCAGCCGCAAGGCCGCGCTGGAATGGCTCTCCGGTTCACGCGTACTGGACAGCCTGTCGCTGTACCCGGAAGTTGATACGGCGGATTTTTCCCGGATTGCCGGGGCACTGGCGTTAATCGAACAAGGGTTAAGCGCCTGGGATGCGGCGTCCCGTCCGGGCCTCGGCGCCCTTTACGCTGCGCTGGAAAACCGCCTCGCACAGTCTGGCGGTATGGGCGCTGTCGTGCCGCAAAACAGCAGCACGTCTTCCCCCTCCTCCGCGTCAGAAAGCACCAGCACATCGCCGACATTGCGCCCGGTGCAGTCAGGCCGCGACCTGCTTGATCAGGCGAAAACACTGGCAAAGTACCTCCGCGACCAGCCGTCGGGCTGGCTCTCAGGCCACCATCTCATTAAAAGCATCCGCTGGGACACAGTGCATGAATTGCCACCGCTCGATGCCACCGGACGCACCCGTCTGCTGCCCCCGCGTCCCGAATATCGGGCCCAGCTTAAGCGTCTTTATCTGCAGCAAAGCTGGACCGAACTGCTTGAACAGGCGGAATCGATGTTCTCCGAGGGTGTAAACCACTTCTGGCTGGACGTGCAGTGGTATTTGCATCAGGCGCTGACGAAGGCCGGTGCGCCATTTGACGGCTGGGCCAAATGCATCACGCAGGATTTAAGCCTGCTGCTTTCGCGCCTGCCGGGGCTGGAAACCCTCTCCTGGAGCGACGGCACACCCTTTGCCGATGAAGTCACCTTGGGCTGGATCAACCAGCAGGTGCTGGAATCCTCTTCCGGCTGGGGCAGTGAACCGTCTGCCGCCGTCGCCTCCGGCGAGGACGATATCCTGCAACTTGAAGCCGAAGCGCTGACACTGGCCGACAGCGACGGTATCGAAAATGCGCTGAACTGGTTGCAGTCGCGACCGGGTATTACCACCGCCCGCCATCAGTGGTTGCTGCGTCTGGTGATGGCACGTGTCGCCGAGCAATACGGCAAAAATGACATGGCACTTTACCTGCTCGGAGATCTCGATGCGGGCTGCACAACGCTGACGCTGCAACAATGGGAGCCGGGGCTGGTATTTGAAGTGAAGGCGCGCCGCCTGAAGTTGCTGCGCATGAAAACCCAGCGCGGCGACGGTGATAAACTCCGCCTGCTGGCCGACATGGACACCCTGCTCAGCGGGCTGATAGCCCTCGACCCTGCCCGCGCCGCCGTGCTGTGCGGCTAAAACACGTAAAGGAATATTTTCATGGCAAAAGGCTACTATCTGGTCATTCAGGATAAAACCACCTGCGGCGGTGTTATCACCGAAGGCGATCCCACGCATACATTGTTCGGTAAAGCGATTGCCCGCGAACAAGATCACGTCACCTGTGGCAAGCATCCGGGCATGTTCATCATCGTTGGCCACATTCCGGGGGATTCCGTGATGGGCCGAATGTTCGCCGGTACCCTGCACAGTAAAAGCAGCTGCCCGTGCCAGGCGCGATTTATTCCGTCGATGGTGAATGATACGTATGATTTAACGCCAAATAGTGGTGCTACAAAGGCCAACAAAACAGGCGTTGAATCGAAATATGAGCAGCAGACTCAAAATACAAACTCGCAAAAATCAGAAGAAAAAGTGCAAAGCAAAAATAAACAACCACCTCTTATTACTCCCGTGCTGATTTTCAAAACGAAGAGAAAAATGGATGACTATGACGCACAGGATATGCACCATGGAGATCTCACTGAGGATGTATTGAAAAATAAATTTGATCTTCGAGACGTTTCTGCGCGAGTTGACCCTTATACCGGAACTAAACTTGATCCATCCCCTTATAGTTACTATCTTCCTCAAAAGGAAGTCCAATTGGATAAGGGAAATTCTGCGAGGATCTTGTTTGATGAATTTCGCGATTTATCAGATTCCTTTTCCTTCTATGGTGAATATAAAGGAGTTATGCGACGGATGATCACCCATATGCAGGGGAACACAGGCACACCTTTTAATGACCCATTATTGGATCAGGCGTTAAAAGAACAAATTCTGAATGACACCTCATCAGGCAGTTCTCTGATACAAATTAAACAAGCTCTTGCGGATAACATAGATGCTGATGAAGAGATCTATCCACTAGCCAGAAAGGGAAAGTTAACCGAATCCGTCTCCTTGCATTCAAAGCTACCAAAATTTGACGACCTAATCGATAGAATTAATGGACTTGTGATAACTGTTCATGACACATGGTCAACGGAAATAACTCTAGAGTCTCTGGATATACATGGAAGTAGTTACTCTGCACAAATAAAATACAAAGTGCAGGATCACTTCGGGCTTGATGATTATGATATTTCCAATCGAGTGTTTCATCAGTTTAGAATATTCCGCATTTGGTATACACTGCAGCGATGGGAAAATTATGGTTTTCGCCCGTTCATAACCGAAATGAATACTACGATAACGATAACGGGTGAAGTTAGATGATAATAAAAAGAGCTATTAAAATAATAATAATTGCAGCTATATCTATTTGTGTTTTTTTTGTTTCAAAACCGACATCTATTGTGGATGCCCATCGTATGAAGAGCGGCTTTAGCGCCCTGCTTATAAAAAACCCACCATTCACTGATAAAGGGAAAATATCATGGTGGTTAAAAAACAAAGAACAGATACGAACCCGGTTCAACATTCCAGAACCAGACGGCGAAGGCACTTATACTGTCGTGATTCTTAATATAGATACTGGGTATAAGATTGATCGTGGAATAGATGAAGACTCTGATTTACTATGTTTTGATGATATTGGAACAAATCAAAATTGCATAAATAAAGATTGGGTGATGGATGTGACACTATTGAGAAATGGAGAAATACGTTACAGGTTTGATAAAAAATCATTTTTACAACTACCAAATGGAACTATATCTCAAGAAATCAGATAAAAATTCATATTATTACGACTTAGAATAATTCGTTACCCCACGTTATAAATAATTAATATTCACTTATTTGAGACGGTGCAAGTCAATATCCCATGGATATATTAATTATGTATGATTTCAAACATAGGTTTTGGGCATTAATCGGAGTCTTGTTTTATCTAGCTTTATCATTAGCTATATCCTTTGCTGGCATAGATTCGTTCAGACACTATATCACCCACCCTAAATCCGTCATTTTTTCTACATGGACCGTCTTTGCAATATTGTTCCCGACATTTTCAATACCTTTCTTGATTCTTATTTTTCCTGTAATATTTCATGGGAGAATTATTTCTATCAACGTAGGGGAGATCTTAATGAGAATATCATTCTCTTTCTTAATGTTTACTATTCTTCTTATGATAGGGTTTTCTTCTTTATATACAAGTTCATTAATGAACAAGGGTTACGTGCAGTGCAGTAGTGTCGCAATTGGTTGGACGCCAGGCATGGCATCGAAATACGTACTCGATATCGCAGATTGTAGAAACTCCAGATGACGCAGTCATTAAGAAAAATGATACCTTGCCCGCCTAATCCCAGTTTTAATATTTTTGGTAAAAAATTTTTACAATCCGTTGGGGAGGAATTACCCTTGCATCAATTGTATATCTTCTTAGTCTGATATACGTTTCACTATCAAGCTTTTATGAAAATCAAAACATGTAATTTTCTAGGGCTATTCCTTTAAACTATTATTTATTGGCAATAGACACCCTTGTAAAAATTACCGATAACATTTTTACAGAAGCGAATGCGGGGCATCTTATAAGCACCTCGTTATTTTTAATTTTTTAAAAAAAGTACGACAGCAAACTAGGAGGCTCGGGGACTACTGGCTTAGATTAACTTTGTAAGCTTAGGATTACACTATGACATACAATACAAAGCAGCGTTTGATTTCCTTTTTAGGTTTTTTATTTTTCACCTTAATCTCTGTGGCTGTTTTTTATGCCGGCATCTATTTATTATATTCATATCATACCCACCAGAGTGTTGTAGTTTTATCATATTGGTCTGTATTTGCGATTTTATTTCCTCTTTTTTTTATGCCTTATGCACTGATGTTAATACCTGTTTTTATGCATAAAAAAAAGCATTTCAGAAAAATTAGGAAAGATATTGATTAAGATATCCGGTTTCTTTCTTATTGTAGCTGTAATAGGAATGATTGCATTTTCTATTGGTTATAAAAAATCACTTGAAGAAGGAGGTTACATTCAGTGCTATGGCAATCCATCAGGGTGGACACCCGGCATGGCCACAAGATATGCATTAATACCGGAGCTGTGTGACACAAAAAACAGGTAAGTCAGCATATACCCACCACGTTTAATTTATTCCTCAAGATCTCATGGATGTCTATGGACGACTTAACCTTACGTTATTTTGACGCCGAAATGCGTTACCTGCGCGAGGCGGGCGAAGAGTTTGCCCGCGCGCACCCGGACCGGGCTGCCGGACTGAATCTGGACAAGGCCGGTGCCCGCGATCCGTACGTGGAGCGCCTGTTTGAGGGCTTCGCCTTCCTGATGGGGCGTCTGCGCGAAAAGCTCGATGACGATTTACCCGAGCTGACCGAAGGGCTGGTCAGCCTGCTGTGGCCGCACTATCTGCGCACCATCCCTTCCCTTTCTATTGTGGAGTTCACCCCGCAGTGGCAGGGCATGAAGGAACGCATGGCTGTCAGTAAAGGCTTTGAAGTTCTTTCCCGGCCGATGGGTGAACGCGCAACGCGTTGCCGCTACACCACCACGCAGGATATTGAACTGCTTCCGCTGTCGCTGACCCGCGCCGGTCTCGATACGGAGCCGGATGGCCGGTCAGTTCTCCGCCTGCGGTTTAATTGCGGTGAACTGGCTGACTGGAGCAAAATCAACCTGAGCCATCTGCCGCTCTATTTTGATGCCGATGCACCGCTGGCCTGCGCGTTACATGAAGCACTGACCCTCAACGTTGCGCAGCTCTGGATACGTCTGCCGGGACAAGCTGACCGTCAGTCGCTGGACTGTTACTTTGCCCCGCAAGGATTCAGTGAAAAAGATACCCTGTGGCCCAAGGGTGACAGCGCATTCAGCGGTTATCAGCTGTTGCTGGAGTATTTCACCTTCCGCGAAAAGTTTATGTTTGCCGGTCTTAAAGGGCTGGATACCGTAAATCTGCCCGCGGAGCTTGCCTGGTTTGAGATTGACGTGGTGCTGGAAAAACGCTGGGAGCACGATTTTTCGTTCTCTGAAAAACATTTGCGGCTGCACTGCGTGCCGGTCATCAACCTGTTCCCGCTCGAATCAGACCCGCTGTCTCTCTCGTCCTTGCAGACTGAGTACATGCTGCGCCCGATGCGCGTTCAGGATGGCCACACCGAAATCTATTCGGTCGACTCGGTGATTTCCTCCAAGCATTCAGGTCATCAGGTTTATGTGCCGTTCACCAGTTTCCGCCACAAGGGCGGCATGCTGCGCCACGACGCGCCGGAGTATTACTACCACACACGCGTCAAGCGCGGTCCTTCCGGCCTCCACGACACCTGGCTGGTGCTGGGCGGTGAGGCGTTTGATAACCACACCGTGCCGGAAAACGAGAATCTGTCCCTGAGCCTCACCGGCACCAACGGCCAGTTGCCGCGCAAATCGCTGCAAAGCACCGTGCTGGATACGGCGGTGAAATCCACCGGTGCTAACGTGCGGGTGCGCAACCTGTCCGCGCCGACCATGCCGTGTTATCCGCCTAACCGTGACCGTTTTCACTGGCGGGTGCTGAGCCACCTGGGCAGCAGCTTCCTGTGGATGATGGACAATGCTGAAGTGCTGCGTGGCACGCTCGCCCTCTACGACTGGACCGAAAGCGAGATGAACCGCCGCCGTCTGGAGGCTATTGTTGACGTCAGGCACAGCGAGATTGAGCGTTTCGAGCGTGGCTATCTGCTGCGCGGGGTGCATATCGAAATTACCCTCGACAGCAACGGTTTTGCCGGCAGCGGCGACATCTGCCTGTTTGGTGAAATGCTCAGCCGTTTCTTTGCGCTGTACACCGACATTCATCTGTTTAATCGCCTGACACTGATACTGCAACCGACCGGAGAACGCTTGGAATGGGAAGAGAACCACAAAACCCGCACCCGCACTTCCGGTTGAATGACCGGGTTGAACGGGACATCGGGCGGATTAACTTTTACCGCTTTTGCCAGTTGCTGGAGCACTCCGGTAACCCGCCGCTCGGCAGCACCGCCAACCCGGCGGATGACCCGGTGCGATTTCGCCCTCATCCGGGGATGGGGTTTCCGGTCAGCGAGCTGAAAGCGCTCGAGCGGGATGCCGAAAATCCGGACGCACCGCCGACCGTACGTACCACCTTTATGGGGCTTTACGGCGTAGACTCGCCGCTGCCGACGTCCTACATCGACGACATCACCCAGCAGCGCGATGGCCATGAGGCGCTGGAGGGGTTTCTCGATATCTTTAACCACCGCATCATGACGCAGTTTTACCGCATCTGGCGCAAATACTCTTACCCGGCGACGTTCGAGGCGGGCGGCGCAGACAACACGTCGCAAAGCCTGCTGGGCCTGATTGGCATGGGTATCCCCGGTACGCAGCGCCACCTTGCAACACCGACATCGCGTTTTCTGGCGTTGCTGGGCGTCATGCGCCAGCCGGGAAGAACGGCGGAAGGCGTGCAGGCACTGGTCCAGCTGCTGGCTCCTCGCACGCGTGCAGACGTGACGCCACACTGCCTGCGCAGCGTGCGCATCACTACTCCGATGTCGTTTGCGGACGAAGGTGCCCGCTGGCTGGACGGCGATACCCTGATGGGCGATGAAGGTACCGACGCCAACAGCCAGCTGTTGATTTCCCTGCACACCGCGGACAGCGATGAGGCCGCAGACTGGCTGCCGGATGGCGCGCTTTACGCAGATTTTCAGGTGCTACTGCGGGTTTATCTGGGCTGGCGTTACGGCGCACGCCTCGAGCTGACCGTCCCGACCCGCCTGCTGCCCGCGCCCGTTCTGGGAGACAATCCGTTCAGGCTCGGGCTGACCGGTGTCCTGGGTCTGGACGATGAGACTTCTGACGATATTCCCGAATACTTTACCGTGGAGCTGGGCCACTACCGTGGCATGCTCCCTCACACGCCTCAGGAAGGAATACGACGTGTTATTCAATACCGCATGGAAAAATAAATTCTGTCTGCCCGCTGTCGTCCTGCTGCTGAGCGGCTGCGGACTGACGCAGGCCGTGACAGACAGCACCGTCTCTGCAACAAAATCCATTTTTTATAAGCAGATAAAAGTGCTGCAGCTGGATTTCACCGCCCGTGAAGCACTGAATACCGACGCCAGCGAGGCCAATTCAGCGTCGCAACCGGTGCTGGTTCGCGTCTATCAGTTGCGTGATGACAAACTGTTCCAGAAAACGGTCTATCAGCAACTGGCAGGCGACGGCGATGATGCGCTGAAAGACGATCTGCTGGCCAGCCGCAACGTGGTGGTCAAACCCGGCATGGCTGCGTCGCTGGATATGCCAATGGAAAAAGACGCCAAATTCGTGGCAGTCGTCGGTCTCTTCCGGAACCCGGATCTTGCAAAGGATCAGTGGCGACTTGTTCTGTCCCGCGAAGAACTGGATCCGGATAAAGCGCGAACCATCGAACTCGGGAATAACAACCTCACGCTGATTGCGGTGAAAGACTGATGCCAGACCATCGCGCCCCTTCTCTTTATGAGCAATTGCTCGGCAATTTTGCCGGCGGCATTGAACTTCATCAGGTCAGCGAAGCCAATCAGGTCATTCTGTCCGTGCTCGACAACATGCAGCGGGTCCTTAACTGCCGCGCAGGAACGATTTCGCATCTGCCAGATTACGGCCTGCCGGACATGAGCAAAATCTTGCAGGGGATGCCCGGCACCGCGCACTCCCTGCTGACCACGCTCTCCGCCACGCTGCTGAAATACGAGCCGCGGATCCGAAAGCTGAACGTGATTTTACTGCCGCAATCCACACCGGGACATCTTGAATACGCCATCGACGCTGAGCTGAAAGAGCTTGGTCTGGTGCGGTTCGGGACGGAATTTATGCCGGAAGGCCGGGTGCTGATGCGCCATATGAAACAGCAGAATTATGTTTGATGGTCAGATTCAATCCTGAGTGTCACCTGCCATCGTCAATGACAGAGGAAGTATGTCAGCTAAAGAACGTTTTTTGAAAAAGCTACAGGACAAACAGCCGGGTCGCACCGTGTTTGAAAATAAAGGTCAGGCTGATATCGCTGAGTTTCAGCAACAGATGAGTCAGCTTCAGGAGAACGTGGCAACATGGCTGGCCGGTACCGGCATCCAGACGGAAAGCACCTCCGTTTCCTTGGTTGAATTTCTGATAGGCGGAAAGGCATTCAACATTCCCGGCATCCACCTGCGTTATGAAAACAGGATGGTGAAATTCACGCCTGCCTTTTTATACGGTCAGGGCGTGACCGGCTGCGTGGAAGTCAGCCTCTGCGCTGAGGGCGCTCCTGTCCCTCTTTGCCGTTTATTCATGCGTTCCGCAGAGCACACTCACTGGACATGGCGTCCGGCAGGCTGGTCCACGCAGCCCGGCGAAACGTTCAGCGAAGAGATCTTTTTCAACATGATTGAAGGTTTATTGTCCTGACCTTTAACCGTGCCGCCAGAATTCTTTAATGCACTGGCCTTCGGGAATACCTGAAGGCCTTGTGCTGATCCGCTATGTGAAAGAGCAGAATTACGTCAGTTAAGGAAAACAACCATGTCTATTGAACGCCAGCTGCGCACCGGGGGCGACCCGCGTGCGCTGGCTGATTATGCCGTTTTACGCGAAGAACTGAGTAAGCTGACACACCCGGCGCGTCCGGATGTGAACTGGAAAAAAGTGGAACAGCTGTGTCTGAGCCTGTTCCAGCAAAATGGCATCGAGCTGCAAACTGCATCGTGGTACACGCAGGCACGGGCGCAACTCGTCGGGTTGTCCGGGCTGAATGAAGGGCTGGCGATACTCGACGCGCTGATCTCCCGCCAGTGGCCGGGGCTATGGCCGCAGCCAGTTCATGCACGGATGGAAATTCTGACCGGGCTGAGCCAGCGCTTGCAGCAATCCCTTCGGGGAATGACGCTGGAATACCGCGATCTGCCGCAAATTTATGAGGCGGAAAAACTCATCAATGCGCTTTGCGACGTGTTGCAACGCCTTGAACTCAAACACGCAAGCCAGCTTAGCGTGCTGAGCACCTATATGCAGGGTGCCGCGATGCGCCTCGAAAACATGCACGCCACGACAGACTCTGCCGTTGTGCTGCCCGCTTCCGCCGAAAAAGTTGAAACAACATGGGAGACCCGGGCCAGAGAACCCTGGGTTTATGTCGCTCAGGCAGAACCGGTGCCGCCGCAGGTGGTGATTGCGCCCGCTCAGTCAGCGAGGCGTCCGTTACAGTGGAAAGGATTTGTGGCGGGGATTGTGGTCACCGTACTGGTCGGCAGCGGCGTGGTGGCAGGCGTGAACGCGTTTAATCATCCGCCTGCCAGCGAGCGGCTGATAGCGTCACTGACTAACACGCCTAAACCTCTGAGCGCTACTGAGCTGCAAGCCCTGAAAAATCGCGAGGCAGAATCACTTAACCGCGAGGCGCCAGAGATCATTGCCACCACCCGCCAGCAAACCCGCCATCTGGCCGCACTTTCGCCGCGCTGGGCGCAGGACACCGGTTCGCAGCTGATACAGCAGACCCGTTTCCTCTGGCCTGACAATCCCGAGACGAAAAAGCTGACGCAGGAATGGAACGAGCAGCTGACCGCCAATGCTATACCGCTGGAAAACCTCAACGGCTGGTATTCGGCCAACGCGCAGTTGCAGCAACTGGCAGATAAGCTTAACGGGCTGGATGAACAGCGCGGCAAATATATGACCGTCTCGCAGCTCAAATCGTCGGTTTTTGCCATTCAGCAGGCGCTGAACACAGCCACGCCGGTCGAAGAATCGCTGCGTAAATTAGCCGAAGCGAAGCAGCAGAAAAATGCCGTATCTCCTCAGCTGCTGATGCAACTGGATAATCAGTTCACGCAGTTGCTGAACCGGTATGCGCTGCTGGAACCCACCGCTGCGGTGCCTGAAACACAACAACGATGATTTATACGCCGTCGGCCAACCCCGCTGCGCTGACGGCGTTTACTTCGTGATACGCAAATGTAAACAAATACTACAACCATTACCTGTTTTGGCGTCTTTTCAACCAAAACCGATGACATAAATTTACATTGCATTAAAATCAGAATGCGCTGATGCCGCTGGCAATTTAACTTTTTAGTTACCAATATGGCACACAACAAGTCATTACTGGACGCAGGGTAATTACATTCAGAAAACATCAAAACTCTTTGATCCAGATCAATGCAACATCATGCCCGCGCACTTTTTAGGGTTACTCTTCCCTCAGGCCTTTCGGGCTGCAAATAGTTTTCCTCCCCGCTCTCATTCCCCTGCCGCGAAAGTGTTTCAGCCGGTAATTTCCCCACGAAACCGTCCCTGTTAATACCTTTAACCCCTGTGGTTAAATCGGCTCCTCGCGAAAACCCAGCTGTACCACCCTTTCATTCAAGACTTCACCTGCGAATGTCAGAAATTGCCGGTTCCCGTACCGGTATTAATGTCTGGAAGGGTTACCTGACACACAAAAAGAGGTTGTTATGTTTGGTCTTGATGCGCTAGAACTGGCCCGGATCCAGTTTGCGTTCACCGTCTCTTTTCACATCATTTTCCCCGCAATCACAATCGGGCTTGCCAGTTTTCTGGCTGTTCTGGAAGGCATGTGGCTGAAAACGAAGAAAGAGGCTTACCGCGACCTGTATCATTTCTGGTCGAAAATTTTTGCCGTGAACTTTGGTATGGGCGTGGTCTCCGGCCTGGTGATGGCTTACCAGTTCGGCACCAACTGGAGCATGTTCTCCTCGTTCGCCGGGAGCATTACCGGCCCGCTGCTGACCTATGAAGTGTTAACCGCTTTCTTCCTCGAAGCCGGTTTCCTGGGCGTGATGCTCTTCGGCTGGAACCGCGTCGGCCCCGGTCTGCACTTCTTCTCCACCTGCATGGTGGCGCTCGGTACGCTGATGTCCACCTTCTGGATCCTCGCGTCCAACAGCTGGATGCAGACACCGCAGGGCTACGAGATTGTTAACAATCTGGTCGTGCCGGTCAGCTGGATGAAAATCATCTTCAACCCGTCTTTCCCGTTCCGTCTGATGCACATGACCACCGCGGCCTTTCTGGCGTCGGCGTTCTTCGTGGGTTCTGCGGCGGCCTGGCATTTACTGCGCGGGCGAGATACCCCGGCAATCCGCACCATGCTGTCGATGGCGATGTGGATGGCGCTGATTGTCTCCCCGATTCAGGCATTCTTGGGCGATGCCCACGGCCTGAACACCCTGAAATATCAGCCGGCTAAAATTGCGGCCATCGAAGGTCACTGGGAAAATAAAGACAATAAACCGACGCCGCTGGTGCTGATCGGTTACCCGGATATGAACCGCGAAGAAACCCGTTACGCGGTTGAAATCCCGTATCTCGGCAGCCTGATCCTGACGCACAGTCTGACGCATCAGATCCCGGCGCTGAAATCCTTCCCGAAAGAAGATCGTCCGAACTCGTCAGTCATTTTCTACACCTTCCGCATCATGGCCGGTCTGGGCATGCTGATGATTTTACTGGGTGTGCTGAGCCTGATCCTGCGTCGTGGCGGCAAAATGTATACCTCTAAAGCGTTCCTGCGCTTTGCCTTCCTGATGGGGCCTTCCGGTCTGCTGGCACTGCTGGCGGGTTGGATCACCACGGAAATGGGGCGTCAGCCCTGGGTCGTTTACGGCCTGCTGCGCACCAAAGATGCGGTATCGAACCATAACGTTCTCCAGATGAGCGTCAGCCTGATCCTGTTCATCGTGATTTACTGCTCCGTATTTGGCGTGGGTTACGGCTACATGATGCGTCTGATCCGCAAAGGTCCGCAGGCGCATGAAGGCGAAAGCGTAGACCACGGTGGTCCGGGCCAGCACCGTACGCCAGCGCGTCCGCTGTCTGCTATTTCGGAATCACTGTCCGACGACTCTAAGGGAGCTTGATAATGGGTATCGACTTACCGCTGATCTGGTTTTTGATCATCATCTTCGGCGTGATGATGTACGTGGTGATGGACGGCTTCGACCTGGGTATCGGTCTGCTGTTCCCGCTGGTGAAAAAAGAGCACGACCGCGACGTGATGATGAACACCGTTGCGCCGGTCTGGGACGGCAACGAGACCTGGCTGGTGCTGGGCGGTGCGGCGCTGTACGGCGCATTCCCGCTGGCGTATTCGGTGATTCTGGATGCGCTGTCTATCCCGCTGACCCTGATGCTTTTCGGTCTGATTTTCCGCGGCGTGGCATTTGAATTTCGTTTCAAAGCCAGTCCGGCCAAACGCCATGTGTGGGATAAATCCTTCATCTGGGGATCGGTTATCGCGACCTTCTGTCAGGGTGTGGTTCTGGGCGCCGTCATCAACGGTATTCCTGTGGTTAACCGCACGTATGCCGGTGGCGCGCTGGACTGGCTGACGCCGTTCACCCTGTTCTGCGGGTTCGCGCTGGTCGTGGCGTATGCCCTTCTCGGCTGCACCTGGCTCATCATGAAAACCGAAGGCGAATTGCAGGAAGCGATGCACAAAATCGCTAAACCTCTGCTGGTGGTTTTCCTGCTGGTGACGCTGGCAGTCAGTCTGTGGACACCGCTGACGCACAGTGATATCGCCACCCGCTGGTTCACACGCCCTAACCTTTACTGGTTCCTGCCGGTACCGGTTCTGGTGGTATTAGTCTCTGCGTGGATGTTCCGTGCCATCAGCAAAAATGCGCATCACGCGCCGTTCCTGCTGACGCTGGCGCTGGTGTTCCTGGGCTATACCGGTCTGGGGATCAGCATCTGGCCGAACATCATTCCGCCGTCCATTTCTATCTGGGAAGCGGCGTCACCGCCACAAAGCCAGGGCTTCATTCTGGTTGGCGCGCTGTTCATCATCCCGATCATTCTGGTGTACACCTTCTGGAGCTACTACGTGTTCCGCGGAAAAGTGACGCCGGATCAGGGTTATCACTGAGGAATTTCGTATGAATCTCATCAGAAAAATGGATGACAACAACATCACCAAAGCGCCGTTCTTAAAACGCGTTGGCTGGATGGCCGTCATCTGGGGTGGAAGTGTGTTAGCGCTGTTTGTCGTCGCGACAGTATTTCATCTGCTGATGTTTGCAGCGGGAATGCGGGAGCATTGATGCAGAGGGCCGCTGCATCCGTGGCGGCCTTTTATTTATTTCTTCAACACCAATTCCACGAAATCACAGATATCTTCCATGGCTTCCAGCCTGACGTCGGCTGAGGGCATGACGATCAGCTGATCGGCGTAGCCGTTGAGCATTGCGGAAAGCTGGCGGGTGACGCGTGCGGCATTGGTGGATCGAAATATCCCTGCTTCAGTGCCTGCGCTGATGATTTCAGCCAGCAAATCCAGCCATTTTCTCACCATCAGTTGCGCCAGCGCGGCGTAAGCCTCGTTGTGCGCCGCCAGTTGCCACAGCGAACCGTAAAGTCGCCAGATGTCACCCTGCGTGTCCGGCAGATAGCTGTTTACCAGCGTGTGGAGTTTTTCCTGCGGCGGCAGCGCCACGATTTCTGCGGTGAACTCCTTGAGCTCCGCCAGCATTACCTCCGTCAGCGCTTCGATACACAGCGTCTGCCAGTCGGGAAAGTAGTGATAAATATGACTGCGCGAGATCCCGACGTATTCCGTCAGTTCGCGCGTCGTCACTTTCTCAATCCCCTTTTCGATAAAGAGGCTGATTGCGCCGTCGAGGATTTTCGCCCTCAACGCTTCCCGATTTTCTTTCATCATCAATCCTGTGCTGGCATTGAGCAACCGCTCAGGTCGCAGTTTATCAGGAAGACTGGCGCACGCCCACCGGCTTACGCAGGACGATTTTGAGCACCACTACGGTGGCGATCACCAGCGTGGCGGCAGAAATCAGCACTGCCAGAAACGCCTGATCAAACGCCGTCCGCGCCAGTTCGCTGATTAACGTCGCATGCTCCGGGCTGAGATGGCTGGCGAGATTCAGCGCTTCATCGAGGCTGTCATACGCGCCGTCGCCGGTCACAATACCGTCCGGCAGCATAAGGCTGCGGCTGTAAACTGCCGTCATCAGGCCGCCCAGCAACGTCACACCCAGCACGCCGCCCATTTCCCATGACACGTCCTCGATCGCCGCGACCATTCCGGCTTTCTCTTCCGGGGCGTTCAGCATGATGGAGGTCGATGCCGCCGTCACCGCGCCGCCAAGGCCGAAACCTAAAATAAACAGGCTGACGAGCTGCATCGCGGTACCGCCTTCAAACAGCAGCGCGTGGCTGACAATTCCCGCGGCGGAAAGCGCGAAACCGCCGAGCATAATTTTACGGACGCCGTATTTTGGCATCAGCATTCCGGCCAGCGGCGATGCCAGCGCGGAGGCTACCGGAATAGGCAAAATAAACATCGCGGCCATAAATGGCGTCAGCCCGAGCACCAGTTGCAACCGCTGGCTCAGTACCAGTTCGATGCCGATCAGCGCAATCATCGAGGTGATCGCCACGCCCACGCCGCAGGCAAAGGCGCGGTTGCGGAACAGCGAAAAATCGATCATCGGCTGCACGGCGCGTTTTTGCCTTCTGGCGAACAGCCCCAGAAACAGTACGCCTGCAAAGGCCGGGAACAACACGCCCGCCCATGAAGAGTTCATATTGCTCAGCTCTTTCAGCGCATAAATCACGCCGACCAGCCCGAGCATCACCATCGCAGAACCGGTGAAATCACACGGACGTTCCGGGTTGCCTTTGCCGCGCGGGATCAGCGCCAGCGCACAAGGGAATACGGCCAGCACAATTGGCACGTTGATCAGGAACACAGAGCCCCACCAGAAATATTCCAGCAATACGCCGCCAATCACCGGCCCGAGCGCCGCCGCGCCTGACGCCACTGCCGACCAGATACCAATCGCCAGCGCACGTTCGCGCTCATTGGTAAACACATGGCGCACAATCGCCAGCGTCGCAGGCATCATCATGGCCGCGCCAATCGCCAGAAACACGCGGGATGCGATCAGCCATTCTGCGGACGGCGCAAAAGCCGCGCACAGAGACGCCAGCGCAAACACCGGCAGGCCGCTCATAAACAGATTTTTATGCCCGAGACGGTCACTCAGCATACCCGCGCCGGGAAGCAGCCCGGCGACGACCAGCGGATACGCATTCACGATCCATAATTTTTCGGATGACGACGCCCCCAGCGCCAGCGTCAGACGCGGCAGCGCCGTGTAAAGCACCGTCATATCAATGATGATCAGGAAAAGGGTACTGGTGACAATGGCGAGGATCAGCCAGCGGTTTTGGACGAACATATACAGCCTCAGAAAGTTTTTGAGCACTTGCTCAAGCGCGAAAGGTACTTGAGCGGGCGCTCAAAATCAAGCGAAGCCAGCGTAATGGTTGAGGATCGGTTGACACACCGGCGGGCAGAAACGCAGAACTCAGCGGCAAGAAAAAGCCCACCGGAAGGTGGGCAAAAGGGGTAAACAGACTTTTATCTCAGCTTTCTTATTATTTCCCCGGTGAGGCGAAATTACTCTTTAACCGTGTCTTCCAGCGTGAAACGGCCCAGCGGATTCTGATGGAAATCTTTGATATTTTTACGTGTCACGTTGCGGTACGGGCTGTAATACAAATCGATCCAGTTCACGTCCGCTTTAGCCATTTTCTGTAGATCGATATACATCTGCTGGCGTTTTGCCGGATCCATTTCCACACGGGCGGCGGCCACCAGCGCTTTCACTTTATCGTTGTGATAACGCGTCATGTAGTTGTTGTTGGAATCATGACCCAGCACAAATGTGGTTTTCTGATCGGGATCGAGGATGTCATTCGTCCAGTACATCACCGAAATGTCGTAATCGCCCGCGACTAACATGTCCCAGCTCTGGCTCGGATCCACTTTTTGCAGACTGGCCGTAATGCCCGCTTTTGCCAGCTGTTGTTGCAGCAGAACGGCGATTTGCTCATCCACTTCATCCCCGGCGTTCACCAGATATTTCAGCGTCAGGTTTTTCACGCCTGCCGCTGCCAGCAGCTGTTTGGCTTTCTCCGGGTCATAAGGGCGTTGTAAGTTACCGGCGTAGTGATACAACGCGCCGTCAGGAATATAGGAATTGGCGATTTTGCCGTAGCCGAACGTCACGGTGTCGATAATCGACTTTTTGTCGATGGCGAAATCCAGCGCCTGACGGACTTCAACTTTGCCCAGATCGCCGTGTGAATGGTTAATCAGCAAGTGGTCTTCTCGCGTAGAAGTGTCCAGTTCGACGGCCAGTTTCGGGTCTTTTTGCAACGAGGAAATGCGTGAGAATGGAATCGACAGCGCCGCATCGATTTCGCCCGCCTGCACTTTGAGCATGCGGGTATTGTCGTCCGGCAGCGTCAGCCACTCGACGCCATCAAGCTTTACCTTCGCGGCATCCCAGTAATACGGGTTTTTGACCAGCTCGACTCTCTCGCCACGCGTCCACTCTTTCACGCTGAATGCGCCCGATCCCACGGGATGTTCGGCAAAATCATCCGCGCCCTGTTTGGTCAGCGCCGCCTGTGAAATCACCGACGCATTAGGCAGCGCCAGCTGGGAAAGAAACGCTGCCGACGGCGTTTTCAGCGTGATGACCAGCGTGTGCGCATCGCCCGCTTTCAGCGTATCAATAATGCTGTACGAATCTTTCCACAGTGAACCGGCGTCATCGCGGATACGCGTCAGGCTGAACACCGCATCCAGAGCCGTGACCGGCGTGCCGTCTGAGAATTTTGCCTCGCGCATTTTCAGCGTATAGGTTTTGCCGTCCGGCGAAATCGTCCAGCTTTCCGCCAGCCCCGGCAGCAGTTTGGTGCCGGTATTGTCCACGCGAACCAGCGGATCAAACACGTTGGAGAACACCCAGTTATCGGCGTTTTGCGCCGATTTGATCGGGTCAAACGTCGTGCTGTCTTCGCGCCGCCCGATGGTCAGAACCCCGGCCGCCTGCGCCATTTCGCTGACCAGGCTCAACGCCAGCAGCACCCCGGCGGCCACAACGTTAAAATGCTTTTGCTTCATGTCACATTCCTTCAGTCATCGGAAAAATCCTTTCGCTACCGGGCGCATCAAGCACACAGGCGAAAGCATGGTCGGCAATATGCCGGGTTTCGGGTGCCGCGCCCTGCCTACACGCAGGAAGCGCACGGGCACAGCGTGGATGAAAAGCGCAGCCCGCAGGCAGCGAAACCGGGCTGGGCGGCTCGCCCTGTAACGGGTTCTCCGGCAGCGGGCGGTCGGGGTCAATTTCAGGAATTGCCGCCACCAGCGCGGCAGTGTAAGGATGGCGCGGCGAAGTAAAGACCGTCTGCGTCGGGCCGCTTTCAACAATCCGCCCCAGATACATCACTGCCACGCGGTCGCAGAGACGCCGCACAATCGCCAGATCGTGCGCGATAAACAAAATTGCCAGCCCCATGCTCTCGCGCAGATCCATCAGCAAGTTGATGATTTGGGCCTGAATCGACACGTCGAGCGCGGCGACGCATTCATCGGCGACAATCAGCCGTGGCTCAATCGCCAGCGCGCGGGCAATGCCGGCACGCTGGCATTGCCCGCCACTCAGCGCCTGCGGCCGCCGCGACGCATGTTCTGCGCTCAGGCCGACCAGCGTCAGCAGTTCGTTAATCCGCGCCGGTATTGCCGCTTTTGCGACTTTCTGATGCACGCGCAGCACTTCACCAATGCTCTCGCCCAGCGTCTGACGCGGGTTCAGCGAGGAAAACGGATCCTGAAAAATCATTGCCGTTTGCTGACGAAGCCGGGCAATATCCGGTTTCACGCCGCCGGTGATCAGCTGCCCGTTAAAGCGCACACGCCCTGCACTGGCGCTCTCCAGCTGCAACATCGCGCGCCCCAGCGTGCTTTTTCCGCTGCCCGATTCGCCCACCAGCCCCAGCGTTTCTCCGGCATTGATGTACATCGACACACCGTTCACCGCCTGCACGACGCGCTTTTTACGCCCCAGCCCGCCGGATACCGGAAACGTCACCGACAAATCTTCGGCTTCCAGCAGCGGATAAGGCCGCACATCCGGCGCAGCCGACCGGTCAGAAAGTGGATTCATTTTCCCTCCCGGAAATCACCGGACTGAGAACCCGCAAAGGGTGATGGCAGGCGGCGACATGGCTGCAGGCAAACGCAGCGGTCGGCATCGCGGGCTGAAGGTCATGGCACTGCGCCGTGGCGTGTGAACAACGCGGATGAAAACGGCAGCCGGTCGGGAAACGCGCCGCCACCGGTGGCTGGCCGGGCAACGTGATCAGCCGCCCCGCGCCGCCTTCGCTGGCGGGCTGACAGTCAATCAGGCCGCGGGTATAAGGATGCAGCGCCTGCGCCAGTACGTGCCGTTTTTCGCCGGTTTCACACAAGCGCCCGCCGTACATCACCGCGATGTGGTCGCAGGTTTGTGCTACCACGCCGAGATCGTGAGTAATGAGAATAATGGCGATACCCAGCCGGTCGCGCAGATCGCAAAGCAGCCGTAAAATCTGCATCTGCACGGTGACGTCCAGCGCCGTAGTCGGTTCATCGGCAATCAGAATTTTTGGCTCGCAGGCCAGCGCCACGGCGATCATTGCGCGCTGACGCATACCACCGGAAAACTCATGCGGATAGTTGTCCACGCGACGCTGCGGATCGGGAATGCCCACCTGCCGCAGCCATTCGACGGCCTGACGCTGTGCCTCGCGGCGGCTCGCCCCAAAATGCAGGCGGCGGCTTTCTGCAATCTGCTGCCCGATGGTCATCACAGGGTTCAGATGGCTGGCCGGGTTCTGGAAAATCATGCCAATTTCCCGCCCGCGAATGGCCGTCATGCGTTTATCGTTGATCGTCAGTAAATCGGTGTCATTCAGGCGGATTTCTCCGGCGCGGATGTTCAAGCCTTCGCCCGGCAACAGGCGCATCATCGCACGACAGCTCAGCGTTTTGCCCGACCCGCTTTCGCCCACCAGCCCGAGGATTTCACCGGCACTGAGCGTGAGGGAAAGCTTATCCACCAGCGCCACGCCCTGCCGGTCTTCAATGGTTAAACCGCACACCTGCAACAGCGTCATGGGCGCTCCCCCAGTTTGTCGCCTAAACCGTCGGCCAGCAGGCTGAAACTCATCGCCAGCATCACAATCGCCAGGCCCGGAAACGTGGTTATCCACCAGGCGGTGGTGATAAAACTTTGCCCTTCAGCGACCATCACGCCCCATTCGGCCAGCGGGGGCTGAACGCCTAAGCCGAGGTAACTCACTGACGCGCCGCTGAGCAAAACCAGCACGCAATCGGACATCGAAAACACCAGCGAACTGGTCAGCGCGTTGGGTAAAAGATGCAAAAGCAAAATGCGCGGATGGCTGTAACCCAGGCTGCGCGCGGCCAGAATAAAATCCCGGTGTTTAAGCGTCAGCACCTGCGAGCGTACCAGCCGGGCATAAGACACCCAGCCGACCATCGCCATCGCGATATAAAAACTGCTTAACCCCGGCCCGATAATGGCGATGATAGAGAGCATCAGCACCAGAAATGGAAACGCCAGCACCACATCGATAACGCGCATAAAAAACGTATCCACCGCGCCGCCGAGGTACCCGGAAAACGCACCAATCAACGTGCCAAAGGTGAACGGAAAGATGACGCCGATAATGCAGATTTGCAGATCAATCCGCGCGCCCCACATCACGCGGGAAAGAATGTCGCGGCCAAAGTTATCAGTTCCAAACGGGTGCGCAAAAGTTGGCGGCGACAGCGTGACGGCAGCGTCCTGCGCAATCGGGTCGAACGGGGCAATCCACGGGGAAAACAGCGCAATCAGCACCCACGCGCTCAGCATCAGAATACCCAGCCGCAGCGCCTGCTGACGCGGCAACCAACGCAGGTGAAAGCTGCCCAACCGCTGCGTGGCTATTTTTTCGGTCATGCTCATAGCTTCACCCTCGGATCTAACGCCACCGTCAGCAAATCAGCCACCAGATTGACGGCCACCGTCGCCAGCGCAAACACCAAAACCACGCCCTGCACCACCATGTAATCACGGCTGATAATGGCTTTCACCAGCAACTGCCCCATGCCCGGAATGGCAAAAACGCTTTCAATCACCACCGTGCTGCCAATCAGCCAGCCGATATTTACCGCCAGGAGATTGACCGTCGGCACCAGTGAATTGGGCATGACGTGCCGCCAGAAAATCCGGTACTCGTTCTGCCCGCGCGCCCTGGCTGCGGTGACATAATCGTTCTGCAATTCCATCAATAAACTGGCGCGCAGATTGCGGGTCAGCACCGCCGACAGCGCCAGCGCCACGGTCAGACAAGGCAAAAACAGATGATGTAAACGCTCGCCAAAATCGCTGCCGTAGCCCGACACCGGAAACCAGCCGAGCGACAGGCTGAACAGCAAAATCATCATGATCGCCAGCCAGAACGCCGGTAATCCGAGGCCGACGGTAGAAAGCAGACGGATCATCTGATCTGCCAGCCGCCCGCGGTTTCGCGCCGCCGTTGCCGCCAGTGGCACGGTAAACAGCATCGCCAGCAGCACGCTGCCCAGCACCAGATACAGCGTCGGTTCGATGCGTGACATGATCAGTTTCAGCGTATCCACGCGGTAAATCAGCGATTTACCCATTTCGCCATGCAACAGGTTGCGCAAGAAGTAGAGATATTGCTGCCAGACTGGCAGATCCAGTCCGTACTGCGCACGAATGCGGGCGATGGCTTCCGGCGTGCTGCGTACGCCCAGCAGGATCCTCGCCGGATCGCCGGGAATGGCGCGCACCATGACAAACGTCAGGATGCTGATCCCCAGCAAAACCGGCAGCAGTTGCAGCGGGCGCCAGAGCAAAAATCGGTAACGGTGCATGGCAATCCTCTTAATGACTGTTTTTGGTGCAGAGCAGGCGTCATTTCCCCTGTGGCTCTACGTTAGCCTCAGCAAAACCTCACCGGTAGTTAGCAAAAATACTAGGTTTGTCCCGTCGGAGATTTGGCACTGCGATTGCATAACTTTTTCTTAACAACCGGTGAGCAGCAAAATCGGTGCCCGATCAGCACATTCATGGCGGAAAGAGGAACTTGCGGAGATGAATTCATGAAACTCGCGGTGAAAGAAAGTGCAGCGCCATTACGGGAAACCACCGTGGACGGCGCGTTTAACCAGCTCTTTGCGCAGACGTCGCGTCTGGGGTTCGATGCCCTGATCTACGATTACACACCGGTACCGCGATCGCTGGAAGGCGAGCTGATCACGCCCTCTTTGCTGCGGATGTGTAACGTGCCGGGCGACATGCAAAAGCTGTGGCTGGAAAGTGGCTATTATCAGGTCGATCCGGTGCAGCATTACGCGCTGGAAAGCTGCGCGCCGTTTGTGTGGTCCTATCAGCGGCCGGACAATACGTCCCTGCAAAATCGCCTGAGCGATCTCAACAAACCGGTCACGCATTACATGTGTGATAACAATATGCCGTGCGGCGCAACTGTCCCCCTGCATTTGCCGAACGGCGGGTTTGTCACCGTGACCGGCATACACACCGGCGCGGGGCATGAACTGGATATTCGCGATGTGCTGGCGGAGCTGAGCCTGCTGGCGCTGACGTTTCAGGAGTGCGTCTTTCCGCTGTTCGACGCCAGCGTGCTGACCTGCAAACATGTGCGGCTGAGCAAGCGCGAACGCGAATGTCTGGCGTGGGCGGCGGAAGGGCTGACGGCCAAGGAAATCGCCCGCAAACTCAACCGCTCGGTGGCCACCGTCACGCTGCACCTCAACACTGCCGGTCGGAAACTGGGGGCGAGCAACCGCGTCCAGGCAGTGGTTCGCGCGCTGCATTACCGCCTGCTGGACAGCTGACTGCCCGATTTCCTATCTTTTTTACTAGCTGTTCAGCACCGCCCCGATGTTTACCCTGAGAAGATTATTCACCGACAGGGGAAACAAAATGGTCAACATCACTGAAGGCTACGCGCCGTTTCAGGAATACCAGACCTGGTACCGCATCAGCGGCGATCTCAGCAGCGGCAAGACTCCGCTGGTGATCGCCCACGGCGGACCGGGCTGCACGCACGATTACGTCGACGCCTTTCGCGACATCGCCGAAACGGATCGCGCGGTCATTCATTACGATCAGGTAGGCAATGGTCGTTCGACGCATCTTCCCGATAAACCGGCCGGTTTCTGGCAACCGTCGCTGTTTCTGGCAGAGCTGGACAATCTCCTGCGCCATCTAGGCATCGAAGAAAACTACGCCCTGCTCGGGCAATCCTGGGGCGGAATGTTAGGTGCCGAACACGCCGTTACGCAGCCGGACGGCCTGAAGGCGCTGATCATCGCCAACTCACCCGCCTCGATGGAACTCTGGCTGCAAGCCGCCGCCCGCCTGCGCAGCGAACTTCCTGCCGGTGTGCAGAAAACCCTGCTCGCCCACGAACAGGCCGGAACCATCGACAGCGAAGAATACAAAGCCGCCTCGCAGGTTTTCTACGCGCGCCACGTTTGCCGTCTCGACCCGTGGCCGGAAGAGGTAAAACGCACCTTCTCCGCGATGGACGCTGATCCGACGGTTTATCACGCCATGAACGGCCCGACCGAATTTCACGTCATCGGCAGCATGAAAGACTGGACGATCATCGACCGTCTGCCGGCGATCAACGTACCGGTCTTGCTGATTTCCGGCCGCTACGACGAAGCCGCCCCCGAAGTAGTTCAGCCCTTTGCCGACAGGATCAAAGACGTCCGGTGGGTGATTTTTGAGAATTCAAGCCACATGCCGCATGTGGAAGAACGGGGAGCGTGTATGGAATGCATTCAGGAGTTTCTGGATTTGCAGGAGGCAGCTGCAAAGGGCTGCCTTTAAAGGCGGCCTGGTGTAAATTTCGGTTTTTCAATTGCGGTGATCGCTCAAGGTTAAGACCTTGGGCTCGCCGCCCAAACGACTTTGAAGCAGCAGCTTGGTGTAAGTTTCGGTTTTTCAATTGCAGTGATCGCTCAGCGGCTCGCGCCGAAACCGACCAAAGAGGCCCAGGACGGGGCCTCTTTGGAATCTCCGCGTCTTTTTACAACCCGCGCTATCGCTCGCTGGCTATGTTTCAGGTACAGCAGCTATTGCCGCGAAAACTTGCCGCTGCGCGGTTCCCTTTCTCGGTTTCGAGCCACAGGTCTCGAAACGCTTCGTTCGGCAAGCTTTCTGAAAGCGGCCTGAGGCTTATCTAAATTCAACGGCAATCTGTTTTCTTGCTTAACCTTTTGTAATAGCGTCCACTCTTTTTCTAAAAAATAATCGGCAGTGAGGTTTTGAACTAAAAAGCCTCTGGCCGCTTTCAAAACGACGTCGAGTGAGTGGTGAGAAACAGCGAGAGTCTTTTTTCGAGCAGGTTCGAACCCGAGGCGAGAGAACCGCGCAGCGGCGGCGTTTGCGGCACTAGCCGGAGTTGCTGAAACGTAGCCAGCGAGCGGAAGCGCGCAGTTAAAAAGCGCGGGAGTCCAGAGGGCGCGCGCGTTAACGCGCCCTTTGGGCCAGTTTGGGCGGCGAGCCCAAGGTGTTGACTTTAAAGCCAGAGCGTCAAGCTCTACTTTGTCACCAGCACTGGTTTCTCCCGGTAATCCCCCGGAAAGACTTTCTCTAAATCTTTAATCTTCGGCAGATCGTTCACCACAATGTACGGATAGTCCGGATTATCATTCAGGAAGTTTTGGTGATAAGCCTCCGCCGGATAGAAGTGCGCATTGCTTTCCACCTTCGTCACCAGCGGATCGCTGTAGCTTTTGCTGGTGTTCAGTTGCGCAATATACGCTTTCGCCACTTCCGCCTGCGCCGCGTTCGTCGGGAATACTGCCGAGCGGTACTGGCTGCCGGTGTCCGGCCCCTGCCGGTTCAGTTCGGTCGGGTTATGCCCCACGGAGAAGAAAATGTGCAGCAGTTCGCCGTAGGTGATTTGCGTCGGGTCAAACGTCACTTTGACCGATTCCGCATGGCCAGTATCGCCGCCGCTGACCTGTTCGTAGCTGGCGGTTTGCGCGTCGCCGCCCGCGTATCCGGACACCGCGCTGGTCACGCCTTTCACATGCTGAAACACGCCCTGAATTCCCCAGAAGCAGCCACCGGCAAATACGGCTGTTTCACTGTGTGATGTGCCCGCCGGTTCGTCATGTGCCGGTGCGGGGATCACCACCGCCGTTTCCGCGCCGCCCCAGGACCAGGCGGTATTCTGAAAGACAAAGGCAGACGCCAGCACCAGACCGGCGATCACGCTGATATTGCGTAACGACTTCACTCTTTTTTCGGATGTTTTCACAGTTGTTTTCATAGCAGCCTCGCGGGAATTAAACTTTTGGACTGAACGTCATCGCCAGCCCGTTCATGCAATAACGCAGACCGGTGGGCTGCGGGCCGTCGTCAAAAACGTGGCCAAGATGGCCGCCGCAGCGACGGCAATGCACTTCGTCGCGAACCATGCCCAGTGTCGTATCCCGGCGGGTCAGCGCCGCGTCAGGCAGCGGTTTCCAGAAACTCGGCCATCCGGTGTGGCTGTCAAATTTGGTCGCCGAAGAGAATAAAGGCAGCGCGCAACCCGCACAGGCAAACTGCCCTTCGCGATGCTCATTATTGAGCGGGCTGGAATAAGGGCGCTCAGTACCGGCTTCACGCAAAACGTAATATTGTGCTTCGCTGAGGCGCTGGTGCCACTGCGCATCGGTCAGTTCAATTTCGAACGTTTCAGTTTTTGCCTGCGCATCAGCCTTGCGGGTAAATACCCCGGGGAAAAGCCCCATCACGGCAATCGCCGAGACGGCGGTGCTGCCTAAGAGGAAATTACGTCTGTTGATCATCATCGTCACCGTTGCGGTTACTGTCGATGACATCAGATTACCGGCGGATGTCTTACCGAATCCTCCCGAAAAGTTAACCATTTTGTGATAACTGACGAATTTGAATATTCTGGTATCAATTGATTTACATCTAAAATAAGCAGCAGAAACCCGTTGAAGAAGCGTTGATACCAGCCACCTATAATAATCCCCTGCGAATTATCCTAATACATTAATACCGGTAAAAACATGAACAGCAAAATAGTCACGGCGTTAACCTTAGCTTTGGTGACTTATTTACCTCCTTTCTTTTGTCATGCTTCGCTTATTCTTAATGAAACCCGGGTGGTATATCCTGAATCGAAAACGCAGGAATCTGTAAAAGTCGATAACCCGACGCGAATTAATTTCCTGGCACAGGCCTGGATCGAAAACGATCAAGGTCAGGAAGAAGGTCGTTTTACTGTGTATCCGCCGCTGTCTAAAATCAGCGGAAATAATGCCAGCACGTTGCGCATTGAAAAAATCGACGCCAGCAATCTTCCGTCAGACCGTGAAACGATGATGTGGCTGAATGTAAAGGAAATCCCGCAAAAAGCCAAAGAAAGCGGGCCGCAGCTGGTTGTCGCCTTCAAGACCCGCATCAAAATTTTCTACCGCCCGAAAGGGATAGACCCGGAACTTCATGACAGTTTTACCCAAATGACCTGGCGCGCGGAACCGGGAAAACTGATCGTCACCAATCCGACGCCTTACCATATTACCTTCGATAAAGTATGGGGCGGCCCGGTCAGTAACGACAAAAACAAACTATCCGCCAATATGGTTGAACCGTTTTCCACCCTGACAATTTCCGTTCCCGCCAGCGCCGTAGTCCATCAGGTGCATTACAATATTATCAATGATTTTGGCGGCGTATCAAAAATACAAAACATCTCTCTCTAGTATGTATTTTAATAAAATTTCCCACAGCGATTTAAACCCTCTCTGAAGGAAAGTGAGTCTCCACGTTTTAAATTTATAAAGGCAAGAAAATGACGTTGAATAAAAATGTATTAGCAGGTGCTTTAGCCTTATCTTTATTACCGGTCGCCGGTATGGTTCACGCTGATGACGCCGCTTCTTCGGTTGAAATTCAGTTCAATGGTTCGGTGAAAGCCCCGACCTGCACCATCAATGACAGTGGTACCGATCATTCCGTGAACCTGGCGGAAATCAACCAGGCGAAAGTTGCCGCGCTCACCACAGGCCAGGCCACCGCGGAAAATCAGCAACGTTTTCACCTTTCTGTGAACTGCGCTGAAAAAGCCAGTGCGGATGATTTGACGCTGACCATAGATGGTCATACCGATGGCTCAACGCCGAATATTCTGACCAACGCCAGCACCGATGCCGCCAGTGCAAAAGGCGTAGGCTTCGAGCTTTTCAGTGAGCAGGATCTGGCGACACCTCTTCAGGTGAATGGCGGCGTCGTGCCTTCTGCCGATTACATCGACCGCCTGAATCAGGGTAACGGAAGCATCAACTTTGTTGTGGAATACGCGAAACAGGACGCCACAGTCAGCGCCGGTGCTCTGACGTCCAACGCAACTTTTGCGTTCACGTATAAGTAACTCATAGGGAAATAACATCTGGCGTCATTCACCTCACGGGCGTCAGATGTTACCGGGCTTTACGGCCCGGATCCCGTCACCCGTCATGAAAATCCCCCCGCATTTTCTTACCCTTTTTCTGCTCCCGATGTGTTATCCGGGTGTTGTGTACAGTGAAGACTTCGATATGTCTTTAATGGAAAAAGTGGGCAATTTGCAGGGCGTGGATACATCAGTGCTGGAAAAAGGCGGCGAGATGATCGCAGGAAATTATCCGGTCGTTCTGCTGATCAATACTCAGGAAACCGGCCAGATCACGCAGTCTTTTCAGCTGGCGGACGGTTCCGTTCAGCCCGTTTTTACCACCGCGCAACTCAGCGCCTGGGGCATTACGCCCGACCATTCCCCTGAAGGTCCGCACCCGCTGGCTGCTTTTGTGGATGATGCCCGGGTAAATTATGACGCCGGAAGCGAACAGCTTTCCCTGACGGTTCCGCAGGCACGGTTTTCCGCCGGTTCAGGCGATATCGCGCCGGAAGAAAATTGGGCTGCCGGGCTTAACGCCGCGCGGCTCAATTACAACCTGAACCTGCAACGCAATACCGGCAGCCAGAGTCAGCAAAATGACACCGCCAGTTCGACGCTCAGCAGCGGCATCAATCTGGGAAACTGGCGGCTGCGCAACGACGGCTATTTTAACTACAGCAGCGAGGCGGGCAGCCATTATCAGAGCAGCGCCAGCTATATCACCCGCGATATCGCCGCACTGAAAAGTACATTTCGCGGCGGCGATTTCTTCACGAATGGCAAAATCTTTTCGTCCGTTTCACTGCGCGGCATGACGCTCTCTTCCAGCGATGAAATGCGTCCGGATAATCAGCGTTTTTACATGCCCGTCATCAGCGGAACGGCGCGCAGCAACGCCACCGTGGTCATCCGCCAGAACGGTTTTGTGATTGACCAGCGCCGCGTTACGCCCGGCCCGTTTCTGATTAAGGATTTACACAGCGCGAGCAGCTCCGGCGATCTTGATATCACCGTGACGGAAAGCGATGGCAGTACGCAACATTTTACTCAGGCGTTCAATGCCATTGCCGCCCTGCTTCCGCCGGGCGTGTTTAACTATGAAATCTCTGCCGGACGTTATCGCAACAGCATGACGGCAGGTCTGATGCTTACGCCAAAAATCTATCAGGCCAGCGCCTTTTACGGGTTAAGCAATACCTTCACCCTGCTTGCCGGTCAGCAGATGGCGACACAGGGCAACTTTTGTTATCAGAACAGCGGCGGCGGGCTGGGTGCGAACATCCCGGTGATTGGCGGGCTGTCATTAATGCTTAAACGCAGTCAGTCCCAAACCGCAAGCACCCCAAAAATGCGGCAAGGGAAACAGCTGGAAACGCTGTTTGTACGCACGGTCGACGAAACCCAAAGCACCCTGAGCCTGAGCTGGAAGCACAAATACAGCCAGAATTATCAGGAAGTCGGCGAAGCGATCAGCGCCGCCGAACTGAGCCCGGCAGGCATCCGCTACCGTGATCAGTACAACGTTCAGCTCGATCAGAGCATCGGTACAATGACCGTGATGCTGCGTTATACCGAAGACCGGCGCGGGGACGACAGCCGGCAGCGCAGTTCGCGTCTCGGGCTGAGCGTCAACCGCTGGCAATCACAATTTCAGGTTTACTACACCCATCAGCGAAGCCTTCAGGCCGTTACGGATAACAGCCTGACGTTCAACGTCGTGATCCCGCTGGGCGGATCCCAAAAACACCACGTCGGTTACAACGCCCTGACAGATTCGCGGGGCGGTACGCAGCAGACGGCCTCGGTGAACGGTTCTTTTCTTGATGATAATCAGCTGGGTTATGACGTCAGTCTTTCCGGCCAAGGAAGCCAGAAAACGGCGCAGATTTCCGGTGATTACAGCGGTGCGGCGGGCATTGTCAGCGCCGGGATTTCACAGGGGCGGGGTTATCAGCAAACCAGCCTCGGCCTGGAAGGCGGCGTGCTGGTGCATCATCATGGCGTCACGCTCAGCCAGCCGCTGGGCGACACGGTGGTGCTGGTTCACACCCCGCAGACATCGGGGCTGAAAATTGAAAACAGCGAAAATATCTCTACCGATCGCTGGGGCAACGCGGTGATCCCGTACGCCGTGCCTTACCGGGCAAACGATGTGGCGCTGGATCCTGAATCCCTCGACAGACATATCGATGCGTCTTCGACCGTAAAAAGGGTGATTCCGACCCATGGCGCAGTCATCGAAGCCGAATTTAATGCCCGCCGCCACGACCGGCGTTTTGCCAAAATACTCGATAAAAAACAGCAGCCCCTGCCATTTGGCGTCAGCGTTCAGGATGCCGGTCATTCTGAACTGGGCACCGGTGGCGCAGCAGGTATTTTGCTGGCGGATTTCAGTAAAGCCCGTTGGCCGCTGGCCGTCACCCTCAACGGCAAGCTGCTGTGCCATATTCCCCGCCCGGCAACCTCCGGCGCTTCCTCCGACACATCAACTTTGTGGAAATTATCATGTTCATAGCGCGCCGCAATAGCTGGCTGTTATTGCCTTTGCTTGCTCCGGTTCTGTTATCCCAGACACAGGCCAGCGAAAACAAAACCCTGTTACTTAAAGCCGGCACCGTCGCGGTAAAACAAATCCAACCCGGCGGCACGCTGCTGGGCACCTTTCCTGCCAGCACGTTAAGCCATGCGGTGTTGCCCGACGCTGACCTCAATGTGATGATCCCGCACCCGGTCTGGGATGAAGGCCGGGGCATTTATCAGACGGATATTCCGGGGATTGGTTTTAGCTTTTGCCAGCAGGACGGAAGCCTGTGCCTGCACAACGGCGCGGCGCTGATGGGGTCGTCCGTTCCGGCGTCGATGAAAAATTTCGCGATCCGCCTGTATAAAACCGGTCGGGTTCAGGCCGGTGAATACCATTTACCCGCCCTGTTTACCCTTAATCAGGCAGGTGCTCCGCTTATGTCGCTGGGCCTGAATGCGCTGCGGCTTAACGTCAGCCAGTGCAGCATCACCCGTAATTCGCTGCACGTCACATTCCCCGACGCCACGCCCGGCACGTCTCCGGTGCTTTCCCGCGTCCGTTTTCATCTCCCCTTGCGCTGTAACGCGCCGGAAGATTACGACAACCTGGACATTCATTTTGTGTACAACGGCAAGCGGATTGACGCGCAACACATCGAAACCAGTCTGCCGGGCATCGGGCTGAGCGTGAGGACAGAACAGGGAAAATATGTTGATTTCAGCGCCGCCAGTACCGATGCGGACGCGGCATTTCATGAGACGGGTTACGTGGCGGAACTGAGCCGGGCTCCCGGTGAGCCGGTGCAGACCGGGAAATTCAATGTCAGTGTTACGGCTGTACTGACGATGCGCTGAGTAAGTCCGGGCTAACGCTGAGGCCGGACTTCAGCGCGCCCACGACGGCTGCATCCAGCCCGCCACCGCGGGCGTTTTCTTCCATGATCGCAAAGCTTTTTTCCGGTGAGTATGCCGCCTTGTAGCAACGCTCTTCCGTCAGCGCGGCATAATTATCCGCGACGGAAATAATGCGCGAGCCCAGATCAAGCTGCGTGCTTTTCAGGTAGAAAGGATAGCCTCTGCCGTCCAGCCGTTCATGGTGAAAACTGGCGCTCTGCGCGACATCGCACAGACCGGGCACCGCGGATAAAACATCCCAGGTATGCAGCGGATGGCGGAAAACCAGTTTTCTCTGCATTTCATTCAGCGGCGTTTTTTGCGTCAGCACCGCCGCCGGGACCGCCAGTTTTCCGAGATCGTGCAGCAGACCGGCGATATGAATTTTTTCTATGCCCGTCTGTGAAAAACCGTATAAACCGCCCAGCTGAGCACTCAGTTCGGCAACTTTGAAAGAATGACCCATGGCCGAGCAACAATGTGTATCAATCACGCGCGCCAGCAGACTGGCAATCTGGAGTAACTCAGTGTCCGTCATGGTATATGCGGGGAAAGGTGCGAGCAGGCGAATTTCAGTGCTGAGAGCAGAAGACGCGAGCTGCTTCCAGAATTCCTGCTGTAAACCCAGATCACGCAGGGCAATAACGTCATCCAGCGCGTATTTACACCCGATGGAATCGCACAGGGTTTGCATGGCCTTTTCGGGGTAATGCCCGCGGGGAAATTCATACACGCTGAGGGCGGCGAGGTCGTCTGCCAGTTGCAGCAGGCTGTGTTCTGCATTGTGAATACCTGCGCCACAAATCAGACCGGCGCATCCGGCCAGCAGCGGGATATTACTCAGCCGTTGCGCGCAATGCGCGGGAGAATGCGCGCCGTTACCGATATCCCACAGCAAGGCGGCGATAAACAAACGCCGCTGAACTGGCTTGCTGAGGCCACGATGTCGGGCGATGTTGTGTGTAATGTAGGCCCGGCGGGCGCTTTGATGAGGAGTTTCCGGTTTCAGTAAGTCCAGCGCCGAGGAAAAAGCAGCGAGAAAATCAGTAAAATTGACGGTCATTGAATGCTCCCGTGCAGGCGGGAGAAAATGCGCGTGGCCCTGCTCCCTCCGATACGTTGTGATCAGGCAGCACAGGAAACCGTATTTCAATTAAGCAGACAATTTAATTACCCGATGGGGGCATATATAGGTTTTTATTTTTCATTCAGCAGACTTCACCGGATAATTAATTATCCCCGGCAACAAAATTACCCACACGCGAATAAGGGATAACAGCAAGAAGGAGAGAAAATCCACCGATATTTTCCCGAAGTACGACTATCGGATTTTAATTTGTATACTCTTAATCTGAGACGCCTTTTCTCAGAAGATCACTTGAACGACTTCATGGATATCTAACAGGGTCAGATGAAATATCTTATTGATAATAAAATAGAATTCAACTCAGACGACGGGTCGCTCTTTTATCCCGCCAGCAAAGATATTATAAAACTCACTCTGCCAGCGTCGCGCCTTCTGGAGGAGTTTCTGTTATCGGACGGGCGTGACCTGACCCGTGATTACTTACTCGAAACCGTGTGGGATCGCCACGGTTTGCAGGCATCAGGCAATAATCTTAACCAGTACATCAGTATCCTGCGCCGCAATCTGGCGATGCTCGATTGCCATGAACTGATTGTGACGCTGCCGAAAGTCGGCTTCAGGCTGAATACCAGCATCAGCGTGATGCCGGTAGCGGAGACAATGCAGCAAGAAACCGCGCCGGTACCCCGGACGCCACCTCCACCTTCTCAGCCCATGGTTTCTGAAACGCCGGTTGTCACGGCTGCGCCAAAAAAGAAAACCCTGCCGGTCATTTTTGGGGCGCTGACCGTATTGTGCGCCGCCGCTTTCGGGTTGTGGGAATATCAGGATGATCATGATGAGAAAACAGTGGTTACTCACAAGGAAAGCGGTTGTGAGGTGATTTTTCTAAAGGACATTTCTGAACGGCGTCAAAAGGATGCTATGCAGGAAGTGGCTAATATCATGAAGAAAAATGGCCTTCAGTGTCTCAAAGACAATGTGATTATTTATAACCGTGAAGTGACAGTGTCCAATCTGGACACCCGGCGGACATTGCTGTCTTTATGCGTCCTGGGGAAGAACAGAGAAATTATCTCCTGTGATAATTTTTATCATTATAAATGGATCAAACCATGAGATACCTGAAACCTCTGCGTTTTTCTCTATTACTGCTGGCTGTGGTCTTCATCGCCTTAATTGTGGCGTTCCTCTTCCCGCGTAATTCTGTGCCGTCGCTTAACTGTAAAGGCTTTGCCAGATGGAGTATGGATCTCGAACGAGGACAATTAATTTTTTCACTCAATGAAAACCTTCAGTTTTACGGGAAGGACAAAGGTATTGTGCAGTACGAAGGCAATGTGAAATCACCTTCGAAAAATACCTACCTGGAGCGCACGATCTATCTGACTCACGGCGTCAGGGTCGACAGTAAAACCTATCACTTCACCATTGAAAAAGTGACACCGTCACCGCTAGATACCACGCCGGATGCCGACTTCAATCAGCTGTGGCTTGAAAACAGCGGTGACAGCACATCGATAAACATCGGGGTAAGAAATATCCGTGACAGCGCGTATGTGATCAGCAGCCCGTACGCGCCACAGTTCGTTTGCGTGGCGAACTGACTTAGATTTAAAACCTTCATCATCGCGAACTGAAGCATAAAAAACTATACATGTCATTTTTACAGATATAAATTGAGGTGAGTAAGCCTCGTGTCGTTTTATAGCATCTTCACACCAGCACCTGGCTGGCCTATTTTGCCAGGTGCTTCAGAAGACATAAAACGACATATGACAGGTCTAAAATGCGTATCAACTCAATGAAAACTCTCGTTGCTGGCAGCACGCTGGTCGCAGTAATGGCCTTTACCGGACAGGCTCAGGCGTTAGAACTGGGTGCCAAAGCAGGCACTGATTTCACCGAGCTCAATGTCGGTATGGGCCGTGCAACTTCCGGTCTTTACCTTGACAGCAACTGGGCAAAAAACACCAGCAACGGACGTCAGGCAGGCGCGTTAGGCGCAGGTTTTAATATTCCTGTTGGCCCGGCAATGATCAACCTCGGCGCAAAAGCCGTGTATATGCAAGGTTCAGTTTCCGATAACGAAGGCGTGGCTTTCCCGGTCGGCGGCGGTATTACCGTGCCCTTCACTGACTCACTGGCTTTTTATGCTGAAGGTTATGCCGCGCTCGATTCTTTAATTAACCGCGCGAAAAGTTATGTTGAAGCCGATGGCGGATTCAGCTGGGTTCCGTTCCAGCCATTAAAAGTAAAAGCCGGTTACCGTTATATCGGCGTTGACGGCAGCGCAGGGAATCCAAATGAACGCATTATTGATGGCGCTTATTTAGGTGGCGAACTGGATTTCTGATTTCACGCGTCTGATTTCAAAAGCCCGTTTATCTGAAGCAGATCTCCGCTTTCATTGCGCAAAGGGAGATCTGCCGGTTCTGAATATTGAATGAGTCATATGTTGTGAACAATTTCTTAAAAACCGTTCTTTCCCTGAGCCTCGTTTTTTCTCTGACAGGTTGCATGATGGCGCGCCCACGCGATCATCACCCGCATTACGACCATCATCATGACGCCCACCATGCGGAATCTCATCATCCGCAGCATGATCATCACCCCCGTTAAGGCACATTTTTAATCCCCGTTATGTCCGCCCTGAAAGCGTTCATCTTTCAGGGCTGTCCGTTGAAAGAAAAAGGGGCAATAACGTCACCGTGATTACCATTGGCGGGCACCACGTTAAGCGATAGAAATAAAATGGCCCTCAGCTTGCGGGCCATTTATTTGGCTTTAATTTAATCCCCCCCTGTGATTAATTAATTTCCATGTTGTACCTCTGCTATTAACCATAAAGATTGTGTGACTGTTGCCGATACTTGCTGAGGGAATTTCACCCACCATCAGAATATTAACAAGTAAGGAAACGCGTCATGCAATTCAGGGTAAATCTATTATTACCGGCAATGGTACTTTCTTTGGCAGGTTGCGCGACGCCGCCATTACCGCAGACACACCAGACAATGAGTTCAACGGAAATACGCTCTGACAATGGAAGTCAGATGACACTGAATGTTATCTACGAACTGAAAACGAGCATTAGCCAGCCGACGGACAGTAATCTGAGAATGATCAACCGTTCTGATACTGCAGCGGTTACCGGATTGAAAACACTGCATGTTTTAGTCGGGATGTTTGCAGGCGGCGTTCAGGAGACAAGTTTTAGCAAGGAGCAGCTGAAGGGCACGCCGGTGATGAGCGAAGTCAATCCATCGCTGACTTATATGGCACCGAAGCTGACCGATAACGTAAAAAATCAAATGCAGAGCAGCGTACCAACGGTATATAAGAAACCGGTCGAGATATACGTCAATAACTGGTATCTGGTCTATGAAAACCTCTCCGGCGGAGATAATTACGAACTTCACTATAAAACGACCATCAGCAAAGGCGGCGAGAGCGCCAAAATGGTCGGTTTTGATGTTGTCTGCGAACCCGAAGCCGTTAAAGCCCCGCTCGCAGACTGGCAGGCAAATAATTATCAGAAACTCCACGACGTCACAAAAGTTTATATGGATACCTGCCTGAATGATTTTGATAAAAAATTCAAATCATTCGTAAACGGAACGTCAAATACGGATAAAACAATAACGCTGCAATAACGTCCATGGGTGCGCAGGTAAATAGCCTTTAGGCACAGGCATTAAGCATTAGGCACGAGCTACTGGCCGCTTTCAAAAATCACGCCGCAGGAGTGGTGGAAAACCGAGCGTGTTTTTGCGAGGTTTGTAACCCGAACGAAGGGCACCGCGCAGCGGCGGGATTTTGCGGCACTGGCCGGAGTTTCTGGAACATAGCCAGCCAGCGGCAGCGCGTGTTGAAAAAGCGTGGGGAAATCCAAAAGGGGAAACGCTTTCCCCTTTTGGTCGGTTTCGGCACGAGCCGCTGAGCGATCACTGCAATTGAAAAACCGAAACTTACACCAAGCTGGCGCTTGAAGTCAGTTTGGGCGGCGAGCCCAAGGTCTTGCGGGGTTGGGCAGCAGCCCAATACTATTCCCCTAAAAGCGGCGGCACTGACGGCACCATTGGTGCATTATCTATATCCGCCTGCGTCATCCGGAACGCCTCCGGGTAATGCTCCCGGCTGGTGCGCCGCAAAGGCTCCGTTGACCGCCAGGTGTATAAACAACGCTGGCACTGATGTACCGTCCAGACCCCTTTCACCGGCGATACCGCCATCCGCTCGATATGCTCACCGGCACAACGTGGACAAATCATAATCACTCCTAAAGTCAGTCAGTTAATGCTCAGACCTGACGGCCCGCCAGCAGGGAATTCAGTTTCACAACCCAGTCTTTGGTTTCCGGTAAATCACGTACCGGCTGGCTGTAATGCCCTCGGTTATCCGGCGCGACCGGCGTGGTGGCATCGATGATCAGTTTGTCGGTGATCCCCGCCGGAGAAGACCCCGGATCCAGCTCCAGCACGGACATGTTCGGCAACTGAACCAGATCGCCCGCCGGATTTACTTTCGCGGAAAGCGCCCACATCACCTGCGGCAGGTTGAACGGGTCGACGTCCTCATCCACCATAATCACCATTTTCACGTAGCCCAGCCCGTGCGGCGTGGTCATGGCGCGTAAACCGACCGCGCGCGCAAAGCCGCCATAGCGTTTTTTGGTGGAAATAATCGCCAGCAGCCCGTGCGTGTACATGGCGTTAACGGCCTGAACTTCCGGGAATTCAGCTTTGAGTTGCTGATACAGCGGCACGCAGGTCGCCGGGCCCATCAGGTAATCGATTTCGGTCCACGGCATCCCGAGATACAGGGATTCGAATACCGGTTTGGTGCGGTACGACACTTTATCAATACGCACCACGGTCATATTGCGGCCACCGGAATAGTGCCCGGTGAACTCCCCGAACGGCCCTTCGATTTCACGTTTACGGCCTTCGATAACCCCTTCGAGGATCACTTCTGAACCCCACGGCACGTCGAAACCGGTCAGCGCCGCGGTGGCGATCGGGTACGGCGCCTGACGCAGCGCACCGGCCATTTCATATTCTGACTGGTCGTATTTCAGCGGCGTTGCGCCCATCAGCGTAATGATCGGGTCGTTGCCCAGCGTGATAACAATCGGTAAATCTTCGCCGCGCTCTTCGGCTTTATGCAGATGCAGCGCGATATCGTGCATCGGCACCGGCTGGAGGCCGAGTTTGCGCTTGCCCTTCACTTCCATCCGGTAAATGCCGACGTTTTGTTTGTCAAAACTGTCCGGATCGGTCGGGTCGCGGGAAACGACGCAGGCTTTGTCGAGATAGAAACCACCGTCGCCATCGTTCAGGCGGAAAAGTGGCAGGATGTCGAACAGGTTAATGTCTTCGCCATCGACGGTGTTTTGCGCCCACGGCGGATTATCCCGGCGCTCCGGTTTTACCGGGAAGGTATCCCAGCGGCGGATGTATTCGGCAATCTGTTCGTTGGTCGAGGTATTGGGCGGCAGCCCCATCGCAATCGCATGGTTTTGCCAGGAACCGAGCGTATTCAGGGCGATACGGGCGTCGGTAAACCCTTCCACATTGTCAAAATACAGCGCGGGCGCGCCTTCACCGATACGACCGGTGGCGTTCGCCGCCGCGGCCAGATCGGGCTCTGCTTTCACCTGTTCGGTGATTTTCAGCAGTTGTCCGTTTTCATCCAGTGCGCTCATAAAGCTGCGCAGATCATCAAAAGCCATCTCGACTCTCCTGTTTCGGTTGAACGATTACTACGTGTTTTAGAACTTAGAAATTGAACGCTATAACGTGACGTCGTCACTTTTTGGCGATAACCCGGCCCAGCGTTTTGCGCGGTGATATTCCAGGCCAAACTGGTCGAGTACGCGGGTCACGATATGGTCGGTAACATCCTGAATTGTCTCGGGATGGTTATAATAGGCGGGCATCGGCGGCACGATCGCCGCGCCCATTTGCGACAGCGCGAGCAGGTTTTCGAGGTGAATGGTGCTGAGCGGTGTTTCACGCGGAACCAGCACCAGTTTACGGTTTTCTTTCAGCACAACATCCGCCGCACGGCCGACCAGCCCTTCGGCATAACCGGCGCGGATCCCGGCCAGCGTTTTCATGCTGCACGGAATAATAATCATGCCGTCGGTTTTGAATGAACCGGAGGATATCGTGGTCGCCTGATCGGCAGAATTGTGCGTAAAATCAGCCATTTCAGCGACTTCACGAGCGGTATAGGGCGTTTCCAGTTCAATGGTGGTTTTCGCCCATTTCGACATCACCAGGTGCGTTTCTACTCCGTCGATTTCCCGCAGCGCTTTCAGCAGCGTGACGCCCAAAGGTGCGCCCGTCGCGCCGGTCATCCCCACAATCAGTCTCATACCACCCTCACTCACGTTGGCCTTTTCGAATATATTGTTCGTATACGAACTATTTTTACCTTATACTCATTTTCAAATCCCCGCAATGGTCTGTCGCATTCGAGATCCATAGATTGCTAAGATAGGGCGAAACCATAAGAAAGCCGGGAACGATGATGAGCACACAATTGAGACAGGAAGCCTTTCACTTAATGCGTAAGGTATTCCAGCAACACACCGCGAGATGGCAGCAATGCATTCCGGATCTGACCAAACCTCAGTACGCGGTATTGCGCTCAATTGCTGAAAACCCGGGCATTGAACAGGTGCAGCTGACCGACGTTGCCATCAGCAGCAAGGCCACGCTGGCGGAAATGCTTTCACGACTTGAGTCGCGCGGTTTGTTAATCCGTGAGGCGGATCCGGCGGACAAACGCCGGCGTTTTATTACCCTGACCGGGGAAGGAAAAGCGGTTCTGGCCAAAACCCAGCCGCTCGGCCAGCAGGTAGACACTGAGTTTTTGGCAAGACTTTCTCCTGATGATCAACAGCATTTGGTTCGCCTGTTGAAAGCGATGATGGAGGAGTAACGGAGAGTTTTATGATTGAAGAAGTCGTGTTGCTTGATGTTAAAAATCAACCGGCCGGTACCATGGATAAAGCGCTGGTGCACAACGCTCAGACGCCATTGCATCTGGCTTTTTCCTGCTACATCCACAACGATCGCGGCGAGTTGCTGATCACGCGCCGGTCCCTGAACAAAATCGCGTGGCCCGGTGTCTGGACGAACTCCGCCTGCGGGCACCCGCTTCCCGGCGAATCATTGCAGGCAGCCGTTTACCGCCGATGCCAGTATGAACTGGGTTTATCGGTTGAAAAAATCACCTCGCTGATCGGAGAATTCCAGTACATCGCAACCGATGCTTCCGGGATTGTCGAGAACGAATTCTGCCCGATTTTTTCCGCATTTTGCCGTAGCGCTCCCGAGCCACGCGACACGGAAGTCATGGATTATCAATGGGTAAAACCGGAAGATTTGCTGAACAGCGTGCGTGCAACACCCTGGGCGTTCAGCCCGTGGATGGTGTTACAGCTGGGTCAGATTACGGAGAAAAACCTGAGCCTGCTGGGGTGAACGTAAGCGTACAAAACGAACATGCTGCCAGTCAGGATCCACCAGCAATGCCTGATACTGGCGGCGGTTTTTGGCGAAGGTTTTCAGCGTCCACAAAATAATGGAATCCCGGCTGAAAAAGCTTTTGCGAAACGTCTCACGATTTCCCGTTCCAGCCCAAATTTCCTGCTTGTGCCATGCGCGTGTGGCGGCACGTTTCACCGCCTGAAACAGCGTCCGCCCGAACGAGTAGTCCACCCAAATAATCAGATCGATTTCCCGCCATTTAACGGGCTGCGTGCGTTTATAATTGCCGTCCAGCACCCAGCCTTCGCTGGCGGAGAGCATTTCGCCAAGCCGGGCGAAAAATTCCTCATCCGGCGTGCCCTGCCAGTCTGCCCGCCAGAACAATGCGTCCAGTTCGATATACGGAATATTCAGCTTCTGAGAAATCCCGCGCGCCAGTGTTGATTTCCCGCTTCCGCTGGTGCCAATGACATTGATTTTCACTGAAGAATTCTCCGCTCGCTGTTTTTCTCGCCAAAAAGGGCGCGTATTCTGCCGCGAAATTAACCGGTTGTATAGCGAGGGAACGTTGAAAATTTGTTGCCACATTTAGCAGAAAACAGATTGTTCCTACACACAAACGTCACATTAAATGATTATTATAAAGCTCATCTGTAGCCTGCTACAGTCGATTTAAGGTTTCCCCTTGTAACTCATTCCAATGCCCGTTTCCCCTGACGGGCATTCTTTTATCTGCGATTTACTGCAAGCTTTTACGCCCTGAAAGGTAGCGGACGCCCTGATCGCCGAACTCTTCCTCATGCATTTCATTGGGCTGAAGATGAAAAATCTCCCCGGTGCAATAGGTTCTGAGCCCGTTTTGGGTGGTGATAGTGATTTCACCGCTGAGGATAAAAGCCATGGCTTCGAACGGGTGAGCATGTTTTTCAAGACGGATTAGCGGTTCCCGCTCGACCAGCACCGGCTCGTCAAAACCATTATCGATGAGCAGCAGTCTGAATTCATTTTCTGTCATAAGATCACCTGAGTATTTATGCGGACTTTCTGATAATACCAGATGGTGTTGCACTTAACAGACGGCGGGAACAGGGATCAGGAAGAAAGAAAAACGGCCCGCAAAATTGCAGGCCGCTGAGTCACAGATAATGAACAACATTTAACAAATCAGAGCGCTTTCAGCGTCTCAGCAATCACGTCTTTTACCGGTGTCGTCGGGCGACCAATCAGTTTGCTCAATGTATGAGAATCATCAAACAGCCCGCCTTTTGCCGCGCCCGCATCAGAATCTGCCAGCATATTCGCCAGCCAGTCCGGCAAACCTGCGCCGATCAGCGCCTTCGCAAATTCAGCTTCCGGCAGATTAACGTAATCCACTTTTTTACCGGACTGCTTCGCGATTTCTGCGGAGAATTCAGCCAGCGTATACGCCTCATCACCGGCTAATTCGTAAACTTTACCCGCCTGATTATCGAGCGTCAGCACTGCGGCGGCGGCTTCGGCATAATCCTGACGTGCGGCAGAAGCAATACGCCCTTCGCCAACAGCGCCGATAAACACATTGTGTGCCAGTGCAGGCGCCACGCTTGCCGCGTAGTTTTCGGTGTACCAGCCGTTGCGCAGCAGAACGTGAGGCACGCCGGATTCGCTCAGTGCTTTTTCGGTCGCGCGGTGTTCCACGCCCAGGCCCAGCGGGCTTTTGTCTGCGTGCAGCAGGCTGGTGTATGCCAGCAATTTAACGCCTGCGCGTTTCGCGGCGACAATCACCGCATTGTGCTGCGCCTCACGCTGACCGACTTCGCTGGAAGAGATCAGCAGCAGTTTCTCAACGCCTTTAAACGCGGAATCTAATGTTGCAGGCTGGCTGTAATCGGCCTGACGCACTTCCACACCTAAATCAGCCAGGTCTTTGGCTTTTTCCGGGCTGCGCACGGCAGCAATAATCTGGTTAGCAGGCACTTTCTTCAAAAGTGCAGCAATAACGAGGCGGCCTAACTGGCCGGTAGCACCGGTGATTGCAATCATTTTGTTTCTCCAAAAAGTGTTTTATTCAACATGAGGCCCGAAAGACGCTGGCTCTGAAAACATCCTATGCGATATACTAACTTTTCGTAAGTACGCACCAAAAGGTTAGTATGAAAATAATTCCTTCCGACATACCGGCAGAGCGTTTGCCCCTCACAGAACAGATCCGCCGGGGCGAAGTGCTCGACCCAAACTGCCCTTCCCGCGAAATCCTCCGGCACATCACCAGCCGCTGGGGTTTACTGATATTGCTCGCCCTGAGTGACAAAACGCTGCGTTTCAGCGAACTGCGCCGCAAAGTCGGGGGCGTCAGTGAGAAAATGCTGGCACAGACATTACAGTCGTTAGAAGAAGATGGCTTTGTTGACCGCCGTTCGTTCCCGGTCGTGCCGCCGCACGTTGAGTATAGTCTGACCCCGCTGGGGATTGAGGTGAAGGATCAGGTTTCCGGGCTGGCGAACTGGCTGGAATCGAATTTGCACCGCGTCATGAAGCAGCGCAGCCTGCGCGTGGTCGGGGAAAATGAGTAACAAAAAAACTTAACAAGAAGGCCAAAATTCTCGCCTATCATTGATTCAACTCGCCAACTAATATCATTTCATTGATTCGATAAATGATTTTATTTTCAACAGGCGAGGTGGTTAATGTCCCAGTCTCAAACCCACAAGCAGCACGTTACGCTTGTCATTACGCACAAAGTTGCGCCTGCCCGTGAAGCAGAGTACGAAACCTGGCTGAATAAAATCATGCCGCAGGCGAGTACCTTTCCGGGCCATCTGGGCGTCAACGTCATCCGTCCAAGCCGCAGCGGCGATGCCTACACCATTCTGGTGCGCTTCGACACGCTGGAAAATCTCAACGCCTGGCACAAATCAGACCTGCGCAAACAGCTGGTGGATGAAGTTAGCCCGCTGCTTTTACAAAGCGACAGCACGGAAGTGCGCCCCGGTGCCGAATTCTGGTTCACCCCGCCCAGCGCCACCGTTCGTCCTCCGGCACGCTGGAAGCAATATCTGCTGACCCTGCTGGTGATTTACCCGTCAACGCACATCGTTCCCTGGTTTTGGGGTCTCTTTTTGCCGCAGCTCAAAGGCACGGAGGGCGGCCATTTACTCAATGACGCGTCCGTCGTTGCGCTGGTGGTATTCCTCTGGATGCCGATTATTACCCGAGTTTTCCATTCATGGCTGACGCGCACAACCGCGCAATGACAGGAGCTTTTCCAATGACTCATTTTGCTTCCCTGATCTTAACCAACGGTAAATTCCACACCGTCGACCGCGAAAAACCGCAGGCGAACGCTGTGGCAATTAAAGACGGCAAATTCCTTGCCGTCGGCACAGAAAATGAAGTGATGCAGTTCGCCGATGCGGGTACGCAGGTGGTTGATTTGCAAGGTCACACGGCGGTTCCCGGCCTTAACGACTCTCACCTTCACCTGATCCGCGGCGGTCTGAATTACAATCTGGAATTACGCTGGGAAGGCGTGCCTTCTCTGGCCGATGCGCTGCGGATGCTCAAAGATCAGGCCATGCGCACGCCAGGCCCGCAGTGGGTTCGCGTCGTGGGCGGCTGGACTGAATTTCAGTTCGCCGAACGCCGCATGCCCACGCTGGATGAAATCAATCAGGCCGCGCCGGATACGCCGGTGTTCATCCTGCATCTCTATGACCGCGCCCTGCTCAACCGCGCCGCGCTGAAGGTGGTCGGCTACACCAAAGACACGCCAAACCCGCCGGGCGGCGAAATTCAGCGTGACAGCAACGGCAACCCGACGGGCATGCTGATTGCCAAACCCAACGCGATGATTTTGTACTCGACGCTGGCAAAAGGGCCAAAACTGCCGCTGGAACAACAGGTGAACTCCACGCGCCAGTTTATGCGCGAACTGAACCGTCTCGGGCTGACCAGCGCCATCGATGCGGGCGGCGGCTTCCAGAACTATCCTGAGGATTATCAGATCATTGATGAACTTCATCAGAAAAATCAGCTGACCGTGCGCATCGCCTACAACCTGTTTACCCAGCGTCCGCAGCATGAGCTGGATGATTTCAAACTGTGGACCGACATGCTGAAACCCGGTCAGGGCACGGATTTCTACCGTCATAACGGCGCAGGCGAAATGTTAGTGTTTTCGGCGGCAGATTTTGAAGATTTCCTGCAACCGCGCCCGGATTTACCGCCGGGTACGGAAATTGAGCTGGAGCGCGTGGTGCGTCATCTGGTCGAGCATCGCTGGCCGTTCCGCCTGCACGCCACATATGACGAATCCATCAGCCGCATGCTGGATGTGTTTGAAAAAGTGAACAGCGATATTCCGTTTAACGGCCTGCACTGGTTCTTCGACCACGCGGAAACCATCACCGAACGTAATATTGAACGCGTCAAAGCGCTGGGCGGCGGGATTGCGGTACAGCACCGCATGGCATTCCAGGGGGAATATTTCGCTGAGCGCTACGGCCTTGAAGCCACCAAACACACGCCGCCGGTGGCGAAAATGTTGTCCGCCGGTGTACCAGTCGGGCTGGGCACCGACGCCACCCGCGTGGCCAGTTATAACCCGTGGACGGCACTCTACTGGCTGGTTTCCGGCCGCACGGTCGGCGGAATGGCGATGTACGATGACGACGCAAGAATCGATCGCGAAACCGCGCTGATGTTGTGGACGCAGGGCAGCTCGTGGTTCTCCAGCGAACAGGGCAAAAAGGGCCAAATCAAAGCCGGGCAGCTGGCGGATCTGGCGGTGCTTTCTGAAGATTTCTTCAGCGTGCCGGAAGAACGCATTAAAGGCATTGAATCGGTAATGACAGTGGTAGACGGCAAAGTGGTGTACGCCGCGGGTGGATTCTCACCGCTTTCACCGCCAGCGATCCCGGTTCTGCCGGACTGGTCGCCGGTCACCACCGTGCCGGGGCATTACCGCTCCGCACCTCCGCAAGGTGCCGCACGCGTCGGGCTGGTTCGTCAGGCTCACCAGTGCGTCGGCCCTTGCGGCGTGCACAAACATAGCCACGACATCGCCCGTGGTTCCGACGTTCCGGTCTCCGACGACAACGCCTTCTGGGGCGCACTTGGGTGTTCGTGCTTCTCTTTCTGAGGGTGTTGTTTTAGCAAATACACCCCTTACCCGGCCGGGTAAGGGGTAATCCTTTTTAAACCTGCGGCTGCGCAATCACCGGCGGTAACCAGCTGCGGTAGCCAAAGGCGCGGCGACCGACGACGATCAGCACCAGCCCTAATGCCAGCGCGAAAGCCAGGATAATGGCGATGATTTGCAGCGGCATAAAGCTGCCCGCCAGCGCCGTCACCGCCAGACCACTGACCGGCACCGAACACATATTCATCAGACCAATCAGCCCCATGGTTTTGCCCAGATGCTCTTGTGGAATAATCTGGCTGCGTAAGGTGCGCAGGTAAACGCTGAATGCGCCGTCGAAGGCCATCAGCACCGCATAACCCACCAGATACATCGCGAAATCGAGTGACAGCGACATCAGCGCACCAGACAAAATCATCCCGCAAAATGACAGCGTTCCCAGCGTCGAGAGGCCAAACCGTTTGGCAATGCGCGGCACAAAGATAAACGTCACAATGGTGACCAGCGCGGCGGACGTTTGTAATACGCCAAAATAGCTTTCCGGCAGGTGGAATTCTTTCAGGATCACCGCCGCACTCACCACCAGCGCCGCCCCGTAAACCAGATTCACCACCCAGGTCAGTGCGCACAGATGAAGCAGGATTTTATTCTGCTTAAGCACCTGAATCGCCGTCAGGTTCGATTCCACAATTGAGCGGAAACTCATCTTCTCAGCAACCACCAGATCGTGTGTTTCGAGGAACAAATAGTTGATGGCCGAGATGGCAAACAGCACGGCGGCACAGGCTAAAATTGCCCCGACGCCGCCGTACACAGAAATAGCTACCGCCAGCGCGGGGCCGAGCACTTGCGTAATCTGATCAACGCCTTGCAGCATGGAATGCGCTTTCGGCAACGTACTGGCCGGAATATGGCGCGGCAACAGCGCTTCAGTGGCAACAAAGTTCAGCACGTAGGCGACTGACAGCAGTGCCATCATGACGGCAAGCACCGGGAACGTGGCGCTCGGGTGAAAAGTCAGGGTCAGGAAGGCCACCACCATCAGTACCGAACGCCCTGCTTCTACGTTGAAGAAGATAAAACGCGGTTTGATACGGTCTGCCAGAAAACCAGACAGCGGGAAAAACAGAATGCGCGGCAGCCATTCAATGACGAAAGCCAGCGACGAAAAAGTCAGGGAACCGGTGGCTTTCAGAATCGCCAGCGGCACGGCAAACAGCAGGAACTGATCGCACAGTGACCCGGCAAAGCGGGAAAAGACAAAACGTTTTAATCCAAAACGATCACTGTTCATATCATCACTATCCTTAAAAGAGTTCAGGGGCCACCGGCACAGGCGCGGCAGCCCGGTTAATATCAGGCCTGACGAAGCGTAAACAGCGAACGCGCGTACTGATCGGCAATCGTTAAATGCTCATCAAAACCCGGTTCCGCCGCACGCTGTGGCCAGAAATACTCCACCGAGCCTTCGCGGGTTTTCCACGACACCAGCTTTTTCGATGTATCCAGCGGCTTAGCCGTGACCTGCATATTCACTACGTGGTCTGGCAGGCTGGCGGGCAAAGTGACTTTTTCAATCACGCCTTCGTCGGCTTTAATAAAAGCAACAGCGCTCAGACCGCGGGGCTTCAGGGTGTCAGGCAGGGGTTTTAGTTTGTTCAGATGGCTAAGCACGTGCAGTTCATAAGGATTGATGCCGTAGGTTCTTTCCACCAGATCCATGATGGTGTCGCCACCGGTGCGCGCCCCCACTTCAATGATTTTGATTTCATTCGTCGGGGTAATGCGCGCTTCAAAGTGCGCCACGCCGTAACGGATCCCCAGCGCATGGCAGGCACGTTCGGCGATGTCGCGTAGCTGCTTATTGTTACTGTGCAGCGACGGCATGCTGTGGCCCACTTCCACGAAATTCGGCTCTTCGCCCAGGTATTTGTCGGTCACGGCCATCGCGCGATGATAGTCGCCCTGATTGATCACCTCGACGCTGACTTCCTGCCAGGCCGGAACATATTCCTCGACCTGGAAGAGGTCTTCCGGCGCAAAAGATTCCCCGTTCAGTGAAATCACATCGGTCACGCATTTGCCGAATACTTCTTCGATTTCGTCTTCACGGCTGATTTTTAATACACCCAGGCTGCCCGCCATTTCACGCGGTTTAATCACCACCGGCAGACCAATCTCAGCGATCAGTTTTTTGAGTTCGTTTAAGGTACGAAACGCCGCGAAGCGGGGCACCGGCAGGCCAGCAGCTTGCAGGATCTGCTTCATGACAAATTTGTCGCGGCAGTTGGTGATCGTCTGGCTGTCGTTCCCGTGCAGCTGGTAATGCTCAGTCAGCAGGCTGGCGGCGCGCACGGTGAAATCGTTCATCGGGATCACCGCCGCAGGGGTTTCACCGGTCTTGCGTTCGTGGTCCAGGACGGCGCACAGCACCGCCTCAGCGTCCGCGACATCGCCCGGCAAAAAGCCGTCGAAGAATTTAATTGTCGGTGTGGTGCGGTTTTTCGCCATAGTCAGAACCCGCATGCCGCCAGAAGCCCGCAGGGCACCGGCTAAAACACGCTCACGTAAAGCAAACTCACCGCCGAGGATCAAAATATAGGTGTTGTTCATGTTAAAACTCCTGCAAGTCATAAGTGGCCGTTATGCTGGCCATCGGATTAAAGCTCTTTACCAATCGTCCAACCGCCATCAATCACCAGTGTTGAACCGGTCACAAATCGCGCTTCCGGCGAGGTGAGATACATCGCCGCTTGTGCCACATCCTGCGTTTCGCCCAGCACAGGCAGGTACTGACCGCGCTGGATCTTCTCCATCTGTGCCGGATTGTCGTAATAAGGTTCGGTCAGCGGCGTGCGGATAACCCCGGGCGCAATGGCATTCACCCGGATCTGATGCCTGCCGTATTCCAGCGCGAGTTGTTTCGTCAGGCCAATCACTGCGTGTTTTGATGAGACATACGCGGTGCGATCCGGCTCGCCCATCAGCCCCGATACCGAGGCGATATTGACGGCATTGCCCGGTAAGTTCTGACGAACCAGTTGCTGGCAGAAGGCACGCCCGGCAACGAAACTAGCAGTCACATTGACGGCAAAAACGCGTTCCCACAGCGACAGCGATAACTCATCAATGCGGCAGATTTCGCGGGTGCCGGCACAGTTGATTAAGACGTTATTGCCGCTGGCGTACTCTGCCGTTTCAAACAGGGCATCGAGGCGAATGGAGTCAGTAATATCCAGCTGATGGTGAGAGTAGTCAGGCTCATCGGTGAAAACGGACGGGGCGCAGTCAATGCCTTCGACCACATAACCGGCTGCCAGATAGGCCGCCACCATCGACCTGCCGATCCCACTGGATGCGCCAGTGATAAAAGCTTTATGGTTCAGGCTCATGCGGCCTCTCCTTCAGTACGCTGGAACGTGACCAGGATGATGTCGCGCACGGCAGTCTCTCCGGGTTCGCGGCAACCGACCGGCGTCACGGCGTGATATTTGTCGTGATTCACCACCAGCGTGTCGAACAGGTTCTCAAGGCGCAGCACCCGCTCAATGTTTTTAGGGTTCGGCGCAATCAGATTGTCGCCACCCAGCATATTGGCGGAGGCATGGATGAGATGGACGAACACCACATCCTCATCATCTTTATGCAGCCACACGGGTGAGCTGTAGGCAGGTGCATCGCACTGCGCTTCATAGCGAAACAGATGAATGCCGACGGTCAGTTCTTCCAGCGGCCCGATACGTTCATAGGCTTCAACAAAAGCGATATCGTCTTGCAAAATTGCCTGCATCAGACGGTTCGCGGTGATATTTTCCGGCAACAAAGTATATTGGCGAATAATACCTCCGGTATCCGGATTGTATTTTTTAGTTTGCTTATAGGCTGTGAAATGACCAAAAAACAGTTTCCCCTCTGCGTCGCGACGGCATTGCGCATATCCGCGCCAGCGGTTGCCCGGAGAATAAGGATCCAGCGTCAGACTTTCGTACGCAATTTTTAACTGTTCCAGATCAGAAAGAAAAACATCTTTATTTTCGTAATGGGTATCAGGCAATGCCTGATAATAACTACCGGGAATAAAAGCGTATCCTCCGGCGGCAAGATGATCAATATGTTTCATATCAGACTCATTATTAATTCAGAATACAGAGAGAATAAATCGCCGTTGTTAATTCATTCCGATTATGTCCAATACACCACTTTGCTGTTATTAAGTCTGCCGATAAAGCGTCCGGCTGTAAGACGGCTTCCCTGACTCACACTGCTTACACCGTGCAAATGACAGGCATTCATAAAGTAAATGTCACCGGCGTTCAGCTGCACGGATAACGACTCCACGCCCTGGAGCAGATGTGGCGGGTACGGATAACCGGTGTCCGTCACACCAAAGCGCGCACGGCAAAGTTCGTCCGGGTCGAGGTTCCACATTTTCAGCTCGCCGCCGCCCTGCGCCGCTTCCAGACACACGTTGAAAGCAGTCACCGTCATTGCATCGGCAATTTCGAAATTATCCTGAAGCGCAAACTTAAGCTGGGCGCGGTCTTCATGCGGCATCAGCGACATAGCACCGTTGTCCAGCCAGCGGCGGAAAGTGGCGAAACAGGCGTAAGTATTTTTATATCGCGCCGGGCCAAAGTGAATGCCTTCCTCGAGGAATAAATCTTCCAGCGTGCGGTTGAGGAACAGGGATTCTGTGGCATACGTGTCGGTCACTGACATCAGCTCGGCGACGCTGGCATTCACCCGGTTCACTTCCGCCATATATTGTTCGCCATTACGTGAGAACTGCGTGGCGCCAATCTGGTTGGTCAGCACAAAACCGTCATCCGCACGGTTTCCACCGCCGTTACGATTTACCATCTTATTGAAGTTTTCAGCCACATCCTGGCAAATCTGTTTATTCGCGAAATTACGAATAACATATAAAACATTGCCCTGATGATGGCCATGCAGAATAATATTTCTGATAACGCTGGCATCAACATTATCGGGTTGCGTCTCTAAATAACCGAAATTCTTTTTCACAGAGCCAGACAAAATCATCTCTTGCTGTTTTTCAGCCAATAGTTCACTCATGATGTTCCTGCCAAAGAATATTTAAAGGATAACCGCGCGAAAATAACGTAATAAAATTAAGTATAAATATAAATCAGAGGCTATATAAACAAAGGCGAATACAACATCCCGCCCTGCGACCATAAATTATTATCCCGACGCGCCTGATTCAGTTCTGAGTATTTCCCCAGATTGCGCTGGAATATTTCACCGTAGTTGCCGACCTGATGAATAATCTCGCGAATAAATTCAGGGCGCAGGCCCAGATTTTTACAATTCTGTTCTGACGGATACAGGAAGGTCTTGAGATAACCCGTCGCCTCCTGACTCATTTCATGAATATTTTTGCTGCTGACTTGCAGGTTTTCCGCTTCAATCAGCGCTCGCATGACCCAGGTTACCGCTTTCAGCCACTGCGGATCATGCGATGCCACCGCCGGTGACATGGTTTCCAGTGAGATACGATCCTGCAAGATAATGTGTGCGTCTTTATCCTTCAGCTGAGCGCGTTCACCGGCCAGCAGATAGGAGTCGAGACAGTAGATATTGCATTCACCATGCTGATAAGCCTGGCGTGCCTGAGTCGGCGAATCAAACAGGCTGATTTCGCAGGACAGGTTTAAATTTCCAAAATAACGCTTCAGATTTTCTTCGGTGGTCGAACCGCGCATCGCCGCTATCCGGCGCTTGCGGGTATAACTTGCCTGTTCAACCGGTTCGAGCAAATTACTGGCCGGCGTCATCAGCACTTCACCGTCAAACAGCATCGGGTGAACAAAAGTAACCTCTGACTCCGCCTCACGCTGGAAGGTAATACTGGAATTGAACGAACCCAGATCAATCACACCATCACGCAGCGCCCGGAAACGGTCACCAGACTGCAAGGGCATGTAATGGATTTTTCCTGCATCGCCAAACACCGCGACCGCCACTGCCCTGGCTAAATCAATGTCGAACCCTTCCCAGCAATTCTTTATTGCGTTACGAAACGACAACCCTCTGAAACCCAGACTAACGCCAACATTTAGCACATCACGCTGGCGGATCATTTCAATTACCGTTTGGTTTGACATAGCTAACCCATTAAATAAATTGACTATTATGGTCGATTTGCACCAGATGAACCCTCTGTTGAACATCATACGGCTTGATGCTAATTTGGCTAGATATCCCAGAAACAAAAGAGCTATGCGTGAAGAACACAAGTGAGTTAGCAGAACTGCTTCCCAGTTTGTCCGTTTTTATTCAGGTGGTTGAAAAAGGGAGCTTTTCTTCGGCAGGACGTGAGACCTCGATGGCCCCCTCGTCAGTAAGCAGGATGATCGACAGGCTGGAGAAACGCCTCAATGTGGTGTTATTTACCCGCTCCACGCGATCGGTCACGACGACCGAGGTCGGGCTCGAGATTTACCGGCAGGCGCAGGCCGTATTATCCGCCACGCAGGCCCTCTTCTCTCAGGCAGACAGTTTCAGTGATACCCCTCAGGGTGTTTTGCGTATTACCGCGCCGAATACGCTGGGTAAAATTCTGCTCACCCCGTTTCTGCCTGCGTTTTTACGCCGTTACCCGGAGATCAATGTCGAGCTGACGTTGTCTGACCGGGTCAGTAATCTGGCGCAGGACGCTTACGACCTGGCACTGCGTGTCACTGAAAGCCCGCCGGAAAACATGGTGGCCCGCGCCCTGATGCCAATCGATTACGTATTAGTGTGTTCCGCGGATTACGACGAAGTCCTGCCGGATTTCCCCGCCGGACTCATCAAACACAACATTTTTTTCCCTGATGAACGGCAATTTCGCGGCGCATGGCGCTTCTGGCAAAATGAAATCATGGAAAGTGTGACGCTGGTTCCACGGCTGATGATCAATAACAGTGACGCCATGATCGACGCCATTCTGCAAGGTGTCGGCATTGCGCTGATCCCCACTTTTATCGCCAACCGGTATATCGCCAACGGTAAATTGCGCCGCGTTTTACCTGACTGGCGCGTGGAAAATCCGCTCCCGCGCAACACCTACGCAATCACCCTGCCCAACAAACTCCTGCCGCTGAAAACGCGGGTGTTTATCGATGATTTTATGCAATGGATTAAAGCGGAAAGCCGGATTTAGGTCAGACGCAGGGCGCTTTTCGCAATCGCCAATATTCAGCTGACAGACAATATTTTAGACTGGGTTGATCGGTAGCCGCTAAGCTGCAGCTGGCATGTAGCAAGCTGTCGGTTTCAACCCAGAATTTTTGCATTATTATTAGCGGGGGACGATCAAACCGCCTTCTAACCCTCTTGTAAAGACGACCTGCCAGAGCTGAATATCACGAGATCTGAAAGCGCCTGCACACGAATTTAAATAATAGGTAAACATCCTTTTAAATCTTTCTGAGTAATTCCCTTCGATATGTTTCCAGGAGGCCAGAAATCGCTCACTCCAGGCCATAAGCGTTTTGTCATAATCTGGACCGAAATTATGTACATCTTCAATAACAAAATACCGTTCACTGGCCGAAGCGATATGCGCGAGAGAAGGCAGACATCCGTTAGGGAAAATATACTTATTAATCCAGGGATCGACGTTGACTTCTGTTTTGTTAGCACCAATCGTATGCAATAAGAAAATTCCATCTGGTTTCAGATTTTTGTCCACCACATCGAAGTAAGTCGCATAGTTTTTAGGCCCTACATGCTCAAACATTCCGACAGAAACGATGCGGTCAAATTTCCTGTCAAGTTCCCTGTAATCCTGAAGCAGAATTTCAACATCGAAACTGGCGCAGCGCACTTGCGCCATTTTTTGCTGTTCTGCTGATATCGTAATCCCCGTGACTTTTGCACCATAATGTTCAGCAGCGTATGCCGCAAGTCCTCCCCAGCCGCAGCCAATATCCAGCAGACTCATCCCTTTTTCTAACTTCAACTTCTCACAAATCAATTTAAGTTTATTTTGCTGTGCCTGATATAAATTATCTGCGTTCTTCCAGTAACCACAAGAGTATTGCATCCAGGGGTCAAGCATCAGACAAAAAAGGTCATTACCCAGATCGTAGTGTTCTTTACCAACTTTCAGGGCTCCTTTCTTGGATTGAAAGTTTATGAATCTCGCCCCGGCCACTCTGATGATATCTTTCAAATTATCCGGTACACGGGATTGTAAATCTGCATTAATGATTTTAGTAAAAAATACATCAAGCCTGGCGCAATCCCACCACCCGTCCATGTAACTTTCACCCAATGCAAGCGACCCTCTTTTTAAAACACGCTTATAGAATTTTGGGTTTTTGACATGAATATCATACGTCTCACCACCACCAATCTCGATCCCCGCGTCATCAAGGAGCTCACGGCAGATTCTCTGCCATTCGTTATAGTCCTTAGGTACGATCATATTTTTTTTCATTCGCGTGCCTTTTGATTAAAACCCCTAAAAATTCATGATTTCTTCTTGCAATTATAAATAAAATCCCTGGATCGCTGTGTAATCTGTTGGATTTCCCGTGTTGTTAATCCTTGCCGATAAAGATGCATAATCTTTTCTTTATCTGACTCGACATTTTTATATCTGTCTGGATAGGTCTTTAGTTTCTCCCTCTGAATATCGACTTTTTGTTGAATCGCGCACCTAAGACGATTCAAGCTACGCATCGCCTGATCTCTATCGTGCTTACTTAACTTTGGATTAATCGAAATATCCTGCCAGATTGATATTGCTCTTCGTATTAGCCCCTTACTTTCCAGAGAACTGGCCTTAAATTTTAATAAATCCACACTGTTCATTTTTGCAACCTTCTCAACTCAATTAAAATAATTAATCTACTCATTGGCCAAAAACCTCCAACGTATATAGTCATAGACCCAATTAAAAATTAACGTATAAGGTAAGAAAATAAATATTAAGCCTATTTCAACCCAAAATGCCTCAGTCACCGTTAACTCAAGTAAAAACATCGCAACAGGCGTGAGTGAAAGAACAAGTACGGCTTCAAAGAAAACGGCATGCAAAACTCGGATCGGGAAGCTTCTCTCAAATAAAAACCGCTTCTGAATCTCATCAAAAATCTTATTGAATACGTAATTCCAGATCGTTGCAGTTAGAGCGGAAATGAATGATAACGTCCCGGACTGTATCAAAGAAACTTTCAGACTGTAGGCGAGGAAAATGGCTATAACAACATTCCCAAGTACTTCAAAAAGCACAGCATGTAAAATTCTTTCCGGCGTACTCTTATTCAACTCCACTTTCATCTCGCTGCGCCTCAAATTACAACAATTGATTTCCATTAATACGTTAGCTTGCTGATAACATCGCAACCATGCCAGCCCCAAAAGCTAAACCCACGACAGCCGTCACAACCACCACGGTGCTAACAACACCGGTACCGACAGCGGCAGCTGTTTTTCCTTTGGATATTTCTTTACGCTTAAGTGAGACGAGATCCGACAAATTAATCACGAGTCCGTCATCACTGATTAATGTTTGTGGTGTTGTTCTTTTCACAGTAAGTGTACCGCTACTTCCGTTACGCAATGAATATTGCACAACATCACCTCCGTACAAAGGTGGATCAATTTTATAATAGGTATAATCAGATGAAGCAGAAGAAGCATGGACTTGTTGTTGACTCAATTCGAGTGACTTATAGCTTGAACAACCGGACACAGAAAGTAGTGCAATAATGACAGAAGACAGTAATAAAGTATGTTTCATAATTTCTCTGATTTAATAAATGGCGTTGCCGAATGCAGATAAAGAAAAAATTCTTTAGAAAATGAAGGCCGTGTTTTTAAATAGTCTTACCATCACCCCCTATACAAAGCAGTATCTGCCGGAGCTGAATTTTTCCTGCACGAAAAAATCCCGCACCAGAACATAAATAATAATCAAGCATACGTTTAAATTTCGGAGAATGATTCATTGACAACACAGGCCAGGACTCGTTTATTTTCTCAAACCAACTCATCAATGTTTTATCATAATCCGTACCTAAGTTATCCCAATCTTCAATTTTAAAATAAGGCTCGGTTGATTGGACTAATTGCTGCCCTGAAGGCAGGCATCCATTGGGAAAGATATACTTATTTAACCAGGGGCCGACATGATTAACCAGCTGGGTGCTACCTGTGCTGTGCAAAAGGAAAAGACCATCAGGTTTCAAACTGCGAGCAACCGCTTTAAAAAAATTTTGATAGTTTTTTAGCTCCACATACTCAAGCGCGCCGAGCGCGATAATGCGGTCAAATTTATCGTCAGGCAGATCCTGATAGTCTTCGAGCATTATCGTTACATCAAGTCCCTGGCACCGCGACTGCGCGACTTTCTGTTCTTCGGTAGAATTAGTGATACCTTCAACATAGACATCATAATGACGTGCCATATACTCTGCAGTTCCCCCCCAGCCACAACCGATATCTAATACACGCATCCCCGGTGCTAATTGAAGTTTTTCACAAACCATTTTCAATTTAGCTTCCTGGGCTTCAGCCAGCGTTGCGCCCGCCCTCCAGTATCCACAAGAATATTGCATATACGGATCGAGCATATGAGCGAAAACATCGTAACCAATACCGTATTCTTTTTCTAAAGCACTGCAGCCACAATCATCCGGTTTCCGGCCTAATATTTTTCCACTTAATCCCATCATGATATTGCTGTGATATCCGGGCACTGCTTCATCTAATTTATGGGCGAGAAATTTGTAGATGAATATATCCAGACGATCGCATTCCCACCACCCGTCCATATAACTTTCACCCAGTCCCAAAAGACCCTGTAGCATAATGCGCTTGAAGAAGCCGTGATGGCGTATTCTGATATCCCAGGGGCGGATTCCTTCTATCTGAATATCAGCTTTCTGTAAAAGGTTCTTTCCCATGAGTGGCCATGGGTCATACCTTGCATGCTGAGTAACGGAAGCAAAATATTTCAAAATTCATCCATTTAATCAATAACTTGCACAATTCATTGCGGGCGGAAATTTCATTACCCACAACAATTCATGGGAATTATTATTATCTATAAATGTTGTAAATGTATTATCATGACAGGACAATCTTTATCGATAAGAAGTCTAAGCAAGATGTTCTCAGGGAATCGGCAATGAAAGCCTCAGCTAAAAGAAATTGGGTTTCATCGCAGGACTATCCAATGCCCAAGGAGCGCCGTCCTGTTCATTTTCGCTCTTATTTAATTAAATCAAATACGGGCGTCTTACCACATACTCATGAATTTGCACAATTTCACTGCGCTCGAAATGGAAATATGCGCCTTGAGACCGCCGATAATTGCTGGATCGTCCCTTCACATTATGGTATCTGGATCCCCGCTTATATGGAGCATACCGTGTGGGCCATGGATGATGTATTCCTTGAAAGTTTGGATATCGAAACAGATGTCGTAGACGACACCATCACCATGTGTAAAGCCGTGACCATCAGTGACGTTGCAAAAGAGCTCATACATTATGCATCCGAAACCATTCCGGAGTTATACGATGAACATGGGAAAGACGGCAAGTTGGTCAGCGTCTTGCTGGATATTATCTTTAATTTACCGCAAGTGGATTTTGTCCTTCCCTGGCCGCAAAGTCCGGCGTTAAACGAAATGTGCCGTACTATATTGGAATCACCCGGTTCTGAGCATTTTATTGAATTCTGGTCAGCCAACGTGGGCATGTCTACGCGCAACTTTTCAAGAAAGTTTAAAAAGGAAACCGGTTTATCATTTAGTCTCTGGAAGCAGAAAATGCGGATATTTGAGTCTGTTATCATGCTTAAGCAAAGTAAAAGCGTCACGACAATAGCGCTCGAAATGGGGTACTCAAGTACAGCAGCGTTCAGCTATTCATTCAAAAGTGTTTTGGGCGTCCCTCCTACTGAATACTCCGTGTAAAGCAGGCCCCCCGCCGATATCGTGTTTACCCAGATAACATCATGAATGTGCGTAGAAAGGAAATTTGGACTGCCCCCAATCCTTGCGTTACCGGCAAACATCAGGGGGCGTTAACTCATTAACATTGAAAGGTTTGCTACCAAAACCTATAAATCCTTAAACGTCCCCAACCTGAACCCGCGTTCTGCAATCGCCTGTTTCAGTGATGCGGTCGTCAGAACATCCAGCTCTGTCAGCCGCGGATAGCAATATTTGCTCGCCAGGATCGTGTTATCGATAAACGAAGGATGGCACATGATTTCCACGGACTCGTCGCCGCGCGCGGTGGCCTGATCCAGCGTATTCAGGAACAACGCTTCTGAAATCACCTCGCCGTAGAACGTGCTGTCGAAACCCTGCGTGCTTTGCGCGCCGCGCAGAACAATTTCGCCTTTCCTGATTTCATCGCGGTCGATGCGTATTGCCACGCCCTGTTCTTTCGCAAAAGTTTCCACAATCGGAAATATTGGTGCAAGCAGATGCACGTGATGATGGCTGTCGATATGCGTGGGAAGACGGCCAAACAGTTCTGTAAACCTTGCAAACTGGGCTTTCAGTTCCTGCTTAATTTCATCAAGCGGCAGCGTGCCCTGCTCCGCCATTTCCCAGATCCATTTCCCCAGTTCACCGTCTTCGCGCACCAGACCGGGCATCGGCGAAAGCGGTTTTCCCAGCGTGAGGACAAAATGCATCCCGACGGCCAGCCCCGGATTTGCCGCACTCAGCGCCGCAGCGTGCCCGATGGTCGGCATATTCATCATCGCCGTGGTGGACGTCACGACGCCGTTGTTGAACGCGTCGATAATTCCGTAATTCTGCGCTTTGCACAGCCCGAAATCGTCGGCGTTCACAATCAGTAATTTATCCATAAGCGTCCCTTTTTAACGCGCCCTCCTTTTTACGGGAGGGCGGCGGATTATTTCAGCGCGGCAATGGTATCGGCAAAATTCGGCAGCAGCGCTTCATGGGCGAGCAACATTTCCCGCGCCAGTATTTCGGCATCTTTATCGGAATGAATCAGCGGGCTGAGATTCAGCGCCAGCAGAACGTCATTGAGTTTTCCGCTCAGCGCCGCCTCACTGGCCGCGATTTCAAAGCCCTTAATGGTGTAGATCAGGCCGAGCACTTTATCGTCAAAATGCGTGACACGCGGATGCGGCTTCGCGCCGTCGCGGCCAATCGTGCAGGTCATTTCCACCGCCCAGTCAGCCGGAATATTATCAATATGGCCGTTGTGCGGGAAGTTGACGTACTGCTCGGTCTGCTTGTCGTTGTAAATCGCGCTGATCACTTCGCAGGCCGCGTCGGAATAATACGCGCCACCGCGCAGTTCCAGCTCTTTCGGTTTGACGTTCAGCTCCGGGTTCTTGTACAGATCGAAGAGTTGTTTTTCGACTTTCTGTACCACGGTTGCCCGCGCGCCGCCCTTGTAGAATTCGCCCATTTCAATCGCCAGCATCTCTTTCTGCTTGAAGTAATACAGCAGATACGAGCATGGCAGCAGGTTCAGCGAGCGGATCAGCCCTTCGCTAAAGGGTAAATCAAAGATGTTTTTCACCGAACCGGCGGTCAGTGTGCCGGACGCCACGCCGTCGAGCAGCTCTACAAAACGGGATTCGCCGTTAACCAGCACGTCTTTGATGAACACCATGTGGTTCAGGCCAAAGAGGTCGATCGACAAATCGTCTTCCGCTGACAGTTTCAGCACATCCTGAATGAACATTTTCATGCCAACAGGAATGTTGCAGACGCCGATGAATTTTTTGAATTGGGTGTGACGGAAAACCGCTTCTGTCACCATGCCCGCCGGGTTAGTGAAGTTAATCACCCAGGCGTCAGGACAGATTTCTTCGACATCTTTGATGATGTCAAAAATCACCGGAATTGTGCGTAAGCCTTTGAATAACCCGCCCGCGCCGTTAGTTTCCTGGCCCAGATAGCCGTGGCTCAGCGGAATTCGTTCATCCAGTTCACGCGCCTTTAATTGTCCGACGCGCAACTGCGTGGTGACGAAATCAGCTCCGGCCAGCGCTTCACGGCGATCGAGCGTTTTGTGTATTTCAATTGACACACCCGCGCGTTCAACCATGCGCACGCACAGATCGTAAATAATATCCTGTTTGGCTTTTCCGCCTTCAACATCGACCAGCCACAATTCAGTAATCGGTAATTCATCGTAACGCTTAATAAAGCCTTCAAGTAATTCAGGGGTATAACTGCTTCCGCCACCGATGGTGACCACTTTCAGTTTTTTACGCATAGGAGCTCCCGTGCAATAATAATGCACTGTAAATTACAAAAAACGGTTAATATAAACAATCCATCTATAATCGATGGGTATTTAGTTAATGCTGAATAATTTCTTTCTGTAATGATTCGGCGTAAATGAAGTCAGCTTTTTGAAATTCTTAATAAACATACTCGGACTGCTGTAACCGGACTCAAATGCAATATCGGTCACGGAGTAGTTCGTAATTTCCAGCTGTTTCTTCGCAAAATCAATACGAATCTCATTGATGATTTGCATCGGCGTTTTGCCGTAATGGCGCTGTGTGGCGCGGGTCAGATATTCCTGCGACTTACCGGATAACTGCACCATATTGGATAAGGCTTTATCCCCGAAACGCGATTTATCATGCATTTTCTCAACCGCCATCGTCAGCCAGCCCGGAATATCCGCGGTCACTTCCGATTCACGATGGTGGCGCAGACGGTTAACGATATAAAACGTTACCATCTCAAGAAATTCATTAAACTCGCCATTACGAAAATTAAGGGACGCCGTGACAGACTCAATATAATTCAGAAATTCGTGGTTTATTTTATAAACCTGCGACGCAATAAACTGTGCCGGTAACAGGGCCAGATAATGCTGCTCAAAAAAAGCTTTACTGATGCCGACATTCAGTATTCTTGTCGCGCCAAATTCATAAAAGCTTTGATGATTCGAACCCAGAGGAATAAAAACAAAATCTCCGCGCTCCAGCAATACCCTTTTCCCGTTGACGTTCTGGTAATACCGCCCCGTCAGCACCACGGTGAATTCGTAGTAATCATGTTCATGCAGCCCGGAAATACTCTCTACTTTGTTGTAGATGAACATGTGGAAATTTTGACCGTCGAAGAGTTGATTTTCGCGCGCTGTCTTGATTTCCATGCTCAATACCTGTGGCTGCATCCTGGATCCCTACGTTATTTTATTTTCTCATGAAGCTCAATGAGTTCTGCAATCAGTTCACGGGCCAGCATGGACGTCATCAGATGATCCTGCGCATGGACCAGCACCAGGCTGACTTTGGTTTTCCCTTCACCCTGATCATCTTCAATCAGTTTGGTCTGCACCAGATGCGCCTCATTCAGCGCCATTTTTGACTGCGCCATCACCGCACGCGCTTGCTCAAAATCGCCCTCTTTAGCTTTTTTCAGCGCGGCGTACGCCAGGCTGCGCGCCTGTCCGGAGTTAATAATTAACCCCATTACCACTTCTTCCAGATCCTGCAATTCGGTTTCAGTCTCAACAATGCTGTCTAAATCAAACATGTTTATCTCTCCTTGAAAGTCCGCTGAATGGCGGGGCCATTTTCGCCCCGCTTTCAGGTCAGATTAGAATTTCAGTGCAGCCGCAATATCTTCTTCGCTTTCTTCTTCTTCAATAATCGCCTGAGCCTTGTTGGAAAGAATCACGAAAGGCATGTAAACCAGCGTGGCGACACCGAGGTTGAACAAGGCGACCAGCAGCGCCGCAATGCTGCCGTTACTGTTAAAGAACGCACCCAAACCGGTCGGCATGGTCCACGGTGCAAGGTTGGTGACCGGCGGAATGATGCCCATGCTGTAGGCGGCCAGCGTGATAGCGGCCAGAATCGGCTGCACCAGCACGAACGGGATAAACATAACCGGGTTCATGATAATCGGCAGACCAAACAGAATCGGTTCGTTAATCTGGAAGATGCCTGACGGCAGTGCCAGCTTCGCCACCTGACGGTGATCCGCACGGCGAGAGGCAATAAAGATGGCGATAATCAGACCCAGCGTTGCCCCGGAACCGCCCAGCAGAATGTAGGAGTCGAGCATCGGTTTGGCCCAGAAGTGGAAGGTCTTGCCCGCTTCAATCGCCGCACTCACAGAACCGTATTCGGTGTACAACGCGATGTTTTCCAGCGCCCACGGGGTCATGATGCCGTTATCGAGCGCGGTCAGCGCCAGAGAACCATGCACACCAAAGAACCACAGCAGTGAGTTGAAAATTACATACGCCCAGCCCACCACGCTTCCCATTGACGCCAGAGGTTTGGAAATGGAATCCATAATAATCTGGTGGAAGTTGTGGCCATATAATCCGAGTAACCAGGAAATCACCCCGAAAATAAACAGAATGATAAAGCCCGGAATTAACGCGGAGAAAGAACGCGAAACAGAAGTGGGTACACTGGCGGGCAAGGTTATGACCCAGTTGCGGCGAATAACAAACGTGAACATTTCGGCGACAACAAGACCGATAACCATCCCCGAAATAATATTCGCACCACCCAGCCAGTTTGCGCCAACGGCATACGCTTCGCCGACGCTGTAAGGTGTGACGGTCATAAATGCGGCAACGGCTAATAAACCCGCCGAGAGTGAATCGACTTTCCGCTCTTCGGCTAACGCCATACCGATAAAGAACGGTGCCATCAGCGACATTATTCCGAGCGTACCGTTATAAACGTTAATCCCGATGGTTTTTAATCCCGCCAGTGTTTCTATGGTTGACGGGTCTAAACGAACGCCTAAAGAATAAAAGAAGGAACCGGCACCAAAGTTCAGGAATACGTTATTAATTAAAACGAACATGGCGCCAGCCAGGGTCAGCGGCATTAATTTGATGAAGCCATTTTTGATGGCATTAATGTGGGGCTGCTTACCTATTTTTACCGCAAACGGGAGAAGTATCTTTTCAAGTGAATCAATGGCTTTGCTCATTGGCATTTTCCTTTAAAGCCGCCTTCCGGCGGCAAGGTATGAAATTCGCTCTTTGACTGGAGTTCTCTTTGACTTAAAAATGCTAATCACTGCTAATTTAAAATTGACGCAAAAGTTAAAACTTACTGTGCTGCTGCTTTTTTGATCGCAGCAACCGCTGCTTTCAATACACCCAACCCATCAATTTTGCCGTAGAGGGCAGAATCAATCACTTCAACCGGCTTGCCCGGTAATACCTTCTTAATTTCTTCCAGCATGTAACCAATTTGCGGGCCGAGAAGGATCACATCCGCAGCGTGACCTTTCTCGGCTGCCAGGGTTTCAGGAAATGCTTCAATAATGACAGGCACTTCATATTTCTCGGCCTGAACCTTCATTTTAGAAACCAGCAGAGAAGTGGACATTCCGGCGGAACAAAACAAATAAATGACTTTCTTTTCCATAATGAAAACCCTCGTATCCCGTATAGAGTGCAGGTCTGACAACGGATCTTTCTTTATCTGTCATTACTCAGTACCAGCAGATAAATAGAGATGGTTAATTGTTTCTGCTTGAAAGAAGTATACGGCATCACTTCCGGCAGGGATAATTCCGAACTTATAGAAATTGTCTCTCCTTGACCATTGCCCATGACTCCCTTCACGTTTTGGGCAAATAATTCGCGGAAATAATTAAGATCTTCGTTTACAGGGGCACGACGACAGGTCGCTGAGGAGCAGAGGAAAGGCTCAGAATTCTCCTCCTCAAATTGATATCTGTCTGATAACAGCGTTTTAACACTTTGGGTCTATCGTCCCTCATTTTCTTGTGAGAAACTGGTAATGATTGCGCAAACATTCGTAGTTTGAACTTGCAAACCAGTGAGCAATGCATTGAATACTATAATAAAGAATCACACAGGTCGTTCCCGTACGGCCACGCTTGAAGATGTTGCCAGAGAAGCCGGTCTTTCACCGATGACGGTCAGCCGGGCGCTGAATAATCCCAAGGTCGTGCGCCCAGCCACCATCGCCAGAGTGATGGATGCCGTGAACGTGACCGGGTATATCCCTAATATGCTGGCAGGCGGGCTGGCGACCAGCCGCACGAAGCTGATCGCCGTGGTTGTGCCGCAGATTAACAACAATATGTTTGTCGATACCGTTCAGGCGATCAGCGATGAACTGGCCGCGCGCGGCTACCATATGTTGCTGTGTATTGTCGGTTACGAGCCGGATGCAGAAACTGAGATTGTCGCCACCCTGCTCTCGCGCCGTCCGGACGGCATCGTTCTGACCGGTATTCATCATTCGTCAGATCTGAAAAGAATCATCCTCAACGCCAATATTCCTGTCGTGGAAATCTGGGATTTAACCCCGACGCCGATTGATATGCTGATCGGCTTTTCACATGAAAAAGTCGGCAATGCGATTGGCGAATACTTCCTTGAGAAAGGCTTCACGCGTTTTGGTTTTATCTGTGCTTCGGACAGACGCGCCGTGGTGCGCATGAATGGCGCGATCAACGTGCTGCGTGCACAACCCGGCACAGAAATCCGCGAAATGATGGTCTCGCTGCCTGCCAATATGGAAGTCGGACGTGCAGCGCTGAAAGAGATGCTTTCCGGCGGCGAGCGGTTCGACGCGATCATTTGCAGTTCCGACACGCTGGCGCAAGGCGTGATCATGGAAGCGGAAGCACAGGGGCTGCGCGTACCCGATGATTTCTCGGTGATCGGTTTTGCTGATTTGAATTTCGCGGCCCATAACCGGCCCTCGATCACGACTGTCAGCGTGGAGAAATGGGATCTGGGGATCCGCGCAGCCACTATGCTGGCGGACAGAATTGAAGGGATTAAGGTTGAGGAACCGATTGTGGATACGGGGTATCGGTTGGTGATCAGGGAATCAGCCTGATTGTTTTTGGGTTGGCCACCCAAACGGGCTTCAAGGTCAAAACCGTGGGCGTCGGCCCACACCGACTTGGGGGCGGCATATCGCCGCCGCCCCCAAGCCCCCCGGGCTCTTTTAACTCCGCGCTATCGCTCGCTGACAATGTTTCAGGCATAACGGCTATTGCCGCAAACGCCGCCGCTGCGCGGTACTTTCGCTTCGGGTTCGAACCTCCTCGAATAAAGACTCTCGCTGTTTCTCACCGCTCACTCCACGTCGTTTTGAAAGCGGCCAATGGCTATGTAATTCGGAAGATTGATGCCGGCTAATTTTGATTTTGAATTAAAAATGCCTCCAGCCGCTTTCAAAAATCGCGCCGCAGGGAGAGGTGGAAAACCGCGTATCTTTACGCGCGGTTTGTAACCCGACAGGAGGGCACCGCGCAGCGGCGGGATTTTGCGGCAATAGATGTGGCTGCTGAAACATAGTCAGCGAGCGATAGCGCGCAGTAAAAAAGACGCGGAGATTCCAAAGAGGCTCCGTCCCGGGCCTCTTTGGTCGGTTTCGGCGCAGCGCGTTAAGCAGTCACTGCAATTGAAAAACCGAAACTTACACAAGTCTGTGTAAAGCCCTTGAAGCCCGTTTGGGTGGCAACCCAAGGTCTTGGTATTGACCTTAAATATAAACATTAAATTTATTCCATTTTCTAAATGTTAAAAATGTTAGGTAACATTTATATCAACAAATAACATTAACTTTCCTTCCGGAATTATATTGATCTAAATTTAACCGGAATTATCCGTCGCTATTCTTTGATAAGAAATGCTAAATCCCCGCAACTGAAAACTCGAATAAAATAATAATAACATACTGTTTTATATGAAATTTAACCTATTCACTGATATCTAAAAACATAAGAAATATCTCCTCCTCACATTCCTTGTGGAAATTAGTCATTTATTTTAAATGTAGCGGTGATATTATAAATTTGTACCCAAAAATAATAACAATTAACCCAAACTTAACATCAGGCATGTGAGAGTCGTAATTCTATGCTCCTTCAAAAGAAAACTACCCGTCGCAAGTTTTTACTTGGGTCGCTGATGGCGTTGCCCGTCGGCACCATCATGATGAAAGGGTTGTCCGCGGCGCAGGCTGCTGAAATGGCTGCCCCGGATTTACTCGATTATAAACCCGTGTTTTTCAGCGCGGATGAGTGGCAATTTATAATGGCCGCCGCTGACCGTCTGATCCCCGCAGGAGGCAAAGGGAAAGCGCCCGGCGCGCTTGAAACCAACGTGCCAATTTTTATCGATCAGCAAATGCACGGCGATTTCGGCGAAGAAATCTATATGCAGGGGCCATTTAACGTTCACGCGCCCGCGACCATGGGGTATCAGATCCCCTTCCGTCCTCAGCAAATCTACAAAACCGGTATTCGCCTGGCGAACAGCTGGTGTCAGAAAAATCATCAGAAAGACTTCCACGCGCTCTCCGATCAGGACAAAGACAACGCCCTGACGCAGCTCCAGAAAAATGGCATCCGTTTTGCCGATATGGGCGAAGAGAACCTGGTCGCGTCGCAATTCTTCGGGGAACTGCTTTCCGATACCAAACATGGCTATCTGGCAGACCCGATTTATGGCGGCAACAAAGGCATGAAAGCGTGGATCGCCATCGGATTCCCCGGTGCGCGCGCCAGCTTTACGGAGTGGGTGAAACAACACAACGTCCCTTATCCGCTGGGGCCGGTGAGCCTGCAAGGTGCCCGCGCCTGAGCGCCGGACCTCTTTCCGTTTTCTGATGACTGACAGGATTAAAGATGGCACAAGTAATTAAACCAGAAGTCGACGTCGTCGTTGTCGGCCTCGGCTGGGCGGGCTCGCTGATGAGCATCGAGCTGGCAATGGCCGGTCTGACCGTTCGCGCACTTGAGCGCGGCGGCGATCGCGGGTACGAAGAATTTGCTTACCCGAAACCGGCGGATGAATACGCCTACGCCGTACGCAACAAAGTGATGGCAACGCCCGCCGAAGCAGCGGTGACCGTGCGTTACAACATGAGCGAAACCGCGCTGCCGACCCGTAAATGGGGCGCATTTGCGCCGGGTACGGGCGTTGGCGGTTCCGGTCTGCACTGGACGGCTGTTCTTATCCGCCCTACGCCGACCGATTTAAAGCTCAAAACGTATGCCGATGAGGCGTACAAACCGGGCATTTTGCAGGAAGATATGCGGATCATGGATTTCCCGTTCACCTGGGATGAAATCGAGCCGTATTACACCAAGTTTGAGCACATCTGCGGGCAGTCGGGCAAAACCGGCAACCTGCGCGGCCAGATTATGGAAGGCGGCGACCCGTTCGAAGGGCCACGCTCAGAGCCGTATCCGCTGCCTGCGCTGGAAGATACGCTTAACAGCAGCATGTTTGCCGAAGTGGCGAAAAAAATGGGGTATCACCCGTTCCCGAACCCGTCTGCCTGCGTCTCCCGCGCCTGGACCAACCCGTACGGCAACCAGATCGCACCGTGCAACTACTGCGGCTATTGCAGTAAATATCCGTGCCTGAACTACTCGAAAGCTTCGCCGCAGACGGCCGTCATGGACGCACTGAAACGCATGGACAACTTCTCTTATGAAGTCCACGCCAACGTGCTGAAAGTCGAATTGCATGACGACAAGAAAACCGCCAAAGGCGTGATCTACATGGATGCGCAGGGCAACGAGTGCTTCCAGCCTGCGAAAATCGTGGTGCTGAGCAGCTTCCAGTTCTGTAACGTCCGCCTGATGCTGCTTTCCGGGATCGGCAAACCTTACAACCCGATCACCGAAGAAGGCGTGATTGGCCGTAACTATGCGTTCCTGAGCAATGGCGGCTCCACGCTGTTCTTCAAAGACAAAAACTTCAACCCGTTCGCCACCGCAGGCGCCACCGGCCAGATGATCAACGACATCTCTCCGGGCAATTTCGACGGCCCTGCTCTGGGCTTTATCGGCGGCGCGAAAATCCACAGTTCTCAGGCCACCGGCACGCCAATCAGCACGTCTCTGCCGAAAGGCACACCGGCGTGGGGCACCGGCTGGAAAGAAGGCATGGAAGAGTGGTACGGCCACTCGATGAAAATCAGCATCACCACCACCTGTCAGTCTTATCGCGATATTTATCTGGATCTCGATCCGAACTACAAAGATGAATACGGCTATCCGCTGCTGCGGATGACCTTCGACTGGAAACAGAACGAACTCAAACTTCAGCAGTACCTGAAAGGGATTGTGGGCAATATCACCAAAGAGCTGAACCCGGACAGCTACAGCGAAAGCTTCCTGCCGATGGACGCACACTTTGATCTGACCAAATACGTTTCGACGCACAACGTCGGCGGCGCGGTCATGGGCGATAACCCGAAAACCTCCGCGCTGAACAAGTTCCTGCAAAGCTGGGATGTGCATAACGTCTTTGTGCCGGGCGGCAATGCGTTCCCGCAGAACTTCCAGGCGAACCCGACGGATACCATCGGAGCCATCACGCTGATGGCCGCGCAGGCGATTAAAGATCAGTATCTGAAAAATCCTGGTCCACTGGTTCAGGCATAAGCGGAGATGAACAGGATGAAACTCAAAAGTTTATTTATCGCGAACGCCCTGCTGCTGGGCACCGGGCTGATGGCCAATGCGCAGGCGGATGACGCGAATAACGCGCAGCTCATCAAACAGGGCGAGTACGTCGCGCGTCTGGGTGACTGCGGCGCGTGCCATACGGTGGCGGGGAAACCGGCGTTTTCCGGCGGCCTGGCGATTAATTCGAATCTGGGAACCATTTATTCGACGAATATTACGCCGGATAAAGATCACGGGATTGGCGGTTATACGGAAGCGCAATTCTCGGACGCCGTGCGTAAAGGCGTGCTGCCGGATGGCACCCGTTTGTACCCGGCGATGCCGTATCCGGATTACGCCAAAATCAACGATGAAGATATGCACGCGCTTTATGTCTACTTCATGCAGGGCGTGAAACCGAGTGCTGAACAGCCACCGGAAACAGATCTGAGCTTCCCGTTCAGCCAGCGCTGGGGCATGCGTTTCTGGAACTGGGCATTCGCATCCGATAAACCGTTCCAGCCGATTGGCGGCGCGTCTGCCGAAGTAAACCGTGGCGCGTATCTGGTCGAAAGCCTCGGGCACTGCGGCAGTTGCCACACGCCCCGCGGTCTGGGGATGAACGAGAAGGCGCTGGACAGCAGCGACTCTGATTTCCTCGCGGGCGGCAGTCTGAATAACTGGGACGTTCCGTCGCTGCGCGGCGTGGCGCACTGGGATCAGCAGGAAATCGTTGATTATCTGGGCAAAGGGCGCAACGACAAAGCGGCCGTGGGCGGTGAAATGACGTCGGTGGTGGAGAACAGTACCGCACACATGACCGATGAAGATCTGAAAGCCATTGCCGCGTACATCAAATTCCTGGGCGGCAATCCGCCGGTTCCGGCACCGGAAACGCAGAAAACCAGCGCGACCGAAGCCAGACTGACGGCGGCGAAAAACCTCAGCGAAGGCGAGCGTTTGTATCTGGATAACTGCGGGGCCTGCCATTTTGTGACCGGCAAAGGCGCACCGGGCGTGTTCCCGCAGCTGGATCAGGCAACGATTGTGAATGCGAAAGATCCGACCGGCCTGATCCACACGATCCTCGCCGGTGCTCAGCAACCGTCAACCGCACGCGCACCGTCAACGCTGGCGATGCCGGGCTTTGCGGGCCGTCTGACCGATGAAGAAGCGGCGCAGTTGTCGACCTTTATCCGTCAGGGGTGGAGCAACAACGCGCCTGCAGTGACAGCGAAAGACGTCAGTGAAGTCAGAAAAACGCTGACCCACTGATTTCGCCGCCCGCCAGATATCGGGTTTCAAATCAAAACGGCTTTCCTGCGGGAAGGCCGTTTTTTCGTCTGCATGCAGAAATCAGCCCGCCGCTGTTTCATGCAGATGCCGCCAAAGGATTTTGCCCTGCGCGACCACGCTGAACACCACCGTTGAATAACGCAGCGTCGCCGCCTGCCCCGGCAATTGCTGGCGCTCCTGATACGTCACCACGGCGGAGAACTCGCTTTCCGCAATTAATTCTGGCTGCTCAACCTGAATCTCCAGCCCGGTTTTCGCACCGTGCTGCGCCGTGAAAAATGCCCGTAACGCCGCATAATCCAGCCGGTGGCCGGTCAGCGTCACCATCGAATAATCCTCACTAAACCGCGCCAGCAATTCATCACAAATTGCCTGCGGAGAATTTGCATCGCCCAGCCACTGGCGGATAAGTTCATGCGCATCAAACACTTCTTTCACAAAACGGTTCATCTTTTCTCCTGTTGTTTTCATTCCTGCACCACCGCCCCGCGCGGTAATCTCAGACAAAATATCACCGGAACCAGCACGCTCACCGCCGCCAGCCCGAAACTCACTTCGTAGGCACATTGCGGCAGATACGCCTGCAACAGATTAAGCAGGACGCTGATGACCGTTACGCCAAGGCAAAAACTCAGCTGGCGGTTGATGTTCCACAACGCGCTGGCGTCAGCAAGCTGCGGCGCGGCGATGTGTAAAAATGCGCAGCTCTGCGCCGTGCTGCTGCACAAACTGCTGCCGAACCCCATCAGCGTGAACGCCGCCACCGCCAGCCACGCCTGCGGATAAACGGTCATGCACGCCAGCAGCGCAATTCCGCACCCCTGAACCAGACATCCTGGGATAAACAACGCGCGCGGGCCGGTGCGGTTAAACACTTTGCCGGTTAACCCGATAGCCGCAAACGACGCCACCGACCACGGCACCATCAGTCCGCCCGCCTGCGCGGCAGAAAACTGCATTTCATCCTGCAAATACAGCATCGCAATCAGGCCCACGCCGGTAAAAATACCGGGGATGCACTGGTAAATTATCATCGCGGTGCGCAGCAGCGGCTCCCTGATCAGCCGCAGATCCAGCAGCGGATTATGTCGCCTGCGCGCATCGCGAACGAAAGCATAAAGACACGCCACACCCGCCAGCAATAACGCGCTCCCCGCGGTCAACTCGCTGCGTTCCCCCAGACGGGTCAGGCCGGATAAAATCAGCGTCAGCCCGAGACTGGCCAGTAAAAAACCGCGCAGGTCAAAACGCACCGCAGGTTCAGCCGGAACCTCGCGCAGCCAGCACAATGCAAGGATCCAGGCGAGCAGCGCCAGCGGTAAACTGGCGACAAAAACCCAGCGCCAGTTCAGATGATCCACGATAATGCCACCCGCCACCGGCGATAACGCCGGTGCCAGCAGGCCAACCAGCATGATCACCGCTGAAAGCCGCGCCCGTTCGTGGCTGCGATAAAGTGCGTACGCCAGCGTTTGTCCGACGGGGATCAGCAGGCCGCCGCCGAGCCCCTGCACATTCCGCCAGACCGTCAGCGACGTCAGACTTTGCGCGCCCGCAGCGCCAACCGACGCCAGCATAAAAATCGCCAGCGACACGGTGAATACGCGACGGGCGCCCAGCCGTGAAGCCAGCCAGCGGCTGGGCGGGATCACCAGCGTCAGCCCGAGAATATACCCGGAACTGACCCAGGCCAGCGCACTGACCGGCGCGTCAAAATGCCGGGCGATGCCGGGATACGCCACGTTGGCGATAAACATGTTGATCAGATCAACAAAAAACCCCAGCAGATACACACTGGCCACACGCGTGCGGTACTGCATTTGATTCTCTCCTTCACACTGAATGGCGGGCAATGTAACGGAGAAAGGGTGGCTGATATACGGGCGGGTTGCCGCTACACTGTCAAAATAATTTTGACAATAAAAGGCTTCGGCATGCTGAATTTACAACGTCTGGAAATTTTCGTGGCAGTGGTGACGGCGGGGAGTTTTACCGGCGCAGCGGCAACGCTCGGGCTGACCAAAGCGGTGGTGAGTTTTAACGTTAAGCAGCTGGAAAATGAAACCGGCGTCGCGCTGCTGACCCGCAGCACGCGGCGTCTGGCGCTGACTGATTCCGGCGAACGCTTTTACGAACGTTGCCGGATTTTATTGCAGGACGCGGAATCGGTGCTCGACGATGTGCGCCGCGATCACGGCGGGCTGAGCGGTCAGTTGCGGATCACCAGTACGCCGGAATATGGCGCGCGGGTGGTGGTTCCGGCGCTGGCCGCGTTTGCGGCGCTGCATCCGCAATTGCGCATTCAGCATGTCGCCTCATCGCATCACGATGACCTGATTTCAGGCCGTTTCGATCTGGCGATCCGCCTTGGTCAGCTGGCGGATTCCAGCCATCACGCCGCCACGCTGGGCAGTTTTGGCATACTGCCGGTGGCGTCTCCGGCGTTTTTACGCGGGCACGGCGACATCGGTAATCTGCAACAGCTGGCACAAGCAAAGTGGATTGCCCACTGCCGTCTGCCATGGCCGGTGAGCTGGCCCGTGACGTTACCGCAGGGAGAACAAAAGCTGTTTCGCGTCGCCACGCCGCCGGTCGTGACCGCCGATAATGCGTCTTCGCTGCTGGCGTTCGCCCTGCACGGCACCGGTGTCGCATTGCTGCCGGACTGGCTGATTCAGCCGGAAACCGACGCGGGCCGCCTGCGCCATTTGCTGCCCGATCATCGTTTTCCGCCGCAGGGGATTTTTGCGCTCTACCCCAACACCAGCCACGTTCCCGAGAAAGTACGGCGGTTTATTGATCACTTACGTGCGCAGTGAATGCCGGGAGGGAGACTCATCCTAATGCGGTTACGGCTTTTTGCCGTCCGCTTCCAGCCGTTCAGTGATCGGCTTCACCACTTTCTCGCCGTGATAACCGTAGAACTGGAATAATGTGTCGGCAGCGGCTTTGGTCAGAACGGTAATTTCAATGCGGCGGTTTGCCGCGCTCTCCGGATTTTCCGGGTCAAGCAGCATGCGGTCAGCCATCGAACTCACCTGAATCACCCGCGCCTGATCCAGCCCGCCGCCTTCCAGTGCCCGGCGCGCCACCAGTGCGCGGTCACCGGAGAGATTCCAGTTGTTGTAACGCTCCTGATCGCGGAACCGCACCGCATCGGTATGGCCGGTAATGATGATCTGGTTATCCAGTTTATTAAATACCGGCGCCAATTCGGTCAGCAGGCGGCCAAAGAATGGCGTAAGCGTGGAACTGCCGCGCTCAAACATCGCTTTCTGGCGGTCGTCCTGCAATAGAATGCGCAGCCCCTGCGGGATCACTTCAATTTTCAGGTTGGCCTGTGCGTTATTTTCCGCCGTGATTTTTTCAATCACCGCCGTCAGTTCTTCCATTTCAATATGCGAACGGTTCATCACGCTGTCGAGGGATTCACCGCCGTCTGCGTCTTTCCCGTCTTTACCGCGTGGATCGTTCGGATTCTGCGCGGTACTGGCGTCGGTCACCGGCTGTGCGGGGCCGATCAGTTTGCCGCCGCCGCTGGCGCTTTCCATATCAATCGGGTCAAAAACCGTGCTGCTGAAAATCGACTGGCTGTTGATCTGCGCGACGATTTCTTTGCGTTCTTCTTCACTCACGGAACCGACAATCCACAGCACCATGAACAGCGCCATCATGGCCAGCGTAAAGTCTGCAAACGCCACTTTCCAGGCACCGCCGTGAACGCCGGAATGCCCCTTGCGCGAACCCCGCTTGATGATCGTTGTGCTGTGGGTATTTTTCGACGATCTCATGTCTCATCTTCCGCCATCTGGTTAACCCAGCCGTCAAGCGTTGCAAAGGTCGGTTTGCTGACAAGCGGCAGCATTTTGCGTCCGGAATCCACGGACAGCAGCGTGGGTTTTCCGGCAACGTGATTCACCAGCACCATACGCACGCATTCCAGCACCGACATCCGGCTTTTACTGCGCTGTTCCATGGCATTCGCCAGCGGATCCAGCAGGCAATAACAGAAGAAAACGCCGAGGAATGTCCCGATCAGCGCCGCAGCCACTTTCACCCCGATCAGCGCGATGGAACCGTCAATCGACTGCATGGTAATGATGATACCGAGCACTGCCGCGCAGATACCAAATCCCGGCATGGCTTCTGCGGTACGTTGCAGGGAGCGCGAAGGCACCAGCAATTCTTCTTCCACCGCTTCCAGTTCCTGTTCGAGGATCCCTTCCAGTTCGTGCTCGTTGATTTTGCCCATCGCCATCAGGCGGAAGTTATCCGCAATAAACGTAATGAGCGCTTTATCGCGCAGGATCAGCGGGTATTTCTGAAATAACGGGCTGTTTTCCGGCACTTCAATGTGCTCGTCCAGCGTTTTCAGGCCGCCGTCCTGCACCAGTTCCAGCAGTTCATACAGCAGGATCAGCAGCTGTCTCTGGAACTCGTCGGTGTATTCATTTTTGCGCATCGCGCCTTTCACCTGCTGGCACATTTCCCGCAGGACGTGTTTGGGATTGGCAATCACCATCGCCCCGATGCCCGCGCCGAGAATGATCAGGATTTCACCCGGTTGCCAGAACGACGCCAGTTGCCCGCCGGACATAATGTATCCGCCAACGACGCTGAACAGCACGATGAGCAGACCTAGAATTTTTTGCATAATCTTTCCGTATAAATCTGATTAGTTGAAACAGAGGCGAATTTTTTCGCTGATCTTTTTATTGAGCTGGCAGACTCTCGCTTCAGTCAGTTCGAGCACCAGCGCGATTTCCTTCAGACTCAGTTCCTGCTGGTAATACAGCGCCAGAATCATCTGTTCGCGCGAGTCCAGCTGGCTGATGGCGTAGGCGAGCATACGGCTGGTATGCACGTCGTCTTCCAGCGCCCGGCCCTGCAAGGCTGCGGGGGCGAAATCCCCCACCGCCAGCAGGTTATCGAGGCTTTCCATCGTGCCCGCGCTGTCGAGTTGCAGGTATTCCTGATACTCATCCGCAGACAGCTCAAGGTGCAGGCGGATTTCTTCTTCCTGCGGCTCGCGGCCGAGCGTGCGGCTAAGCGTACGCAGCGCATCGCTGATTTTGTGCGTTTTCTGCCGCAGGCGCCGCGGACGCCAGTCGTGCAGACGAAGCTCGTCAAGCACCGCGCCACGGATACGCAGCGCGGCATAACCGGCGAACATTTCGTCAGGCGCACCGTAACGACGCAGCGCTTCCAGCAATCCCATCAGCGCTATCTGTTCCATGTCATCACGGTCAATGACCGCATCCGCCTGCGGTGCCAGCTGGCGTACCACGCGTCTGACCAGCGGCAGCCAGTCCTTCATGTACTGACTTTCCTGACCGGGCGTCAGCGCTACGCTTTCGATAAATTCACTCATTGCGGATTACTGGAACACCAGCTTGCTGATGATGACTTTCTCAAACGGCAGGGATCTGTCATTGCGTTCAAACGATTTCTGGTAGTTTTCCATCAGCAGTTCGCGGATTTCACCGACGGACAAATTGCGCGCTTCGGCATAGGTCATCGCCGACAACACATCCACCGTGGTGCCGCGGATCACCGGAATGTAATTCTCTACCCGTTTCTTCTGCTGTTCGCCAGCCGTACCCAGCCCCAGCTCGAGCAGCATATAACGCTCACGCCCCTGATCGTTTTTCAGCGTCACCACCAGGTTTTTAATCTCAACGAATTCCATGTCGTCTTTTTCCTGCGCGCTGCGACTGAGCATTGAACGAACCGGGCCGTCCGGTTTGTCGTTAAGCCAGGCATTGCCAAAAACCACCAAACCGGCGGTCATGACCGCGGCGAACATAGCCAGAAGCAGGCCAAGTAAAAAAGTCTTTAAAGTCATGATGTCATTACCCTGTTGGTCAGACTGTCGTCAGAATTGACGTGTCGAGCGGCTTCACAGACGACATGTCATCGGCGCGACTGCGCGCAGCCGGGGCGATATCCGCCAGATTTGCGGGCTGGTACGGCGTCTGCGACGGGTGTTGTCCCTGCTGCTGCGATGACTGCTGCTGAGACGAAATATTGACCTGCACCTGCAGGTTGTTTTGCGCAGTCAGCGACTGGCGCAGTTCATGGCTGACCTGTTGCAGGGCGCGCGCGACTTCCGGCTGTCCGGCCTGGATCTGCACCTGTAATTTGTTGGCATCCAGTTGCAGCGAGATCTCAATTTTGCCCAGCTCGGGCGGATCCAGACGGATGGTGGCGTGCTGAACGCGGTTATCGAGTTGCAGCTGTAACCGCTCGCCCAGAACCTGACGTAATTTCTCGCCCTGGATCTGCGTGCCGTCGGTGATATTCATCGGCATATTTACGGCTCTGGAAGCAGCTTCAGAACGACCCTGCGTGATGTCCGGCGGGTTATGCGCGGTCTGGAAACTGGCGGGCAATACGCCTGCAGGCTGTTGCTGCGTTCCCGGCGTTAGCACCGGTTTTTCTGCACCTTCCTGACGCTGTGCCAGTGAGATCAGCGCGGGCCACATCGCCAGCGGCTTGAGGGTGTTTTGCGCGCCCGGCTGAGACAGGCTTTCAGCCACGCTGGCCGCCGTTGCCAGCGCCGCAGAAGTTTGTGCGCGGGGAGTTTTAGTTTCCGCCGCAACCGGCATCACAGGGGGTTCATAACCCGCAGGCAGAACCCGTGTTGCCTGTTCTGTGGCCGCGATTTCGACAGGAGCGACAGGTGCTACCGGCGTTTCCTGCGGAACCAGAAGATTCAGCAGTTGTGCCAGTTGTGCCGCCACGTCGTCAGACAGCTGCGTGTCGGTTTCTGACGATGTGGGGGCAGATTCGTCCGGACCGCCATCAGCAGAAAAGGCGATCAGCGGAAGTTCTGGCATCACAAAACTGACCGCGTCAGAAGCCGTCCCTTGTGCCGGTAACGCCAGCGTCTCCGGCAGCGCGGAACCGGTCACTGGCGGGAAATTCATCGGTTGCAAAGGGATCAATTACAGTTCCTCTTCCTGAGAAAATAAGGCGTACGCCTGACGTCCGTCACGCTGGCTCCGGTGCTGGCGCATCTTTTCTTCCAGCTCCGTCCGGCGCGTTTCGCAAACGCGATACATCTGCTGGTGATGCTGCTGCAGCGCCTGTAATGCCTGACGCTTTTCCTGCGTAAGCGGCGAAGCGGCCATTGCGTGCAGCAGCCGGGCAATGGCCCGGTCTGCCTGTTGTAAACGCGGCCAGTCCTGTGCTTCGACCGCCTGCGTTAACGCCTGCCCGAGCTGGCGGATGAGCTGAAGATCATCCATTCAGCTTGCCCATCCCTTCCCAGCCTTCGCGGATATTGCCCAGGATTTGCGCGACTTCGTCAATCATTTCGACGGACAGTTTGTCGCTGGCGTCATACAGGCGGTAAACGCTGTAGTCATAAATGCCTGCCAGTTGCAGCGCCAGATCGCCGCCCCGGTCGTAGTCGAGTGCGCTGGTCAGGGCGTTCAGAATGTCGATACATTTGTTAATGCTCTGCGCCTTTTTCTCGAAACGTTTGGCTTCGATATGGCTGCGCGCGCGCACCAGTTCATCCATCAGGCCGTTGAACAGCATCAGGACCAGCTGGTGCGGCGTGGCGGCGGCGGTCTGAATCGCCAGATCCGCATCCTGATAATGGTGATAATCGTTTTGAGTATTTCCGTACATAAGCTTCTCCGTCAGCTCCCTGCGGTTCTCTGGCCTGCGCGTGAATGCGTTTTTAGACGATCCCGAACATGCTCATGGTGTTGTTCATTTGTGTCATGACGTTCTGCAACTGCGTGAATTGCTTCAGATAACGGTTGTAGGCCGTGTCATAACGGGTATTAATCTGGTCGGCTTTATCGGTCAGCTGGCTTTCTTTGCGATCCAGCGTGTCCTGACGCATTTTCAGCATCCCGTTGGTGTTGTTCAGATAGCCGTCCATCGCCTTATCCATGCCTTTGATCAGACCGTCGTTGCCGTTAAACAGCGCCGTCAGGCTGGCCGGATCTTCTGCCAGAGCATCTTTAAATTTGTCATTGTCGAGCGTCAGCTTGCCGTCTTTGTCTGCCGTGATGCCGAAATCGGTGATGCGCTTACCGTTAAATTCGGTACGTAGCATCGAATTCATCTGCTGGGACAGCGAACTGATCCCGGCATCACCGGCAAACGCGCCGCGTTCTTTACCGCCAGCGCCGCTTTGAGTCAGGGTATCGAGCTGTGTGCGCAGGTTGTTGTACGCATCGATAAACGACTGAACCTGCGCCGTGGTTTCGGTCTGGTCAGTGCCGATACGCAGTTGCAACGGCGTCTCTCCGGCTTTTTGTTCAGCCGTCACTTCCAGCGTGACGCCCTGAATCAGCTCGCTGAACGTGTTGCTGCTGCTGCGCATTTCCGGGCCGTTCTCGTTGCCCATGCGCACAATCGCGTCTTTCGCTTCAGTCATGACACTTTGCTGCAACGCATCTGCGCCGGTACCGGTAATACCGCTGGTATCAAGCGTGACCGCATTTTTCTCGCCGGTTTCGTTACTGCTCAGCAGCAACGTGACTTTCCCTTCAGAGCGCATCAGTGACGCCGTCACGCCGGGGTTGTCATCGCTGCCGTTGATGGCGCTGGCCAGTTCGCCCAGCGTGCTGACGGAATCCATATCCACTGACAGCGTTTCGCCATTGATGGTGATATCCATCATGCCGCTGGCGTTTTTCACTTCGTCATCGCTCAGGTTTTCAAACGCGGTCTGGCTCGACGACGCCGTCTGCTGAACAAAGATGTTGTAGGAACCTTTCGACGCGCTGGAATTGGCCGTCGCCGTCAGATAGCCCTCTTTGCTCACCGTCGCGCTGTTTTTCAACATGCCGCTGTCGGCTTTGTTCATCGCCGTCAGCGCCGTGCGGAAATCGGTCATGGCAGATTTCAGGGCGGACAGCGCCGCCTGCTGAGTTTTCAGCGTGCCCTGCTGGGTTTTCAGGGCGGACTGCAACGCCATGACGTCGTACTGCGCCATCTGCTGCGCCATGGTTTGTGGGTCCAGACTTAATAAATCGCTCATCATTCACCTCATTGAGTTAAACGTTTTAGCAAAAGGCATGCCAACTTTTAATTCATTGTTTTTGCTGTAATTTTTTATTTGATGGGAAGGGAAACTTCCGCCCCGCTCCCCGCAGGCGGAAGGGAAAAGCGTCGCCTGCATTTTCCGTACGGCTGATAGCAAAACACCGCCTTTCAGCGGTGTTTTGTTGGTGCGGGAGAAGCAGGATTAGCCCAGCAGGGACATCACCATACCGCTCATGCTGTTGGACTGTTTCAGCATGGACATACTGGTTTGCGCCAGCATCTGGTTGCGGGTCATGGAAGATGCTTCGGAAGCGAAGTCAGCATCCTGGATGTTGCCCAGCGCCAGATTAGTGTTGTCCTGCATGTTTGCCAGGTTCGCCGCGGTGTGACCCAGACGGTTGATGTTGGCACCCAGGCTTGAACGCATGCTGCCCACGGTATCCAGTGCATCCTGAATCTGGGTGATAGCCGCGTTGCTGCCTGAAGCCGTCGCATTCAGGGTCAGACCGGAAACGGTAGTCATTGCGCCGCTGACCGCAGTCAGGGAAGTTTTCAGATCCAGTTTCAGGGTTTCGCCGGAGCTTGAACCGATCTGGAAGCTCATAGAATTGGACAGTTTGCCGCTTGCGCTCAGCAGTTTTTCGCCGCCGTAAGAGGTGTTGCTCATGATGTTGTCCAGTTCTTTATTCAGCTCGCTGTACTCAGCCTGCAGTGAATCACGGTCTTTCTGGGTGTTCGTGTCATTCGCAGACTGTGTTGCCAGGTCTTTCATACGATAAAGGATGTTAGTCACTTCATCGAAAGAACCTTCAGCCGTTTGCAGCATCGCGGTAGCATCAGAAATGTTGCGCTTCGCCACCGTCATACCGTTTGATTGCCCTTGCAGACGGGTCGCGATTTGCAGGCCAGCTGCGTCATCTGCCGCAGAGTTGATACGCTTACCGGTACCCAGACGTTCCATTGCGGTGCTCAGCATGCTGTTGGATTTGTTCAGGGCGTTGGTGGAAGCCATGGATGAAGCACTGGTGAAAATAGATAAAGACATGGGTCATCTCCTTGGTAGTCAATCTTGTGAGCCTGTCCATCAGACTCATTCGCTAGTACCAGTGATAAACGACACCTGTATTTCAGTAATTAAATCGAAAATGAAAAAAAAGTGATTTTTTATTTTTGGGGGGACGTAAATATATTCCTTCTTTATACAAAGACACTGCCACTGTTTAATTAACCCGAAGGGGTTATAAGCGACACAATACGTCGGTTTCTTAACACCATGAGAAAATATTATTACCCGACTGAAATGATTCTTGTTTACCCCATAGCAAGAACATTCCGAAGTTTGGCAAGTTCCGGGAAACCGGCCGGATGTGAAAATAATCACATCAGTTGTTGCGATTATTTAACTATTATTAAAACCATAAATCACAATAAATACATGCAGATAAATATTAACCCTGCAAGTTGAAGTACTACTTATCTGAAAAATATTGATCTGAACCAGTGTTCTCATAAGCCAAACAAGTAAGAATGCGCACACGCCAAACAGAGAAAAATCCGATTAAAATTACGATATGCGGGTTAATCAGTGTTTATTGTTATGTCAGCCGGTTAATCTGCAATTTTATTAACCTGCTATTTTCCGGATATTATCGGGTTAGAAATCAAGACAATTGAGTGATATGGAACCTTCCGAATGCACCATTAACCACTGGCGGCTGGATATAGCGTCTGCATCCCTGATCCATCAGATTACGGGAGAGCAACGCCGCCTGGGTGAATATCAGTTAAGATTATTAACCGTTTTTATCGAGCACGCCGGCGAAATACTTTCGCGCGATCAGCTGACGCAATGGGTTTGGGCACGCCGGATTATTGGTAATAACTCACTGCCCAATGCGGTTCATGCCCTGCGCGTTGCGCTGGAAGATGACGGTAAACAGCAACGCATCATCAAAACGATCCCGCGAAAGGGCTACATTCTCGAAGCAGAATTTTGTCAGCCACTGGAAAAAGCGCCTGAGCCCCTGCCGGTTGTGGCTGAAAAACCTCAGGCAGAACCAGAAATCACACCAGAACGTGTACCGGAAAGGGAAGAAATACCGGTGCCGGTGGAGCGGGCGATTCCAGTGACAAAAGCGCGGGCGACCGCTTCTAAGTGGCAGAAAACCGGCATGATTATTCTGATCACCGCGCTGACGACGCTGCTGCTTGGCTGGGGATGGAAAACCTGGCTGATGAAAGAGGATGATGCGGTGGTGATGCGCAGCATTGAGGAGAATGTTTACAGCAATATCCGGATTTTCGAACTGGCGGACAGCCAGGCGTTTGAAGAATCGAAGGACGACCTGCATTTCCGCCTGAAAAACACGCTGTACCGGATTAACCAGACGCTGAAAGGCCGCAGCATCCATATGCAGATTTATTATCACCTGTCCGAAATGGTGCTCAATTACACCATTGTGCTGAGCAACAGTTGTGGAAAACGCCAGCTGGCGATGAATGTTTACCAGTGGCGGCTCAACGCAGACCAGCTGAACTCCCTGATCTATCGTGAAACGGAACGAAAATTAAATGAAATGGATGTTTGCGCTAGCTAGTGCGCTGATGGTTTCGCTTCTGGCGATGTGGATGGTCACGCATGCACGCGAAAACGGAACCCGGCCTTCGGAGCTGGTTTTTAATCGCAAGGATTTTCAAAATCAAAACTTGCAGCTGGGCTATTACGATCTGCTGGCAGAGAGAAGAGAGCTGTACGATCCGCATTTTGAGAACCGCAGCGGCACCCTGCTGATGACGCTGACCAGCCCCGATGACAATCATTTTGTGGCCAAAGGAAAGCTGATTAAACGCGAAGATGTGCGAAAGGGAATGGCATTCAACTATCAGCCCATTTTCAACTCTAATCCGGGCGGCGGGCTGATTGTGAATAACTCGCTGAAGTATATGACGACAAATGTGGTTTCCGTTACCACGCTGAAAAACGACAACACCGAACTGCTGATTGCCCACAACGGGCTGATCCTGTACAGCGAATAACGCCTGAATAATCAGGCGTTTTTCACCGCCGATAACACATTTCTCACCGTCAGCGCATGCACATTTGCCTGCGCGCCGACCGCCGTGGCAAGCGCCGCATACGTTTCAGAGGATGCATTGAGCTGCGAACCCAGACGCGCGGCGATCTTTTCCGCGCTGCCCTTTGGCGCATAGGTCGCCATGCTGTCAATGCGCTGGCGCACTGAGGCTTTGCTGGTTTTCAGCTGTGAACGCTGGCGGGTGATTTCTTCCAGCGAATTCTGCAATTGTGGCAGATAGTTGCCCGCTCTGGCCGGTTCAGCAACGACTGCCGCGACCACATCCTCCAGCGACATTTCTGCCTGCGGGCGCAGCGGAACAAACTGCCCCTGAGGAAAACGCTCCCCTTCCCCCTGCACGCTCAGATGCTGACTGACGCGCGACCATTGCGATTCTTCGACGCGAAACTGCACCTGTTGCTGACGCGTGGTGGCATGAATGCCCCACTGCCCGAGCGCCTGATTCAGCCGCAGCACCGAATTATTGCTGCTGGCATCCTGACCCAGCGACACCGCACTCAGCTCACGGCGATTGCCTGCAAGCGAGAACATCAGCGTTTCGCTGTTGCCGCTGTTCACCAGCGCGTCGCTGTTACGCAGCCCGAAATTCACCTGCGCTTTGCCTGTCAGTGAAACCTGCATATTCCGGTCAACGGTTCCGGCGGAAAGAGACTGACGATCACCCAGGACTTTTTTCAGCGACATTGCCTGCGCCTGGATTTCACCGCTGCCTGCCCGACCTGAAACGCTGTGGCAAAGTTTAAGTAACTGCTTTTCCGTGGTTTGCAGGAAATGTTCCGCCTGCTGGACGGAAGTCAGCTGGTCATTGAGCTGAACGTTGTAACGCAGAGGCTGCGAAGACAAACGTGGCGCATCGGGAAAGGCGTTCTGACGCGCCGTCTGCGGCGTCTGGTTGATCAGCGCAGACGCGCTGACAGGCCGCGCCGGCCCCGCAGCACCGCCCGAAAGCGGTGACGGAGTCATAGTGAGAAGAGAAGAAGACTGGCGTTCTACCTGCATAATTTCAGTTCAGTTTGCGGTTTAAATGGCATTGAAAAGTGAAAGCTGTGAGAGCTGCGCGTAAACCTTATTGGCGGCCTGCGACGAGGCGTAGATCATATTGAAATCCACATACGCCTGCGCGGTGTCGGTATCCGATAATTCGCGGATCACCCCTTCGTTCGCCGTTTTGATGTCAGTGTGCGCATCATCGAGCAGCGTAAGACGGTTCTGGCGGCCACCCAAATCGGTGAACAAACCGGAAACCGCGTCGGAGGTGGTTTTCACATCGCCCAGTAAAGCGTTCAGTTCATCCTGATAGCTCTCCGGTGAACTCGCCGGATCCTGCATTTTCTTGCTGATATCGTTGAGTTTATTGAGCAACGCCAGCGGATCGCTGCCGTCCCCAAACGTCTGCGCCAGCGCGGTGTTTTCCACAATATCGACACCATTGGCGACGGTGGTGCTGCGCGTACCTTCGTTCCCCTGATACACATATTTGCCGCTGACCTCGTCGTAGATTACCGGCGGCTGGTCATTTTTGGTGCCGGCAAACAGGTAACGGCCATCTTCGTTACGGGCGTTGAGCGTGGCGAGCAGGTTATTGACCATACTATCCACTTTCTGCCCGAAACCTTCCATATCTGCCTGAGAATGAACGCCGTTGGCGGCGGAAAGCAGCGTGTCCTGCACTTCCTGTAACTGGTCGCTGACCGCTTTGACGTGCGCTTCCTGCACCGACAAACTGCCGGAAAGACGGCTGATATTGCTCTGGTACTGGTTGATGGCCGACTGTTCGCGGTTCATCTGAACCAGACGGGTGCTGGCGATCGGATCATCCGATGGCACGCCGATTTTGGTTTGCGTGGCCATTTGCGTCACCAGTTTGCTCATCTGGCTGCCGTTGGTATTCAGGTTTTGCAGCATGGTATTGGCCATGACCTGATTGGTAATTCGCATGATTTATCCCTCCCGGAGATATCAGAACAGCGCCAGCAGATCGGTGAAAATCTGATTGCCGGTGGAAATAACTTTCAGGTTCGCGTTGTATGCCTGCGTGTATTGCATCAGGTTCATCGCCTCTTCTTCCTGACTGACGCCGCTGATCGACGCCCACTGGTTTTGCGTCTGGTTGAGCAAGGTGTTGGCGGCGGTCATCTCAGTTTGGTTCTGACGGCTGGTAATACCGATTTTGCTGATAATGCTGGCCGCCCCTTCGCTCAGGCTCATTTCGCCCATGCCGGGAATGGTCACTTTCTGGTTTTTAATGTCGATCAGGGCCTTCAGGTTATCGCCGTTGCCCGGTTCATCGTCCGCGCCAGACAGCGCCAGTTCACGCCAGTCGAGATCGTTAACCTGCAATATTCCGGCAGGATTCGACGGATCAAAGCTGAACAGCGGTTTGCCCGGATTGCCGTCAAGGTCAAAACCGGCGGCCAGCTGGTCGTTAAACGCATTCGCCAGCGCTTGCGCCATGCCATTGACCGACGCCTGCATTTCCGCCAGCGTGCCTGTTTCATAGTCATACAGCGCGCCAAGCTGGCCGCCGCAGGACATTGATGCCGGAAAAGTGGTGCCCGCAAAAGAGAGCGCCAGCTGCGGATTGCCTTCATCGTCCACCGACATCGCCAGCGAACCGGAAGAACGTCCGCTCACCAGCGGCTGACCGGAGCTGAGCGTGACACTGTAACTGCCGTCGCCGCTTTCCGTCACGCGCACATCCGCCAGCCCGCTCAGCTCGCGCACCAGTTCGTCACGCTGATCGCGCAGAACGCTGGTACTGCCGCCGGTGGATTCCAGCTCCATGATTTTCTGGTTGTAATCGGCGATATTGCCGCTCAGCGTATTAATGCTGTCGAGCGTGGTTTTCTGCTGATTGTGCAGATCTGAACGCTGCTTATTCATGAAATCATTGGTGTTGTTAAAGCGTGTCGCCAGCGAGTTTGCTTCGGTGATCATCTGCTGGCGCAGCGCGGAGCTGTCAGGCTGCGTTGTTCCTTCGCTCAGCGCGGCAAAAAACGTATCCAGCCCGTTGCCCAGACTGGTGCTCGACGTTCCGAGCAGCGTTTCCAGCCCGCTAAGGTATTGCTGAGACATGCCGTAGTAGCCGCTGCTGCTGGTCGCGCGCCACACCTGTCCGGTGACAAACTGATCGTTCACCCGGCGGATGGCCGTCGTTTCGACGCCATTTCCCGGCGTCATGCCCGCGTTTCCCATCGGGCCGATGGCGCTCAGTTCAACACGCTGGCGGCTGTAGCCCGGCGTAAACGCATTCGCGGTGTTCATCGCCGTGGCATTGAGCTGTGCCTGCGCGGCCTGCGAGCCGCTAAAGCCAATGTTGATCATGTTCATAGGGGGTTCCTGCGCATTACGTTATCTCTCCTTGTAAAACGACTCAGTCGCGACATTTCTTAATCAGCCGCCCGACTTTTTATCCACCTGCGGCGACAGTTGCTGAATGAGCAGACTGGCAATACCGGTGCTGCGCTGGCTGGCAAGATTCTGCGCCAGTGCGTCGTCGTAGAAATCCCGCATATTGCGCGATTCCTTGCTGCTGAACATGCCGTCTTCGCCCGACAGCACGTCGGTGCTTTTACGCATGGACGCCAGCATGTTGCGTAAAAACAGCGCTTCAAACTGTTCAGCCGCCTGCTCCAGCCCCTGCGGGCGCGGAGTGCCGGTAAAATCCGGTGAAACAGTGCGTGGTCCGGTTGCATTAATCATCTGACTTTCCATGGTTAAATCACGACAAGCTCACCATCGAGCGCACCGGCTTCATGCAGCGCCTGCAAGATAGCCATCGTGTCATCCGGTGATGCGCCCAGACTGTTGATGGTATTGACGATCGTCCGCAGGCTGGTGCCCGCCGGAACCGTCACCATTTGCGCTGCGCCCTGACTGACGCGCACGTCGCTTTCCGGTGTGACCACGGTCTGACCGCCGCCAAACGGATTAGGCTGACTGACATTGCGGCTTTCGCGAATACTGACCGTCAGGTTGCCGTGCGATACCGCCGCTGCACGAACTACCACGCCTTCGCCTATCACTACCGTGCCGGTGCGGGCGTTGAAGACCACGCGCGGCGAGACTTTTCCGGCGTTGATCTGCACGTCTTCCAGCATCGACATAAACGCTACGCGCGCCCCGGCGTCCTGTGGCGCCTTGACGGCCACGTTGGTGGCGCTTTGCGCGGTGGCGGTATTGCTGCCAAACGCCTGATTCAGCGCCACGGCAATGTTATTGGCGGTTTTAAACCCCGGACGCTTCAGGTTCAGCATCACGATATTGTTCTGCTGAAAATCGCTCGGAATTTCCCGCTCGATGCTCGCACCGTTCGGCACCCGCCCCACGGTCGGCGTATTAATGGTGACGCTTGAACCGCTGTCACCTTCGGCTTTGATGCCGCCCACCACCACGTTGCCCTGCGCCAGCGCGTACACTTCGCCGTCGGCACCGTGAAGCTGGGTCAGCAGCAATGTGCCGCCGCGCAGGCTTTTCGCGTCGCCCATCGAAGACACGGTGACGTCGACGGTTTGCCCGCGTGCGTACATCGGCGGCAGGGTGGCGCTGATCGCCACGGCGGCGACGTTCTTCACTTTCGGATCGATTTTCGCCGGAAGCTGCACGCCAAACTGGCGCAACATGTTGGTCACGGACTGGCTGGTGAATTTCACCTGATTCCGGTCACCGGTGCCGTCGAGGCCAACCACGATGCTGTAACCGATCAGCTGGTTACCGCGCACGCCCTGAATATCTACCAGCGAACCGAGCGGTTGCGCTATGACCGCCGGAGCGGTCAGCATCCCGGTCAGCAGCGTCATCACCAGCGCGACAACGGACATTGTGATCTTGTGTCCCATCTTTAACTCCTGCATCAGATTGGGAATAACGGGTGGTTGAAGATTCTGGTCAGCCAGCCCGCCGTGTTGGCGTCGCTTAATGCGCCACGCCCTGAATAGGAAATCCGCGCGTTCGCAATGCGCTGCGATGACACGCTGTTGTCGCGTTCGATATCTTCGGAACGCACCATGCCGGTCACGCGCATGTATTCATCGCCCTGATTGAGCGTCAGCCATTTCTCGCCTTTGATAATCAGCACGCCGTTAGGCTGAACCTGATGGACAGCGACCGTGATCGCGCCGCGCAGCATGTTTTGTTGCTGAGACGTGGCGTTACCGTTGAAGTTACGGTCGCCCGATACCGAGCCACTCAGTTTGTCGTAGGTTTTACCAAAGACCGTCGGCGCGCCCAGTTCGACGTCATTACGTTTGCCGAAATTGGTTTTCGCCTGTTTGCTCGACTGGGTCGATTCTTCCAGCCTGACGGTCAGAATGTCACCCACGCGGTAAGCGCGACGGTCGGGCGTCAGCGCCCAGTTATAGTTTGTCTGATATAAACCGCCGCCGCTGACCTGCGGTGCCGGTTGCACCAGATTTTCCGGCGGTGCATAGGCCGCGTCGTCTTTCTGCGCTATCCAGGTCGGGCTTTCACAGCCGCTGAGCAGCAGGACGGCGACGAATATGAGCCCTGATTTCATTACGTGATCCTTCCAAATATTGTGAATGAACAGGCTTTCCCCCCATCGCGGGGGGAAAGTCAAAACTACAGTTGCTGGCTGATGAATTTCAGCATGTCGTCGGCGGCAGAAATCATCTTGGCGTTCATTTCGTAAGCGCGCTGAACGGTGATCATTTCCACCATTTCTTCCACCACCTGCACGTTCGATCCTTCCAGCGATCCCTGTTCCAGCTGGCCGAGCGCATCTTCGCCCGGCACGCCTTCTACCGCTTCGCCGCTGGCAGCCGTTTCGCGGTAGAGATTACCGCCCGTGGCTTCCAGACCGGCCGGATTGACGAAGTTCACCAGCGTAATCTGGCCGACTTCCACCGGATCGGTTTCCCCGGCGACCGTCGCTGACACCGTGCCGTCCTTGCCGATGGTCAGGCTTTTGGTCTGATCTGGCAGTTCAATCTGCGGTACCAGCGGCAGACCTTGTGCATTGGTGAGCGTGCCGTCGTTGTTGATTTTCAGGTTGCCCGCGCGGGTATAAGCGATATCGCCGTCCGGCGTTTCCACCTGCAAAAAACCCTGTCCGGTGATGGCGACGTCCAGTTCCTGCGAGGTCACCTGAATGTTGCCGGTGGTGAACTCTTTCTGCGTACCGAGGATTTTCACCCCGCTGCCGAACTGAATGCCGGTAGGCGTCATATTATTCTGATCAAGCTGCGTGCCCGGCGCGCGCACGTTCTGATAGAACAAATCCTCAAACACCACGCGATCCCGTTTAAAACCTGTGGTATTGACGTTCGCCAGGTTGTTGGAAATGGCACTCATTTTGGCGTCCTGCGCCGCCAGACCGGTTTTACTGATCCACAAAGCTGGGTTCATTAACGTTCCTTATTAACTGCCACGGATCAGACGGTTACCCGCCTGTGCCAGAGTTTCTGCGGCTTTCATCATTTTGATCTGCGCCTCGAACTGACGGTTCAGGGAAACGGTGGACACCATTTCGGTGATTGCCGAAACGTTGCTGGTTTCCAGATGCTGACCGGCCACCTGCACGGCTTCCGCACGCGGTTCAGTTGCGCGGTTGGAAACCAGAAGGCCATCTTTGTTTTTACGCAGACGGTTCGCCGGAACGTCCACCAGCTTGATGCGGTCAACGTCCTGCGAAGCCATGAAATCGCCGTTATCCGGGATAATCGTGATGGTGCCATCCTGACCAATTGCCATCGACGAAAACGGTGGCAGCTGGATCGGGCCCGCGTCACCGAGCACGGCGAGGCCGTTGATGGTCAGATTCCCGTCGGTGTCCACGTCGATATGCCCGTTACGGGTATAGGCTTCGCGGCGACCATTTTGCAGGGCAATCAGGCCATCACCTTTAATGCCAATATCCAGCTGACGTCCGGTTTCCTTGAGCGCGCCGGGGTTCATGTCCACGCCGCCGTTTTGGGAATTCACCATGTACCGGCTGTTGTAACCATACCCGTTAACCTGCTGGCTTCCGGCCCGCTCCAGATCGGCGCGGAAACCTTCGGTGTTCGCATTCGCCAGATTGTTGGCATGAATGGTTTGCTGCGTCAGGCTGCGGGTCGCGCCGCTGACGGCGGTATAAATCAGGTGATCCATGACTCTTCCCTTACAGCGCCTGGAACAGCGCGTTCATCATGCTGTCGTTGGTAGAGATCACTTTGGTGTTCGCCTGATAGTTACGCTGCGCGGTCATCAGCCCGACCAGTTCGTTGGTTAAGTCCACGTTGGAACCTTCCAGCGCGCCGGATTTGATGGTGCCGTTCAGACCCGCACCGGCCGCCGCCAGCAGCGCAGTGCCGGATTCGCTGGTTGAGGTCCAGGCGGTACCGGAAGTTGATGCCAGCCCGTTAGGGTTGCTGAAACTCGCCAGGACTAACTGCCCCTGCAACATACGCTGGCCGTTGCTGTAGGTGGCATAAACCGAACCGTCGGCGTCAATCTGCTCGCCGGTTTTCTCACCTGCGGAATAGCCGGTGGCTTTGTTTTTGGAAACCGAGAACTCGGAGCCGTACTGGCTGGTACCGCTGTAATCGAGATCGATAGAAAGGCCCGCCGCGCCGCCGATGTCGGCTTGCAGATTCACTTTGTCCGAAGGTGCCTGCAAAACGCCCTGCTCGGTGAAAGTCATTTCAGTCGGTGCGCCACCGTTAAGCGGCTCGCCGTCCATGTAGTAATAAGCTTCCCAGGTGTTGTCGTCTTTTTTGACGAAATACTGTGACAGGCTGTGCTCGCGGCCCAGTGAGTCGTAAACCTGCGTGGTGTAAGTGTTGTTGTAAGATTTCGCGTCGGCCGGGTCGAACACATCGCGTTCCGGTTTTTCAGCACGCGCGTCAAGGTTGGCGGCAAAATCCAGCTGATCGGTGGCTTTCGCCGGAATCGAACCGCTCTTCACCTGCAGGTCAGTCACCGTTCCCACCTGCAATACGCCGTTGGCATCTACCGGATAACCCTGAAGTTTCATCCCGTTCTGATTCAGATAGCCGTTGGTATCAGTAGTCATGTAACCGGCGCGGGAGTACGTGGTGTTGCCATCGCTGTCGCGCATAACAAAGAAACCGTTGCCGGAAATCGCCAGATCCAGATTGCTGGCAGATGCCTGAATGCTGCCGCCGCGGGTAATGCTTTGTGAAACCTTGCTGACGTTCACGCCCATTGCCTGAGAATCGGCATACATCGCAGAAAATTCGGCGCGCATGGATTTGTAGCCAATAGTGCCGGAGTTCGCGATGTTGTTACTGATCGAGTTCAGCTGTTCGGTAATGGCGTTCAGGCCGGTCGTTGCAATGTTAAAACTCATTTCGCTTTATTCCTTTAAGCTGTTGCGGAGGCAGAAGGCTTACCGCCAAACTGACTGACTTTGTAATAAGGGACTTCACCGAGCCCCGGAATATTCAGGAGTGCCGCGCCGCCTTCCAGCGGGATACGGACGTTATTGACCGTGCCGGCAATCTCAATCGGTACCGTTTGTTCGCCGGTATCGGTCACCACCGATAACGTATATTTGCCGGGTTCCAGCCCCAGTTCTTCAGGATCGATAGTGAAATCCACCTGCCCGGCATCCTGCGCGCCGAGATCGATAGTTTTCTCCACGCCCGCAGAATCTTTCACCGTCACCGTGACATTGGTCGCGGCGTGGCCCAGCGTCAGACGGCCATCAATGGCCTGTTCACCCATTTCAATGCTGTCGCTCTGAACCATGACCGTCTGACCCACCAGACCTGCGGTAGTCAGCACCTGAATGTTGTCTATTAAGGTGGCGTTCTGATTCATCAGCGCCGACATGTTTTCCATCGACTGCACCTGAGACATCTGCGCCAGCTGGCTGACATACTCGGTGCCGTCGGTCGGATTCAGCGGATCCTGATTTTGAATCTGCGCGACCAGCAATGTCAGAAACAGGCTGCTCATATCCCCGGCGCTGCTGTTCGCACTGACGTTGTCATTGCTGTAGGTACTGGCGTTACTTTGAATTCCACTGACGCTCATACTTATCCCTCACCTAATTTCAGAAGGCTCTGCTGCATACTTTTGACGCTGTTGAGCACTTCGACATTGGTTTCAAAATTACGCGACGCCGACATCATGTCGGCCATTTCTTCCACCACATTCACATCCGGGTAGAACACGTTGCCCTGCGCGTTGGCCATCGGATTGCCCGGTTCATGACGCATCACCGCGCCGCCGGTTTCCACCACGTCCAAAACCTGAACGCGCGCGCCACTCATCGCCCGGTTGCCAATCAGTTCACTGTTCTGATACACCGCCGCAAACACCGGACGACGTGCCTTGTAGGTGGCGGCCTCCGTTGCTGCCGGCGATTCCGCATTCGCCAGGTTGCTGGCAATGGTATTAAGGCGCACGGTTTGCGCCGTCATTGCCGACCCTGATACCCGGTAGATATCGCTAAATGACATTTATTACTTCCCTTCGATCGCTTTTTTCAGGCCGGTAATTTTCGAATTCAGAAAAGCCAGACTGGTCTGGTAGTCCAGTGTATTTTTCGAAAACTCGGCTTGTTCCACATCCAGCGCGACGGTATTTCCGTCCCTGGAGGGTTGATTTGGCACGCGATATTTCACCTGCTGTGTGTCCGCGAAGCCGCTCTGCGCAATGCTTTTTGACTGCATTTGCGCAACTGACCGTTGCATCTCACGGGCAAAATCAATATCTTTAGCCTGGAAATTCGGGGTATCCACGTTGGCAAGGTTTGCCGACAGCAGCTCAGCCCTCGCAAGACGAAGCTGCACCGCGGCAGGATGAACACCTAATGCCTTGTCAAAACTAATCCCCATGATTTCCTCCTCAATGCTCTCATCGATACACGCGCATTAAGCAAATGGCGTGCCAGTTTTTTAACTTACTGAATTCGATGAGGTATCTATGTTTTTCCCCGGAATTAAGCGGAAGGAAGTTTTCCGCCTCAGCGGTCTTTTCCTGCTGTGTATTGCCGCCCTTCCGCCTGCCCTGGCTAACCCCAATGCCAGCGCCGCCAAAGGCACGGCCCGCAAGCAGATTTACCAGCAGGCCGTCACGGCGGCGACTGCAGATATCAGCCGCGTCGCGGGTCAGAAAAACTGGAAGGATTTTCAGTCGAAACTGAACGTGTTTGTGCCGGCAGAAGTCAGCCGTTTTCAGCCCTGCGCCCTGCCCCTGACAGTTGCGATGCCGCAGGGTGACCGGCTGGATCTCGCCCGTCTGCGCTACGATATCCGCTGTCCTGCCGCCAATGGCTGGGAGATCACCGTGACCGTTAAACCGGATATTTATGTGCCGGTGGTGGTCGCCAAAAATACGCTTGAGCGCGGCAACAAAGTCGGCCCGAACGATATCGAAATGAAAAAGCGCAACATCAGCAGCAGCCGTAACGGTTACCTGACGGATCCGGATGACGCGGTCGGGCTGACGGTGAAAAAACGCATTCGCGACATGCAGGTGATTGTTCCCTCACAGCTCGAAAGCGAACTGCTGGTTAACCGTGGGCAAAAAGTCATCATGATTGCGGAACAGGATGGCGTGGAGGCCCGCATGACGGGTGAGGCGATGAAAAATGGCCGCAAGGGAGACATGGTGAAAGTGAAGAACCTGAGCAGCAAAAAAACCGTAACGGCGGTGGTGGACGGCATGGGTGTAGTGCGGATGTTGTACGCGCCCGGCCAGTCATAACCGGCGGCCTACAAAAAAGTGAAAATTTCCGCCGCGGAATTTAAGTTTCCGCCTGGCGGTGTCGCTTCTTTCTGGTAACCGGCTTATGCCCTGTCAGAACAGGCCCGGAAAACATCGCACAGCATCGAGGTTCCTATGAAAATTAACGCCACTCAGCACACCGCCGCCACTGCGCCACTGCAAACGACGAAGGAAACGCGCAATGAAGCAGCGACCTCCGGCAAAAAAGCAGCACAGCCGCAGAATGTGCCTGAAACCCGCGACAGCATGATGATCAATGACGCGAAAACCCAGCTGCACGCGATGCCGGACGTGGACATGGAAAGAGTCAGCGCGCTCAAGGCAGCCATCAGCCAGGGGAAACTTCAGGTGAACTGCGACGAACTGGCGCAGTCCATGCGGGATTTCTTCCGCTCTTAAAAATCAGAGTTTTGAAAACCAGAGTTTTGAAAATCATTCATGAACAGTGAAAGTCACAACGGCCAGACCGACAAGAGCGTGTTAATCAGAGATCTGCTGGCCGGGATCGGCCACGACCACGCACGTTATCAGCAACTCAGCGGTTTGCTGGAAGAACAGCGCGACGCCATGATCGCCTGCCAGGCCGACACCGTCACGGCGGTCAACGAGGCACTGATGGTCTGTTATCAGGCGCTGAATCAGTCCGCCAGCCAGCGCTATCGCTGCCTGAAAACGCTGAGGCTTCCTGCCGATGCACGCGGCGTAGATTTCCTTTTTTCACGTCTGCCGGAAAGTCTCGCCGGCCAGACACGCGGGCAATGGAAAGCGCTGCAACAGCAGGCGCAGGCATGCCAGGCGTTGAATGAACGCAACGGATTGCTGCTGACCATGCAGCAGGAAATCATGCAGCCGCTGGTGAAAACCGGTCAGGCTGATTTCCTGTATTCCCGCTAACAGGCGGCGAAAAATGACGATCACACGTAAACCTGTCGGCTTTTATATGGAAACCTCATTTCACTTTGAGGTGTACAAAAACATTATTGCCGCCCTGCAGGCACAAAATATCCCCTGCGCGCTGGTGATCAGCGACGTCATTGAAGCGACTTTTGTCAGTGAAATGGTCGGCTATTTGCAAAAACTGCAACGCACCGATTTACCTTTGCTGCGCGTCTCGGTTCTGACCGGAAAACCGTCACAACTTTCCTGCCTCGTCAGCCCGTATTACACGCCACTGCTTAATAACCTTGCGCCGCTGAATGTCCGGGCACTTTACGGTCTGGCGAAAGACCGCTGGGGACACGCATGGTGGAATGCGTTTTATGACTGCGTGCTGTGTTATGCAGAACACACACGTCAGCGCATCGATATAGGTGGCAACGCGGTGGTGGTCGGTAATCCGCGTTTTGATGACTGGCATAACGCGAAATATGACCGGTCTCTGGCAGAAATGCTCAACCGTCGCAAAAATCGCCCGACCTTGTTATATGCACCCACCTTTGGCGAATTATCTTCGCTGCCGCACTGGGCGGAATCGCTCAATGCGCTGCAAAACGACGTCACCCTGCTGGTGAAACTTCACCACGGCACGCTTATCCGCAACGAAGAGGCGCCTTCCCGCGCACTGGTGCAAAAATATTTTCGCAAAAATCTGGTCAGTCACGCGTCCACCTTCAGCCTGCTGGAAGCAGCAGATATTGTAATCACAGACAACAGCGGGTTTATTTTCGATGCAATTCATGCGGGCAAAAAGACCCTGCTGCTGGGGTGGAAAGGTCTCGGCCATTTACTTCACGACAACCGCACGTTGTCTGATGTTTACAGTACCGATCAGACCGTACGCGAATTCCTGCCGCAGGCCGCTTCGTTGCCGGAGTTGCGCCGTGCGCTCAGTGAAGAAACCCTCTGGCCGGAGCTGAGTGATTACCGCCGGAACGTCTGCGATGCATTTCAGGACGGCAATGCCGGAAAGCGTGCAGCAAACGAAATTATCCGTTTGCTGGATGATGCACAAAGACCCCAGCGTAATTTTCTTCTGCAAAGCCTGCGGGAACGGTTGTTCTGAAACCGTGCTCAGCCTGAAATCCCCTTCTTAACAGACGGGGATCTTCCCCTCCCTCTTCCAGTCTTGTGCACTTCCTTCCATAAATAAATGTCTCACTTCCCGGCTTTTCAAATCACCGTAATCCATTGCGCAACTTGTAAAAATTCTCTGAACTTAAGATTGTGATGCCCGATATTCTGGCCGATAAGGACGCCTTTATTAACCGGCTTGATAGTTCGCCTGAATTAGCTTATGATCAGGTCATAAGGAAGTCTGTCACTGATGGATCATGGATTAGAATTGCTGCTGAATCTGCATGGCGTGAAGTTTATTTACCGGAACGGTTACTGGTACGAAATCATCGCCTATCAGGTTGCAAAAAGTTTGCAACGCCCGCACGGGATCCGCTATTCACTGACCTTGCACGATCGTCACTGCCAGCGCATTTTCGGCCTTGATAACTCGCATGCGTCGGTGTCGGACAAGTCGGGGCTTGGAAAGAAAAAGCGGCTAGAGTGGGATCATATTCACCCCGCTTTGAACCATAAAGGAACGGCTTATCAGTTCGTGAATGCGCAGCAGTTGATTGATGATTTTTTTAAAGCCGTAGATTTGATTCTGGGTGATTTCGCCCGGTAATAAATGACAAGGACATAAAGGACTTATGAAAGCACTGATCGGAATTATGCCGGATCACATGTTTCGACAACGGATTATGGCTGTCGTAAAAGGCGAATATGTACCGGAAGAAAACGCCCCTAAAATCTGGTTCACTTCCCTGCTGGCGCTTGGCCAAATCCTCAGTAACGAGAATATCGAACTCCTGAGGATGATGGCGCGCGAAAAACCCGAAAGCCTGTCTGAGCTTGCCAGGCTTGCCGGTCGTAATATCAGCAATCTTTCTACGACGATGAAAACGCTGGAAGGCTATGGTTTCGCTAAAAAGGTGAAAAGTAAAAATACCATTATGCCGGTTGCCGTTTTTACAGATTTTGAAATCCGGGTTGAACAATTCCCGCCTCAGGAAAAGAGCGAAGCGGCATAAGTCGCGCCGTTCTTCACTCCACTGCAAACGTCGATGATTCCCGGCATTTCTCATCCAGGATTTTAAGAATTTTGTCATGCAGCGCCGGGCTGGCTTCGCCTTCGGGGAATAACCTGCCCGCCAGCGCCTGACGTCCCGCCTGTTTAGTGTCTGCGTTCAGCGCCTCACCCAAGGTTTCCCCAAGAGTATCCAGCGTAAAGAGATAGCGAAAGTCTTCGTCGCCCGGCAGCAGGCTGTAATCTGGCTCGAAAAGCTGATGGTCTCCGTGTCGGATATCCAGTGTCAGCACCGGCTTTCCGGTCAGCAGAAAATCGAACATGATCGAGGAATAGTCGGTGATCAGCGCGTCAAACTGCGAGAGATACGGGTAGACATCCACACCGGCGTGTAAAATGTGCAGATGATCGACTTGTTTCCCCGCGGGTTGCGCCTGGTACACATACAGCGGATGCACTTTGTAGAAGATTTCGAGGTCATGTTTACGGGCGTAGGTCATCAGCCGGACCAGAAATTTGGCGTCGCTCAGCACAGTGTTTTTCCCACGCTGCCACGTCGGCACCAGCAGCACTTTCCGCCGGGAAGATGCCAGCGCTTTTTGGGCGCTTTCCGGGATCACGGCGTCGATCATTTCGCCCGCCGTCGCTGGCCGCCGGATGACATCATTACGTGAGTAGCCGCCGCGCAGCAAAGTCCGTGCGCCAAAAACATGGTGCCAGTAAGCGTCAAGTTCAGGCGAAGTACTCAGCACATAATCTGCACGCGTCGCCCAGCTGACCGGGCGCAAAAACGTTTCATCCTGTGTGGACAGATAAGGCAGCAACTGCAACAGCAGTTTTTTTACCGAAACGCCGTGCCACAACTGAATATGTACCGCGCCGCTCAGGCAGGAAAACAGGGGCAAATTCCCTACCAGGCTCTGGCTCGGATTGACGCAAAAAACCGCCACCGCCGCATGCAGCAGCAAATCAACGGAACGGTCGTAATTTTCGGTCAGATCAAAACACGGCAGCTGGTTTTCGCGCAGGCGCTCAATCAGATGCGTTTCCGTACTCACCCAAATGACTTCGGCATCTTTGCAGCGCTCCACCATGTGCAGAAAGAGATATTTGCTGTTATCGCAAAAAGTTTCCCGACCAAAAAACAGCACGGTGCGGCGCTTCGGCGTGCGCTCTGATACCGCTTTCATCATCGTGCCAAATTGCGTAAGTACAGCGAGTTCCGTAGACATTTTTCCCCCGGAATGAGCGTGGATGTTGAGTGAGGATCAGGTAATCGCCTTCACCACTTCGATGATCGACGTGGTCGAAACGGACGGTGTGCGGGCGAAATACACCACCTCGCACAGGTCTGAAAAATGATCGAAACGCCCTTTCCAGTCGTCTCCCATCACCAGAATCTGCGCCTGATACTGACGCAGATAGCCGGCTTTAGCTTCCAGTGACTCCTCCAGAAAGACCTCGCTCACGCCTTTGATCTGGCTGACGATCGCCATGCGTTCCTGCTGGGAATACACCGGAGCACGCTGTTTTTTCTCGATATTCAGGGCATCAGAAGAAATCCCGACGACCAGACGATCGCCCAGCGCGCTGGCGCGTTGCAAAATATTCAGATGACCGATGTGAAACACATCGAACGTGCCAAAGGTGATCACCGTTTTAGAGGCGTGATGGTCGGTTTTCATGACAGCAGAGACAGCCCCATCAGCAGCGGATCGGCACTCAGTGCGGCGGAATCACGCTGCAAAGCGGTGCGCCGCCAGTCGGCAAATAACGCCGGAACATTGTCTTCGTCCGGCGGGCAGTCGCTTTGTGCCAGCAGGCTGCACAACACATTCAGCGAGAAATAATCGACGCACAGCGACATAAACGCATGGCTGTAATTTTGCGGATCGCGGCCCGGGAATACGTCGTGGTAACAGCGGTAAATAAAGTAGTTCGTCCACAGCGACGGGTGCACTTCTGCAAACAGCGCCAGGCTGTTGTCCTGTTTAATTTCATGCAGGCTGTCGGTCAGATAATCATCAGATAACACGTTCAGTTCATTGAGTTTGAGCGTCAGCGCCATCGCGCTGAGCGGATCCAGCGCGGCATCCACCGGTTGCAGGCTGATATGCCGTAATTGCTCAAGTTTGTAGGTTTCAATTTCCGGCAACTGCCGGAACTGCTGCCTTAGCGCGCCGTTCTCCACCATTTCCAGCAGTTGCTGCCAGCATTCGCTGACCGCATTCAGATCATTATCACCGGCGACGCGCTGCATTTTGCTGAGGAAAACCCCCGTGGCGTACAGCTTTTCTTCGGTATTGAGCTCACCGCAAATCAGCAGGTTGATGCAGCCCTGATTTACCGCGCGGTGCCAGCCGGATAACGGCTCCATCGCCCCTTCCTGCGCGGGAATTTTCGCACTGTGCAGCACAAAAGATTGCGGATCGAGCAACATGTCGCGCGCGACGTGGTCACATTCCAGTCGTGCGCTGTGACGGCTTTCGTTCGCCCAGTTCAGCTGGCTCAGCGCCGGTTCTTTTTGGCAACTTTCGCAGGTGCAAGGCGTTTTCATTTCATGCAGACGCAGGACAAATTCCGGCGAATAACTGTCAATCAGGGGAGTTTCAGTTTTCAAAATGCTTTCCGTTTTCATAATACTTTCTGTTCTGACATCAGAAGTTGCTTTGATGAAGGGCTAACCGGCCTGAACCTTGCGGAAGAATCCGGCGGTAAGATCTTCGCCGTTATCGCCTTCACGCCGGTAGGCAAAGCCCGGATACAACGCCAGCCAAAGGCCGGTTTGCATCAGCGGCAGCCAGTGAGAATCGAGCGCAAAATTCGGGTTATCAGGTTGTTGTTCCAGCCCGAGAAGCCCCTCCGAAAGGTTATCGATGAGCTGGCCGTAATACGGCTGATTCACGGCGTAGGCCACGGCCTGCCCGGCTTCAAGCGCACGGACCGTTCCGGGTAATGATTTGAGCAGATGCAGGCGGTGCAGGTTGCAGCCGAGCAAACTCACGCTCCATTCAAGCTGCTCCATCGCCTGTAGCATCCGGTTAATATTGGCCACCGTTTTTTCCTGCCGGACCAGACTGAGACGGTCATCGAGCAGCAGATAATTCGGCCAGTTTTCGGCCCGCGCTTTTTCAGCCACGGCTTTATGACTTACCGCCAGCGGTTCTCCGGCGAGTCCCTCCGGCCAGATTTCCAGCTGTTGCGGGCTGACGCCGAGGCCCAGCAAGGTCTGGCAAAATGCCTCCCGCGTGGCGTCGTTGCCGGAAAGCGAATTCACTACGATGCGGCTGAAAAAGCCCCAGTTAATGATGCTTCTCACCGGAGCCTGACTCAGCCGCTGATAGTGTTTGCGCAGCAGGCCATCGCCGACGATATCACTGACAGTCGCGTCCACCGCCTCGCACTGCCCCATCAGGAAATCTTTATCAAACGTGTTGCTGCTGTGGGAGACGCACAAAATCGAGCGCATCGGATCCAGCTGTAAAACCGGCACGGTAAATCCGTTGAGGAAACCTTCTTCCTCGCCGAGATTGGCGGAATCTTCGTAGCGGTGTTTTTTCAGAAAGTTGCGGTGATAGGCAAACGTCCCGTTCAGCGCGTGATGCGTGCCAAAGGCCTGCGTTTTATAGATCCGGTCGATGTGGCTGTACCAGATAGGGATCTGGTCGCATCCGGCAAACAGCGCGTTATGCCGCTGCATCTCGCCAATTGTGTAGCTGATTTTATCCGGCGGATAATAATCATCGTCGTCCATGCAGATAATGTATTCGCCCTGCGCCAGTTCATTCAGACGGTTACGTTTCTCGCCGAGATCCAGATGTTCGGAGACGTGGTAGTAGCGGATGGGATTGTCGCGGTTTTGCGTCCGGTTAATCTGGTCGACCAAATCCTGACTGCTGCGCGCTGAATCATCGAGGATCACCAGTTCACGGCGGTCAGCCGGGTAATCCTGATACTGGAACATGTAAATCAGATAAGGCAAAAATGCGCGGCGTTCCCAGGTTGGGGTAATCACGCTGACAAAAGGCAATGCCGCCTTCGCGTCGGCATGTTTCGCCGCTGAGCGGGCAAGCAAACCCGATATCAGCGGGCTGGAAGTCCTGTTTAACGGAGTCTTTTGCGTCATGGATAAACCTGCCTGTCAGCGCTTACGGCGGTTGTTGCGGTTACGCAGCCAGCTTTGCAGCGCCAGCCCGTCGGTATTTTTCTGTTCCTGCGCGCCACGTGCTTTCGCCAGCGCTTCACGTTGCTGTAACAGCACCAGATCTACGGTTTTCTCACGACACGCTTCCACGGTCAGATCAGCCTGCAATTCGCGCGCGCGCATGTCCGCCAGCGCCTGTTCCTGTTCCTGCCAGGCGATTACGCGTTGAATATTGGCTTTGTAATGCATCTGGTTCATCCGCTCCACGGCTCCCTGATTTTGCAAAAGTCCGTCGTGGCACAGCGCATTCAGTGAATTAATATTGTTTATATAACGCTGGCAAAGCTGTTTTTGCCGCGCAAGCTGACCGGTCAGTTCATTCACGGTGCGTTCGCGCATCTGGCGCAGCTGTTCCAGCACGCCGATAGTGTTGACGGGTTTCATGATCTTCCCTGCGGATTAAACATCGTTAAAAATCAGGCACGGCTCAGCGCCTCAAGTTCGGTAATGCACTGCGGGATCGCCGCGCAATGGTCGACGTCCTGACTCAAGTATTGCGTCACCGCCGGGCTGAGACGCACGGCGCGGTCAGCCTGCGCATCGGCACCGGCCACGTAGCCGCCCAGCGGGATCAGCGGTTTGATCGCCTGGTAATCGGCGTACATTTGCTTGAATGTCCGCGCCGCCTGCTGATGACTTTTTTCCGTCACCTGGCTCATGCAGCGGCTGATCGACTGACCAATATCGATGGCCGGATAATGCCCGGCTTCCGCCAGATGGCGGCTGAGAACAATGTGACCGTCGAGCACCGCACGGGCGCAGTCAACAATCGGATCCTGCTGATCATCGCCTTCCGCCAGCACGGTATAAATGGCGGTCATCGAGCCGTTGCTTTCGCTGTTTCCGGCGCTTTCGACCAGTTTGGGGATCACGGCAAACGCTGACGGCGGATACCCTTTGGTGGCCGGCGGTTCGCCCAGCGACAGCGCAATTTCACGTTGTGCCATGGCATACCGCGTGAGGGAATCCACCAGCAACAGAACGTCTTTGCCCTGATCGCGAAAATAGGTGGCGATGGAATGACAGATTTCCGTCGCCTTGATACGCATCAGCGGCGATTCATCCGCCGGCGCCGCCACGACCACGGATTTCGCCATGCCTGCGGATTTCAGCGCGTTATCGATAAACTCTTTAACCTCACGGCCACGCTCGCCAATCAGCCCGACCACCACCACATCGGCCTGCGTGTAACGGGTGATCATGCCAAGCAGCACGCTTTTCCCCACGCCGCTGCCCGCCATCAACCCGACGCGCTGGCCTTTGCCGATGGTCAGTAAGCCGTTAATGGCGCGCACGCCGACGTCCAGGGGTTCATGCACCGGTTTACGGGTCAGCGGGTTAATTTGTGGCAGCTGTAATGGCAGCGGCGTGTCGCCGCCCAGACGGCCTTTGCCATCAATCGACTCACCCAGCCCGTTCACCACGCGACCGAGCCACGCATCGCCTACCGGCGGTTCGCTCTCTTTTTCGGAAGGAAAAACCCGCGCACCGGCAATCAGGCCGTCGGGGTGTTTAAACGGCATCAGAAAGGTGATTTCGCGGTCGAAACCCACCACCTGTGCATCAATCATTTCGCCGTCAGCCTGTTCGACCTGACAACGCTGACCAATCGCCAGACGGCAACCGACACATTCAAGCAAAATGCCGGTGACGCGGGTCAGGCGTCCGGCAACGCGCGCCAGATTAATGCCTTCGAGCGACGCCAGCGCTTTGTCAAAATCGGTCATTTCACTCATCCGCGTTTTCCGTCGCGGTCAGGGTTTGCGTCAGTACGTCCATGCATTGATCGAGGCGGTGCGAACAGCCGACATCCATGTCGCTGGTGTCTGTTTCTACCCGGCATTCGCCCGGCTCCAGCGATTCGTCAGCCACCATGCCCCACTCAGCCACTTTCTGTGGTTCGGCCTCGCTGATGCGGGCGAATTCCAGCGGGTTGAGCGACACTTTCAGCCGCGAAGGCGCGTCCGGCAGGCTGCTCAGCGCTTCTTCCACCAGCGCCAGAAGTTGTGTAGGTTGCAACGCCAGTTCGCAGCGGATCACCTGTCGGGTCACTTTTTCCACCAGTTGCAAAAGTTCGGTGCGGCGGCGCTGTTCATGCTCGTCCAGTACCTGCTGTAACTGCTGGCTGAGCCCGGCAAAAGGCTGCGATGCCTGTTCAAACAGATGGCGTCCGGCGATTTTTCCTTCGCTGCGGCCTTTTTGCAGACCGGCGTCATAGCCCTGCTGATGCCCCGTCTGATAGCCTTCTTCGCGCCCCTGTTCCAGCCCCTGCTCGTAGCCGTTGTTCAGCCCTTCCTGAAAACCGTTCATCAGCTGTTGCTGATATTCCGCCGGATCCAGCGATGCACCGCCGTGCGCCATTTCACCATGCCGGTTTTTACGCAGCGGCGGGAAGGTGTGAACACGGACGACGCCGTGGCGGGGGATCGTGTTGCGTTTAAGCGTCATGCTTTACTCCACGGTTTGTTCGGCAAACAGCTGCACCTGAATTTCGCCCTCTTCGGCGAGTTCCCGCACCAGCGACATAATTTCTTTGCGCACCTGTTCGATGCGGCTCAGCGGCACCGGCCCCAGACGGTTGGTGGTGTTTTGCAACAGCTGGGCCTGCCGTTTTGGCATGACGTCATAAATCGTGGCGCGCAGAACCGGTTCGGTTCCTTTGAGCGCAACCGCCCAGTCTTCCATCGGCACTTCGTCGAGCAGACGTTGCAGCGTGACCGGCGTCTGTCGGCTGAGGATAAAGAATTCGTACATTTCATCCTTGAGCGCATCCACGACGTCTTCATCACGGGCACGCATCTGATCCAGCAATTCCTGCTGATTTCCGGCGATGCGGTTCACGATGTTCGCCGCCTGCCTGATGCCTTTCACTTTCGAACCGTGTTCAGAAAGTACCGCCACGCCCCGTTCAATCAGACGATCCAGCTCATCAACCACGTCGCGGTTAACGTCATCGAGACGCGCAACGCGGAACAAAATTTCTTCTCGACGTGAAGCGTCAAGGTGCGTGAGCACCAGTGCCGCAACATCCGGCGGCAGAAAGGCGAGGAAAACGGCCTGTAACTGAAGGTGTTCCTGTTCGATCAGCGCCGCGAGCTGCGGGGTATCAACCCACTGCAGGCGCGCCATGCGATAACGGATTTCATCGCCGTAAATCCCGTTAATCACGCTGCGGGCAATTTCACCGCCCAGCGCTTTCTCCAGAATGCCTTTCAGGTAGCTGCGCGACGCGCCGTTAATTCCGCTTTGCTCGCGGTATTCCTTGAAGAAATGGTTCAGCGCATCCCGTGCCTGCGTCAGTTTGACGTCATGCAGGCGCGCCATGGTTTCACTCAGGCGCATCACTTCTTCGCGGGTGAATTTCTGCATCACCGTCGCTGCGGCTTCTTCGCCAATGCTCAGAAGCAAAATAGCGGCCTGCTCCAGGCGGGTTCGCCCCGGATTGTTGCTGCCTTTGCCGCTAGGACGATTTGGTGCTGCTGGTGCTTCGCTCATTGCTGCTGATCCATTGTTTAATGACTTCGGCTACCCGGTCGGTCTCACTCTGGGCAAGCATCTGTAGGTATTCGATTTTGGTTTCCAGCCCGGAACTCTGGGCCGGTAAGTTATCGTCGAGTTGCAGCGCGCTGCGCGGCAGGGCGTTGTTCAGCGTGGCTTCATCGCCGGATTTAGACTCTTCGCCGGTGTCATCGACGAATACGCCGTCGGCCAGCATTTCAGGCAAACCGTTGCCAACGCCCGGCTGTTCCGGCCTGCGCGCCACACGGCGTAACAGCGGCAAAATGCCAAAGAGAATGACCAGCAAACCGAGCAATCCCATACCACCGCGTTCGGCCCAGTTCATGACTGCCGGTTTTTCCCACCATTTCAGTACCGGCTCTTCGAACGTATCGCGCTCGGCGAAATTCATCAGGCTCAGGCTGAGCACGTCACCGCGCTGCGCATCAATGCCCACGGCGTTGGTCAGCAACTGGTTCATGGCGGTTTGTTTGTCGGCGTTCCAGCCCGCCAGCGCAGGTGCGGCTTCGTTAAGCACCACGGCCACGGAGAGTTTTTCCAGCTTATAACCCGGATGGCGCACGCTGCGGATATCGCGGTCATAGGCAAACTGGCGCTGCGCCTGATTGCGGCTGGTTAAGCCCTGCGGATTGGTATTGGCGGCGGGCGCGGCGTTAGCGGGCCGGTTACTCAGCGAACCCGGAATACCAATCGCCATTTCGTCAGTGGTATTTTCCTGTTGCAGGCTTTCTGAATTCACGCGCGGTTCGCCGAGATAGCGCTCCTGCGTTTCCTCAATCTGGCTTAAATCCACCTGCGGCACCACGCTCACGCGGAAGTTGTGCGCGCCAACCACGGAAGTCAGCAGATTCGCCACGTTACGTTCGGTTTGCTGGCGGATGTGCTGCACGCGTTCGTCGATACGTTTACTTCCGGAGACGGCGCTGCTGTCTTCCAGATCAGCGCTAAGCAGTTGCCCCTGCTGATCGACCACGCGCACGTTTGCCGCATCCATGCCCGGCACGCTGCCTGAAACCAGATTGACGATGGCGCCGACCTGTTCCGCGCTGAGCGTCTGTCCGTATTTCAGACGTACCATCACCGACGCGCTGCTTTGCGGACGGTTACTCAGGACAAACGAACTGGCCTCGCTGATGCCCAGATGCACACGGGCGCTGCCCACGGCGTCAATCGCCATAATGCTCTGCGCCAGCTCACCTTCCAGACTGCGACGAAAACGCACGTTCTGAACGAACTGGCTGCTGCCGAGCATTTCTTCTTTGTCCATCAGCTCGTAACCGGCGGGGTGCAGCGCCGCAATGCCTTTGGCGGCCAGCGCCATGCGCGCCTGCGGCAGTTTGCCTTCAGCCACCAGGATCTGGCCACTTGCCGGCTCAATCCGGTACGCGATTTTCTCGCCACTGAGGACTTCAACCACCTGCGCGACAGGGATGTTTTCCTGCGAACCAAACAGCGCCGTGTAGTTCGGGCTGCCGCCCCACATCACGGCTACAATCAGGGCAGTGACCAGTGCTGCTCCGCCCGCCAGGACGCCCCACTTACGCAGGTTTTCGACCGGCAGTCGGCTCAGTTTGAGTTTCAGTTGTTCAAGCACGGTCTGTCCTTACAGCGGAATGTTGATCAGTTCGTCGAGCGCGGACGTCAGCTTGTTGCGAACCTGCATCATGGCCGAAAAAGACACGCTGGCTTTCTGGCTTTCCAGCATCGCGCCGGTCAGGTCATCACTTTCGCCCATTTCCACCGCGCGCTGTTTTGCGCTGGCGACGTGCTGCTGCTGGTCAACGCTGTTAATCGCGTTATCCAGCACATTGCCGAAGGAGACGGTTTCCGCCTTTCCGGTGGCGGGCGCAATGACCGGCGCGCCTGCCTGTGCGCTGATGCTTTGCATCTGCGAAATCAGCTGGCGCTGCGTCTGTCCTATGCCAATGGCATCAATTTTGTTCATGTGAAATCCGTTTTATCCGTGCGAATTAGGCGAAGTCGTACAAAAGCCCAGGTCAAAACCCTTCTGGCGCATGGAGGCCAGCCGGTAACGCAGCGCGCGCGGCGTGATCCCGAGAAACTCGGCGGTGCGGGATTTGTTGCCTTCGTGGCGCTTAAGTAAATCAACGATGTACTGATATTCCGCCTGACGTCCGCGCTGTTTTATGTGGCGCGGTGCGGCGGTGGAAGGGGTGCCGGCACAGACCGGTGAAACGTCACCGGCAACGCTCAGGCCGAATGACTGCGCGCAAATATCGCCACCCGGGGACATGATCAAGCCGCGCTGAATCACGTTTTCCAGCTCGCGCACATTGCCCGGCCATTCGTGCTGCTCAAGTGCGATGCAGGCATCCTGCGTCAGACGTACCGGCGTCTGGCTGAAAGACGGGTATTTGCGCATGAAGATCTGCGCCAGCGGGATGATGTCTTCAGGGCGTTCGCGCAGCGGCGCGATATGCATCGGCACCACAGAAAGGCGGTAATAGAGATCCTGACGAAATCGCCCTTCGGCGATTTCTTTTTCCAGATCTTTGTTGGTAGCGGCAATCAGACGGATATCCAGGGGGATACGTTTATGGCTGCCGAGGCGCTCTATTTCATGTTCCTGCAACACGCGTAATAATTTGGCCTGTAGCGCCAGAGGCATATCACCGATTTCATCCAGCAATAAGGTTCCGCCGTTCGCCATTTCAAATTTCCCTGGCACGCTGTTAATGGCACCGGTAAATGCGCCTTTTTCATAACCGAATAAAATCGCTTCCAGCATGTTTTCAGGAATAGCCGCACAGTTCACTGCAATATAAGGTGCATCTTCATCAAAGGCGTTCAGGTGAATATATTTCGCCACACACTCTTTGCCGGTTCCGGTTTCACCGGTGATCAGAACGGGCACATTAAAACGGGAAACGCGCTTCGCCAGGCCGAATACATTAATACTCGACGGAGAACAGGCGACATATTTACTGTCGTAGATATCGCTCTGCGGAGAGTTATCCTGTTGTAACATTCGGGTCATCATCAGTGTGGTCCCAGTTAATATGCGCGGATTAGCATTGATTCTGAAAAAAGCTGTGGCGCAATAGTCAAATATCACCGATGAAAAATGGCTGAAGAGATGACTCTTTTCAGCACAAAACTTACCGGCCTGTTCATCAATACCCTGATTAGGGTTAAATCACCGCAGCACCATTTCACCGGTATAAATGCGGGATCAGATTGATAATTTCAGCGGAGTATACGGAAATGAGGGCCGGGCGCGAGGTTTAATCAAGTATTAAAATATAAACCCATTAAAAACAGCGAATTAAACATAAATTTAACCATTATTAATGACATTTAAATAAGCCATTAATAACTCAAACAGGGTTGCGCGACTGTACAAATACGGGTTTAATTCATCTTCTAAAAAAATGGCCACCAGAAATATGCTGAAACGGGTCATTGATGAAAAGCGACAAAAAAATTCAGCACTTAAATTCTTTTCAAAAAACTCTGGAATAAATGATTCCCAGCACGAGAAAGACAGGCAATGCAAAATAAAATCCGGATATACAACAAAGACAGCTTGCCTGAACTGACAGAACTCAAAGCAAATAAGCTGGGTCGCCCGTGGCATAAAGTCCCGCAGATTTTTAACGAACGCTTCGACCTGATTGATGCACACATCAGTATTTATTTTTTGAAAAAATTCCGGGTGAATATCGCCCTGAACAAGATGCATTTTGAAATGGACTCTTTTCAAAAGTATTCGCAAATCATGTCTACCCGGCTGGGTAATATCGCGTTTCAGATTGAACGCCCTTTACTGCTGAATATTTTGCATGATTATTACGGGCTGGCAAAAGAATCGATGGGACCGGAAGAGATCATTTCTGCGCCGGTCACCAAAACGGAAGAACGTTTAAAGAATAAACTCGGGCTGGAACTGGCTGAATTTATTCTTAATGACACGTTATTCAGTGAACCGCTGGGTATTAAAAATGACTATAACGCCCTGATCGGCCACTGGTCATACCGGATTACATTTGCGCTGGAAGGATATCAGGACGGCAGCTTTTCCCTGCTGCTCGACGGCCACCATATCGATGCCCTGCTGGCCGCGTTATGCAGCTCGCAGGATACGCTGGCGCGCAAGCCGGAGAACTTCACGACGCGGCAGCTGGAAACCATGGTCTCGACCCTGCCGCTGCAACTGACCGGCCATCTGGCCAGCGTGGCCATGACGGTCGCACAGCTTTCGGCGCTGAAAACCGGCGACGTGTTGCCGATTTCGCTGCCGGACTGTTTCCCGCTGCACGTCGGTTCCCAGCCCTTGTTTAATGCCGTGGTGTCTGAAGACCGCGGCAGACTTTTCTTCTCAGAATTTACCGACAGGATTAACGATCAACATGACTGACCATCAGGATGACTTGCCGCAGGATCTCGACCTGAATTTCGATTTAAGTGACACCCTCGCACCGGCGATGCCTGCTTCCGCTGCCCGGTCCGGCAGCATGAGTGAATCTGAACTTTTCGAGAAAAAGCGCAAACTTTCACTGTTCAGCCGCATTCCGGTGACGCTTACGCTGGAAGTCGCCTCCGTGAATATTTCACTGGCGGACCTGATGGCCGTGAATAACGAGTCCGTTATCGAGCTGGACAAAATGGCTGGTGAACCTCTGGATATCAAAGTGAACGGTATTTTGTTCGGCAAGGCCGAAGTCGTGGTGCTTAACGATAAATACGGCCTGCGCATTATTGAATTCAACAACAAAGAACTGGGTGAACTGGCGTTATGAACCCGGTACTTTTCTTTCGTTTTTCCCGGAGCGGCGGGCTGATTGCCCTGCTGCTCGGCGGCCTGTTTTTCATGCCCGTGGCGCAGGCCGCCGGTGACGGCCTGACGCTTTTCAGTACAGCAAATACGGCGACCGGACAGGATTACAACGTCAAAATCGAAATTCTGATCCTCATGACGCTGCTCGGGCTTATCCCGATCATGGTGCTGATGATGACCAGTTTTACGCGGTTTATCATCGTGCTGGCCGTCATGCGTCAGGCGCTCGGTTTGCAGCAAAGTCCGCCCAATAAAGTCCTTACCGGCATCGCGCTCGCGTTAACCATGCTGGTGATGCGCCCCGTCGGGCTGCATATCTACAACGAATCTATCGTGCCTTTTCAGAATGACCAGATCACGCTGAAAGTCGCGCTGGCCACCGCCACGGTGCCGTTAAAACGTTACATGCTCGCCAACACCAGTACCAAAGCGCTCGAGCAAATCATGACTATCGCCAAAGTCGAAGGCGCGGCGGAAGATCAGGATCTGACAATCGTGGTGCCCGCTTTTGTGCTCAGCGAGCTGAAAACGGCCTTCCAGATTGGCTTTATGATTTACATCCCGTTTCTGGTTATCGACCTGATTGTCGCCAGTATTCTGATGGCAATGGGGATGATGATGCTGTCACCACTGATTGTTTCGCTGCCGTTCAAGCTGATGCTGTTCGTGCTCTGTGACGGCTGGTCGCTGGTGGTCGGTACGCTGACCAGCAGTATTCAGGGGCTGGGATAATGATGACTCTCGACGTCGCCGGCGATATTGTGGCGCAGGGCGTAAAACTGGTGCTGATCATCTCGATGGTCGCGATTGTGCCGAGCCTGGTTGTCGGGCTGATTGTGGCGGTTTTTCAGGCCACCACGCAGATTAATGAACAAACGCTGAGCTTCCTCCCACGTCTGGTGACGACCCTGACCGTGCTGATTTTCGCCGGAAAATGGATGCTGACCCAACTGATCGACTTCGCCCAGCTGATTTTTCAGCAGGCTGCGCATCTGGCCGGCTGATGGGTATCGACGTCCGCGAGTTATTTACCCCGCTGCTGGCCGGTTTTCTGCCGTTTGTCCGCATTCTGGCTTTTCTGCATTTCTGCCCGGTACTGGACCAAAAATCGGTGTCACGCCGCGTGCGCGTAGCGGTGGCACTGGCGCTGACCGCCGTGATCTCGCCAATGCTGCACAATGTTGTGGTGCTGACCGCCCTGCTCTCGGTGCAAACATTTCTGCTGGTGGGCGAACAGATCCTGTGGGGATTTATGTTTGGCGCGATCCTGCAATGGGTTTTCATCGCACTGCAAACCGCCGGGCATATTTTGTCTTTCAACATGGGGCTGGGCATGGCGGTGATGAATGACCCGGGCAACGGCGTCTCCACCACGGTCATTGCGCAGATGATTTTTATTTTCTGCGTGCTGATGTTTTTTTCCATGGATGGCCACCTGCTGCTGGTCACCATTCTTTATAAAGGTTTCACTTTCTGGCCGATTGGTCACGCCATCAGCGATCTGACCCTGCGAACCGTGGTCAGCGGCGTGGGCTGGCTGATTTCCGGCGCATTGCTGCTGGCGATGCCGACCGTATTTATCATGATGATCGTGCAGGGCGTTTTCGGTCTGCTGAACCGTGTTTCTCCGGCGCTGAACCTGTTTTCGCTCGGTTTCCCAATCAGCATGCTGTTCGGGCTGTTTTGTATCGGCCTGCTGGTCAGCAATATGCCTGATCACTATCTGCATCTGACCAATGACGTGCTGGCGCAGTTAGACCGGCTGCGGGAGGCCTGATGGCGGAGAGCAGCGGCGATAAAAGCGAAAAAGCCACGCAGGGCAAGCTGAAAAAAGCGCGCCAGAAAGGCGATATTCCGCGTTCAAAAGATGTCACGGTGGCGGTGGGTTTAATCGCGTCTTTCATGACGCTCGGCGCATTTCTGCCTTATTACAAAAGCCTGATTGCCGCGTCGTTTGTTGCGGTCGGGCAGATGGCTGACTGGCTCAATGACGACGGTGCGCTGCATCAGTTTATGCTCACGCATGTGCTGATCCTCATGAAGTTTATTCTGACGCTGGTGCCGGTGCCGCTGGCGATGATTATCGGCAGCCTGATCCCCGGCGGCTGGCAGTTTACGCTGTCAAAACTCAAACCTGACTTCAAGAAAATCAGCCCGCTGAGCGGCATAAAACGACTGGTTTCGCCCAGCCATTTTACCGACGTGCTGAAGATGATCGCCAAGTGCGCCGTGCTGCTGGCCGTGCTTTACAACACGGTGCAGAGCGAACTGCCTGACCTGCTTTCCCTGCAAACACTCTGGCTGCGGCAGGCCGTGAACCACGGCTTGCTGATGTACAAAGACATCATGCTGACGTTCGTGTTAATCATCGCGGCTTTCGCGGTGATCGACATTCCGCTGAGCAAATTCCTGTTCTCCAAAAAGATGCGTATGACCAAGCATGAAGTGAAAGAGGAACATAAAAACAATGACGGCAACCCGCAAATCAAGGGTCGGATCCGCCAGTTACAACGTCAGATGGCCATGGGACAAATCAATGTCACCGTACCCGATGCCGACGTCATTATTACTAACCCGACCCATTTTGCCGTGGCGCTGAAATATGACGCAGACCGCGCTGCTGCACCTTACATCGTCGCGAAAGGGGTCGACGAAGTCGCGCTGTATATCCGCGAAGTGGCGCGTAAAAATCAGGTGGAAATCGTTGAGTTTCCGCCGCTCGCCCGTTCGATTTATCACACTACGCGGGTAAATCAGCAAATTCCCGCACCGTTGTATGCAGCCATCGCCCATGTGCTGACTTACGTGATGCAACTGAAATCCTGGCGTGCCGGTCAGGGTGAAAAACCGGCGCTGAACACCCGGATCCCTATTCCGAAAGAGGTACTGGAAACTCATGGCAAGTCCTGACATTAAAGGCATCATCCCGATGCTGAAAAAAGCCAACGTCGGTGTACCGATACTTCTGCTGAGTATGCTGGCAATGGTCATTTTGCCGCTGTCGCCGATGGTGCTCGATATTCTGTTCACCTTCAATATCGTGCTGGCGGTCATGGTGCTGCTGGTCAGCGTGAACAGCAAACGGCCGCTCGATTTTGCGCTGTTCCCGACCATTTTGCTGATCACCACGCTGATGCGTTTGTGTCTGAACGTCGCGTCTACCCGCGTGGTGTTGCTCAACGGGCATGAAGGCGCAGGCGCTGCCGGTCAGGTGATTGAAGCCTTCGGCCAGGTGGTGATCGGCGGCAACTTCGTCGTCGGTTTCGTGGTTTTCGTCATCCTGATGATCATCAACTTTGTGGTGGTGACCAAAGGTGCCGAACGTATTTCCGAAGTGTCAGCGCGTTTTACCCTCGACGCCCTGCCCGGTAAACAGATGGCAATTGACGCCGATCTGAATGCCGGATTGATCAATCAGGAAGAAGCCCGCCAGCGCCGCAAAGACGTCGCGAACGAAGCGGATTTCTACGGCGCGATGGACGGCGCATCCAAGTTCGTGCGCGGGGACGCCGTCGCCGGGATCATGATCCTGGTGATTAACGTCATCGGCGGGATTTGCATCGGTATCTTCAAACACGGTCTGGACGCCAGCCACGCCTTCGAACTGTATGTGCTGCTGACCATCGGTGACGGTCTGGTTGCGCAGATCCCTTCCCTGCTGCTGGCGACGGCGGCGGCGATTATCGTGACGCGCGTCAGTGACGGCGGCGAGATGTCCGATGACATCAAAAAACAGCTGCTGGCAAAACCTGCGACGCTGTATACCGCCGCCTTCGTGATGTTTATTCTGGCCGTCGTGCCGGGCATGCCGCATGTGGTCTTTCTGGTGTTCACCGCCCTGCTGCTGTTCACCGCGTGGCAGCAAAGCAAGAAGGTAAAACAGGCGACGCCGGTTACCGACATGGCCGCCATTGCCGAAGTGCTGGAAGACCCGGAAGGGCAAGCCGTTTGCTGGCAAAGCATTCCGGTTATTGAGCCGATTGGCCTCAATCTTGGCTACAAGCTGGTCACACTGGTGGATAAAGCCAAAGGCAGCCCCCTGACGCAGCGTATGCGCGGCGTGCGCCAGGTGGTGTCGGAAACCAGCGGTGTTTTACTGCCGGAAATCTGCATTCGTGAAAACTTCCGCCTGAAACCGGCGCAGTACGCCATTCACATCAACGGGATCCGCAGCGCGCTGGGCGAAGTTCACGCCGACCGGCTGATGGCTATTCCTACCGCCGAACAGTACGGCGAAGTCGATGGCGTGATGGATATCGACCCCGCCTGGGGGCTGGCGGTGGTGTGGATCACGCCAGACCAGAAAGCACGCGCGCTGAATCTGGGTTATCAGGTGGTGGATTGCGCCAGCGTGGTCGCCACGCATGTGAATAAAATTGCGCGGGAAAGCCTGCCCGAACTGTTCAACTATGACGACATTACGCTGCTCAATGAGCGCCTTTCGCAACTGGCTCCAAAACTGGCAGAAGATCTGAACAGCAGTTTAAATTTCAGCCAGCAGCTGCGCATTTACCGCATTCTGCTCACCGAACAGGTGTCGCTGAAAGATATTGTCACTATCGCCACCACGCTGGTGGAAAGCGCCGCCGTGACCAAAGATCCGCTGCTTTTGGCCTCTGACGTGCGTTATGCCCTGCGTCGCGCCATCATTGCTTCGATGACGCAGGACAAAAAAGCGCTGTCGGCCTTCACGCTGGATAATCAGGTGGAAAATCTGCTGCTCAGCGCGCTGAATCAGGCCCAGCAGGCGGGGAAAGTCAGTCTCGACAGTTTCCCGGTTGACCCGAATATTCTGACCCAGCTGCAAACCAATATGCCGGTGATCCTCGAGACACTGAAAGCGCAGAATCAGTCACCTTGCCTGCTGGTTGCGCCTCAGTTGCGGCCGCTTCTGGCCCGCTACGGGCGTTTGTTTGCCGCCGGTCTGAACGTGCTTTCTTATAACGAAGTGCCGGATGATGTGGATCTGAAAATTGTCGGGCAGCTCAGCTGATGATCAGCAAAAAGTGGCGGCGTGCCCTGTCCTTACCGGTGGCGGCGCATCTGGCCGTGATAACAGGCGGATTTTTACTGAGAGTGGCCGTCGTGCTGGGATTGCTGTGGTGGCCGGGCGGTATGTTGTTCTGACTGCCCGGCGCTGAAGATTACTTCTGTGAGGGGACGATTTCCGGAGCATCCGGGAAGTTCAGCCACCAGGTCGAGAGGGATTTTGGAATGGCTGACTTGTCGGCTTCGGTCGTCACGTAACCAATCTTCACTTTACCCGCAGAAGTTGGTTCGATGCGCAGCGCCCAGATTTGTCCTTCAGCGGTATAACGAATCATCGCCGCTTTGCGGTTCGCCATCCCTTTCACGGTCAGCGTCATGACCGTGGCACCCTGATTATCCAGATCGTCACTGTACGTGTAGGTATTGGCCGTTCTGACATACTCGGCGTAATCCTGTCCCACCAGCGTGCGAAATTTCTGATCCAGCGCCTCGGTCGGGAAAATGCCCAGCGAAAGTAAGGTTGCCGGAGGGCGCGGATCGGTTTCTCCGCGCACATACACGCCGTCGACCGCGATACCTTCCGGCAGGAAAAGCTTGCAGCCAAAGTCAGTATTGCTGGCAACCTCAAGGGTTCCGTCCGGACGCGGGATCATCAGTAATTTACAACCGCTGGCATCTTTCAGGTCGTCCACCAGACCGACGCCGTAATAAAGTCGCCCTTCTCCGCTGAGCGAGACTTTGTTTACGCCCGCCCACGACGTGGCATTCAGTTCATAGCCCCAGCGCGATACCCGCGAAACCGTTAGCATTCCGCCGCTGCCGTTGGGCGCGGTTTTATTCCACCATTTGCCTTCCATGCTTTGGTTGCGGTCGACCTGCGCCAGCGAACTTAACCCCAGTAAATAAGCGCGCTGAATGCAGCTGTCACTGACACAACTGCTGCGTGCACGTTGCCATTCCTGTTGTTGTTTCCAGATACTTTGCGGGTTTTTCACCACTTCAGTCTGATAAATCCAGTTCAGATTATGATCCAGCCAGCGCAGTTCCGGGCTGCTGCACAGCGTGTTTTCCACCAGCGTGGCTGCCCGCTGGCAGTTAATCGCCATCGCAGGCAAGGCTAGCCCGGTCAGAGAAAGCAGTAAAAGTATGCGTAGCACGGAGGATAACGAGATATTCATTGAGGGCATTGTTTGAGCCTGATTGATATGACTGACGTATGATAAATCAAAACCAAAAAGCGCTTTTGCTGGAATTAAACGTTCTCTTAATACAGAACAAATTTCGGGCAAACAGGACTACTCCTTTAGGGGTATTTTCCGGTATCGGATTATCGTTTGCGTCGGATAAATCCAATATTCACGATAGAAATCTCTGATAATTCCCCCGCAGGATTAACTTACATTCTGTTCAGGATTAGAATCCGCTTCCGCCGTAAACCGGTTGCTTTTGCTCCTTGTTAGACCGGTTCGGAATAGCATTCCCGCAGGGAAGGATGGATCCTTAATGGTTAAAAAAAGTGTATTACTTATTTTCTTATTTCCCATGATTGCCTTGGCGAATCATTCACATACCCGTGAAGTCACCGTGGCACAGGCCAAAACACTGCGCGACGATGCACGGGTGATGCTGACAGGAAAAATCATCAGCTACGCCGGAGACGACGACCGCTACTGGTTCCAGGACAGCACGGGCAAAATCCGCATCGACGTGGACGATGATGACGACGACGATGAACGCAGATTGATCGGCAAAACCGTGCATATTATCGGTGATGTGGATAAAGATGATGGACGCGTAGAAATCGATGTCGACCACGTTGTAGTCGGTAACTAATTTCCCCTCTTCATCTGTAACCCGCGTATTACCATGACCTTGTTGTTGGGAGATAATAATAAGGTCACTTATTCCTTACAAACAGTGGCAGAGTTCTCCGCTCAGGCTAAGATCTATTTCAGCTAACGGGAGGAAAACATTCACTATGCTCATCGAAACATCGCGGTTATTGCTCCGGCCGGTTGAGGCCAATGATGTCCATTCCCTTTTCGCGATCTATGGCGACCCGCAGACTCATCAGTTCAACCCGCGCGGCCCCTATCCTGACCTTGAATTTGCCCGCGAAAAACTGAACGGCTGGCTGCGCGAATGGCCCGATTATGGGTTCGGACACTGGGCTGTCGCGCTGAATACGCAGCCGGACAACATTATCGGGTTTGGCGGGCTGAGCATTCGTGAAGGCTACGAAAATCACAGGGTGTTTCTCGGTTACCGGTTCGCCACGTCCGCGTGGGGAAAAGGGCTGGCGACCGAATTCGCCAGCGCGGCGCTGAATTCCGGCTTTGAGCATTTTGGGATCCCGCAGATTTCCGCCACCGTGCGTGAAAATCATCTGGCGTCACAGCGAGTTCTGGAAAAAATCGGCATGCAGAAAGTCGGTTTTCAGGGCGATCCGGTTCACGGCGTCGGCAGTTATATTTTCCGGCAGACAAACCACCAGACCGGAAGACGCGGAAATTAACGCCATACCGGCGGCAGAATCCTTCACACCGCCGGGAGCGCCATCTCAAGATAAGCCGTGACCGCATGACCCGGTTCTGAGACGCGGCTGATGATCACCAGGTTCGCCATCATCTCCGGCGCATCAAGACGGCGGTAGAGCAGACCGGGAATATTCACCTGCTGAACCGGCGCGGGGATCAGCGCCAGCCCGAGCCCGGCGGCGGCAATCGCCAGCACGCTCAGGGTGCTGCCGGAACGGTGCGCGACGCGGAACTTATCGCCCAATTTCTTCGCAAACATGAGATAGACGTGCTCGTGCGTGTCGTGGGCGTCGTACAAAATCAGCGGCTGCTCCGCGAGCATCTCAAGGGTGATGCAGGCGTGCGCCGCCAGCGGATGATCGTCCGTCAGCGCCACCATAATTTCCCAGCTTCCGGCCTTTTGCACCCGGATGGCAGCGACGGACGTCGTGCTGTTATCCGGCGTGTAACCAATATCCAGCTGTCCGGCGAGGATCGCTTCCACCTGTTTTTGCGGCGCGACTTCCTGAATCACAATCTCCGCATCGGGATAAGCTTTATGGAAACGCCGTAAATCGCTGGTCATTTTACCGCTGAAAATGGCATTGCCCGCGAATCCGACCCTGACGCGCCCGGTTTCCCCGCGCAGGGAGCGCTCAACGGTCAGCCGGGTATGTTCCACCTGATCCAGCGTGCGCTGTGCTTCTGCCCGCAGCAGAATCCCGGCTTCCGTGAGTTCTACGTGACGGCTGGTACGTATAAATAATGCGCCGCCCAGTTCAGCTTCCAGCGCTTTGATTTGCATACTTAACGCGGGCTGAACAATGTTAAGCCGTTCAGCCGCACGGCCAAAATGCCGTTCTTCGGCGACGGCCAGAAAATACCTCAGATGACGCAAATCCATAATCGCTCCATCAATCATTAAAAATGATTGTTCAGTCAAATCTATATATTTGAGTTTAACGCCTCTCACGACCAAACTGAACACCGTCAACTAACAGGAGTCACCGAAATGCAAAATCAACTTGAAGACCGTCAGCAACTTAATGATCTGATGAATGGCTGGATGTTCCGCGACCTGGGTAACTGGGAAGGGCTGCGCAATTTATTCCACCCGGACGGCACGATTGAAATCACCTGGTTTGAAGGGCTGGCGAGCGATTTTGTCGATGGCTCAATGCGTATGGGCGCGTCGGATTTGCGCACCAAACACCTCATCGCACAACCGGCCGTCACGTTTAATACCCGCGGAAACAAAGCGATTCTGGAAACCAACGCGATGATCATGGGCGAAAACGTAAAACTTAATCTGGGCTGTGAATGCCATAACCGTTTTTACGATCTGGCCGAAAAACGCGACGGCGTCTGGAAACTCTTCCACCGTCAGAGTGTTTACGATATGGGCACGTTCACTTTCCCGCTGGGCCCGGTGGAAATAGACCAGAGCGTCGTGACGAAGTATCCGCGTGAATATGCCGCACTGGCTTATCTGCTGGAAAAAAGCGGTTTCCCGCTGAACCGCATCTTTGCCACACGTGGCAGCGAACTGGAACAAAAAATGAAAGCCAGCGCGAAGGCCTGGCTGGCGGTGTAAGTTTTTAGGCGATAAAGCTGATCACTAAGGGTAATGGTGCCGGAGTCATTTTGGAGGATAATAGCGGATATTCGATTCACTATTAAAGGAAACCAGGGATGACTCAGCCCATTGCGCACGAAGATTATTACACCGAAAAATACAGCCTGACCCGCACGCACTCTGAAATCATCAACGCCGCAAATTATGTCCAGCCGGGCAAAGCGCTGGATTTAGGCTGCGGCAGCGGGCGTAACTCGCTTTATCTGAACCTGAAAGGTTTCGACGTCACCGGTTGGGATCACAACGCGATGAGCGTCGCAAAAGTGAATGAAATCATCGCTGCGGAATCACTGCAAAACATCGCAATAAGCGAGGCAGATCTCAATTCGCACCGTTTCAGCGGCGAGTACGATTTCATTTTCTCCACCGTGGTGATGATGTTCCTGGAACGCGGCAGCATCCCGCACATCATCGAAGATATGCACGCGGCGACAAAGTCCGGCGGCTACAACCTGATTGTCGCGGCTATGGACAGCCCGGATTATCCGTGTCCGTTGCCTTTCCCGTTTACTTTCAAACCGGAAGAATTGCGTAATTATTACGAAGGCTGGGAAATCGTTAAATACAACGAAGACGTCGGCGAACTGCATAAACGCGATGAAAACGGCAACCGTTACAAACTGCGTTTTGCCACGCTGCTGGCGAGAAAGCGTTAATTAAGCATCAAACGTTTAGTGCCAAAAAAGAGCCGACAGAGAAATCTCCGGCTCTTTTTTATTTCCGTTTTACGCTGCGCAATTTAGGACTTCCTTTAACCTGTTCCACTCTTTCAGCAGCGTGAACAATCTTGCCAGAATGTCGAAGTGTGTGTGATAATACACCGCGTTATTTACGACAAAAACAACGTAAAATCAAATTGTTAGGGTTTTGACGGCTATTGAGCGATGTGTGACAAAGCATCCTGAGATGGCTTCTATCTATCGTTTACTGCCGCAGCGGCAACATTCAGAGACATCTATGAACTGGGACGTAATGAAGTGGTTGATTGGTATTTATCTGGGCTGTTTTTTGGGTCTTCTCAAAATGGCCTATTCAGATCCCAAGTTCTACCTTGATTATATTGATAAAAAATTCTCGTACGTCTGTTATACCTGTTTCATTGTCTGCGGCGCGCTCTGGGCAGGCCTCTTTTTGTCCCGGGGTTATGTCATGGACAACATTGATTTAATTTCTGAACAACAGACATTAATAGATAAAGAATATAATTACGTCACTTCTTATCTGCTTTCCATGATCATCGGCTCCGGAATTTCGTTCGCGGCCAGCATTCTGTTTATCGACATCGCCCGCAAAAAAATCGCGGCTTCCGGCGAGGCATAACGCCCGCACGCCTGCTTCGGGAATAGATTCAATAATATGAGCTATCATTAGGGTTTAACTGATGAGGGCTCATACATGACTTCAGTTGCCAGTCTGACCGGCGGGATAATATTCATACTCATCGCGATTGTGATGATCTGGATACTGTTCCGAAACCACCGAAGCAAGACCAACAGCAAGTTGCTGACTCCCGGCAACTGCTTACTCGCTGCCCTGACGGTCGTCTCGTTCATTATCGCCATCATATTCCTGAGCAGTTCATCGTAGACTCCGCTTCAGAAACGCAAAAAGGCCGCCCGATGGCGGCCTTCTCCTTAATTTTTACCCCACCCGGCGCTTATCTCCGGCACTCTCATTGGCTTAGCTCTTGAAGGGGCGAACTCATCTTCTCAGATTCCTCCTAATAGTATTTAACAATAATTGCCATTTTGACTATTAGCCTGATAACAAATGATTTTGACGATGCGCCCCGCCTGAATAACTGCGACGAACCATGAAAGCCCGTTATTCGTGTTTTATCATCACATGCCTGATTGCCGTGTAATCCTCCAGCCCGTACACCGACATGTCTTTGCCGTAGCCGGATTGTTTCTGGCCGCCGTGTGGCATTTCGCTGACCAGCATGAAGTGCGTATTCACCCAGGTGCAGCCGTATTGCAGGCGGGCGCTGAGGCGGTGCGCGCGGCCGATGTTTTGCGTCCAGACTGACGAAGCCAGCCCGTAGTTTGACTCGTTGGCCCAGTCGAGAACCTGCTCTTCGGTATCGAACTCCGTCACGCTGACGACGGGGCCAAACACTTCGCGCTGAACAATTTCATCTTCCTGCCGTGCGCCTGCCAGCACCGTGGGCTGGAAGTAATACCCTTCGCCTGAGACGCGTTCGCCGCCGGTCACGACCTCAATATGCGGCACCTGTTTTGCGCGCTGCACAAAACCTTCGACACGTTCGAGATGCGCCGCAGAAACCAGCGGGCCCATTTCGCTGTTTTCATCGGTGCCTAATTTCAGCGTGGAAACCGCTTCGCCCAGTGCTGCGACCAGCCGGGCATAAACGCCTTTCTGCGCGTAAATGCGGCAGGCGGCGGTACAATCTTGCCCGGCGTTGTAGAAGCCAAACGTGCGCACGCCTTCCACCACCTGATCGATATCCGCGTCATCAAATACAATCACCGGCGCTTTGCCGCCGAGTTCCATATGCGTACGTTTGATGCCGCTGGTGGCCTGCGCAACAATTTTTTCACCCGTTGCGACTGAACCGGTCAGGGAAATCATGCGGACTTTATCGTGATGCGTCAGCGCGTTACCCACCGTCTGACCGTCGCCAAACAGCACGTTCAGCACGCCAGCCGGGAAGAGATCCTGTGCCAGTTCGCCCAGCTTCAGCGCCGTCAGTGGCGTGATTTCAGAAGGTTTGATCACCACGCAGTTGCCCACCGCCAGTGCGGGCGCGATTTTCCACGCCGCCATCATCAGCGGATAGTTCCACGGCGCGATAGATGCCACCACGCCCAGCGGGTCGCGGCGGATCATCGACGTATGTCCGGACAGATATTCCCCGCTGGCTAAGCCGTTCAGGCAACGGCTGGCACCGGCGAAATAGCGAAACACGTCGGCCACCGCCGGGATCTCATCGCCCAGCGCCAGATGATACGGTTTCCCGCAGTTCAGGGACTCGAGTTTTGCCAGCGCTTCGGCGTTGGCTTCGATGCGGTCGGCCAGCGCCAGCAGCAGTTCGGCGCGGGTTTTCGGCGTGGTTTGTCCCCACTGCGTGAATGCGCGATGCGCCAGATCGACGGCCTGTTTGGTCTGCTGCTCGCTGGCCTGCGCCAGACGCACAATTTCCTGTCCGTTATGCGGGTTGAAAACCGGCAATGACGCCCCTTCTCCGGCAACCAGCTCACCATTAATCAGCATGTTCGTTTGCATCATTTTTCCTTATTATTTGCCGTCACCGGCCACATCAGACCCGTTTTTTGTCAGATACCACGCCCCTAAAATCGGGAACATGGTCAGTACCATCAGGCTCAGCGCGACGACGTTCGTCACCGGCACTTCACGCGGCCTGCCCAGCTGATTGAGCAGCCAGATCGGCAATGTCCGTTCGTGCCCGGCGGTGAATGTCGTCACTATGATTTCATCGAAAGACAGCGCAAACGCCAGCATTCCGCCCGCCAGCAGCGCCGTACTGAGGTTGGGCAAAATGATATAGCGGAAGGTCTGCCAGCCGTCCGCCCCGAGATCCATCGACGCCTCAATCAGGCTGTGCGTAATTCGCCGGAAGCGCGCAATCACGTTGTTATAAACAATCACCATGCAAAACGTGGCGTGGCCGATAACAATCGTCAGCATGCCCGGTTCGATCTGCGCGGCGTGAAAGGCGTTGAGCAGCGCCAGCCCGGTGATGATCCCCGGCAGTGCGATCGGCAACATGAACAATAATGTGATGCTGTTTTTGCCGTAGAAATTCCGGCGATACAGCGCCGCAGCCGCCAGCGTGCCCAGTACCATCGCGATAATCGTGGCGTAGCAGGCGATTTGTACCGAGAGCCAGACGGCGTCGAGAATGTCGTGACGCCCGGCCGCCACGGCGAACCAGTGCAGCGTGAAGCCTTTCGGTGGAAAACTGAACGCCGCGTCTTCGGTGTTAAAGGCGTAGACGGCAATAATCAGCAGCGGGAAATGCAGGAAAACCAGCCCGCTCCACGCGGAAAGTTTCAGTAACCAGGGTGCGCGTTTAGAGTGCATCGAAAGCCCCCAATCGTTTAACCATCGACAGATAAAGCGCGATCAGCACGATAGGCACCAGCGTAAACGCCGCAGCCATTGGCATATTGCCGATCGAACCTTGTTGTGAATACACCATGTTGCCGATGTAATACCCCGGCGGCCCCACCAGCTGCGGGATGATGTAATCGCCCAGCGTCAGCGAGAAAGTGAAAATCGACCCGGCGGCAATGCCCGGCACCGCCAGCGGGAAAATCACGTAGCGCAGCGTCTGCCACGGCTTGGCGCCTAAATCTTCCGATGCCTGGATCAGCGATGGCGGCAGGCGTTCCAGCGCGGCCTGAATCGGCAAAATCATAAACGGCAGCCAGATGTAGACGAAGACCCAGAAGCGGCCAATCCCGGACGTCGATAACGTATTCCCGCCAATCCCCGGCAGGCTCAGCACCGCCGCCAATAACGGCTCCAGCCCGAGATGTTCCAGGAACCATTGCAGCACGCCGCCTTTGGAAAGCAGCAGCGTCCACGCATAGGCTTTGACGATATAGCTCGCCCACATCGGCATCATAATGGCGATATAAAAGAACGCCTTTTTCTTGCCGGTAATGTAGCGCGCCATGTAATACGCAATCGGAAACGCCAGCACCGCGCTGAAAAATGACACCAGCAGCGCCATCGTCACGGTGCGGATAATGATGTCGGCATTCACCGGATCAAACAGCGCCCGCAAGTTGGCCAGCGTCAGCGTATTGGATACCGTCATGGTGAAGTCGTCGAAGGTATAAAAACCCTGCCACAACAGCGCAAACAGCGAGCCTAAATACACCGCGCCGAACCACAGCAGCGGCGGCACCAGCAGCAGCGCCAGATAAAATCCGGGGCGGCGATGCAGGAATGTCACCAGCGCCCGGCCATGCCGCGATCGCTTCTCGTAAGGAGTCATGCTGATATCCATCGTTTAACCCTCAAGCAGCGCCACCATGGCATCTTTGTCCCAACAGGCCACCACCGGTTGCCCCTGATGGAAGGTGTTTTTCGCGCTGACCGAAAGGTTATTTGCCTCACTGACAAACAGCTTTTCACCGCCCTCCAGCGCCAGTTCGTAACGCGTAGCGGCGCCCTGGAAATGAATATCTTTGAGGATGGCGCTGACCTGTACCGTATCCGTTCCGGCTACCGGTTGCGGCGTCAGGCGGATATGTTCAGGGCGGATGGAACGGCTGCCGGAAAGACCGGTGAGTTTGAGGGAGAGATCGGAAGTGAGCACGTTCGCGGTGCCGACAAACTGCGCGACAAATGCAGTACGCGGGTTGAGATACAGCTCGCGCGGCGTATCGACCTGTTCGATGCGGCCATTGTTGAACACCGCGACGCGATCCGACATCGACAGCGCTTCGCTCTGATCGTGGGTAACAAAAATAAAGGTGATACCCAACTCACGTTGCAGCTTTTTCAGCTCACCCTGCATCTGCTCCCGCAGTTTGAGATCCAGCGCGCCGAGCGGTTCATCGAGCAGCAACACGCCCGGCTGATTCACCAGCGCCCTTGCCAGCGCCACGCGCTGACGCTGGCCGCCGGACAAAAATGCCGGTTTACGGTCGGCGGTAAAACCGAGCGCCACGCGTTCAAGCGCTTCCATCGCCTTGTGCGTTCGCTCCTTTTTCCCCACGCCTTTGACCATCAGGCCATAAGCGACATTATCGAGTACCGTCATGTGCGGAAACAGCGCGTAATCCTGAAAAACGGTATTCACGTCGCGCTCATACGGCGCGAGCTGCGACGCTTCCTGCCCGTGGATGCGGATGGACCCTGATGTCAGCGTTTCAAAACCTGCGATCAGACGCAGGCAGGTTGTTTTCCCTGAGCCCGAAGGCCCGAGCATAGAAAAGAACTCGCCGTCCTGAATATCAATCGACACATTATCGACGGCTTTCACATCCCCGAATAAACGGGAAACATTGATGAACTGTACGGCAGGCATAAAGTGCTCCTGGATTTTTTCACCGAAACCAAACGCAAAATCATTTGAGTTGTATCAAGGCGGCAACTGAGTGAATCCCCGGGAGCTTACTGAAGTAAGTGACCGGGGTTCGCGAACGCAGCCAACGCAGAGACGGCTCAAAGGATGAAGCGGATTATCTGCCGCCCATGATGGCGATGTAGTCTTGTGTCCAGCGGCTGTAAGGAACGAACTTCCCGCCTTCGGCCTGCGGCGTTTTCCAGAAGGAAATGGACGCAAACTTATTGAAACCGTTGGTTTCGCAGCCTTCCGTGCCTAAGAGCGGGCTGGCTTTGCATCCGGCCGGAACCGCAGGCACGGAGCCAAACCAAGCGGCAACGTCGCCCTGCACTTTTGGCTCAAGCGACCAGTTCATCCACTGATACGCACAGTTCGGATGCTCAGAATCAGCAGCTAACATGGTGGTATCCGCCCAGCCGGTAACGCCCTCTTTCGGGAACACGGTGGCAATCGGCTGTTTCTCCCCTTTCAGCGCATTGGCCTGATACGGCCAGGAAGAGCTGGCAACTACGCCTTCATTTTTGAAATCACTCATCTGCACCGACGCATCGTGCCAGTAGCGGTGGATCAGCGGATGTTGTGCGCGCAGCAGTTTCAGCACGACGGCATACTGGGTTTCATTGAGCTGGTACGGATCGTCGATTTTCAGATCCGGCTGGGTGCTTTTCAGATACAGCGCGGCATCCGCGATGGCGATCGGGCCGTCATACGCCTGCACGCGTCCCTGATTCGGTTTGCCATCCGGCAGATTTTGCGCAACGAAAATGACCGCCCAGCTGTCCGGCGCGGTCGGGAAAGTTTTGGTGTTATACATCAGCAGGTTTGGCCCCCACTGATACGGCGTGCCGTACACTTTTCCGCCAACGTTAAACCATGCGCCCTGCGTCAGACGCGGATCGATACTCTTCCAGTTGGGGATCAGCGCCGGATTAATTGGCTGGACGCGTTTACCGTAAATCAGGCGTAACGACGCATCGCCGGACGCCGTCACCAGGTCATAGCCGCCTTTCGCCATCAGGCTGACCATTTCATCGGACGTCGCCGCGGTTTTCACATTCACCTTGCAGCTGGTTTGCTTTTCAAACTGGGTCACCCAGTCGTAATTTTTGTCGCTTTCACCGCGCTCGATATACCCCGGCCAGGCCACAATATTTAACTGGCCTTCGCCTTTACCCAAACTTGCCGGTGTTTCCGCGGCCAGAGCGGTATTTAAAAAACTCAGCAGGCCCAAACAAATAGCAGATAGCTTTTTCATCGGTTACTCCTGTCCTGTCGTCGTAGATATGTTTTTAGAATTGTGGTTTGAACTTCGCCATGATGTGTCTGACTACGCTGTAATCCTGTAATGAATAACTGGAAAGATCGTTGCCGTACCCGGAGCGTTTTAATCCGCCGTGGGGCATTTCGCTGACTAATGAAAAGTGGGTGTTAATCCAGGTGGTGCCGTATTGCAGGTGGGAAGAGATTTGCATTGCCAGGTCGATATTTTGTGTCCAGACCGACGACGCCAGTCCGTATTCTGATTCGTTTGCCCAGCTGACGACCTGCGCAATAGTGTCGAACCGCGTCACGCTCACGACCGGCCCGAACACTTCGCGCTGGACGATTTCATCACTTTGCAGGCAGCCCGCCAGCAGCGTCGGCTGGTAATAAAAACCGGGGCCGGAATGCGACGCTGCGCCGGTAATACGCTCGATGTGCGGCTGGCTCAGCGCCCGCTCTACAAAGCTCGACACGCGATCCCGCTGGCGGCTGCTGATGAGCGGCCCCATAAAATTTTCGCTATCGTTTTTGCGCGCGAAAGATAACTGCGAGACCGCCTCACCCAATTTTTCTACCAGACGCTCATAAATCCCGGCCTGCGCATAAACGCGGCAGGCGGACGTACAGTCCTGCCCTGCGTTGTAATATCCCCACTGGCTGACCGCCTCTACCACATCGTCAATATCAGCGTCATTGCACACAATCACCGGCGCTTTACCGCCCAGTTCCAGATGCGTACGTTTCACGGTTTTGACCGCAGCCTGAAGAATGCGCTGGCCGGTGACGATATCGCCGGTCAGGGAAATCAGACGAACGTGCGGATGGCTGACCAGCGCATTACCGACGCCCTCGCCGCTGCCGGTGATCACGTTAAGCACGCCGGGCGGCAGGATTTCCTGTAACGCTGGCAGCAGCGCAAGAATGGTCAGCGGCGTATGTTCGGAAGGTTTAAAAACCACGGTATTTCCCGCGGCCAGCGCCGGTGCAATCTTCCACGCCGACATCATCAGCGGGTAATTCCACGGCGCAATAGACGCCACCACGCCCAGCGGATCGCGGCGCACCATCGACGTGTGGCCGGGAAGATATTCACCGGAAAGCTGCCCTTGCTGACATCGCACCGCACCGGCAAAGAAGCGAAAAACGTCGATGGCCGCAGGCAGATCGTCTTTCAGCGCCTGATGCAGCGGTTTTCCGCAGTTAACAGATTCCAGCTGCGCCAGTGACGACGCCTGTTTTTCGATAGCGTCGGCAATGCGCAAAAGCACCGATGCACGTTCAGCCGGCGTGGTGCGTGACCAGCGCAGAAAAGCATTGTTGGCGGCGGTGACGGCCTGATCGACCTGAGAAAGCGAGGTTTCAGCGATTTCGGCAATGACTTCACCGGTGGCGGGATTGAAAATACTTTGCGTGGCGCCCTCGCCGGTCCGGAGGTCGCCGTTAATTGCATGTTTTTCAGAAAAACGGGCAACAAATTCTGCATCCGACATCGCTTACCCCACAGAGAAGACAATCATCGTGAATTAACAAAAATGTTATTTGTTAGTAACAATTCGTCTATTCACATTAGGTAATTTCTCTGAGGGCAACAAATAGCAATTACTGAAGGCTGCGTTCGGAAAAAACGAATGTTCCGTTAAGCCGGACGTCGCTTGGCGCTGTTTTCCCGCGCAATGGTGAGAAACGGCGTCACCAGTTCCGGCCGCGCACTGCCACGCCGCCAGGCCAGCCCGATATCCAGCGGTTCGATGGAATCCTCCAGTTTACTGGCTTCGATCATATTGCCTTCCAGCGACCACGCGCGGTACGCCATGTCCGGCTGAACAGACACGCCAAGCCCTGCCGCCACCAGGCTGCGCACGGCTTCGGTCGAGGCGGTTTTCATCGCGATATTCGGTTTCAGCCCCGCCCGCGCCCACAGCCGCTGCGCGTGCTTTTCCATTTCATCCACATTGAGCTGGATCAGGGGTTCGTTAGCGATATCCGCCAGCGAAATGCTTTCACGCTCCAGCAGCGGATGCAACGGCGGCAGCCACAAGCGGTAAGAGGAGTGGGTCAGCACTTCGGTCTGGAGCGCATCGCGGTCTTCAAGATTTGAGAGGATCAGCACACCGATATCAATTTCGCCGCTGACCAGCAGATGTTCGATGTACTGGCGCTCATCTTCGACGACTTTCACCTCGACGTTCGGGTAATACGCGTTGAACTGCTTGAGTAAATCCACCAGAAAATACCCGGCCACCAGGCTGGTTACGCCCAGCGTGATTTGCCCGGTCACACTTTCGGTGCCCAGTTGCAGGCTGCGTTTGGCGTTATCAACGGTTGCGAGGATCAGATACGACTGGCGCAAAAACTGATGCCCCTGATGCGTCAAAGTCATTCCCTTCGCGTGACGGTCAAACAGCCGCGCTTCGGTTTCCACTTCAAGTTGCTGAATCGCCTGCGTTAACGACGATTGCGAAACAAAAGAAGCCTGCGCAGCCGCAGAAATCGAACCGGTCTCAGCGACAGCAATAAAATGGCGGATCTGGCGTAACGTCAACATGGCGCGATCAAGACCTCTACATATAATCGAACGCAATGGCTCAGCATTCGGTTTAAGGGAATGATCAAGTAATGGCAGGCGGCGGATTTTTGTCAAACGGGCGGAGAACTTAAAGTGAGAGTTATGAAGCAGACACAAAAAAGCCATGCGCTTTGCATGGCTTAGAAGAGGTGCGGTGAAGGTATCAGTGGAGCTGATAAGTCAGCGTGATTTCCGCTTTCAGCACCTGTGAAACCGGGCAGCCAGCTTTGGCTTTTTTGATGATTTCGTCAAATTTGTCTTTATCGATACCCGGCAGTTTGATTTTGCTGTCGAGCGCAATCTTAGTGATGGCAAATCCGCCATCTACTTTATCCAGTGACACATCTGCAACGGTATCGATGCTTTCCGGCGTGTGCCCTGCTTCGCCGAGCATCAGCGATAACGCCATTGAGAAGCACGCAGAATGCGCGGCGCCAATCAGTTCTTCCGGGTTGGTTCCGGCTTTGCCTTCAAAACGGGTGTTAAATCCGTACGGCTGATCCTTAAGGGCGCCACTTTCAGACGAGATGTAACCTTTACCGTGTTTAATATCGCCTTCCCAGTGCGCCGATCCTTTCTTATGAATGGTCATGTTTTTCCTCCGGTTTGTATTACATTGGCTATAAGTATAGCTTTAGCGCTGTGATTCGCGAGGATCGCCCGGCTATGCGGCTTCACCGCGGTTTTATCGCAAATCACGGAATTCATTCACCCCCACAAAAATACAGAGAGACAAACATGTTTAAACCCCAGGATTTGGTTCAGTCAAAAACCGGCGGACCGCAAATGATTGTGCTGCGCGTGGAAGGCGAGACGTTGTGGTGTGCGCGTACGGATGATTTTGCAAAAAAAGAGATCGAAGTGAGCGCTGATTCTGTGAATCTGTATCACTTAGACGGTGATTTCGGCGTCTGCTGAAAACGGCTTTTTGATTTTACAGAGACAAAAAATCCTGAGATTGTGAAATCTCAGGATTCAATGATTACTTATTGGCGATTGTATTCTTACCAGCCTTTTACCGCATCACCGTGATAGATGGCATCCGCCGCTTTAACTGTTGCATCTGTCTGATAAGCCTCAACCAGTTCCTTCACGGCCTGACTGTCTTTGTTATCTTCGCGCGCCACAATAATGTTCACGTAAGGCGAATCTTTGTCTTCCACGAACAGACCGTTTTTGCCCGGCGTCAGGCCAACCTGACCGGAATACGTGGTGTTGATCACCGCCAGTTCAATTTTGTCATCGTCAATTGCGCGGGTCAGCTGCGGGGCTTCAATCTCAACAATTTTGAGATGTTTCGGGTTCTCAATGATATCCAGCGAAGTAGGCAGCAAACCCACGCCGTCTTTCAGTTTAATCAGCCCTTGTTTTTGCAGCAGTAACAGCGAGCGACCAAGGTTAGTCGGATCGTTCGGTACGGCAACCTGCGCGCCGTCGCTCAGCTGATCGATGGATTTGATTTTGCGGGAATACGCCGCGATCGGGTAAACAAAGGTTTTACCCACTTCCACCAGTTTGTAGCCGCGCTCTTTCACTTGTTTATCGAGATACGGGCGGTGCTGGAAGGAATTGACGTCAATATCGCCGCTACTCAGTGCAGAGTTAGGCAGCACGAAATCGTTGAAGGTCACCACTTCGACGTCCAGATTGTATTTATCTTTGGCCGTTTTCTTGATGGTTTCCCACATCTGCTGATCGATACCCGCGCTGATGCCCACTTTGATGTGGTTATCTTTGGATTTTTGATCACAAGCCGTCAGCGCCAGAGCGCCAACCAGCGATAACGCCAGGAGTGAAATTTTTATTGCGGTGCGCATGAGGTTTACTCTTTCCGTGAATAAATAAGTGTTCAAATTGAAGCCGTAGCTTTACAGACACAGTGTTTCAAAACGTTTTCACATGAGCAAATACGAAAAAGAAATAACCTAATGCAAAAAGCGTAATTTTTGGCGGACATTTATTCTTAAATTCTATAAAACGATAACCTGAGTGTTGTTAATTTGTTGTTTAACCTCCACGTATTTTGTTTCAGTAAAAACAAAACATGGCCTAGGATTAATCTTAAGACCATGTTTTTTATGGTGTATATCATTATCAATAAAATAGGATTACCTTACATTCAATTCCGTCGCCCATGCTGAAACCGTGTCAGGAGAAATAAAATTTACATCATAAATACAACCATTTGGTGAAGATGTTAAATATCCAATGCAGGGAAAAGAATCAGGGTGCAATTCAACCAAAACCTGCTGAATTTCCTCATCACTCATTAATGGTGAGACGATGGAATCCGAAAACTTAAAGTAGTCTTCAAACATCCACGATATATAGTCCCTTTCACTCCTCAACACTCTCATATAACGCACTCCCTCCGGTTAAACCCCGTTAAAAAAATAGCAGGGCTGCGAAGTTCATGCGAACAATAATTGAGCTGAAATTGCCTTAAATCAAATAAAGCCCGCCAAAGGCAGGCTCCGGGGAGGTCAGAATCGCTTACGTGGAAAGATTTCCTGATCGCAAACGATCATTCTTTGGCGGAATGCAGCGCAACAGGTTGCGGGCGTGACAGGAAAATGGTGATGCCCGCGAGCAGCGTCAGCGCGCCGCCGAGCAGAAACGCACTGCTGACACCGGCATTGTCCGCGAGGATCCCGCCGAACAGCGCGCCCAGCGCCAGCGAGGTCTGGAATACGCAAACCAGTAACGCTGAACCGGTTTCAAACAAAGCGGGCGATGCCTGATAAGTCCAGATATTGAGACACACCGGTAGCGCACCAAACGCCAGGCCCCAGAGGATCACAAGCGCACTGGCCAGCGGCAACGGCAGGTTAAACAGCGACAACGCCAGCACCGAAAGACTCAGCAGCAACATGTTCAGCATGAAAGCTTTCTTCACGCCAAATTCGCGCACGGTGATTTCCGTGGTCAGCGTGCCAATCAGCCCTGCAACCCCGTAGCCCATCAGCAATAAGGAAATATCGCTGGCAGGCAGTTTGAGATTAAAGCGCAGCCAGGGTTCGAGATAGGTGTAAGCCGCGAAATGGCCGCCCGCCATAAAGACACCGATGATTAGCGCATAACGGATCCCCGCCACTTTCGTCACGCCGAGCATTGCGCGCAGGCCGATGGACTGCTGCGCCGGTAAAGAAGGCAGCGCCAGCCATTGCAGCACGAAGAAAACCAGCGCCAGCGCGGAGTTGAGGGTAAACGCCATCCGCCAGCCATACAAATCGCCGATAAACGCCCCTGCCGGAACGCCCGCCACGGTTCCGACGGCCACGCCGGCGGTGATCAGCGAAATGGCGCGTGCGCCCTGCTCTTCTGCCACCAGTCTGCGTCCGGACGGAATTGCAAACGACCAGAAACCGCCGACACCGATGCCGAGAATAATGCGTCCGATCAGCAAAACGTTGAACGATTCGGCCATCACCGCGATACCGTTTGCCAGAATCACTGACGCCGAGAGCAGTAAAAGCAGATTCCGGCGATCCATTTTTTTGGCGAAAAGCATAATCAGCGGCGCAGAAATAGCCGCGATTAATCCCGGCAACATCACCGCCAGCCCGGCGTGGCCTTCCGTCACGCCCAGAGATTGCGCAATCGGCGACAGCAGGCCGATAGGCAGGAATTCAGTGTTAACCAGAACAAAGGTGCCGCAGGCCAGTGAAAAGACCGCCAGCCAGCGGCGAAAAGCAGACGTCTCTGGCCGGGTGTCCAGCGATGAGCACTCAGTCATTATTGTTATCCTTAGCGAGGTGAATTATTACGGACATGTATTTTGATCGTAATAAAACGTGATCGCCGTCACCAGGTCAAGATTATTTATAACGATCGTTAGGGTATTTCTAATGACCATTTGGACTAAGCCAGAGCCCGCCTGCGATGCGGCTTACAGAGGGATCTTATGCCGCCGGTTTGCAGGGCACATACAGATAACGCGGACAGAAAATCTCTCCACATATAAAGTATGTTGTAACTAAGTTGCGTAATGAGCGGATCTCGGCTGGCATCCACTGAAATGTGCAGGGTAAAAGTGACTGGTTTCTGCGAGGCTGAGTTATCGATTTTATGTACTACTTTTCTGAAAATAACATTAATAATCAATCACTAATTGTTAATAGACACGGGGAAGCATACGGTGTTGTCACACAAACGACAGGGAGTTAAATATGGCTATTCCAGCTTACTTATGGCTCAAAGACGACGGCGGTGCACTGATTAAGGGGTCAGTCGATGTCAGAGGTCGCGAGCACTCAATCGAAATCACATCGTTCAATCATTCCCTCAGTATTCCCACTGATAGTGGCACGGGAAAACTCACGGGTACGCGGGTACATGGAGCAATGCAGGTTGAGAAGGATTTTGATTCCTCCTCACCTTACCTATACAAAGCTGTGGCCACCGGCCAGACCTTGAACTCAGCAGAATTGAAATGGTACTGGATCAATGACGCGGGTCATGAAGTTGAATATTTCAACATGTTCATGGAAGGCGTGAAGATCGTCTCTGTCGTCCCGATGATGCATGACACAAAAGCAGTGATAAATGTTGGCCATAAAGAAGCCATTCAACTGCGCTATCAGAAAATCACATGGAAATATTTGGATGGAAATATCCAGTACAGTGATGCATGGAATGAGCGCATAACCGGGTAACAAAATATGGATACTACCGAACAAACCAGTGGCTACTACTTCAACGGGTTATCTAATTTATCACCAGGGGAACTGTTCTTTTGGGTTTTTCTGGATGAAACCGGCAAACAGGTAGGGATTACCGATTTTGCAAACCTTGCTCTGATTGTTCTCGGCCAGCCCATGAAAGCGACACGTGCCAAACCTCTTGGCGCAACACCTGGAACCTCGATATTAAGTTATCATCTGAGGCAATGGCTTAATATAGAGGTTAAGCAATGGCCTACTCTAACTAACGGGAGTATCCGGCGGTTAAAATTCTCCTACGTAACAAATCTCGGGGCATTTGTTGGCCGATGGATCCCTTTTGTTGGTTGGGTAATACTCGCGGACGATGTTGCTACAATTGCCTGCAAAACCACTAACCGTTTTAACACCATTGCCAATGAGAAAGATCGCCTATGGTAAGTAATGAGGAAATCATAAATTGGTACAATGAGCGTTTTAACAAACCGGGTTATTTCTCTAAAAAACGCTGGCCGGTCACTATTGATACCAGCCTTTCTACCGGCCGTTATGTCTGGGCGTGTGAAACCGGGGACGACATCATGAAAGAATATTTCGAGAAATTCCAGGTTGAACCTCAGGGGTTCGATTTCTTAAAGTACTGGCCAATTGAGGCGTCTGGCCTATCAATCTTTGCGTTATGCACATGCGGAGATGATTACGAGGAGCCACTACCATTAACGCTCAAAATGTTGGCTGAATCAGCGCGTGCGGGAAAGTGGCTGTATGACTAAAAAATTAAATTTAGTCCTCCCCTCTTATCTGATCGGATATTTCATTCAAACCTGCACAAAATGCCCCGCGCCGACTTCGCGGTAATGTCGGGCGGGCGGCAGATAGCTGGCGCTGCGCAGCGGGCTGGCGAGTTCTTCCGGCGCGACGGCTCGTTTACGGCGGACATCCGGGTCGGGCACCGGCACGGCGGCCAGCAGTTTGCGGGTATAGGCGTGTTGCGGGTTTTCAAAAATATCCGCGCGTGACCCCATTTCCACGATTTCCCCCAGATACATCACCGCCACGCGATGGCTGACACGTTCCACGACGGCCATATCATGTGAGATAAACAGATACGCCAGCCCGAGTTCCTGCTGGAGATCGAGCATCAGATTGATAACCTGCGCTTTTACTGAGACGTCCAGCGCCGAGACGGCTTCATCGGCGATAATCATTTTAGGTTCCAGCGCCAGTGCGCGTGCGATGCAGATCCGCTGACGCTGGCCGCCGGAAAACTGATGCGGAAATCGGGACGCCATATTACTTTGCAGCCCGACCTGTTCGAGCAGTTGCGCGACGCGGCGTTTCGCGCCTTCTGCATTGTGCAGGCCGAGACTGATCATCGGTTCGGCAATCGCCTGGCCGATTCGCATACGCGGGTTCAGGCTTTCATACGGATCCTGAAAAATCATCTGCGCCTGCATGCGGATTTCCGCCAGATGCGCCGGATCGGCACGGCGGATGTCCTGACCTGCGATCAGCACGTCGCCGGAGGTGGCTTCGGTGAGACGCAAAATCGTGCGGCCGGTGGTCGATTTTCCACAGCCCGATTCACCGACCAGCGAGAGCGTTTCGCCCGGTTGCAGGCTGAACGAGAGATCTTCAACCGCATGTACGCGCGCCGTCACGCGCCGCAGCAGGCCGGATTTCACATCAAAACGGGTGATCAGGTTTTTTACGTCGAGCACCGGCGGCCCGGCGCGTAACGTGTTGACCGGTTCGGCCACCGTCAGCGGTGCTCCGGTTCGCGTGTCCGTCAGCGGAAAACGGGCGGGCAGCGTCGTACCTTCCATCGCGCCGAGCCGCGGCACCGCCGAAAGCAGCGCGCGGGTATAAGCGTGTTGCGGCAGATGAAAAATTTCGCGCGTTGACGCCTGTTCCACCGCTTCGCCGCGATGCATCACCAGCGTGCGGTCAGCGACTTCCGCCACCACGCCCATATCGTGCGTGATGAACAGCACCGACATCCCCTCTTCTTCCTGAAGCGATTTTATCAGCGCCAGAATTTGCGCCTGAATAGTGACATCCAGCGCCGTCGTCGGTTCGTCTGCAATTAATAAACGCGGATTACAGGCCAGCGCGATGGCAATCACCACACGCTGGCGCATGCCGCCGGAAAAGCTCAGCGGATATTCATTGAGCCGGGAGGTGGCCGCCGGAATACGCACTTTTTCCAGCAAACGGACAGCTTCGGCGCGCGCGGTGGCGTCATCCATCCCGCGATGGCGTTTGAGCACTTCGGTAATCTGGACACCGATTTTCAGCACCGGATTCAGGCTGGTCATCGGTTCCTGAAAAATCATTCCGATGCGGTTGCCGCGAATACTCTGCATCTGACGCGCGTTCAGGCTGAGCAAATCCTGTCCGCCGAACTGAATTTTTCCCGAATAGCGGGTCTGCTTTTCATCCAGCAAACGCATGACCGACATCGCCGTCACGCTTTTCCCTGAGCCGGATTCGCCCACCAGCGCCAGCGTTTCTTTCGGGCCAATCGAGAAGGAAAGATCCCGCACTACGTTCAGCCATCCGCCGTCTGCGCTGAAAGCGGTATTAAGGCTTTCGACCTGTAAAACCGGATTGTGCATCTTCAATCCTTATTCCGGGGGTTAAGGATGTCGCGCAGCGCATCGCCGACTAAGTTGATGGCGACAATCAGCACCAGCAGCGTCACGCCGGGGAAAACGCTGATCCAGTAGTCGCCGGACATCAGGTAATCAAAGCCGTTGGCGATGAGTAAGCCCAGCGATGGTTCCGTCACCGGCAGGCCGATGCCAAGAAACGAGAGCGTGGCCTCAAGCATGATCGCGTAGGCAATGCGCATGGTCGCGACCACAATAAGCGGCGGCAGGCAGTTGGGTAAAATGTGGCGAAACAGAATGCGCGGGTTCGACAGCGCCATGCTGCGCGCGGCGTCCACGTAACTTTTGCGGCGTTCGAGCAGCGCCGAACCGCGCACCGTGCGCGCGTAGTACGCCCACTGCGTAACGATCAGCGCCAGAATAATTTTATCGACGCCCTGCCCGAGGACCGCCAGCAAAATCAGCGCGATTAAAATCGGCGGGAAACTCAGCTGGATATCAACAACGCGCATGATCAGCGCATCGGTTTTGCCACCGGCGTACGCACTGGTCAGCCCCAGCGCGGCGCCAATAGTCAGGGCGGTCAGCGCACTTGAAACGCCGACCAGCAGGCTGGTCCGCATGCCATAAAGAATGGCGCTCAGTAAATCGCGCCCCTGATCGTCCGTGCCCAGCCAGTAGATCATGCCGCTCATGCTGGCCGTGCCCGGTTTGAGGCGGCCATCCATAATGTCGAGCTGCGATAAATCGTACGGATTTTGCGGCGAAATCCACGGTGCGAGCACCGCCAGCAAAATAGCGATCCCTAAAATAATCAGGCCGCAAAGGGAGAATTTATTGCGCAGCAGCGCGCGCACGGTGTGGTAAAACGCCGAATGCACTTTGCCCTGCACGACGGTTCGCGTATGTACCGAATCTGACGCCATCAGCTTTCGCCCCCCAGCCGCACGCGCGGATCGACCAGCACGTACAACATATCCACCAGCAGGTTGATCAGGCTGAACATCACTACCGTGATCATCAGATACGCCAGAATCACCGGCCGGTCGAGCACCGCAATCGAGTCAATAATCAGTTTGCCCATTCCCGGCCAGGCGTAAATGGTTTCGGTAACAACGGCAAAGGCAATCAGTGATCCCAGCTCCAGACCGATGACGGTAATGAGCGGGATCAGCGTGTTTTTCAGAACGTGAACCAGCACGATGCGGCTTTCAGAAAGCCCTTTAGCGCGGGCAAAACGGATGAAATCCTGTTGCAGGCATTCAAGCACACCGGCGCGGGTCAGGCGGATAATCAGCGAGATCTTGAACAATGCGAGATTGAACGCAGGCAGGATCAGATGCGCGAGGCCGTCGGCGGTAAACAGGCTGACGGGTACGCCAAAAACGTCCACCGTTGCGCCACGCCCCGACGCAGGCAAAACGCCCAGTTTGACGCTGAAAAACATAATCATCATCAGCCCGATCCAGAATGTGGGCAGGCTGAAACCTAAAATCGAGACGGTCATGATGGATTTGGAAAGCCAGCCGTCCGGGCGCAAACCGGCATAAACGCCGAGCGGGATCCCAATCACCAGCGCCAGCAAAAACGCCACCAGCGCCAGTTCGAGCGTGGCGGGCATCCGCTGGAAAATCAGATGCAGCGCGGGCTGGTTGTAGATAAAGGAGTTGCCCATGTCGCCGTTCAGCGCGTTCATCAAAAACAGGCCGTACTGATCCCACACCGGTTTGTCGAGGCCAAAAGACTGGATCACGCTGAGCCGTTCGGCGGGCGTTGCGGTGGTGCTGAGCAGCAGATCCACCGGATTTCCCACCAGATAAACGCCGCCAAACACCAGCAGCGACATCACAAAAAGCGTGAGCAGCGTTTGCCCGAAGCGCCCAAGCAGATACCGGCTCATTTTTGCGCCGAGCCGTAGCGGGAAATCACGCGGCGCAGCAGGCTGAAGAATCCGTATTCATCGACGGTCTGCATGACGTGCGCATTGGGCGGTGTCGCCAGTTTTTGCCAGAAATCAGCATAGGTATAACCGGCGGTTTTGCCGGAGATCTCAACGCCCACGCGGGCAGGTAAACCGTCAAACAGCCCCGGCTGCAGCAGCCAGGCGATCACGGTCGCGTCATGAACCGGCCCGCCGTCGCGGCCAAAACGGCGTAAATCGCTGCGATCAAACGCGCCCAGCAGCGCCGCAATAGCCTGCCCCGGAAGGCCGCCGTCCTGTTTCAGGGCGTCGATATCACCGGTGCCAATCAGCGCCTGAAACGTCATATCCAGCGGCATGATCACCAGCGGAACGCCGCTGTTAAACACTTTTTCCGCCGCGTGAGGATCGGCGTACACGTTAAATTCAGCCCAGGGCACGCGGTGCCCGAGCGCGGTAAAGGCGCAGCTCATGGTGACGATTTGTTTAATGCCGCGCGCCACGTCCGGGTGCATCCCGAGCGCCAGCGCAATATTGGTCATCGGGCCAATCACGCACAACGTCACCGGGTCGTTGTCTCCGGCAGCTTTTCTCAGCGTACGCACCAGAAAATCGACGGCGTGTTCCGCCTGGGGTTGCAGTTCGCAATCCGGCACCAGCTCATTTCTGAACGCGCCGATATGTGCGTATTTTCCGTAGACCTGTTCACGCACCAGCGGACCGGGCGCACCGGCAAACACCTGCGTCGCGGTTTTTCCCGAGAGCGCGACAATTTTGCAGGCATTCTGTACGGCGTCTTTCAGCGCCACATTTCCGGCGACCACCGTCACGCCGAGCACGTCCAGTTCCGGCGAAGCCAGCGCCAGCCACAGCGCAATGGCGTCATCCACGCCCGGATCGGTATCAATAATGATTCGCTGCGTCATAGGATTATTTCCCGGCATAACGTGAGAGCAGTTCGTAAAACAGCGCGAAGACTTTGTTCGCATCCACGCGTGTCACAATATCGACGTTCGGGGTTTCGCCCGATTTTCCGTACCAGTCGGCGACGGTCTGCCCCATACATAACTCACTGTTATGTTCGATAAAGACCCGCGCTTTTTCCGTGCCGAACAGCTCCGGCGCAAGGACATACGCGATCACCAGCGGATCGTGCAACGGCCCGCCGCGGGAACCATAACGGCGCACGTCGTTGCGATCCCAGAATGCCATCAGCTCACCGAGTTGCGCCGAAATACGGCCGGAAACTTTCACAAACTTCGCCACATGTTCCGGCGTCAGAATGACCTGATGCGTCGCGTCGAGCGGTAAAACCGTGATGTTAAGCGGGCTGGAAAAAACGATATGCGCAGCGTGCGGATCGGCCAGCATGTTGAATTCGGAAGTCATGGTGCGGTTACCGGCTTCGCGGTACGCGCCGCCCATCAGCACCACGCGGGAAATACCGGCGGCGATGTGCGGTTTGATGCGCAGCGCCGTGGCAAGGTTGGTCAGCGGCCCGAGTACGCAAAGCGTCAGCGGCTGATTATCCGCAATCGCCTGCTCGCAGCTGTCGGTCAGGAAGTTGACTGCGTGCTGAGTTTCAGGCTGCTTTTTAGGTGCCGGAAACGCGGTATTGCCCAGGCCGTTTTCACCGTGGAACTGGCCGTGGATGGGCGCGCGCAGCATCGGCTGATGGCATCCGGCAAACACCGGAATGTCCACACGGTAACCCAGTTCGGTAATTTGCAGCGCGTTGCGTAAGGTATTCACCAGCGGCTGATTGCCGCACACGGTACAAATTCCGAGGATTTTCAGCTGGGGCGCAACGAACGCGCTGAGGAGCGCAATGGCATCGTCGATGCCCGGATCGCAGTCAATAATCACCGGCAGCGTTTTCATAAGGCACCGACCGAACGCAGGACTTCTGCAATTTCCTGACGCGCCGCCTCACTGAGCGGAATTTGCGGCGGGAGCGGATCACCGACTTCAAATCCCTGCAATTGCAGCGCGGCTTTGATGCATCCGGCAATTGAATATTTGGCGAAGATTTCGTTGATGCGCCACAGCGGCCGTTGCAGTTCCATGGCTTTTTTCCAGTCGCCCTGACGTGCGGCTTCGTAAAGCGCGAGACTCTGTTTCGGGACAATACAGGCCGGTCCGGCCATCCAGCCCACGCCACCAATCATCATCACACACACCGGAATATGCGCCGACGCGGCAAAGACCTGCATCCGCCCTTGTGTACGTTCAATGATCGACAGCAGCCGCCCGGTATTGGTCGACGCATCTTTAATATAGTTAATGTTTTCAACATGGCTCAGCCGCTCAATCACCGGCAGGCTGAGATCGGAACGCTGGAACTGCGGATTGGTATAGAGCACGACGGGCAGTTTTCCGGCGGCCAGCGCGATGGCGCGGAAGTAATCTTCCACGCCCTGTTCGGGCACCGGGAAATACGCTTCCAGGATCGCCAGAATACCGTCGGCACCCAGAGCAGCGTAGCGAGCGGTTTGCGCGACGGCGTCCTGGATGGTGGTGGCTGCGACTCCGGCGATTACCGGAACGCGGCCCCGAGCGGCTTCGACGACGGTTTTGACTATCTCAGTGCGCTGCTCTGCGTTGAGATAAGCAAACTCACCTGTACTGCCCAGCGGCGTCAGACCGTGCACGCCGCTATCAATCAGATGCCCGACCAGTGCCGTGAGCACCGGTTTGTCTATCTGGCCGTCGGGGGTAACCGGCGAAACCAGATAGGGATACACACCGCTAAAAGAAGTCATAGCTTCTCTCTCTTTTCTTAGAACAACCCTGGTGTTGGTGCTCTATTCCCGCCTTGGTTCGGTATGCACGTTGTCCGTGTTCTTATGCCGCTGAACACTTACTTTTGATGGACAAAGTACGGCAATGTGTAGCCATCAGATCGGCCGGTGTAGCTGTAAGGCGTTTTCATCGCCCAGGTATACGAGAGGAACAGCAGCGGAATGGTGCCTTCGTCCTTCATCGCAATCTCTGTGGCCTGTTGCAACAGCTTTTCGCGCTGGCCGTCGTCGAGGGTTTCCCGCGCTTTGGCCAGCGTTTTATCAAATTCAGGACTCGAGTAACGCCCGCGGTTACCCTGCCCGCCGTTCGGCCCGAAAGTTTCGAGCAGCGGCCCGAGCACGCCCGACGCTTCGCCGGTTTCAATCGCCGCGCCGCCCATAATCAGGCTGAAATCACGCTTTGACGCCCGCGAGAAATAGACGCTGCCCGGCATGGTGACGACATCGGTTTTGATGCCCACGCGGCTGAACATCTGACCCAGCGCCTGCGCAATTTTAGAATCGTTCGGATAACGGTCGTTTGACGCGTGGAACGTCAGAGTAAAACCGTCCGGATATCCCGCCTGCGCCAGCAGCTGTTTGGCTTTTGCCGGATCATAAACCGGTGCGGCAATCGACGGCGTGTAGCCGAAATACCCTTTCGGCACCAGCTGCGACGCCGGAACACCCTGCCCGTCCATAATGCGGTCAACGATTGCCTGACGGTTAATCGCCAGCGACATCGCCTCGCGCACTTCCCGCTTTTTCAGCGGATTGCTGCCGTCCGGCCCTTTGGCAAACGGCGACACATCGCGATCCTGATCCGGGTGTAAATACAAAATGCGGTTACCGGCGACAGATTCCAGATGCAGGCTGGTTTGTTTCGCCAGATCCCGCCCGTCCGCCGTCGGCACGCTTTCAATTAAATCCACGTCACCGGAACGCATCGCGGCCACGCGTGCGCTCGGGTTTTTGAAGACGCGCAACGTGACTTTGTCCCACTGCGATTTTCCGCCCCAGTACTGGTCATTGCGCGCCAGCACCACGTTGTCGTCCGGCGTCCAGCTGACAAATTTGAACGGCCCGGTGCCAATAACGTCTTTCCCTTCGTTCAGGGTTTGCGACGGCACCGTTTCCAGACGCGCCGGTAAAATTGCCACGCGGCTCAGGTTGTTAAGCAATAAAGGTGTCGGCGTTTTGGTGACAATTCTCACCGTTAACGGGTTCACTTCCGTGACGTCAGCAATGTCGTTGACGTAAGGCGTGTAGGCGCTGGGGCTGTTTTTAGAGGCCAGCGCCACGCGTTTGATGCTGGCGATCACGTCTTTGGCGGTGAAGTCACTGCCGTCGTGGAATTTCACGCCGGGACGCAATGCGAATTCCCAGGTGGTGTCGTTGATAACTTTCCACGAGACGGCAAGTGCAGGCGATATGTGTTGTTTTTCGTCCTGATTCACCAGGCCGTCGAAGATGTTGCGAGCCATCGCGCTGTTGGCGCCACCCACATAAAACTGAGGATCCATCGAAGTCGTTGACGCAGCAAGACCAATATTCAGGTCAGCGGCCTGTGCTGCAAAGGTTTGAAACCCGGAAATGGTGGCCAGCGCCGAGGAAAACACTGCGGCCAGAACGGACTTTCTCATGCATTTAACCCTTAATTTTTTTAGATTTTCAGGCAATGTGTGACAGATCGTAAATTGGAGTCTAGGGGGTGGACTTCTGGATTGAAAATTGTATTTTGTGTTACATCCATAAACAAATGTTATGGATTCTGAGGAAATATTATGAAAATTAATCCCCGACAGGTCGAAGCCTTTCACAAAGTGATCCTCACTGGCGGGATTACGGCGGCGGCGAATATGATGAATATCACGCAGCCCGCGGTCAGCAGGCTGATCCGCGACTTTGAATATGCCATCGATCTGAAGCTGTTTGACCGCGACGGACGCGGGCTGATCCCGCGCGACGATGCCATCAAGTTGTACCGTGAAGTAGAACGTCTTTACCTCGGACTTGAACATATTTCACGTATCGCCGACGAAATCCGTCATTCAAAAGGCAGCGTTTTGCGCATCGGCAGCGTCGCGGCACTTTCGCCGTTGTGCGTCGAACACGTTCTGCCGCCGCTGATTGAAGAGATTGCGGATATCTCGCTGTTTCTCGATATCGAAAGCACGACGCACATTATGGATGTGGTGACCGGCAATCAGTACGACGTGGGGTTTATCTTCGGAAAGCCCGATGTAAAGGGGCTGGAAGCCGAGATGCTGGCAACCGCCAAAGCCGTGGCCGTGATGTCGCCGAGGCATCCGCTGGCGAAACAGGATGTGGTCACCGCCATGGATCTGACCCGCTATCGCCCCATTATTCCCGGCCGGAAAACGCCGCTGCGCGAACAGCTGGATCAGGTCATGAGCCGTCTCGACTTGTATATGAACAACCCTATCGAAACGTCGCTTAATAATTGCTGCATCATGGCGGGGAATAATCTGGGCATCGGCATCGTCGATTACATTACGGCACGCAGCCACAAGAGCGATATTGTGCTCAAGCCATTTACGCCAGACATAAGTATTGCCTATCTTGCCGTATTCCCGCCGCAGATCCCGAAAAGTCGTCTGGTAGAACATATTACTAAAGAAATGAAGACGTTAATCGAAGGCTATCTGTAGCTATTTGCAGCCCACATCAGTAAAACGCCCCAAAAGGTTCACACAAAATCATACTTCTTAGTGATCTCTGTCACATTCCTCACGCCAAGCGACGCTCACGTGGGCAAATAGTGCGCCCACATAGACTTAAAAGCTATAAATCATCGTTTAAATATCATTTATTTGAATAAGTTAAATTATTTAACCACCAAATATCAACAAGTTATCTTGTATCCGCACAAAGAGTAATCTCACTTATAATAATTTACCTAATTTCAAACTCTTCGTTACACATTCACAACCCCGATGAGAAGTATTACTATTTCCGCGAAATTGTCCTATCTGGTTCATTTGATAACGGGTGTTCATTACGTGTTTCCAGCTTTTCCCACATCTTGACTACAATATTTTTGTCGACAACATAAGTGCAGTGAGATAAATCATGCCAACAACTAAGAGTAAATGGACCTGGCTCCTCTGGCTGCTGAGTGCGCTGATGGCCGTTATCGGCCTGACACTCGGCATCGGCGGTGCGTATCTGGCGACATTGGGAGGAAGCATTTACTTCCTGCTGATGGGTCTGGCGCTCGTCGTTTCCGCCGTTTTAATTTTCAAAGGCAAGCCTTCGGGCGCGTGGCTCTACGCCATCGCCTTCGTGCTTTCTGTTATCTGGGCTATCTGGGACGCCGGTTTCACCTTCTGGCCGCTGTTCTCCCGCCTGTTCACCTTTGGTGTTCTGGCCTTCCTCGTCGCACTGGCGTATCCGCTGCTGAAAACGCGTGCGGGCCTTGTTGCCCGCAAAGGCCCGAGCTTCTCGCTCGCCGCCGTGCTGGCAGTTGCCCTGATCGCGGCATTCGGTAACACGTTCGTCCCGACGCCAATCATCAGCGCCGACAACGATCAGGTTCCGGTCAAACCGGTTGATAAAGGTGCGGAACAGAAAAACTGGGCGAACTGGGGTAACACCACCGCAGGCGACCGTTTTGCTGCACTGGATCAGATCAACAAAACCAACATCGATAAATTGCAGGTTGCGTGGATTGCGCATACCGGCGATATCCCGCAGAGCAACGGTTCCGGTGCAGAAGACCAGAACACACCGCTGCAAATCGGTGACAAGTTGTTTGTGTGTACCGCGTACAGCAAAGTGATCGCGCTTTCTGTGGATGACGGTAAAAAACTTTGGGCTTACGACTCCAACTCCACCGCGCCGAACTGGCAGCGTTGCCGTGGTCTGGGCTATTACGAGAACAGCAGCGAGAACAGCGCGGCGTCACAGGCTCCGGCAGCTCAACCGGCAGCTGTTCCTGCGGCCGAACCGGTAACACCAGCGGCTTCCGAAGCGGCGGCTCCGGTTTCTGATGCGCCACAAGCGCCAGCGGCCACCGGCGGTACCGTGAGCGGAACCTGCGAACGTCGTCTGTTCCTGCCAACCATTGATGCGCGTCTGATCGCCATCAACGCCGACACCGGCAAGCCTTGTGCTGATTTCGGTGACAACGGCGTGGTTGACCTGAAAGTCGGCATGGGTGAAGTGAAACCGGGCTACTACCAGCAGACTTCTACCCCGCTGGTTGCGGGTAATGTGGTCGTGGTCGGTGGCCGTGTCGCCGATAACTTCTCCACCGGCGAACCTCCGGGCGTGGTGCGTGCGTTTGACGTTCACACCGGCGCACTGGTTTGGGCGTGGGATCCGGGTAATCCGAACATCACTAAACTGCCACCGGAAGGTGAGACGTACACGCGCGGTACGCCGAACGTCTGGTCAGCGATGTCTTATGATCCGAAACTGGGTCTGATTTATATGCCAACCGGCAACGCCACGCCTGACTTCTTCGGCGGCACGCGTACTGAGCTGGATGATAAATACAGTTCATCCGTGGTCGCTGTTGAAGCCACAACCGGTAAAGTTCGCTGGACGTTCCAGACCACACATCATGATCTGTGGGACTTTGACCTGCCGTCTCAGCCGCTGCTGTATGACCTGCCGGACGGTAAAGGTGGCAGCACGCCGGTTCTGGTGCAGACCTCCAAACAAGGCATGATTTTCATGCTGAACCGCGAAACCGGCCAGCCGGTCGCGAAGGTGGAAAACCGCGAAGTGCCGCAGGGTAACGTCCCTGGCGAACGTTACTCCAAAACGCAGCCTTTCTCCGTCGGTATGCCAAACATCGGCAACCAGACGCTGAAAGAGTCTGACATGTGGGGCGCAACACCGATGGATCAGTTGCTGTGTCGCATCGAGTTTAAAGGCATGCGTCACGAAGGCGTTTATACGCCTCCGGGTCTGGATCGTTCCCTGCAATTCCCGGGTTCTCTGGGCGGCATGAACTGGGGCAGCGTGTCGGTTGACCCGAACAACGCCATCATGTTTGTGAATGATATGCGTCTGGGTCTGGCGAACTACATGGTTCCGCGTGCACAGGTTCCGACCGGCGCAAGCGGTATTGAGATGGGGATGGTGCCGATGGACGGTACGCCGTACGGCGCAGTTCGCGAGCGCTTCCTGTCTCCGCTGGGCATTCCTTGCCAGAAACCACCGTTCGGTACGATGTCTGCGGTTAACCTGAAAACCGGTAAAATCGTCTGGCAGGTTCCTGTCGGTACGGTGAAAGACACCGGTCCGCTGGGCATCAAAATGCGTATGCCAATGGAAGTCGGTATGCCAACGCTGGGCGCGAGCCTGTCAACGCAATCCGGCCTGCTGTTCTTCGCCGGTACGCAGGATTTCTATCTGCGCGCGTTCGATACCGCAACCGGTAAAGAAATCTGGAAATCCCGCCTGCCGGTGGGCAGCCAGTCCGGCCCGATGACTTACGTTTCCCCGAAAACCGGTAAACAGTACATCATCATCAGCGCCGGTGGCGCCCGTCAGTCCGCAGAACGCGGCGACTACGTGATTGCCTACGCATTACCTGATCAGAAGTAATTCGATTTAATTTTGTCGAAAAACAAAGCCCGCCGGTGTGAACTGGCGGGCTTTTTTGTTTGGGGACGATGAAAGCGTTATGGTTGTGCCGTCAGTCTTGCAAGTTGTAGCTTCATTCCGGTGAAAATAGAGTCTGCAAGTTCAGCCGGGAATGACGCAGGAAGTTGTGCTGCCACGTTTTCGATAACGTCCGGCGTGGCGGCAATTATTTCCTCAATCATTGCTTCAGTTTGCTGTTTCCCAACCCCGGTCAGCTCTCCATGCTTAACCCAATGCCGTCGCTGAATTTTGCTGATCAGGTAATAATTACTGCTACCCCTAACCGCCATCGCGAGTTTGCATTTCTGCCACGCAATCTTGCTATTGCCATGCCTGATCACCGGCCAGGCCGATAATATGTCGTACAACGGCGTCATGTGGTACTGATTTTCCGGCTGGTGCGCAATGCTGAAATTCTTGGCATGCCCGTCCGTTGCGGCCAGCAACCAGAAGACTATCTGCGCTTTGAAAAACTGATACTGATCTTGCCGTGACCGTTCAGAACGGCTGAGTATTTCCATGACATCCGTTATTCCCGGCCCCCCATCCGACTGGTATTTTCGAAGCGGAGAAACCCCCATCGCCTGACACATATCTTCCTGCGGCAAACGTATCCACCATGATTTGTCAGAAGATAGTTTCCGATCAAAACGCTCAACGACCAGTGCCTTCATCTCCTCAAATTGTGCAATCCGTGTTTTTGCAACAGCCAAACCGTACTGCTCAATGATAAGAGAACAAATCCATTCGTTTTCTACAGAAGTGCTCATATCCGCCTGCATATTTCCCACTAACCCCAAAGGGAGTTTGAAAATATGCGTGGTTGGCGTATTTCCTTCCGGCAGACACCACCGTCCTTCATGCCACAGAAGTGCCGTTTTTTCCTGTGCACCCGCGATGGACAAACGCAAATCTTCATCCTGATCGTTTCGCCCCGGCAGCGTGGAAACGGTATTTCGAAGCAGAGAGGCAATGCCCCCTTCAGAAAGAGGACGCTGCCTGATCGTGAATATCCCCGAAGGTACATCCTCTTCGTTAAGTAACTGAATCGCTCCCACACAGTCCCGCCCCAGCTCGGTCAGTAAATCAAAGGGGTCGAGACTTTCGGCCTGATAGCGAATGGCCAGACGCCGCCGGATCCCTTCGCTGTCCGGCAACAGATTATCAAAGTAGTCGCGCACGACAGTTCCGCGATGCACCTGATTTCCTGGCGTAAATGGCAGGGAAAGCGACAACGGTCTGCCCTGTTCTTCCGCCATCCATTTGGATAAATAGTGCAACCGATCTTCACCTTTTTGCTTTTCCCAGTACCCCACAGGAATACCGTTCATCCATATCGCTAAACGTTGTTGCACACGACGCATTTCATCACCACTGTTCCTTTCTGGCGGGCGAGCTTAAATAATCCTGCGTGATTTCATTTGCTGAAAGAACCTCAGGATCGGATTCGGAAGAAAAGACTATTTCAATACCTAACACATTAAATACACGGAACAATCTGTCCAGACTGGCGGAAGCAGGGTTCGCCTCCAGACGGGCATAGGTCTGCTGCGTTATACCCAGTTTTTCAGACACCTCTTTCTGTGTCAGCCCGTTGGCTTTTCGAAAGCCAACGAGTATTGGCCGTAACTGGCTGAGTGTTTTTAACGGATAGACAGTTTTCATAGGTCTTTAATCTTCGTAAAGCGGGCGTTATACAGATTATAAGCTGTATTTTATAAAATACACCCTAAAAGCTGTAATTGCTGAATACACCCTATAAGCTGTAAAAATCCAATACAGCCTTCAGGCTGTAATTTGCCCTTTCTGCCTGTCGCATGTTTCAATGCGTTCCCGATCTTCCGGTCTCAAATAAGCCAGGCGCCGATGAAAAAAAGTGAATTTATCGCTCAGGATTTGCTGAGCAAGATTTATCAGCACAGCGGATCCCTGCCGGAAAAGTTGCCGCCGGAGCGCCAGCTGGCGGAAGAGTATGGTGTATCGCGGTTTACCGTGCGCAAGGCGCTTGAAAAACTCGTGAGTATCGGCGCGGTGCGCATCGTGCAAGGCTCGGGGATTTATATCAATGCGGGCGTCAGCAGTAATCCGCTGGTGTACAACTCGATTACCGAGAAGAAATTCACCGACATCAGTTTCAAAATGCTGGAGTTGCACAAGCGGCGGCCTGACCGCGAAGAACAGCAGGTCTTCGATTTAACCGCCGATGATTTTATCTGGGCGTTTACCCGTCTGCGGCGCATCAGCCAGCGCAACGTACAGATTGAGTATTCACGGATGCCCGCCGAAGGTTTTGCGGATCTGAATCAGAAAACGATCGAGCATTCCATTCAGCAATACGTTCTGAATAAAGGCTTCGCGATTTCGCATTCCCTCACCCGTTATCAGGCGGTCACCGTCAGCAAAGAGCAGGCGCAGTTGCTGGGCTGCAAGAAAGGCATCGCCGCCATGCAGATCACCAACAGAGGGATTTTGCAGGGCGGCCGCGTTTACGCGTTCAGCGATATCCTCGATATCGATTATTCATGCACTTACGTTATCCCGTTTAATCAGGATAATCTGGCGTTTCGCCAGACTTAAGGCGTGTGGATCACGCCGTCGGGCAGGCGGCTTTGCGTCCATTCATGCGGGCGATACACCACCGGAAATTCATTCGCTGCCTCGCTGTTGAAATCCACGCCGATCCCGGCTTCTTCACACGGATAAAAATACCCGTTTACCGGTGCCTGCGCGCCGGGGAAAACTTGCTGCGTATTAGACGGATAAGCCACAAATTCCTGAATTGCAGAATTATGCAGATGAATATTCAGGTGCGTATTCACCGCCGCGCCGATCGGCGTCATGTCCGGCGGGCAATGCCAGGCCAGACGCACGCCAAAACTCTGGCAGAAATGCGCCAGTTTCAGCGCGGGCGTGATACCGCCGATTTGCGAAACGTGGCAACGGATAAAGTCGATCCTGCGATTAATGATCAGATCCTTCCATTCCGCCGGATTATTAAAAAGTTCGCCGGTCGCCAGCGGCACGGCGGTCTGGCTGCGGATCTGCGCCAGCCATTCGTTTTGATCTGGCGGCAAAATATCTTCAATAAAATACGGGCGATATTGTTCCACCGCTTTGGCAAACTGCACTGCCTGTTGCGGGAACAGACGCTCATGAACGTCATGCAGAATGTGGAACCGATTACCATATTTTTCACGCAGCGCTTTAAACATGGCGAGCGTGTTATCCATGTACTGATCCTGATCGTAATACGCGCCCGCCGCCGGTTCGCGCGTGGTGTGGAAATCGCGCGCGTTGCCACCGTAAAAGCCCAGCTGGCAACGGATGTGGCGATAACCTTCGCCCAGAAGACGATCCACTTCGCCGTAAAGATCTTCCAGCGTTTCCCCCGCCGCGTGGCTGTACGCGGTGACCGCATCTTTCGATTTACCGCCGAATAAATGATACAGCGGCATATTCGCCAGCTTGCCTTTGATGTCCCACAGCGCCATATCGATGCCCGCGATGGCATTGTTGATCACCGGCCCGTTACGCCAGTACGCGTTCACCATCATCATCTGCCATAAATCTTCGATGTGATTTGCATCGCGGCCTAACAGCAGCGGTTTGAGGTATTCATCGACCATCAGTTTCACCGCCAGCGGACGCTGCTGGAATGTGGCGCAGCCGAGGCCGAAAATACCGCAGTCCGTTTCAATTCTGACGACCACCAGATTATGGCGATCGGGGCGCGTTATCTGGCATTCAATATGCGTAATCAGCACAGGTTTCATGGAAAATCCTTAATAATGGCCTTCAGCTCTTTTAAGGAAAAGAGTGCGGGAATATTCGTATTGCGGTTATTTCACCGTATTTTACACCCGGCTGTAAACCTTAATTTCAGGCATTTATTTTGGTATGAAAGACCGGCCAATTACCGCAAAAAAACCAGACCAATTATCATAAAAGCCAGTCTAATCAGGCTTAAATAGCGGATTGTGTGACCGGGATCCTGTTTTATTGGTTTGTTTTTAAAAACCACGCTCATTACACTCCCTTCCCATCTGAGAATAAAAATACAATTTCCGTCGCGGGGTTCAGGGTGAATACAGAAATAATGCAGTCCGTTATTAAAGGCGTCGGCGGTGCAGAAAATATTAATAAAGTCTGGCATTGCATGACCCGTCTGCGTTTTGATTTAGCCGACGAAAATAAAGTGGCGTGGGATGAGATAAAAAATCTGCCCGGCGTTTTGGGTGCGCAGAGCCAGAGCGGTCAGGTGCAGATTATTGTCGGCCCGAAAGTGAATACCTGGTACGAAGCGATTGTTTCGCAGCTGGATCCGGCGTCAAAGCCAACAGGAAATGTTTCCACAAATGCGCGCAAAAGTCTGATCTCGATGTTCATGGACACGGTGTCGGGCGTGTTTGGTCCGATCGTTCCGGCCATAGCGGGCGCAGGGATGATCAAAGGTTTGCTGGCCGGTTTAATCGCCCTCAAGGTGATTTCAGCGAAAAGCGAAACCGTGATGATCATTGACCTGATTGCCAGCGGCGTTTTCTATTTTCTGCCGTTCTTCCTCGCAGTCTCCGCCGCCAGAATTTTCAAAACCAATGAATATCTGGCCGCCGCAGTCGCCGCCTGCCTGATGTATCCGACGCTGATTGACGCCGCAAAAGCGCTCGCCAGCCATACTGCGGGTGCGCCAACGGCATTGTATTTCATGGATATCTTGCCGGTTTCGGTATTTAACTATTCGGCCAGCGTTATTCCGGTAATTTTCTCGGTGCTGGCGCTGAGCTACATCCACCGCTGGGTGGACAAAATCATGCCCGACGTGCTGAAAACCGTTTTCACGCCAACGCTGACGTTATTTATTGCAGCATTAGTTTCACTGACGGTAATCGGCCCGGCCGGAATATACCTCGGTAAACTGCTGGCGCTGGGTATTCAGGGGCTGTTTGAAGTGTCATCGGTGTTTGCTGGTTTCATCGTTGGCGCGATCCGCCCGGTGGCGATCCTCACCGGAATGCACCACGCCATGACGCCAATTGCCTTGCAGAACTTCACCGATCAGGGCTGGGACATGCTGATGCCGATGATGTTCATGGCCAACATGGCGATTGCCGGTTCGACCTTCGCGATTTATTTCCACGTGAAAACCCGCGAGCAAAAATCTGTGGTGCTGTCGGCGGCGATTTCCGGGCTGCTGGGGATCACAGAACCGGCGCTGTTTGGCGTGCTGACACGCTATAAAAAAGCGTTTATTGCCACCACAATCAGCAGTTCTGTGGCGTCGGCATTTATTGCGTTCTTCGGGGTGCGGTTGTACGGCTATATTCTGTCGAGCATTTTCAGCCTGCCCGCCTACATTGGTCCGTACTTCATTTATATCGTAATGGGCGTGGTGTTATCGCTGGGGCTGTCATTTACGCTGACATATCTGATGGTCGTTAAAAACAAAGACACCGAAAAATCGGTGCCTCTGGTCAGTCAGGTGCGTTAAATTCAGGCGGCGGCGCTGGCTGCTGCCTGGATTTTATTGGTCAAGCGACCGATGTTCTCAATTTCCACTTCAATCGTGTCATTGTCATTCAGGTACAGCGGCGGTACGCGGCTTTTGCCCACGCCGCCCGGTGAACCGGTCATGATCACATCCCCCGGCGAAAGCTGCGTAAACGTGCTGATATAGGCAATCATCTGCGGAATGGTGTGCACCATGTTAGCCGTGGTGTCGTTCTGCACCAGCCGGTCGTTCAGCCAGGTTTTAATGCTCAGATTCTGCGGATCGCCGACTTCATCCGGCGTCACCAGCCAAGGTCCGAACGCGCCGGTGGCAGGCCAGTTTTTCCCGGCGGTGTACCATTTATGCTGCCAGTCGCGCACCGAGCCATCCATATAACAGCTGTAGCCCGCAATGAAATTCAGCGCTTCTTCAGCCGGAATATTGCGGCCGGTGCGGCCGATAATGATCGCCAGTTCTCCTTCGTAATCGAACTGGCTGGAAGAGGCGGGTTTGATGATGATGCCGTTATGGCCAACCTGCGAATCCGCGAAGCGGACAAACAACGTCGGCGCATCGCTGGTTTCATTGAACTCTTTGCGCTTTTCGGCGTAGTTCATGCCGACGCCGAAGATTTTGCCCGGACGGTCAATCACCGGCAGGAAGCTGATGTCGCTCAGCTGAAGATCGGCTGGAAGCTGCGCATAGCGCTGCAATTCGTCAAGCTGATGATGCGCCATGAATTCGTTAATATCCCGGCAACCTGAGTGACGGCCGACATCAATAATGCCGTCTGTCTGGAAGATGCCGAAGCTTTTAGTGTGGTCTTTACTGAGGGTGAAATTAACAATTTTCATAGATGCGCTTAGTTTCTTATTTTACATAAAACAGGTGAATTCACTGGCGTTCAGATTGCGGAGGCGCTCACGCCCCTGCAAAGATCGCGAGATTATTGACCGCGCCTCTCATGCCTTCTACTATATTTTTTTACCAAACCGATGAATTTCAGGAATGTATGATTAATAACAGGGACTTAGATTATTTCGTCACCGCTGCGGAGATGATAAATTTGAGACTTGCGTCACAAAATTTAAATATTACGCAGCCCGCGCTATCGAAATCCATCACCCGTTTGGAGAAAGAACTCGGCATTAAATTGTTTAAAAGAGTCGGCCGGGGTCTGGAGCTCACCGAGGCGGGCCGCATTCTTTATCAGCGGGGTCTGGCGCTGCAAAATTCCTATCATGAGATGGCAGAAGTCATGACGGAACTGAGCAGCGGCGCGGGCGGGATTGTGCGTGTCGGCGTGTCGGGTTCCGCGACGCAATTTTTACTGCCGGAAATCTGCAAAACGCTTCAGTTACAGGTTCCCAACGTAAAACTGGAAATCCAGATCGGCATGAACGACGTGCTGTTCACGCTGATGGAGCGCCACGTCATCGACATTATCATCGGGCCGCTGGTGAACTATGAAAGCCCGGTGGTTCAGGTGCCGGTCACCGCAGATCGCGTGGTTGTCGCGGCGTCCCGCGATCATCCGCTGGCGGGCAGGCCAGTTTCGCTGCGCGACATGAGCCGTTACGGCTGGATTTTACCGGCCAAAACCGTGTCGATGCGCCAGTGGCTGGACAAGATGTTCTATGAAAATCATTGCCCGCTGCCGGACGTTAAAGTGGAAATCAGCTCGCTGGCGTCAGTGCCTGGTTTGATCGCCAAAAGTGGCCTGCTCAGTTTTCTTTCTGAAAACATTCTGGTCGAGGAAGAGTTTATTTCCCGGCTGATCAGGATTGATAACGATCAGCTGATGATGCCGCGCCGTGTGGGCATTACCTGGCGGGAAGGCGCATTTCTTTCACCCGCGACGCAAAAGGTGATTGAAGTGACACAAAACGTCGGGCAGAAAATGCAAAGTGAAGCCCGCCGCATGCTGGAAGACTAAGGCCAGCCGCGGCGGGAAAGAGCCAGAAATTACACCAGATGGCAGGCGACGCGGTGGCCGCTTTCCACTTCACGCAGTAACGGAATTTCAGCGCGGCAACGTTCGGTCGCTCGCGGGCAGCGGGTATGGAAACGGCAACCGGACGGCGGTTTTGACGGATCCGGAATTTCACCGCTGACCATTGCCACCGGCTCGCTGTCAGGATCAAGCGTCGGCACGGCGGCCAGTAACGCCTGCGTGTACGGATGCAAAGGCTGGCGGAATAAAGCATCGCGGCTCGCGGTTTCCACCAGTTGCCCCAGATACATTACCGCCACGTCGTCGCACAGATGTTCCACCACCCCCAGATCGTGCGAGATAAACAGAAACGTCACGCCATGATCGTCGCGTAAATCCGAGAATAAATTGATGATCTGCGCCTGAATCGAGACGTCGAGCGCGGAGATCGGCTCATCGGCAATAATGAATTCCGGTTGCAGGATCAGCGCCCGCGCAATACCAATACGCTGGCGTTGCCCGCCGGAAAACTCATGGGGGAAGCGGTTGTAATGCAGCGGCGACAGCCCGCAGATTTTCATCACGTCCAGCACTTTGCCGTGCAGTTCAGCGCGTGAGCAGAGTTTATGTTCCAGCATCGCTTCGCCGATCGCGTCACCAATACGAATACGCGGATTCAGCGAACTGTAGGGATCCTGAAAAACCAGCTGGATTTTCGGTCGCAGCGCTTTCAGCTGTTTCGGTTTAAGCCGGTGCAGATCTTCACCACGAAACTTCACGCTGCCCGCCGTTTTATCGTAGAGCCCGAGAAGCGTTCTGCCGACGGTGGTTTTACCGCTGCCGGATTCGCCCACCAGCCCGAAGATCGTGCCTTTGCGGATGTTAAAACTGACGCCATCTACCGCGCGCAGCTGGCCGGTTTCCTGCCCGAATACGCCGTCGCGGATCGGAAAGTGTTTCTTCAGGCCATCCACTTCTATCAGGTAGTCAGTACTCATCAGATTGTCGGTACTCATGGCTGCAACTCCTTCTGCGTCATTTCATTTGCCGGACTCAACCCGCTGTAAAAACAGGCCGCCTGCCGCGACCGCCCTTCCAGCGGCGGGATCCCCTGACGGCAGCGGTCGGTGGCACGTTCACAACGATCCGTAAAAGCACAGTACGGCGGCAGCGCAGCCAGATCCGGCACCTGACCGGGAATGGAATACAACCGCCGGCGACGCTCGCCCGGCGTGGGCCGCGACGCGATCAACCCCTGCGTGTACGGATGCAGCGGATTACGCAGCACCTCCGCCGTTGCGCCCTGCTCAACAATTTTCCCGGCGTACATCACCACCACGTGATCGGCCATCTGCGCGATCACGCCCAGATCATGCGTAATCAGCATCAGCGCCATGTGATTTTGCCGCGCCTGATCGCGTAACAGCCGTAAGATCTGCGCCTGTACGGTGACGTCCAGCGCCGTCGTGGGCTCATCGGCGATCAGCAACTGCGGCTTACAGCTCAGCGCCATGGCAATCATGATGCGCTGTAACATGCCGCCCGAAAGCTGGTGCGGATAACTGGTCATCAGGCTTTCTGCACGCGCCAGCCCGACCTCAGTGATCATCTTCGTTGCCTTTTCCCAGGCCGGTTTTGGCGATTCCCCGAGATGGCGGATCAGCGGCTCAACCAGTTGTTCACCGATGGTCAGCACCGGATTTAGCGCAGTCATCGGTTCCTGAAAAATCATCGCCAGCTGGTTGCCGCGTAAATCCGCCATTTGTGACGGGCGCAATTTCAGTAAATCACGACCCTGAAACAGGATTTCGCCGCCATCGATGCGCGCGGCCTGTGGCGGCAATAATCCCATCAGCGACATCGCCGTGACGCTTTTTCCGCAACCGGATTCGCCCACAATACCGACGGTTTGCCCGGCCTGAACATCAAACGTGACGTCCTGCACTGCACGCACGCGCCCCTGATCGCTGGAAAAAGACAGCGAAAGCTGATTAAAACGGATCAACGATTCAGTCATTTTTTGCTCCGTTTCATCTTGGGATCGAGCGCGTCGCGCAGGCCATCGCCCAGTACGTTAATCGCAATAACGGTGATAAAAATCGCTACGCCCGGCGGCATCCACAACCACGGACGGCGCTGAAAGTCGATCAGGCTGTTGGCCGCGTCCATCATATTTCCCCATGAAGGCGTCGGTGGCACCACGCCCAACCCCAGATAGCTGAGCGCCGATTCACTGAGAATGGCGTTTGCCACCGCCATCGTCGCCATCACGACCAGAATGGGCACGGTATTGGGCAACAGATGGCCGAACAGACGACGGCGCGCAGACAGCCCGAGCACCTGCGTCGCCAGCATAAAATCACGCTCGCGCAGGGACAGAATTTGCCCGCGCACCAGACGCGCCAGCTTCGGCCATTCCAGTAAGCTGAGCATTACGATCACCATGTAGACGCGGGAATCCGGCGAAAAATCCAGTTCCGAGAGCATCGCACCCATCACAATCAGCAGCGGCAGGCTTGGAATGGTCATCACCAGATCGGCAAAACGCATGATGATTTTGTCAGCAACGCCGCCCAGATACCCCGAAACCGCGCCCATCAGATAGCCAAGCGTCACGGAGAGCAACATGGTGAGCAGGCCGATGATCAGCGAGATACGCCCGGCCAGAAGCAGACGCGTATAAACGTCGCGCCCCAGAAAATCGGTGCCCAGCCAGTGATCGGCATTTGGCGCTTTATTAATCATCAGCGCATCGGTGGCATCATCGCGCCATGGCGAATAGTAAGGGCCCACTATGCACCAGACCGCCATGACCAGCAGAAGGATGAGGCAAAACATCGCCAGCCGGTTCTGGCGCAACGCTTTCCAGGCTTGCTGCCACGGTGACGGTGTCACCTGCGCCATCGCCGGAATTTCCGCTTCACGAAGCCGGCGGTTGGTTGAAAATAATGATCCAAACATCACGACCTCACACGAATACGCGGATCAGCCCACGCATAAAGCACATCGGCAATCAGGTTGCCCAGAATGGTGAGAACCGCCAGAAACAGCGTGAATCCCATCAGCACCGGATAATCACGCGCTGCCAGCGAATCAATATGAATGTGCCCCGCGCCCGGCCAGTTAAAGACCTTTTCGGTGATCAGCGCACCGGAAAACAGCCCCGGCAGCTCGAATCCTAACAGCGTGATAATCGGCAACAGTGCGTTTCGCAGTGCATGTTTGAGGATGACGGTGCGCTCGCGCAGCCCTTTGGCGCGCGCGGTGCGGATGAAATCCATGCGCACGACGTCCAGCATGCTGGCGCGGAAATAGCGCGTCAGGCTGCCCGCCTGAAGCATCACCAGTGCAATCACCGGTAATACCAGGTGCGCCGCGACCTGCATCACCCAGGCCCAGCCCGTGGCGTCGCTGCCGGTATTGGTCATGCCGCCAACCGGCAGCCAGTGGAGATCAACCGCAAACCATTTGATCAGCAGAAGGCAAAGAAAAAACGTCGGGAATGACATCGCCGCGAATATCACCACGCTGACGACGTGATCAAACAGCGAATAGGGTTTCATGGCAGAAACAATGCCCACTGCCAGCGCGATCCCCCAGTACAGCACCATGGCGATAGTCGCCAGCAGGAAGGAGTTCCAGATGTACTGATTCAGCAACTGACTCACCGGGATCTGATATTGCAGTGAAAAACCCAGATCGCCCTGGAGCAGGTTCCCCAGCCAGTGCAGATAGCGGCTGAGCAGCGGCTGATCGAGGCCATATAACGCTTTGAGTTCGGCGGCACGCTGTGCGGTCAGGGTAATATTTCCGTCGATAAAATCGCCCGGCGTTTTGGCAAACAGCATAAAGATGAGCAGCGAAGCGAGGAACAACATCGGGATGGTTTGAAGCAAACGACGCAGAATGAAATTTCTCATGACTTTCTCATTGAAGCTGCCGGTAAAGACCGGCAGCAACGTGATTTCTGATTATTTGACGATTTTGACATCCGGCAGGCTGCCGGTCAGGCCGTTGTAAATATCCGGTTTGAAACCGGTCACACGGGCGCTGCTGGCCGACAAAATTTTACGGTTGCCGAGCAGGATCACCGGCGGATCGTTCGCCAGAACTTTGTACAGTTCGTGGTAAACCGGCTTACGTTTTTCGATGTCGAGGGTCGCATTACCTTCGTTGATCAGCTTATCCACTTCCGGATTGTTGTAACCCTGCTCCGTGGCCTCTGTGCTGTAGTAATCCCAGACGCCGTCGTGCGGATCGTTGAGCGTGCTGGTGCTGAATGACGCCAGATCGTAATTCCCCGCTTTACGTTGCGACATCAGCGCGTTGAAATCCACGACCTGTGGTTTCAGCAGCACACCGATTTTCTGGTAATCCTCTTTGGCAATCGGGATCAGCGCGTCGTTCAGCACTTTTTTGCTGACCAGCAGGGTCAGTTCCAGACGTTTGCCGTCTTTCACACGAATGCCGTCCGTACCGGTTTTCCAGCCCGCTTCATCCAGTAATTTTTTAGCCTGCGCCGGGTCGAATTTGTACGGATTCACGCCGTCGGTGTTATACGCCCAGGAGATTGGCGCGATCGGCTCGATAGCCACGGTGCCGTAGCCCTGATACACCACGTCGATCAGTTTCTGGCGATCCAGACCGTAGATCAGCGCCTGGCGAACTTTCACGTCCTGCAATACCGGGCGATGAAGATTGAACTCAATCTTGCTGTAATCGCTGGATCCGTACAGGTTGATGTTCGCAAAACCCAGCAGTTTCAGCTGTTCGATATCATCCGGACGTGACGTAAAGGCATCGTAGTCGGTATCGCCGGTCTGGAATAACTGGAAGTTCGTCGACGGATTGGTGACACGATAAATGAAACGTGGCGTCGGAGGCGTACCGCGGTAATAGTTTGTGTTGGCGTGGAAACGGATCTCCTGCCCCGGAATGTATTTGTCGTAAACGTACGGGCCGTTACCCAGCGGTTTGCCGTGCAAAGTACGCAGCGTGTCGAGATTTCCGCGCTGATAATCTTTGCCGTAATAGGCTTTCGACAGCACCGGCCCGCCGATTTTTTGCAGCGTGGTCGCGCCCGGTTGCGTGGTCGTCACCTGAAGGGTCAGCGGGTCGATAACTTTCAGACCACTGACGCTGTCCGCTTTGCCCTGCTTGTAATCATCGCCACCGGCAATATGTGCCAGCGTGATATCGGTATCGCCATCATATTTAGGGTCATACAGCACGGTCAGCGTGAACGCGACATCTTCCGCCGTCAGCGCAGAACCGTCGCTGTACTTGAGGTTCGGACGCAGTTTGATGGTATACGTTTTGCCGTCCGGGCTGACCGTCCAGCTTTCCGCCAGACCCGGAACCAGTTTGCCCTGGCTGTCCCAGTCAATCAGGCGGGCGAAGATCACGTTGGTGACATTTTCGTCCCAGCCATTCACGAAGAAGTAAGGGTTAAAAATGCCCTGCGGTTCGGAGATCCCGGCGATCACGGTGTCCGTACGAAGTTTCGCGGCAGCAGGCACCTGGCTGGCGTCTGTGGCCGGCGTGATGCCTTCTTTAAGAACATCGTCCGCAAAGGATAAAGAAGAAAACATTACGGCGCTGGCCAGCAATGCGATTTTAAAAGAAGCGGTGCGGCGCGCGCGGGAGACTGAATGCGCGGGGGCAGAAGTGAGTAACGTAGCCAAGTGACATCCCTCATCAATAAGTGTGCAATAGGTTTACAAAACATGACGAAGAGTAAGGTTGAGGTTTGTCCTTGTCTAACAACGAAAAAATATGGCTTATAGCTTTTGGGCAGTACGCTGAAAAAGCCGCCAAAACGGGTAATGTGGAATGATTTCCTGCCCACACCCAGTAAGCACTCACTAACCATTATAGTCATGATAATCAGTAAGTTAACTGTAATGGACGTCGGAATCCTCCGGATCCGTACAAAGAAAAACGGCGTATCTCATCGAAGATACGCCGTTCATTTCGGAATGCTTTCCGGCCGGGCTGTCAGGCAGCGGTTTTCTTACTGCGGGAACTGACCTCAGAGAGGATCTCTTTTTGTTTGCTCTTCTCACCGATCAGCTTGTACCAGCCTGAAAGCTTGCGCAGATCCGGCAACGTCGCCTTTTCTTCTACGTCGTAAGCACTTAATTTCTCACGATACTCTTCGAAGATAGTGATACAGCGGCGTGCCCACTCGCCTTCCAGCGCAGAGCCTGCTACAGCGCGTGGACGCCGCGGTAAGCGCGGGCGCAGCGGTTTACTGGCTTCCGGCGCTGACTCATCGACATAGGCGAACTTGATCGAAACAACGGTTCTGCCCTGCTTCACCGGCTCCCAGACCACGGAAATATCAGTATTGGCATTGATCCGGTTGATCGTCGGTTCAAGCAGCTTCTGGCGAAAGTCACGGTAATCCTCGTATTTGCCCGCCAGACCGGCCTTCTCGCGCATCCAGTTGAGATCCAGGGTCACTTCAATGGCTTTACCGCTGCGTCGTCCGTAGAGGTTTTTGGCTTTGATTAACCAGCCATAGAGGCGCACGGAGAACGGCGTATCCAGTTTGGCAATATTAGCAAAATTGAGTTTGGTAAAAGACTCTTTTAATTCATACAGATACGGTGCAACATCCTGACCGAATCTCAGTACAACGGCGCTGTGATCATCACTGCTGACGTATTCCAGCCGCGAGAACCATGAAAGCTGAACGGTACGGACCTTTCCGGTTTTCGTATCCGGTTTGTAGATGGTGACCGGCTTTTTCATCAGGCTTTCTGCAGCTTCACGCAACTGGCGGTGGCTGCTGGTCGGGTTTACCCCGTAGATCCGCTGGTAATCCTGAGGGAAAAGTCGATATAGCGTGTCCGGCTGAGGTTTCCTGCTATCAATTTGTGCCAGCGCCAGGTTAAGCAAGCGCATTTCATCCAGAGTAACGCTGTAGGCGCCTTCAAGAAGATCGTTCCCCTGAACTACGGTGAGTTTATTCAGTTCCATGTAGCAGGATCCATAAGTGGAAAGTAGGTAAATTATTCCACATAAAAAATACTGACGTAAAGTAAAAACAAGGCTTATTTATTCCTTTATTTTCAGATTGTTATCAGAGGATCCTAAAACATCGATCAGGAAAAACTTCCACATATGATTTTCCGCCGCCTTCGGGATCCTTTTTTTAACATGCTGGATCGGCTCACTTTTTACAGGAAATTACTCCACTTATCGAGCTGAAGATCTCCAGCCCTGAATGTCTGAGATACGCGCTGATCTTCCCTGCCGATCAGAAAATTCTTCCACATATAAGTCCATATTGCACGTTAACCGACCGGAACCGGCTTTGTGATCCCCTTCTCATTTCATCATCCCGGCCCGTTCCCTGTCTGAAACGGGATCTACAGGAAAAATTTCCACGTATATGTGCCCGTGGATCAGAAAATGTCTCCACATTTGGGGATACACGATCGGTGATCAGGAAATAACTCCACATATGCGGGTTATTCTGATCTCAGGAAATCTTTCCACGTATAGCAATGCGCGGGATCAGGAAATGCTTCCACGTATTCCATCGTAAGGTGTTAACTGACCGGACAGTTACCGTGAATTCACGCACGTTTGATCAGATAATTCTTCCACATATAGGAAAGTGACAATGTCACATAATTTCTAACTGACTGTTTATAAAGAATTATATTTTCAGAGATCGTTTAAATAGCGTTAATCAGATCAGAAAATGTCTCCACATAACTGCTGATTGGATCAGGAAAAGCTTCCACATATGCCCTGCTCCGCTGCCCGGATACCGATTTCTGAAGCTGATTATGCCTGGCCAGGATGATCCTCTCCCTGTTACGTGACACAACGTGACGCTGTCACAGGAAATGTCTCCACATGAGTGCCTGTTAAGGGATCAGGAAATCACTCCACTTATCAGAAATATGAGTTGTGGCAATATGTTAGCGTTAGATCTAAGCTGATGTTCATGACAGAGGCTCCCATGGAAAACTGTCCACAGAAAAAAGCTCCACGTATTCAGTGGACTGATCTGTAAGGAAATTATCCACAGGAAAAAGCTCTACATTGGTCATGAAAAGGATCCACATCCAACAGGAAGGATCTCCACTCCGGGCAGGAAATACCTCCACAAGACGTGTTGTATTCTGCTGATTTACATAGGAAAAAACCTCTCTTAAAGAGAAAGATCTAAACTTATAAATAAAACAAAACACTATTTGATCTTGGGATCCTGATAAGGGCTGGCGACGTTATTACGTAAAGGATTGGGAAGAGGTAGCATCAGACGGGACAAGGTTATGCAGGCTTAAGAAACAGAAACGGGCCTGAAAAGGCCCGATCCAGACGTAACAGACGATCAGGAACGTTCGTTGGTGATTAGCCAGGCATTGATCAACTCTGTCAGAACGTCTTTCATCTCGCGATCTTGCAGGAAGCAGCTGGTTTTGAAACGGCGATGCAACTCTTCATCGATGTTAGTCTGTAACTTCTTCACTGAAGCGGGCGGCTTTGCTACAGCGTCCAGTGCTGTAGTCAGTTGTCTGTGCTGGCCAAGTTTCATTTTCATTTCAACAACTCCGTAATTTCTTTGGTCATAATTTCAATCTCGCCTTTCGCATTACCGTCCGTTGTATCGAAGACTGTTCCGCCATCCATCATGGTACGGATGTAAACCTGGCGCTGAGAGGTGCCTGTGCGCAGTGCCGGAACGCCTGTATCAGCAATCGATTCTTTCAAGACTTCCAGCATCTTAGCGGATGCGACTTTCTTGGTGATCAGAAAACGCGCGATGACAGGCTGTAAATTTTCACGCGCCTCAACAACGGCAAGTATAGCGCCGCAGGCTGCAAAATCTAAAGGTGACGGTGTCACGGGAATCAATACTAAATCACTGACCATCACGGCTGCAGATGAAATTGCCGAGATTGCCGCTGCACCGTCGATGACCACGTAGTCATATTCTTTCAACTGCTTGCGTACGGTATAGACTTCTTTTTCTGATGCGGCTTCCGCAAGGTCGAACTGGCATTTGCTTTCGTCGTACCAGTTGCTGATGCTTCCCTGTGGATCGGTATCGACCATCACGACTTTATGACCTTGCCGGGCAAGACAGGTTGCGATGTTAATAGAAGTCGTGGTTTTCCCTACCCCGCCCTTCCCGTTCAGGAAAGAAATAATTTTCGCTGCCATAACAACCTCTTGATGAAGCGCTAAATGAAGATTATAGAATCCCGGAATCATAAGGTTTCGGGATTCATTATTTATGTAATCATAGGATTCTGGGATTTAAAAATCCATGAATCACAGGATTGAAGCACTACTATAAAGTTTACATCCGATGATTTCAATATTTTAGGATTACCGAATTATATTATCCTGTGATTTCAGGATTACGTGATTACCGGTTGATTGATTACGCCGGTAACATAATGTTCAGGATGTTGTGATTTTTGAATCTCATCATCTCAGGGTTTTGGGATGTCAGGATTACAGGCTGATAAGGCTGAAGTATCGGTCTCAGAGAATAAGGTTAAAACATGAAGCGTTAAGGATTACGCCATCATGTGATTTAATGATTCTGCAATCTTGGGATTTTCGCGGGGAGGCATCATGCCAATGAGAACGCCAAAAGGTTTCGGTTTGAGTTGACGTTCAAAACAATAGCCTTGAAAATCTCACCATCTCACCATCTCACCATCTCACCATCTCACCATCTCACCATCTCACCATCTCACCATCTCACCATCTCACCATCTGATGATTCCTGTATTCAGGGATTTGTACATCTTAGGATTTCAGAAGCATATGATATCAGCTCTGTATTTTATGATTACAGGATAGAATGATTCTGACACCTCTGAGATTACAAAATCCTGAAACGTGCGTATATGAATTGTAGGATTACAGGATTAAGTAATCTTTGAATCATTAATTATCAATAGAAGAACACACAGGTATCTACGGTACTTAAGGATTCCAGGATGACATGCTTCTGGAATCTTTCTGAGGATTACAGGATTACACGTTGATGAGTGCTCACTGGTCTTATCTTGTTATGCGCATTATGTAATCCTGGGATTTAGAATGAATCTCAGGATTGCATAATACTGCTTTGAGATTCTGTGATTCCATAATCATTTTATTAAAATCAAGCAGTTATCTACAAGTAGCGAAGCTGGATTAATAAGCCATGAGAGGATGTCAGGATTCCATGATTTTCTATAGGATTTTGAGATTACAGGATATCCATAACAAATCACGGGATTATAAGATTCTCACAATGCGCGGGGATTCAGGGATTCCATAATTATGGATATAATGTATGCAGAGTATTAAGATTAAAGGATTCTGGGATTCTTGTGTTTAGCAAGATTTCAGAATCTTAAAATCTCAGGATTATCGAGGTTTGTGATGGATGTTGGGATGATGGGATTTCAGGATTATGTGATTTTATCATTATGAGATACAGGCCTGAAGGATGTTGTGATTATAAGATGCTGGGATTTATCTTGTGATGACAAGATGACAAGATGACAAGATGACAAGATGACAAGATGACAAGATGACAAGATGACAAGATGACAAGATGACAAGATGACAAGATGACAAGATGACAAGATGTTTAAATAATAAATCCCAAGATTATAAAATCTCGGGATTTTAGGATTCAGGAATTTGAAAGGCGAAATTAATGGGTCACAACATCAAGGGCACGCAGATGTTCAGGCAGCCAGGAAAGCAGAACTTCTGATCCGGCTTTCCAGTCCGGATTCATATGTGCGGCAGAAAGCTTAACCATAAAATTATCCTGACCCGCAACTTCAGTCATCATGCGAACATGGTCGCCCAGATAGATGAACTGTTTAATCCGCGCTTTGACCTGTTCCATACCCGGCTGAGGATTGTTGATGCTGATCCGCTCGGGGCGGATTGAGAGCAAAATTTTCTTACCGGGTGAACTCGGGCGAATTTTAACCGCGCGCAGAATTGTGCCGTCATCAAGCGATGCACGATAAAAATCACCTTCGGCTGCCGTATTGGTTGCCAGCAGACTGTTATTTTCTCCGATGAACTGCGCAACAAACGCATTATCCGGTTTTTCATAAATCACACTCGGGCTGTCCATCTGCTGGATAACGCCGTCGTTAAATACCGCAACGCGGTCAGACATGGTCATCGCTTCGCTTTGATCGTGTGTCACATAGACAATCGTCAGATCCAGCATCTGGTGCAATTGCTTGATTTCCATCTGCATATGTTCGCGCAGCTGTTTATCCAGCGCCCCGAGCGGTTCATCCATCAACACCAGTTTCGGTTCGAACACCAGAGCGCGGGCGAGGGCGACACGTTGCTGTTGCCCGCCGGACATTTGCGCCGGATAGCGATCAGCCAGCGGTTTCAGTTTGACCATATCCAGAATACGGTCAACTTTCTCCTTGATATCCGTCTTGTTAAGACGACGTATCGTCAGCGGAAACGCCAGATTTTCAGCCACCGTCATGTGCGGGAACAAGGCATAATTCTGGAAAACCATCCCGATATCACGCTGATGCGGAGGCAAATTATGCAAAGGTTTATCGCGCAGCAGAATTTCTCCCTGAGTCGGCGTTTCAAACCCTGCAAGCATCATCAGGCTGGTCGTCTTGCCGGAACCTGACGGGCCAAGCAGCGTCAAAAATTCCCCCTCATGGACATCAAGATTGAGGTTTTTAACGACCAGTTTATCGCCGTCATAGCTCTTCTTGATATTTTTGAAGCTGACATACGTTCTCATAACAGGTACTCCGCAAAGAAAAATACTGGAAAGTGGATGACGCAACCCGGCACAAATCATGCATAAAACATCCTCAGAAGGAGTGTTTGTGTGGCGTTATTAAAAATCTTTACCACCCGTCAGAAACGCTAACAAGCATTTTTTAGCAAAAAACCACAAAAAAAGAGCCTGAGAGAAATCTCGCAGGCTTATGAATTTTATTGCTATTTTTGTAAGACTTCTGATTATTGCTAGCAATGTGAAAGAGGGATTACGCAGGATCAGGCAAGTCGTTAGCTTCCGTTTCGGTGATCTCAATCAGCGCCTCCTGCGCACTACAAGATTGCAGCCTGCGTCGCAAACAATCCACGATATGCCCAAACGCGGACACAATTTCTTCCTCCGAAACACCGCCATAACCGAGCAAAAGCCCGCGCCGCGGGGCCGGACGCAGATAGTACGCGGAAAGCGGGCGGGTCAGCACACGCTTTTGCTCCAGCTCCGCGCTGAGCGCCACGTCATCAATCGAATCCGGCAACGACAAAATCAGATGCAATCCGGCATTACTGTTTTCGCTTAAAAACTCCGGCCCGAGCTCCTGTTCAATCAGCTTCGTCAGCACATTACGCCGCTTGCCGTAAATCAGCCGCATCCGGCGGATATGTGCCGCGTAATGGCCTTCGCGTATAAATTCCGCCAGCGTAAGTTGCGTCAGTCCGTTACCCGCCCGGTACAACTCGGAGTGCGCAATCTTGAGGCGCGAAGCCAGTGGGCGCGGCAAAACGACGTAACTGATTCGCATCGCCGGGTACAGCGTTTTGCTAAACGTCCCGATGTAAATCACCGGCGCATCGCTGCCCAGGCCCTGCAACGCGGGGATAGGACTGCCGGAATAACGAAATTCGCTGTCGTAATCATCTTCCACCACCCAGCTGCCTTGCTGACTGGCCATCGCGAGAATTTTTTGTCTGCGCGCCAGACTCATTACCGCACCCAGCGGATAGTGATGTGACGGTGTCACGCATATCAGTTTAGGCGCGCGGTTTTCTGGCGGGTTTTCAGGCGGATCCATACCGTTTTCATCCACCGGAATTGGCTGAATATCCACGCCGTTGATGGTTAGTACATTGCGAATGCCCCAGTAGCTGGGTTCTTCAATCCAGGCGACATCGCCCGGATCGCAAAGCATTTTTGCCAGTAAATCCAGCGCCTGATGCGTACCGGCGGTGATGAGGATCTGGTCGGCGGTGCAGTCCACCGAGCGTGCAATACGCAGATAATCAGCGAGCGCATGCTGAAGTTCCGGGCAGCCACCGTGGCGAGAATAGGTGAGATATTCCGGATGCAGACGGCGGCTCAGGCGGTTTTGCAGCTTGCGCCAGATGTCATGAGGAAACTTTGTGACATCCGGCACGCCCGGCATAAATGCGCCCCACTGGTGCGACGCCACGCCGGTGCGCGTCAGCAAATTTGAACCGCGTTTGGAAAGTGAAACATGGCTGCGGAGCGGGGCACAGCGCGTGATGGTTTTGTCCGCAATCACGCCGTCTTCCGGTAAATCTGATGTGACGAAGGTACCACTTCCGGTACGTGTCTGAATGTAGCCCTCGGCCTGCAATTGCTCGTAGACCGCCAGTACCGTATTGCGCGAAATATCCAGTTCTTTGGCCAGGTCCCGGGACGCAGGCAAACGGCTGCCGGGGCTGATGCTGCCGTCAAAGATAGCCTGTTGTAATGCCTGATAAACGCGCCTGTTCAGCGTGCCTCCGGAAGATTCAGAAAGCCCGGTGAGACGCTGAAAAATGAGGTCAGAGAGCAATGAGCGCAAAAGTGGATCCTCAAAATAATTAAAACTGGTTCTGGATTATAGAACCGCTGGCGGGATAAAAAACAAGGACGGATTGCTATTTCGACAAATTGTTCACCTTGCAACCGGCAATCTTCAAAACATAACCTTCAGGCAGGAGCGAAAGATGAGTCACAGCGAACTGGAAAAACGCCGTAAAGAAGCGACACCGCGTGGTGTCGGCGTCATGTGTGATTTCTATGCAGCGAAGGCGGAAAACGCAACGTTGTGGGATGAGCAGGGCCGTGAATATATCGATTTCACCGCCGGGATCGCCGTGCTGAATACCGGCCACCGCCATCCGAAAATTGTCGAAGCGATCCGCAAACAGCTCGACCTGTTCACGCACACCGCCTACCAGATTGTGCCTTATGCAAGCTTTGTCACATTGGCTGAACGCATCAACGAAATCGCGCCGGTGTCAGGAAAAGCGAAAACCACCTTCTTCAGTACCGGTGCCGAAGCGGTAGAAAACGCGGTAAAAATTGCCCGCGCTGCCACCGGTCGCCCCGGTATTATCACTTTCTCCGGCGCATTCCACGGCCGCACCTTACTGACCATGGCGCTGACCGGGAAAGTTGTGCCGTACAAAGTGGGTTTCGGTCCGTTCCCGGCGTCGGTATTCCACGGGCAGTATCCGAATGCGCAACACGGCGTCAGCACAGAAATGGCGCTGGACAGCATCGAGCGAATTTTCCGCAGTGATATCAGCCCGCAGCAGGTTGCCGCCATTCTTTACGAACCGATTCAGGGCGAGGGGGGTTTTAATATTGCGCCGGAAGATTTTGTGAAAGGTCTGCGCGACATCTGCGACCGTCACGGCATCGTGCTGATTGCGGATGAAGTGCAGAGCGGCTTTGCGCGCACCGGTAAAATGTTCGCGTCAGATTACTATCCGAATGCTCAACCTGATTTAGTCACCATGGCGAAAAGCCTGGGCGGCGGGATCCCGATTTCCGGCGTGACCGGCCGCGCTGAACTGATGGACGCGCCGGAACCGGGCGGTCTGGGCGGCACTTACGCGGGCAACCCGCTGGCGGTGGCATCGGCGCTGGCGGTTCTCGAAATCATCGAAGAAGAAAAACTCTGCGAACGTGCCAGCCGTCTGGGTGCGGAACTGGTTGAAACGCTGGAAAAAGCCAAAGCGAAATGCCCGGCGCTGGTTGATGTGCGTGCGCGCGGTTCCATGGTCGCGGCAGAATTCAACGATCCGGAGACAGGCAAACCGTCGGCTGAGCTGACAAAACAGTATCTGCGTAAAGCGCTGGATGCCGGACTGCTGATGCTGAGCTGTGGCGTCCACGGCAACGTGATCCGTTTCCTGTATCCGCTGACCATTCCTGATGCCCAGTTCAAAGACGCGCTGGCTATTTTGTCCCGCGTGCTGGCTGACTGAGGAACGTTATGCAACTCAAACATACTGAACTCCTGCGCCAGCAATGCCTGATCAACGGTGAATGGTCCGACAGCGAAAATGGCGAACGCGAGGACGTCATCAACCCGGCAACGGGCGCGGTGATCGGCAGCGTACCGCAGATCACCACCGCGCAAACGGCGCAGGTTATTGTTTACGCCGAACAGGCGCAGGCGGTCTGGCGGGAAAAAACTGCCAAACAACGTGCCGCGCTGATGCAGAAATGGGCGCAGCTGATGCTCGAACATACGGACGATCTGGCCGCATTGCTGACCGCTGAACAGGGCAAACCGCTGGCGGAGGCAAAAGGCGAAATTGTCTATGCCGCATCGTTTATCGAATGGTTTGCCGAAGAGGCGAAGCGCGTGGAAGGCAGCGTGCTGGCACCGGTTCAGGCTTCACAACGCATGCTGGTTCTGAAACAACCGATTGGTGTGTGCGCGGCCATTACGCCCTGGAATTTCCCGGCGGCGATGATCACCCGCAAAGCCGCACCGGCGCTGGCCGCAGGTTGCGCGATGATCGTGAAACCCGCAGAGCAAACGCCGCTCAGCGCTTTAGCGCTCGGGCAACTGGCGATGGAAGCGGGCATTCCGGCGGGCGTATTGCAGGTGATCACCGGTTCCGCGCAGGAAGTCGGCAAAGTGCTGTGCGCGAGTCCGGTGGTCCGCAAACTGAGCTTTACCGGATCCACCGAAGTCGGGCGCATCCTGATGGCGCAAAGTGCGCCGACGGTGAAAAAACTCTCTCTCGAACTGGGCGGTAACGCGCCGTGTATCGTGTTCGATGACGCCAATCTCGAGCGCGCCGTGGCCGGTATTATGGCTTCGAAATTCCGCAACAGCGGGCAAACCTGCGTCTGCGCTAACCGGATTTATGTCCAGCAGGGGATTTACCCGGCGCTGGTGAAACGGCTGGTGGAAGAAGTGGAAAAACTGAAAGTGGGCGAGGGCTCTCAAACCGGCGTCACGCAGGGGCCGCTGATCGACGACGCTGCCGTCAGCAAAGTGCGTGAGCATATCGACGATGCGCTGTCACACGGGGCAACAATACTGACCGGCGGCGAGCCACACGCGCTGGGTGGCACGTTCTTCCAGCCTACCGTGGTCGGCGGTGTGACATCCGCGATGAAATTTGCGCGTGAAGAAACCTTCGGGCCGGTTGCGCCGGTTTTCAGCTTTACCGATGAAGCGCAGGTGGTCGCGATGGCGAACGATACCGAATTCGGGCTGGCTGCTTATATTTTCACGCGTGACGCTGCGCGCCAGTGGCGGGTGCCGGAGGCTCTGGAATACGGCATGGTGGGCATCAATACCGGTCTGATTTCCAACGAAGTCGCGCCGTTCGGCGGTATTAAACAGTCCGGTCTGGGGAGGGAGGGGGCCCGCCACGGTATGGATGACTATCTGGAAATGAAATATCTGTGCATCGAACTGGGTGAGTAATCCTGACGCACAACGTCCCGATAGGGTGCAGAAATGCACGTCAGCTGTGCAAGGTTCAACAATAAAAAGAAACTGAGTGGTCGTGAGGCACAAAAAAATCAAATAACGCCTCTGCAAAACCTGTCCGCCCGCCATTTACGGCGTGGCGGACGGACTCAACAGTAATGGCATGGTTTATGCTTCATTATAAAATATGATGCATCATGTTTTTAACAATGCCGTTACCTTAGCGCTTTCCTTACTTTTTTAGTTAACCCAGGAGTCACAGCATGTTTAAAAAGATTGCCCTTACCACTCTTCTCGCCGGGTTGGTGTTTCAGGCTCAGGCTGAATCTCTGACAGTGATCTCTTTCGGCGGTCTGAATAAAGACGCTCAGGACAAAGCGTTTTACAAACCTTTCGCAGCCGCCGGTAAAGGCACCATCGAGCCGGGTGAATACAACGGTGAAATGGCCCGTATCCGCGCCATGGTAGAAACCAAACAGGTGGGCTGGGACGTGGTGGAAGTCGAAAGCCCGGAACTGATCCGTGGTTGTGATGAAGGGCTGTTTGAACCGCTGGACTGGAGCAAACTGGGCGACAAAACGCAGTACGTGCCGGGCGCGGTCACCGAGTGCGGTGCGGGCATTTTCCTGTGGTCAACGGTGCTGACCTATGACGCCAGCAAACTGAAAAAAGCGCCGACCAGCTGGGCTGATTTCTGGGATATAAAAGATTTTCCGGGCAAACGCGCTCTGCGCAAAAGCGCCAAATTCACGCTGGAAATCGCTTTACTGGCCGATGGCGTGAAGCGTGAAGACATCTATAAAGTGCTCGCCACGCCAGCCGGTGTGGAACGTGCTTTCAAAAAACTCGATCAAATCAAACCGAATATTCAGTGGTGGGAATCTGGCGCACAACCTCTTCAGTGGCTGGTGTCCGGCGACGTTGTGATGACCTCCGCCTACAACGGTCGCGTGAGCGCCGCGCAGGGTGAAGGCCATGATTTCAAAATGGTCTGGGACAACAGCCTCTATGACCTCGACAGTTGGGCCATCGTGAAAGGGTCCAAACACAAAGATCTGGCCGAACAGTTCATCGCTTTCGCCAACAAACCTGAAAACCAGAAAGTCTTCGCCGAAACCATCCCTTACGGCCCGACTGAAAAATCAGTCACCGGCATGATTGACCCTAAATATGCGCAGAACCTGCCAACCGCTGAGAAAAACCTGGCAGGCGCTTTGCAGGTAGATACTAACTTCTGGATTGAGCATGGCGAAGACTTAGAACAGCGCTTCAACGCCTGGGCTGCTAAGTAAATACCCGTCATCCTTTGGTCTGACCCGGCGTTGGCTTCATTTGCTCGCCCCGGTCACAGTCTTTTGACTGTTGCCGGGGATCCGCTTCGCTTGCCGCCCTGATTCAGTCTGAATGATTTTGTGCTTTGAGTTAGGTAATACCAGAGAATTTGCCGCGGGAGAAAATTATGAGCCAGACCGAAATGCTGACGACACCGGTGCCGGACGACGCCGCTTCAGGGCCGACGCTGCGTCAGCGCCTGCGCAAAGTAGAAGCGGCGTATACGCGACGTTCTTTGCTGCTGATTGCGCCACTTTTGTTGTTTGTGATTATCAGCTTCCTGTTTCCGATTGCGTCTATTTTGGGCAAGAGCGTGACCAACCCGGAGCTTGGCGAAACCCTTCCGGAAACCGTGGCGCAGCTTGCACATTGGGAAGGCAAAACCGTGCCGGATGAAGCGACCTTTTCCGCGCTGGTGACGGATCTGCGCAACGCCCGTAACAGCGGCCAGATGGCGACTGTCGCCAAACGTCTGAGCTATGAGGATAACCGCTACCGGAGCCTGATCACCGGCACATTACGCCATGTTCCCGAAGGCACCGCGCCGGTCAAAGAGGCACTGATCCAGAGTATGCCGCTGTGGGGCGAAATCAGCACCTGGCAGACGTTGCAGCGCGCGGCGAAACCGCTGACTTCCTATTATCTGCTGGCCGCGTTTGACCGCAAAGTTGACGTCGATACCGGCAAAATTACGGCGCTGCCGCCGGACCAGGCGCTGTACGTTAACGTGCTGCTTCGCACTTTGTGGATGGCGCTGGTCGTCACGCTGTGCTGCGTCGCGCTCGGGTATCCGCTGGCGTACTGGCTGGCGAAACAACCGGCCGGTCGCGCCAACTTACTGATGATTCTGGTGTTGCTGCCGTTCTGGACATCGCTGATTGTCCGCACTGCCAGCTGGATTGTTTTGCTGCAATCCGGTGGCCTGATCAACCGCGCGCTGCTTTCCACCGGCATCATCGATCACCCGCTGGTGATGGTATTCAACCGTCTCGGCGTTTACATCTCAATGACGCACATCATGCTGCCATTTATCGTTCTTCCTTTATATGCCGTGATGAAAAGCATTTCGCCGAACTATGTCCGCGCGGCGATTTCACTCGGCGCGCATCCTTTCTCTGCGTTCTGGCGGGTGTACGTGCCGCAGACCTATGCCGGTGTCACGGCGGGCGCGCTGCTGGTGTTCATGATGGCGATTGGTTACTACATCACGCCCGCGCTGCTCGGCGGGCCGGGCGATCAGATGGTCAGCTATTTTGTGGCGTTCTTCACCAATACCACGATGAACTGGGGAATGGCGGCGGCGCTCGGGAGCCAGTTGCTGGTGATTGTGGTTCTGCTTTATATCGTTTATATCCGCGTGACGCGCAGCAAAGCCGAAGTGGCTGCGAACTAAAGGAGCCAGACCATGAAACACAGTATGAAACAGAAAGGGGCGCTGATTTTGCGGTTGTGGCGCTGGTGTTTCAACTTCTACAGCGCGGCAATCTTGCTGTTTCTGATTGTGCCGGTGCTGATTATCGTGCCGCTGTCGTTTAATTCCGGCTCGTTTCTGAGCTATCCGCTGACCGGTTTTTCGCTGCGCTGGTATCACACATTCTTCCACTCGGACGAATGGCTGAGTTCGCTGGGGAACAGCCTGCTGATTGCGCCGCTGGCGACGATTCTGGCCACCGTTTTGGGCGTTCTGGCCTCTGTCGGATTAGTGCGCGGTGAGTTTCGCGGCAAATCGCTGGTGATGGCAATTCTGATTTCGCCAATGATTGCACCGGTAGTCATCATCGCCGTCGGGATGTTCTTCTTCTTTGCCCGCGTTTCCCTGCTCAACAGTTATCTGGGGCTGGTGCTGGCGCACGCGCTGCTCGGCGTGCCTTTTGTGGTGATTACCGTGACGGCAATCCTCAAGAACTACGACCGCAATTTATCACGCGCCGCCGCCAGTCTGGGCGCTTCGCCGTGGCGCGTATTTCGTAAAGTGACGCTGCCGCTGATTGCACCCGGCGTATTTTCCGGTGCGCTGTTTGCGTTTGCGGTCTCGTTTGACGAAGTGGTGGTGACATTATTCCTCGCCAGCCCGCGTCAGCGCACGTTGCCGATCCAGATGTTCGCCGGTATCCGCGAAAACCTTGACCCGACGATTGCCGCTGCGGCGTCGCTGATGGTCGGCGCATCGCTGATTTTACTGCTGGTGATGGAACTGTTGCGTCGCCGTGGCGAACGCCTGCGCCATTCTTCCGCCGCACATTAAACATTAAATGACTCAGAGGACTTTACAGGTCCTCTTTTTTTGATTATTCCTGATGCATCAAATATCAAACCGACAAGGACCTTCATCATGACAGAGAAAAAAACGTTACTGCTGACCGGGGCAAGCCGAGGTATCGGTCACGCAACGGTGAAACATTTTTATGCTGCAGGATGGCGGATTTTCACCGCGTCGCGTCAGAACTGGGTGGACGAATGTCCGTGGGCAGAAGGTTTTCTCAACCATATTCATCTGGATCTGGAAGACATCGACAGCGTACAAAAAGCGCTGCCGATGATTAAAGAGCGCCTCGGCGGACGGCTTGATGCGCTGGTCGATAACGCCGGGATTTCGCCAAAAACGCCGACGGGCGGGCGCATGGGCGTGCTCGGCAGCGATTACACCACCTGGTTGCAGGTGTTCAACGTCAACCTGTTCTCGACGGCGATTCTGGCGACCGGATTATTTGATGAACTTAAGGCCGCGCAGGGCAGCATCATCAACGTTACGTCGATTGCGGGCAGCAAAGTGCACCCTTTTGCGGGCGTGGCGTATGCCTGTTCCAAAGCCGCACTTTCCACGCTGACCCGTGAAATGGCGCATGAGTTTGGCCCGCACGGCGTGCGCGTTAATGCGATTGCGCCGGGGGAAATCGATACCGCCATTCTGTCGCCGGGCACGCAGGAAATCGTCGAGCGCAGCGTGCCGTTACAACGTCTGGGCAAGGCCGAAGAAGTGGCGTCGCTGATTTATTTCCTCTGCACGTCGGGCGCGTCTTATGTGAACGGCGCGGAGATCCACGTTAACGGCGGTCAGCATGTCTGAAGCGCCGTCACTGCTGACTACCGAAGTGCCGCGCGTCAGCCCTTCGCAAGCCGAAAACATCGCCGCGCAGGTCTACGGGCTGGAAGGTTCCGCGCAGGTGTTGGGCGGAGAGCGCGACAGCAATTTTTGCCTGACCACGCTTTCAGGCCGCGCTTACATGCTGCGGTTTGTGAATCCGGCGGAAGTGCCGGAAGAGGTCGATTTTCAGACCGCCATTCTCAGTCATCTTGCCTTGCGCGACAGCCAGCTGCCGGTGCCGCGTTTGCAGGAAAGCCGCAGCGGCGAACTGACGCCACAGGTCAGCGTCGCCGGGCAGAACCTGACTCTGCGCGCCGTCAGTTATCTTCCGGGTACCGCGCAATTTCAGGTACCCCGGTCTCAGACACTGATGCGCGAACTCGGCGACACGCTGGCGCGTCTTGACATTGCGCTCAGCGATTTTGAACACCCCGGCGCGAAACGGGATTTGCTGTGGGACATCAGCGATATGTCGCGCCTTGAAGGCTGGATCCCGCATCTGACTGACCCGATGCAGCGCCACACTATCAGCCGCGTGCTGGATATCCATCAGCAAAAAGTGGTGCCCGCCAGCCGCTTTTTGCGCAAACAGGTGATCCACAACGATCTGAACGCGCACAACGTACTGGTTAAAAGCGCAGACCCGCAGCGTCTGGCGGGGATTATCGATTTTGGCGATGCGCTGCGTGCGCCGCTGATCAATGAACTGGCGACGGCGCTGGCGTATCAGCTCGACAGCCAGGGCGAAAATCTCTTCCAGTATTGCCGTCCGATGATTGCGGCGTACACCGCCCGTCAGCCGCTGAGTGAGGCGGAACAACACGTTTTGCCTGAACTCGTGGCCTCGCGGCTGGCGCTGAGCCTGCTGATTGCCCAGCACCGCGCCGTGTTATATCCGCAAAACCGTGATTATATTTTGCGTAATCAGACGCACGCGTGGGGCAGTTTGTCGCGTCTGATGGCGTTGTCGTTTTCGCAGACTGGCGAGATTTTCAGTCAGTCTTGTACATCTGAATTGCCGTAAAGGGAGCAAAAATGCTGACTCAGCAACAGGTTCTGGAAGGCCGCCAGCAATGGCTGGGCGGCGGTTATCGTCTGTTTTATCAGGAACCGCTGCACGTCGTGCGCGGCGAAGGCGTCTGGCTGTTCGACAGCGAAGGGCGTCGCTATCTGGATGCTTACAACAACGTGGCGTCCGTGGGGCATTGCCATCCGGCTGTTGTGGAAGCGATTGCCGCGCAGGCGGCGCAGCTCAACACGCACACGCGGTATCTTAATGACGCTATTGTGGAGTTTGCCGAAGATTTTCTGACAGAGTTTCCGCCGGAACTGCGCAATCTCACCATGACCTGCACCGGCAGCGAAGCCAATGATCTGGCGCTGCGCGTGGCGCGGCAAATCACCGGCGGGCAGGGCGTTCTGGTCACGCGCTGGGCGTATCATGGCGTCACCAGCGCACTGGCCGAACTTTCGCCATCGCTCGGCGACGGTTTTGAGCAGGGCAAAAATGTCTGGCTCATTGATGCGCCGGACACCTTCCGCCGTCAGGGCGCTTTCGCCGATGGCGTGGAACGGGCGCTGGAAGAAATAAAACAGGCTGGCGTAAAACCGGCGGCGCTGCTGGTGGACACGATTTTCTCCAGCGACGGCGTTTTCAGCCCTGAACCGGCCGAAATGCAGCGTGCGGTGGCGCAGGTTCGTGCGGCGGGCGGGTTATTTATCGCCGACGAAGTGCAGCCCGGTTTTGGCCGCACCGGCAGCCAGCGCTGGGGCTTTGCCCGTTACGGCGTGATGCCGGATCTGGTGAGTCTGGGCAAACCGATGGGCAACGGACATCCGGTCGCCGGGCTGGTGGGCAGGCCGGAACTGTTCGCGGAATTTGGCCGCCGTCAGCGTTATTTCAACACCTTTGGCGGCAATCCGGTTTCGTGCCGCGCGGCGCATGCGGTTTTGCAGGTTTTACGCCGTGAAGAGCTGCAACAAAACGCGCAACGGACGGGGGAAATTCTGCGGGAAGGGCTGCTGAAACTGGCGGCGCGTTATCCGGTGATCGGCGATGTGCGCGGTGACGGTTTGTTCATCGGCGTGGAACTGGTGAGCGATCAGCGCAACATGCCCGCGCCAGAGCTGGCGGCGTTTGTCGTTAACCAGATGCGGCACAAACAGATCCTGATCAGCGCCACCGGCCCGGCGGCGAACGTCCTGAAAATCCGCCCGCCGATGGTCTTTCAGCCCGAACACGCCACGCTGTTACTGGAAACGCTGGCGGGCGTACTGGCAGATATCCCGCTCTGAAATCACCTCTCCCGGCTGGCGGCCAGGAATTCGACCATCTTCTGGCTGCCGTCGAGAATGTCTTCCTGAATGGCTTTTCTTGCCGTTGCGCTGTCGCCTTTGCGCAGTGCGCGCAAGATTTCTTCGTGATGTTCGATCGCCATCCGCTCGGAAAAATGTGCGTACGCCTGGGCAATCAGCGGGCCGGTGCGCATCCATAAACTGTCGATGAAATTACTCAGCAGCGGCATCCGCGCGCTTTCGGCCAGCATCAGATGAAATTCACTGTTAAGCCGCAGCGCCTCCGGCAAATCTTCGCTGCTGATGGCTTTTCGGTTGTTTTCAATGTTCTGTGCGATGCGCTGTAACTCATATTCGGTAACTGTCTGCGCCGCTTTTTCCGCCCCAAGGCCTTCGAGATCTAAACGCAACGTGCGGATTTCCTGATACTGCTGTTCATCCAGCTGCGGAACACGAATATCTTTCGGTGTGCGCATTTCCAGCGCCTGCTCTTTTGCCAACTGCAAAATCGCATCACGCACCGGCGTCACGCTGGTGCCGACCTGTTCCGCAAGTTCGCGGATCCGCAGGCGGTCATTGGGTTTCAGGCGGCCGGTAATCAGGGCTTCACGCAAGGTGGCGTAGACGCTGCTGCCCAGATAGGCGTGGTTAATTGAGCTGATGGGATAATTCAAAGTTCACCGTAGCAATAGAGTGCGCGCACCCGGATTAAGGAAGAATTCGTGGAAGCCGATTATACAACATGATGCATCAAATGTGATGGGCAGAAATACCCCGAATTTTGATACCTATTCCGGGTGATGAGTAATGTGCGATACATCACGGTAATTAATACATAACCTTATGAAATTAAAAAATAAAGCGCGTATACCCCGAAAGGAGAGGTGACCTGCGTGCGCGTTGATATCACACAAGGAAAAATTTGACTTAAGCATGAGATGATTTTTTCTTTTGCGAGCTAATGTTATGAAAAACAATGAAGATTGTAAGGATCCCTCAGGCGTTAACCGCCGGGATTTTGTCAAACTCAGCGGCATGGTGGCTGCACTTCCTCTGATCGGCTTTAAATTTGCACATGCAGGCGGGAAAATCTCCGTCGCCTCTCAGGAATTTCCCTCCTCATCGGAAAAAATCGTTCCCACCTGTAGTTCATTCGACTGTGGCGGCAAATGTGATATCCGCGCCCATGTTCAGGAAGGCGTCGTTACCCGCATTTCCACCCGTCCGGATGCCGATCTCGACCCGGAAATGCCCATCATGCGCGCCTGCGTGCGCGGGCGCAGTTACCGGAAATTTGTCTATCACCCTGACCGGCTGAAATACCCTATGAAGCGCGTCGGCAAACGCGGCGAAGGCAAATTCGAGCGGATCAGCTGGGAAGAAGCCACGACGCTCATTGCGGATAACCTCAAACGCATCACGGAAAAATATGGCCCGGAATCGCGCAATGTTCACGTCGGCACGGCGGTCAGCGGCAGCCCGTTCTCCGGCGATACCATGGTGCGGCGGTTGCTGAACCAGACCGGCGGCTATCTCAATACTTATCACTCGGTGAGTATGGGCAATACGGCGGCGGCGACGCCTTACACCTATGGCGCGGCAGCCAGCGGCAATACGCTGGATACGCTGGCGGACACGCCGCTGGTGATCTTGTGGGGGCATAACCCGAACGAGACCATATTCGGGCATACCAATCACTATTTTCAGCAAATGAAACAGAACGGCACCCGGTTTATCGTGGTGGATCCGCGCTATTCGGACACGGCGTCTTCGCTGGCAGATCAGTGGATCCCGCTGCTGCCTTCCACCGACAATGCGCTGATGGACGCGATGATGTACGTCATCATCACGGAGAACCTGCACGATAAAGCGTTTGTTGAACGTTACACCCTGGGCTTTGACGAAAGTTCGATGCCAGAAGGCGTTCCGGCCAATGAATCGCTGGTGGCGTACCTGACCGGCGCGAGAGACGGCGTGAAAAAGACGCCGGAGTGGGCGGAAAAAATCACGCATGTGCCTGCGCAAACCATCCGCCAACTGGCGCGTGATTACGCCACCACCAAACCGGCGGCGCTGATCCAGGGCTGGGGGCCGCAGCGTCACAACTGCGGCGAACGCACTGCGCGCGGTTCAACAATACTGGCGACGATCACCGGAAATGTCGGCGTGAAGGGCGGCTGGGCGGGTGGCTATGGCGGTGACAGCAGCCGTAAATTCACCGCTGGCGTGGAAATGCCGGACAATCCGGTAACGAAGAAAATCTCGGTGATGAACTGGGTGCAGGCGGCGGATGACGCCAGCAAAATCACGTCAGCGGACGGGCTGACCGGCGGCGACAAACTGGACAGCAATATCCGCATCCTGTTTTCGCTGGCGGGAAATTATCTGGCAAACCAGAACCCGGATATTCATCAGGCCGTGAAGGTTCTCGAAGATGAATCGAAAATTGAATTCATTGTGGCCAGCGATCTGTTCCTCACGCCCAGCGCGAAATATGCCGATCTGTTGCTGCCGGAAACCAGTTTTATGGAACGCTGGAATATTGGCGAATCGTGGGGAACCGGCAACTACCTGATCCTCTCAGAAAAACTGATTGAACCGCAGTTTGAAAGCCGTACCGACTACGACTGGTTGCGCGAAGTTGCGGCCAAACTGGGCGTCGAAAAGGAATTCAGTCTCGGACGCACAGAAAAAGACTGGATCGTCAGCATCTGGGAAAAAACCCGTGAATCAATGCCGGAAGAGAAACTGCCGACCTTTGACGAGTTGCTGGTCACCCGCCGTTATCTTTTCAAAGACAAACCGCATATCGCGTTCGAAGCGAATATCCGCGACCCGCAAAACAATCCGTTCCCGACGCCTTCCGGCAAAATCGAGATTTTCTCAAAGCGCCTGTACGACATGCATCACCCGGAAATCCCGGCCTTGTCGCATTACGTTCCGGCGCACGAAGGCCCGGAAGATGAACTTTCTGCCCGCTTCCCGTTGCAGCTGATCACCTGGAAAGGCAAAAACCGCGCGAACTCGACGCAGTACGCCAACCCGTGGATGAAGGAAGTGCAGGAGCAAAAACTGTGGATCAACCCGGCTGACGCCACGCAGCGCGGCATTGCGCAGGGCGACAGCGTGCGCATTCACAACGATCGCGGCGTGACGCTGATCCCGGCGGAAGTGACGCAGCGCATCATGCCCGGCGTGGTGGCTTTACAGGCGGGCGCGTGGTGGCAGCCGGATGAAAACGGCGTTGACCGTGGCGGTTGCGCCAACGTGCTCAGTTCGGCGCGCATTACCGCGCTCGCAAAAGGGAATTCTCATCAAACCATGCTGGTGGAGGTTGTTAAAGCATGAGCCAATTTATAGATTACGCGCCGGTCAGTAACCGCCAGCTGGGTTTCTTTATCGACTCTTCCCGCTGTTCGGGCTGCAAGGCCTGTCAGGTTGCCTGCAAGGATAAAAACAATCTGGAAGTGGGCCGCCGTTTCCGCCGTATTTACGAAGTGAAAGGCGGCGGATTCGTACCCACCGGGCAGGGCGGCGTTTACAACAACGTCTACGCCTACACGCTGTCGATTTCCTGCAACCACTGCAAAGACCCGATCTGCACCAAAAACTGCCCGACTACCGCCATGCACAAACGTCCGGGCGACGGCATTGTGCGCGTCAATACCGACAAATGTGTCGGCTGCGGCTACTGCGCGTGGTCGTGTCCGTACGGCGCGCCGCAGTTAAATCAGGAAACCGGCCAGATGTCGAAATGCGATTTTTGCGTCGATCTGCAAGCCGCCGGAGAACAACCGGTTTGCGTCGCGACCTGTCCGCTGGGCGCGATCAAATTCGGGCCAATTGACGAGTTACGCGCGCAATACGGCGACCTGTGCGACGTTCAGGGTTTGCCGGTATCCACGCTGACGCGGCCGAATCTTGTCATCAAACCGCATCAGGGCGCTGAAAAGGGAGGTAAATAATCATGCATGAATGGCCACTTATTATTTTCACTTTGCTGATCCAGAGTTCCGTCGGCATTACGCTGTTCACCACGCTGATCCTGATTTCCGGCGCGGACAAACTGAGCGCCAGAGAAAAGCATCGTCTTGCGCTGCCCGCCATGCTGACGGCGTTTATTGCCGGTGCGCTCGGGCTTATCGCGTCCACCGCGCATCTCGGGTATCCGCTTAACGCGTTGCATGCGCTGAGCCATTTCAGCAGTTCATGGCTGAGCCGTGAAATCGTGTTCGCCAGTGGATATCTGGCGGCGCTGGGGCTGGCGACGCTGATTGCGCTTCTGACCAAACGGGTGATCGCGCTGTTGATGGTGATTGGCGTCGCGACGGGCGCGGTGGATATCTTCTGCATGAGCGCGATTTACGTTCACGCTTCCGTTGTCACGTGGATGCACTTCAACACCTACGTGATGTTTGGCGGCACCGCGCTGACCCTCGGCGCGGTCAGCGGATTGTGGACACTGGCGGCGCGTCCGTTGCTGGCGTGGGGAACCGTGCGCAGGCTGGCGTTGATGTCGATTGGCGTGCTGATCGCGATCACCGTTTTACGCCTGCTGGTTCAGCCGGTGTACGGTAACTATCTGGCCAGCCTGGGCGGCGCGGATCTGATGACGTTCCCGCATCAGCCTCTGGAAGCGTACGGGCAGATGGCGGTCACGCGTTTTGTGGCCTGGGCGCTGCTGATTGCAGGCGTGTGCGTGACGGCATTATGTCTGCACACGCAGCGGTTCAGCCGCCTGCGGTTGCTGGCGGGCGCGGTGCTAATCCTGATTGCCGAAGTGATGTTGCGCTTTAACTTTTTCAGTATTCAATAATGAAATTGTTTTCGCTCGATGCCCGTCCGCCCCAAGCCGGTGCCGGACGGGCCTGCGTTCGCAATACTCTGCCCGGCAACCCTTGTCAGGCCTGCGCGGATGTCTGCGGCGCGGGCGTCATAAAGGTAAACAACGGTAGGATTGAAATAGAAACCGCAGGTTGTACGGCCTGCGGGGCCTGTCTTTTTGCCTGTCCGGCTGGCGCGATAGAAGGCATTACGCCGCCGGAACGTGCTTACCGCGACGGCTGTCTGACGGTGCCGCTGAGCCTGAGCGCGCCGTCGGTTAACGAACTGCTGATGTGGCACGCGCAATACCAGATACGCGCCGTTGAAATGGAGGCCGGTTCGCACACCGGCTGGCTGATGGCGGTTGCCGCCCTGAATATCTGGCTGAAAAAAACCGGTGAACCGTTGTGGGATCTACAGCCAGCTTCTGAAGAGACTCAGCAGGGATCGCGCCGTCACTGGCTGCGCATCAAAGACGATTCCCACCAGACCAGCCACGTTACACCGGGCGGCAGGGCACGACGCGCCAGCTTCCCGCAGGTCACCGAATATCGCATTGTGCTGGATCGCGAAAAGTGCTCGCTGTGCGGCGCTTGTGCGCGGGTTTGCCCCGAATCAGCGATTTATATCAGCAGCACGTCTTTTACGCTGAATGCGCAAAAATGTACGGGTTGTGGCAACTGCGAAACCCTGTGCTTCGAAAAAGCGATTGGCGTGGAGAAGGATATTGCGGCGGGTTCAGAAATTTTGGAAACAACGGGCGCGGTGTGTATGACGTGCCGCCGCCCGTTTACGTCATGGTCAGCAGATGAAAAACGGTGCCCGGTCTGCCGGAAGCACCGTTTTAATATGCGTGAGGTTTGAGTAAAAGGCGCATCCCTGCGCCGGTGAAAGGGTTTAAACGCCGGCCTTCTCTGGCGCAGGGTCATCCTGTAAATGCTTTTTGAAGTGTTTCTCGATCTGTTCCAGCGTTTTACCCTGGGTTTCCGGGGCGAAAATCACCGCGAATATCCCGCCCGCCACGCCGATGGCGGCAAACGTGAAGAATGACCAGGTCAGCCCGATGCTTTCCAGCATGATCGGGAACATAAACGCGATGGAGAAGTTCGTCATCTGCATGGCAAATACCGAGACGCCGTTCGCCATACCGCGGATGCGCATCGGGAACATTTCCGACAGCAACAGCCAGGTGACCGGCGACAGCGCGCCCTGCTGGAAGCACAGGAAAATCAGCATCCCGCCAAGCACCAGATAACTGCGCACCGCATCAGGATGGCCGTTGACCGTCTCCGGCATCAGCCAGGTCACCAGCCCGATGGCAAGCAGCGTACAGGTGCAACCAATTTGCCCGGTCAGCAAGAGCGGACGCCGCCCGAAACGGCTCAGCAGCATGATCCCGACGAACGTCATGATCACCGAAATCACGCCGTTCGCGATAGTCGCCATCAGCGACGCATTGGTGCTCAGCCCGGTGGCCTGCAACATCGTCGGCGCGTAGAACATAATCGTGTTTACGCCCGAGAGTTGCTGAAGCATCGCGACCCCGATCCCCAGCGCCACCAGCCGCTTCATCCACACGGAAATGGTCTTCTGGCGGCGTGAGTGTTTCTCACTTTTAGAACTCATAGAACTGCGGATTTCGCTCAGTTCTTTCTCGACCTTGCCCGCTTTACGGGTGCGCTCCAGCACGTCGCGCGCCTCGCGGTAGCGGCCGTGCATGGCGTACCAGCGCGGTGTGTCTGGCAGGAATAACATGCCGACCCACAAAATCACCGCCGGAACACACGCCACACCGAGCATCCAGCGCCACGTCGTTTCACCGCCCCAGACTTCGTTAATCGCCGCATTACTGGTGTAAGCAATCAGCTGGCCGGAAACAATCATCAGTTCCTGCAAGGTCACAAACTGCCAGCGACGGTTAGACGGCACAATTTCGGCGATATAAATCGGCACAATCGCCGCTGCGCCGCCGACGGCCAACCCGAGAATGAAGCGGAAGATAATCATCAGCACGACGTTCGGTGCCAGCGCACAACCCAGCGAGCCGAGCATGAAAATCAGCGCCATTACGAGGATGATTTTCTTGCGGCCAAACCGGTCAGCGACACGTCCGGCGCAGATGGCCCCGATGGCGGAACCCAGTATTAGAAAACTGGTGACCATCCCGGTGGTCACTGAGGTCAGGTGGAGGTCGTGCTTCATAAACAGCAGCGCGCCGGCGATCACCCCGGTGTCGTAGCCAAAAAGCAAACCACCGAGGGTGGCGATGAACGCGATTACTTTTACCAGCGGTTCGGTCGGCTGCGGCGCTTTCTTCGCCTCGCTTTCCTGTCCGTCTTTGAGTTTGTCAGTCACAAGTGCTCCCTGTATTTCATTATTGTCGTTATGGAGTGTGATGCAGATCACACAACTATTAAACGTAACGCATGTTGAGGATTTTGGTAGGAAAAAGGAAAAATGAGTGGTTTGTGGCACGCCGGATGCTGAAATTTCGGAAAATACTGACCAGCGCGCAGGAGAAGGGGGGTAACTGGATTACACTTGCTCACAGAGCATAGCCCGGTGGTTTTTTTGTCCATTCGGGTAAAATTGAACCAGTTTTCACTTAAGAGAAGTCTGTTTACGATGGGATAAAGCAGCAGGTTTTGCCTGAAACGGCGCAAACCTATATTCTATCGGCCAATTTACTGAGACAGTTGCAACAATGAGGTCTATATGATTATCAAACCACGCATCCGTGGCTTTATCTGTGTTACTGCCCATCCGGAAGGTTGCAAGGCGAACGTTAAAGAACAAATCGATTACGTGACCGCACAGGGTAAAATCGACGGCGGCCCGAAAAAAGTCCTGGTGATCGGTGCCTCCACCGGTTACGGCCTCGCTGCCCGCATCTCCGCTGCTTTCGGTTCTGACGCTGCCACGCTGGGCATCTTCTTCGAACGTCCGGGCGATGAATCCAAAACCGCCACCGCGGGCTGGTACAACTCTGCCGCATTCGAAGAATTCGCTGAAGCAAAAGGCCTGTATGCCAAAAGCATCAACGGCGACGCGTTCTCTGATGAAGTAAAACAGAAAACCATCGAACTGATTAAACAGGATCTCGGTCAGGTTGATCTGGTGGTTTACAGCCTGGCAGCGCCACGCCGTACCCATCCGAAAACCGGTGAAGTGTTCAACTCCACCCTGAAGCCAATCGGTAAGCAAGTGACTATCCGTGGCATCAACACCGATAAAGAAACCATTAACGAAACCACGCTCGAACCTGCAACGCCGGAAGAAATCGCCGGGACTGTTGCGGTGATGGGTGGCGAAGACTGGCAGATGTGGATTGAAGACCTGAAAGCAGCCGGTGTGCTGGCGGATGGCGCGAAAACCACGGCCTTCACCTACCTGGGTGAAGAAGTAACGCAGGACATCTACTGGAACGGTTCTATCGGCGAAGCGAAAAAGGATCTGGACAAACGTGTTCTGGATATCCGCAGCTCACTGTCAGAACAGCACGGCGACGCACGCGTTTCTGTTCTGAAAGCCGTTGTCACTCAGGCGAGTTCTGCCATTCCTGTGATGCCGCTGTACCTTTCCCTGCTGTTCAAAGTGATGAAAGAGAAGGGCACCCACGAAGGTTGTATCGAGCAGGTTTACGGCTTGTACAAAGAGAGCCTGTACGGTGCTTCTCCGCTGCTGGACAACGAAGGCCGTCTGCGTGCTGACCTGAAAGAGATCGCGCCAGAAGTGCAGGAAGAAGTCGGTAAACTGTGGGACGAAGTCACCAACGATAACATCGCTGAACTGACGGATTTCGCAGGCTACAAAAGTGAATTCATGCGCCTGTTCGGCTTTGGCCTGAACGGCGTTGATTACGCCGCCGACACCAATCCGGACGTGAAAATCAAACATCTGATCCAGATGTAATCTGATTTAACGGGCAACGATTGCTGAAAACCCAGCTCTGCCGAAAGGCGGGACTGGGTTTTTTTGTGGCCGCGGTAATAACACACACCCTGAAATTCAAGCGTCATGATTTTGGTCTCATTGCGGTCCCACAGCTCAAACAAATCCCTCACTCCCCAGCAAATCTCCCGTAAAGACCGACTATCATTGATTTATGCGGGCGTCGTCTGCTGTCCATTGCCTGCACATTTCTTCCCTCATTTCAGAGATGATGAAAGTGAGATCCCCTTATGATTCAGATTGATACTTATGGCACGTTGGTTGCCGCGACACTGGTGCTTATTTTGGGGCGTAAATGCGTGCAGTCCGTTGGCGTGCTGCGTAAATACACCATCCCTGAATCTGTGGTGGGCGGCTTGCTGGTGGCGTTATTGCTGCTGGCAATCAACCAGTTTACCGGCACAGATATAGACTTCGACATGTCTCTGAGAGAACCGCTGATGCTGGCGTTTTTCGCCACCATCGGGTTAAACGCCAATCTGGCCAGCCTTCGTTCCGGTGGGCGGACGCTGATCCTCCTCATCTGCGTCGTCACCGGTTTGCTAGTATTGCAGAATATTATCGGCATTGGCATGGCGAAAATGCTGGGATTAAACCCGCTGATGGGGCTTCTGACCGGGTCAATCACACTGACGGGCGGTCACGGTACGGGCGCGACATGGAGTAAAGTCTTTGTCGAACAATATGGTTTCCGTAATGCCACGGAAGTGGCGATGGCGTGTGCGACATTCGGGCTGGTGCTGGGCGGCCTTCTGGGCGGGCCGATTGCACGTTTTCTGCTGAGCCGGTGCGCCGTTCCCGGCGGCGTCGCGGACGATACCGCGGATCCGATGTTATTTGAAAAACCGGGAGCCGCGCGCGAGATCACGCCGTTAATATTTGTGGAAACCATCGCGTTAATCGCGATTTGTCTGAGCGCGGGAAGGTTTGTATCAGACCTTATGCAAGGCTCCTCGCTTGAGGTGCCCACTTTCGTTTATGTTTTATTTATCGGCGTGATACTCAGCAACACGTTGTCCTGGTTAGGTTTTTATCGTGTTTTTGAACACGCTGTCTCGATTCTCGGGAATGTGAGTTTGTCTCTTTTTCTTGCGATGGCGCTGATGAGCCTGAAACTCTGGGAGATTGCTTCGCTGGCGTTACCGATTATGGCGATCATGTTTGTTCAGACCGTCACCATGGCGCTGTATGCGATTTTTATTACGTACCGCGTGATGGGTAAAAATTATGATGCGGTTGTTTTAGCGTCCGGACACTGCGGCCTCGGGCTGGGCGCGACGCCAACGGCGATTGCCAACATGCAGGCGGTCACGCAACGGTTCGGGCCTTCGCATCTGGCCTTTCTGGTTGTGCCGATGGTGGGCGCGTTCTTTATCGATATCGTCAATGTCATCGTGATTAAGTTATTTTTACTGCTGCCTATATATGCTTAGCGTTAAAAAACAGATGAGCAATGCTTTCGGCACCAAACAAAAAAAGCCACTTAATCAGTGGCTTTTATCGTCATGGATGAGTCCGTTCAGCCGTATTTTTTGGCAAAATTCTCATCTGAATCGCATAAGTAAATAATGAACTCAATGAATGCGATTATTGACGGAATAAACGTCCAGCAGAAAATGAGGTATAAGAAACCCTGCCCGATTTTGCCTAAGTAAAACTTGTGGACGCCAAAGGCACCTAAAAAGAATGCTAATAAAGCTGCCGCAATTCTGCTTTTAGTCCCTTGCGTATTAATGCCTTGAGTGGCTCCGCAGTGAGGGCATGCTTTGGCAGACTCGTGGATCTCCTTTCCGCATCCTCTACAAAAAACCATCGATCCCATTTCCTGTTCCTTTCCCTTATTTGTTGTTATTCGGGCTAATCTTACTCGTTCTTTACATTAAGAAAAAGAGAATGATGGGCGTTGATGGCGCAGAGAGTTCCCTTCAATTGATTGCAAATCGCCATTCTGATAATTAAAAAATGCCGCAAACCTTCCCGGCCTGCGGCATTTTCATTTCATCACTGCTGTCGTAATCCATCAGCCATAAGCCACTTTGTGGTTGATATGGTAGATAACGGATAACGTACTATTTTATAAGGGTAAAAATTTCTTCTGCAAAACTCCTGCAAAATTCTTCTGCAAAACTGTATGCGATTTATACAGACAATTCCTTCCATTCTTTCCCTCGATCGTCATTGTATTTATCGGTCATCATGCTGTTTTTGTGTCCCAGAAGCGTAGTGGCATAGTGAATTTGGCCACCTGAATAGAGGTGATATCATCACCTCATAGTCAAAACAGGTGACATTATGATCGGACGTAACAGACGCAATTTTAGCCCCGAGTTTCGCCTCGAGGCTGCCCAGCTTGTACTCGATCAGCATTACACCGTTGCCGCCGCTGCCACTGCGATGAATGCCGGCAAATCCACGATGGATAAATGGGTTCGACAACTGAAAGAAGAGCGAGCGGGAAAATCACCCATAGCTTCACCCATGACACCTGAGCAGATTGAGATACGTGAGTTGAAGAAAAGACTTCAACGCGTTGAAATGGAAAGGGATATATTAAAAAAGCTACCACGCTCTTGATGTCAGACTCCCTGAACAATTCTCATTAGTTGAGAAGCTCAGGGCGCGGTTTCCTGTTGCCGTTGTGTGCAACGTGTTTGGGGTTCATCGCAGCAGCTATAAATACTGGCGGCAGCCAAAGAAGCCTGATGCCACACGCGTGGCATTACTCAGTCTTGTTCGTGAAAGCTATCGCGAAAGTAATGGTTCCGCAGGTGCACGTAATATTGCCGCGATGGTCACCACCAAAGGCGTTAAACTAAGCCGCTGGCGGGCAACAAAGCTGATGAAAGCGCTCAATATTATCAGCTGTCAGCAACCTGGCCATCGTTATAAGAAGGCGTCTAAGGAACACATCGAGATCCCTAATTATCTGGATCGCCAGTTTGCTGTTACCGAGCCTAATCAGGCCTGGTGCGGTGATGTGACTTATATCTGGACGGGAAAACGCTGGGCTTATCTGGCTGTTGTACTCGATTTGTTTTCCCGTAAACCGGTTGGCTGGGCGATGTCATTTTTCCCTGATTCAGCACTGACAGGTAAAGCCCTGTCGATGGCCTGGGAAGCACGGGGTAAACCGGCTAATTTACTGTATCACTCGGATCAAGGCAGTCACTATACCAGCAGGAATTTCAGACAGTTACTGTGGAGATATCAGATAAAGCAAAGCCTGAGTCGCCGGGGAAATTGCTGGGATAACAGTCCAATGGAACGGTTCTTCAGAAGCCTGAAAACAGGGTGGGTACCGGATAATGGCTACGCGAATTTTAGCGAAGCCAGCACGGCAATAACGAATTACATCACAGGATATTACAGCCAGCTCAGACCTCATCAATATAATGGTGGTTTGACGCCGAATGAATCAGAACGATTGTTCTGGAAAAACTCTAAAGCTGTGGCCAGTTTTTGTTGACCACTAAAGTGCAGTTCGCCGGTACCGCGCAGTGGTCGGTGTTTCATGAACTTCCTGAGGGAACGGAAGGATTTATTCATTTCTCACACCGATCTGTTGATTACTGGCTTGAACAAGGCGGGCCGGTGCGCCCGCTCGATGCCCGCATGTTTGATGCTTCAGATGCTTTTTTCGCGCAGGGTTATCGTTCACGCGCGAGCTGTATCGCAGGACTGCCAACGACCGGCATCGGCATGAGCAACGCCGGGGGAACGGTGCAACTTCAACTCACCGATAACGGCGTCAAAATGGTTGCTGGCAGCCAGGTATTGCAGCTAACTGAAAACGGCATGGTTATGACTGCGGGGGAGCAGGTACTCGAGTTGGGGGCGGGAGGGTTGACCCATAACGGTGTGAAAATAGGCGGTACCCACAAGCACGGTGGTGTACAGTCAGGTGAGAGTAAAAGCGGGACACCTGAGTAATAGCACCGATATTAACAGAAGCCATTACAAACTATGTTGCTAATGTTCGTGATGATTTATAGTAGTTTTTAGATGAGACCCTTCAATAATGGAATGAAAATCTAACTTACAGAGAAAGGTTTATTTATATGTCAAAACCTAAAACCCCGCCGAATCCTGGGGTATCTTCAACCCTCTGGATTGGCCCTGAGTATATCTTAGACATGGCAGCAACATTTAGTGACGTTGCTATTAACCTGGCAGATGGTTGGGTTGATCCACTGGATCCTAAGAAAAATGTCATTTATACAAATGCTGTATTGGCGCTTGAGCTGTATTTTAAAGCTCTGCTTGTTGAAAGGATGACAGATCCGGCATATGTGAAAATCAGTGAAGGCAATGAATTTATAGAGGTAACTGAGGAGGAGTATTTAGACCCTGAGGAAGCTATCGTCGCTATACATCATAGCCGATTGGTAGTTCCTAAAGAACATCAAACTCACGATATCCATGCCTTATATCTTTCGCTAAATGAAGATACAAGAAAAAAAATCGTTGCCGAAATAGCTGAGCTAAACAGGTCAATAGCGAGCGAAGAAGTCCTATTAGAGTTTCTTTCTAAAATTAAAAATTATTTCGTATCTAAACGATATGCATTCGAATTTTATCAGGAGGCTGTACCTGTAGATAGCAATTATCTGTTTAGCTTAATCCCTGTGCTTAAAGGCGTCAGGAAAGCACTTTCGTAACTTGTTTTATCCAAATAAGAAGGGTTTCATCATCTATTCTTATTGTTCAGGCTTAATCCTCGTGAGCCGGAGTAAATAAATGATCCGTAATTTCACAGAAGATATTGTTACCAGTGGCGAACACTTCGCAACCTGAAAGGACGAAACACGACAAGCCTGCATTTGCAGGCTTCGTCTTTTTTTGGGGGAGTATTTTCTCGATGCCACAGCCGGTACAGCGTGGTTTCAAAGTATTCTCGGAAAGTCTTCACGCGACATTGCAGAAGCGAATATTAAGCAAGGTATTCTCGGCACGCGTGGCGTGATGGCGATCAGCAGATTCGAGATGAATACGGACACCAAAAAGCGGCGTTTTACCGTGTTCGCGGAACTCATTGATATTAATAACGATCAATTCGAATTCTTGTATGAAAAGGAGCTGTAATGGCCGAAATCACAAAATACGGGGCGACCGGTAAAACTCTGCAGGAATACAAGGACGAACTGAGCGCGAAATATCTCGATATTGACCGCGCCTGGAATATCGCTCCGGAGACACCGGACGGCCTGGCGTTTGCGGCATGGTCAGAGGCGTTGGCGAGCATCGATGAAGAGGTAATCAACGCCTACCATTCATCTGACCCAAATTCAGCTATCGGACAGCCGCTGGATTTCATCGCCGCGTTCGCCGGTCTGCACCGGCAGCCAGAAAGCTTTTCGACCGATACCGCGGCGTTCGTCGGTGAGGGCTTGATCGAGATACCTGCAGGCACAAAGGTACGTCATCGGATCACCGGCACGCTGTGGGCTACGGACATCATCGTAATGACGAATAGCAGCGGTTATGCCTCGGTGGGTGTCACATGCACGACAGCGGGCGCGGAGAGCGCAAACCCCGGTACGCTGACCATCATTGCGACTCCTGTACCGCGAATTCTTACGGTAACTAATACGGCTGGTGCAAGTTTGGGAAAAGCCGAGGAGAGCGACAACGCTTTCCGCGTCCGTCGGACTGAATCCGTCGCGCTGCCCGGAAACAATCAGGTCGACAACATGAAGGCCGCGCTGGGCAACGTCACAGGGGTTAAACAGGTGCTGGTGCATGAAAATCCCGACTCGGAAACGGATGAGCACGGCGCTTACCGCCATAGCATGGAGGTGTTTATCGATGGTGGGGAAACGGATGATATTGTGCTGGCTATGGCCACGCATAAGAATCCAGGGTTCGGTTTAAATCGCTTCAACAACTATCCGAACAAAACCAGCATCGATACTTTTACGCCGAAAGGCCAGCCGGTCAACATCACGTTTTACAGGCCCGAGTATCTGACAATTTATGTACAGATCAACATCAGCACCAGCACGCTCGGCGAGGATGAAAAAGACAAAATCAGGGAAGACATTGTGAATTACACGCTGCTATGCCTACGGGGAACCGCTGACCTTCTCGGACTGGAAAGAATATTAATAACAGCCGCTTAGATGCGGTTTTTTTGTGCCAAAAATGCGAAAGCCCCGAACTGTAACCAGCAGTCGGGGCTTTTTTGTATCTACAAAACCGTGAGTGAATAACGGAGAAGTCTGTACAAAGAAATAGTATCACTAAATCTTTCTTGCGTAATAGGTGGAAAAATGAGCGAAAAAGGTGCAAATATCGCAGGAGTTAATCAGCTTTGGTGGCATCGATAGGGTTTGCTGTGGCGGTGATTGCTTATGCTTTACGCTGAAAGCCCCGACCTGCACCGGGGCTTTTCTCACTAAGCGAAATCTGATTCAGATCATGAACGATGCGACGACCGACGAGTTTGATGATATTCCGTGTATGTGATCATATTGCTCGCTTCAGCTGCAGGATGTATTCTTTAACCATTCTAATCAAAAGGATATTGAGAATGGATACTACAGAAACGTTGGGCGGGACATACTTTTATCACGGTCATGCCAACGTAACTAAAGAAGAGTTGTTTTGGCTAATCTTCATCGAATCTTTCGCAGACCACACCGGAATGGCAGTTGAAACTGCTGCAACCATTATTGCAGGTCAGCCAATTTTACCAAAGCGTCAGGTTCTGGGTGCGAAAGGCAACAAAACCAGCATAGCGTCAAAGATGGCAAGACGTATTTTTAATAATGCAAGATTCCCTAAAGGAATGCGTATTGAATCAATGGTACTGGGCGAGGTTCGCCATACGAATAAAATCGGGGCTGTTGTAGGCCGTGCAGTTCCCTATCTTGGTTACGCTCAGGGAGTAGTACTGGTTGGCCTTGTGGCAAGGGATACCCGCAATAAATATAACCTTATCGCGTACCCTCAAGACCGTGTAGCGTGGACGTACTTCTGATGGCAATTGATGAAAATGAGATTCTTCAATACATCACTGAACATTACAGCGACCGGAAGAAACCAGTCAGCAAAGACTGGACTTTTAGAGAACATTTTTATTTTGTACCGGAAGAACTGGAAGAAATGCTTTTAGATTTATTCACACGGTATAACATCAAATATGACAACTTTAACATTGATGATTATTTTCAACCTGAATTACCGTGGTGGTGGTTCCGGCTTCGACGGCAGTACAAAGAAAAGGTGTACAAACCTCTTACTGTTGAGATGATTATTGAGTCTGCCAAAGCCGGAAGATGGCTTTACGATTAAGGGGCGCTATGCCCCTTTTTCACATCATGCCGTTTGGCGGTCATTCCATGAATCGGCAAAGATGATATTGCCGTCGTTATGTTTCCACGTAATTTTCTCGTACCGCAGTTCTACTGTCTCCAGATGGTTATCCTGCGGGTTATCACTGGCAGCCATTGCTGGCGAAATTGAAACGATTCGCACCTTTTCCAAAAGCATGTTGAAGTATTCCACTTCCTGACCGGCATCGTTAATGCGATACCATTTTATCTCGGCAGATTCGAGATTCTGGCCAGTTGCCACAGCTTTATAGATGTATGGGCTGGAGCAGTCGAAATCCTTCACGATCAGCAGGGGTGAATGCATGCGCGTGCCGGTAACCTTGCCCGTCGCGTTGTCTGTTGGGATCATCAGATTATGGTGGAAACCTTTTACCTCGATGCTGTATTCCCTGTCTTTGACATCAACGCCGCCTTTAATGAGTGCGCCGCCGTCATCTTTAAGCCACATGTAAGCTGGAATTGGCATTCCTTTAAATCTCCTTATTAAAAGTGCGGCTAATGTTAAAGCGTTGAAGGCAACATTTGAAAGATAAATTTGAGTTAAGTCAGATATTGAAGAGGAAAGAGAATTTCTGAAGGGGATAACCAGCTTGAATAATTTGGTTATTTAATGCCCGTAAGTCTTCTGCAAAACGATTTTTAAGTTACTTAAAATCAGGAGGTTACGGGCGGTTGGTTTTTCATCTGAATTTTGTTTTTTGTGGATAAAAACATTTATATATCAACTGGTTGAGTTATTTTCGAGCCCCTGCGTGGTTGATATGGTAGAAGGTCGCCGTTGCGGCCATAACGTGCTGATCTTCCTTGCCCGGTTTGTGCGATTCCACATTGGTGATGTGGTAGCCGACAGCACCGGCGTCTAACGCTTTTTTAACAAACGCGCTGTTGAGTTCTTCCATGGACGTAGCCCAGGAAACCGTGGTCACGCCGACGGCTTGCAGGGAGGCTATTTCACGATGCGATAATCCGGCGCGCACCAAAACAGGCTTAACAGCTTTTGGATAGAATATGGATAAAACATCATTTACTAAGCCTTTCATGGATTTACTCCTCACTAAAACAGTCTCTATACCCGGATGATTCGGGTATTCAGAATGTGCCGTAATAATCAGAGGTGATTGCGCACTTGAGATATTTATCCGGCACATTGCCAATAAACACCTTTTGATGTTGCGACCTTTAGCTTTAATTGCTAATTCATTGTTAAGCAAACTTCCGCCACAATTAACGCAATATTCAAAGAGGATATTTACAGTGGGTTACAGGTTCGGTGTTTTTGACATGAACAAATATCCTCCGGCATAGCCGGAGGTTTTTCATATGCGCCTATAAGGCTCTGTTACCAGCCGCGCCCTAACAGGCGCATCGCGATCTGACATTTGCATCTATGGATTACTTACTGCCCGTAAACGGGCTGCCCGGATATGGGATCGAGAGCTGCTCACCCATTTTATCCTCTTCCAGTTGGTGCTTTATGTATTCCTGTATCCTGGCCGTATTTTTCCCAACCGTATCAACGT
>NZ_JAHTMS010000029.1:0-6081 GCF_019200965.1 Rahnella sp. PD12R | reverse complement strand
CACGCCGGTGTTATCGATGGCACGGGCGAATGCAATCTTAACAATGGTATCCTGGCAAAGATAACATCCACTCAAGATTCAGATGGAAACACAAGATTCAAGCTCGCCATTGACAATGCTGTAATCAATATGTTCCCTGATGGACCAACCCATGGTTTTCCTGCACCACCGGATATTGTCCTCAACAAGTGTATTGATGGTGCTTTAGTATATGTAATTAATTATGGCCCTCCATATCAGGTTGGCTTTCTTGTTACGGGAAGTCATAACACTAAAGGTACACAGACAATATATTTTTCGGAAAAAGAATTACCAACGCTCCTTTACAGAGGAAAGAATGATATTAAACTCATCATCCCTAACTCTGGGAATGAAGTACCGAACAAGTTTATTGTGTATCACAGCAATATCATTTCAGGACAAGATGAACAATCTGGAGGGAGTGATGCACTTCCTGACCAAAAGAGTTATACCATCACCAAAATCACTCCATAACCGAATTACGAAAATTAAATTAAACAAAGATCTCGAATATATCGTAAACACACTTTGGAGGGGTGGCATTAAAGCCATTGAACTGAATAAAATATTTTATTCATGCTTTAATTATTATGTCTGACTACACCGACACTCACCCAACAGTCCTACTAGAAAAAAACCATCAAGCATTTGACAATTCAACTATATTTTATCAATCAGACAAAATGTATGATGAGTCAGAAAACATTAAAATAGGCACTGAATACCTGCAATACTGGATTGATAAGAGGCCTACTATTGAGGATGCGTATAGGCAATATCGTGGTACCGACGAAGCCTATTATAGTGTCATCAAACCTTGCGCCGAAAAACTAGAAAAAGATCCGAATAACATGCAAATATTAAGGGAAGGAATTGGAAAATGAAAATACATGCATACATTATTTCTCTGTTTATATTTTCGCTCCCTTGCCTTGCTGACTCTATAAAAACAATCGAGACCTGCAATCTTAAACAAAATGAAAAAATACAACTTATTTCAGTTAACACAATCGATGGTGACACATTATATCTCAAGTTCAGAAACATAATAACAGATGCGTATTCAGATCCAGGCGAAGATAACTCCTTAAATGTAGGTGATATTGTTCTTTCAAAATGTATAAACAAGACTCTCATTTATGCTATGAATTACGGTTCTCCTTACCTGAAGGGATGTTTGGTCTCAGCATGGAGTGAAGAAAATAAACCTGAATCATTTTGTTTTGCAGAAAAAGACTTACCTAAATCGATCTGGTTTGGCAAAGAAAAAAAACTTATCGTCATAATAAATAAAAATGAGATCAGTTCATTGAACGGTAAATATACTATTTATGACAGTTCCCGAAAAATCGGTGAACGCTCGTACTATACTGATAAGCTACCGTCTAAAGTTGGATATGAAATATTTACTATAAAATAGTCCTCTGTGAATGCAAACAAAATAATTCGAATCATGAGATTAACATCAAGTGGTTATGCAAGCGAGATTAAATGTTAAAACACATTCCAATCATGGTTGTTTTCACTTTCTCCACAACCTGTTTTGCACAACAGAATGAAATAGAAATAATAGTTAAAACATACTTAAAACAAAAACCCTCGATCGAGGGTATTAAATACACACCCATCGAAACTGATAAAGTAATCACTGAAGATGAATTTCAATCATTGGAGAATACTAGCTACATAAGTTACCACGGTCACAATTTAGGATATGGTGAAACTGGTGGGAAGGGAGTTGTATTCTATCAAAAGAAAAAATTCCCCCTTTATGAATCCACTGTGATTGTTAGCTAACAGCCTAAGGTAATAATATCTAACCACGTGCGCCCCTAAAAAAACCACTTTAAATAAAAACATTAGCACTCCAGATTGAAAACAACTTCCAACGCACTTTGGATAGCAACTCAATATTTTAAATTTAGAGACAGAGAAAAGGACACGCGTATATGACGACCTCTTTGCCTATTTCTTTCGACCACAGCCACCATAAACTCGCGGTACGCGGCAGCGCGTCAGATATGGACGTCCTGAGTTTTACCGGCACGGAAGGCCTGAGTACGCCCTTCAGCTACGCCATCCAGTTCACCAGCAGCGACAAATCCATCGATCCGAAAATCCTGCTGATGCAGGACGCCTCGCTGACCCTGCAGGCGCCGGTGGCGCAAGGTTTYGGCGTCTCCGTGYASGAGCCGCAGCGCGTYATTCAGGGCGTGGTCACCGGCTTTAAGCGCCTCTCRRCCTCGAAAGATGAAAGCCGCTACGAGGTGTGCCTCGAACCGCGTCTSGCGYTGCTGGCCCGCAGCCACCAGAACTGCATTTATCAGGACATTTCCGTACCCGGCATCGTCGAGAAAATCCTGCGCGAACGCCACGACATGCGCGGGCAGGATTTCGTCTTYACCCTCACCAAGGAATACCCGCGCCGCGAACAGGTGATGCAGTACGGYGAAGACGATYTGGCSTTTGTTTCCCGCCTGCTGGCCGAAGTCGGTATCTGGTACCGTTTCACCGCTGACCCGAAACTCAACATCGACGTCGTCGAGTTTTACGACGACCAGCAGCACTACGAGCAGGGGCTGAGCCTCGCGGCCGTGCCCCCTTCCGGTATGCACGATGTAGGTGTCGAGTCCGCGTGGGATTTAGCCAGCCACCACCGGGTGGTCGAAAAGTCTGTTTCTACCCGCGATTACAACTACCGCACCGCCACCGCAGACCTGAGCAGCAGCGCCGACGTCACCCGTGACGACGCCACCACCTACGGCGAAGCCTATCACTACGCCGACAACTACCTGACCGCCGGGGCCGAAGGCCGTGACCCGGAGCCGGAGAGCGGCGCGTTTTACGCCCGCCTGCGTCATGAGCGCTACCTGAACAATCAGGCGCACTATTCGGGCGTCGCCAATGCCGCCACGCTGGTGCCGGGTCAGGAGCTGAAAGTCACGGGCAGCAACATTCCCGCCCAGTTCGCTCAGGGCGTGGTCATCACCCGCACCGTCAGCACGGCGAAGCGTGACAAAAGCTTCGAAGTCACCTTTGAAGGCATTCCGTATTCAGAAGATTACTGCTTCCGCCCTGAACCTGGCAGTAAGCCAGTGATGGCAGGCACCCTGCCCGCGCGCGTCACCAGCACCACGGCTAACGACACCTACGGGCATATCGATAAAGACGGGCGTTACCGAGTCAATATGCTGTTTGACCGCGACGCGTGGGAACAGGGTTATGAAAGCCTGTGGGTTCGTCAGGCTCGCCCTTACGCCGGCGACACTTACGGTATGCACCTGCCCCTGCTGGCAGACACCGAAGTCGCGATTGCGTTTGAGGACGGCAACCCCGACCGGCCGTATATCGCGCACGTCCTGCATGATTCGGCGCACGGCGACCACGTCACCATCAAAAACTACAAGCGCAACGTCCTGCGCACCCCGTCAAACAACAAGCTGCGTCTTGATGATGAGAAAGGCAAAGAGCACATCAAGCTCAGCACCGAATACGGCGGCAAAAGCCAGCTCAATCTCGGGCACCTGGTAGACAGCGGGAAACAGCAGCGCGGCGAAGGGTTTGAGCTCCGGACCGATAAGTTCGGGGCACTTCGCGCGGAAAAAGGCATTTTCATCAGCGCCGACGGCCAGGCAAAGGCGCAGGGAAAAGTGCTGGAGATGGACGCCGTTATCGGTGAAATGAATTCACTGCAAGAAATGGCGCAATCACTTTCGGATGATGCACAAACCGCGACGGCAAATCCCGCGGATATGGCCGCCCAGATAACGCTGATAAACCAACGGGTAAAGGATTTAACTGCCTCAGTACTGCTGATGCACGCCCCGAAAGGCGTTGCCCTGACCAGCGGTGAACACCTGCAACTGAGTGCCAGTGATAACCTGATTGCTACTGCCGGTAAAAATACGGATATCAGCGTCGCGAAGAATTTCTTTATTGGCGTAGGTAATACCTTAAGTATCTTCGTCAGAAAACTGGGCATGAAACTCATCGCCAACCAAGGCCCCGTTAGCGTACAAGCACAAAATGACATAATGGAATTGCTGGCCCGTAAGGCGATCACCATCACCAGTACCGAAGACGAAATCAGGATCACGGCGAAGAAGAAGATCACGCTAAATGCGGGTGGAAGCTATATCACGCTGGATGAGAACAAAATTGAATCAGGGACGGCCGGGGACTATGTGACGAAGGCGGGGAATTACGAGCGGTTGAATAAGGCTAGCATCAAAGCAGCGATACCATCACTAATTACTGGAATCACCCAACTGTCAAAATATAATGAGAAAATCCGTATTATAGATGAACATGGCAACGCCATACCCAACACTCCTTATTTTATACAAGATAAAAATGGAAAGTCTTATAAAGGATTGACTGATATTAATGGGTGCTGCGAAAGAATATTTACAGATGAACCACAAGAATTGAAAACAAAATTAGGTATTTTTGCTCTGGAGAAATGGTGATGTCAGAACATCTTGTTTATACAAATGAAGCAGACGATTCCCAATATGATATAGTCGGCTCACAAATGCCTGCGAAAGCATATGTTTTCTTAATAATAGATGAAATAGGAAAGGATGGGTTTTTAGTAAGAAAATCATACTCTGATATCAACGATTCATACTTGCAAGAAAAAGGCTTATCTAAAGAGGCACTTCTTAGAGAAGTATACCCAGAAAAGTATAATTTGTATCCTAAGGACCCTTTATCAACTAAAATTATTGCTCAGCATGTCATGGGGGATAATATTACATCTTTTATTTCTACAAGCTCAATCATGCCAGATGGCTCTCCTAGATTCGTAGGGAAAACTATTTACATTGATATTGAAAAAGCTCAAAAGTATGGAGCAAAATTAATAACAACCGACGAAATCATAGCAGCACTTAATGACTACAAAAAAACCTACCCGCGCTTAGAAAAAAGAATTGATAAAATAGCTGGTTATGTTAAGGATGTGGATAAGGAGGTTTTAATTCAGGGAGAGAAAGTACCTGCTAAAGCAATCTTTACAGGCACCTCATTGAAATTCACTCAAAACTTAGTAAGGGTTGGTAGAGTCGTCAAAGTAATCGGATTTGTTTTTACAGCTTATGACCTCGAGCAAGCAAGTCAAAAATCAATCGAAGTCAAGAGTACAAAACCCATCACAGCGGAGGTGATAAGACAGGCTGGAGGATGGGGGGGAACTGTTGCAGGCGCCAAAGTGGGTACTGCCGTAGGGGCCGCATGCGGTATTGAAACAGGGCCTGGTGCTATAATTACTGGAGCAATTGGAGGGATAATTGGCGGTGTCGCCGGTTATTATGGGGCAGACTGGATTGCGGACCAAATTGATGAAAATTAATATTTTTAGAAACCTTTTTAATAAAAAAGCCAAAGCAAATGATCTTTCACTGATCTTTACTAAAGAAAAATTTTGCATAGTTAAAGATCAAGAAAAATATCCGAACATAACACCGTTAGTAGAAGATAAGGTTTATGCATACAGGATGTTTTTTTGTACAAAAAATTCTGCTGAGATTGAAATTGTTCGCATTATCAATCAATTTTTTAAATTAGAATCAAAAGAAGAGAGTTTTCACGACGCCGTGCTAACATTTGATAATGAATCCGTCGCCTATCATTCCTATAATGATTTTGGTGGAAGCGTTATAAGATTAATCACTAACTCAGAAGGCCTTATCAGGAAGATATGGGCATTTCATACGACTCCACCACCACCTTGGGTTTCATTCCCGCATATCGATCCTGATGGGCTAGGCAGTATGCAGGGGAACTTATCATTTTGGTGGGACTGGATGTGGTTACCTTTTTGGAAATCCATGGATGCGAGCGAGCAAAAAAAATACCTCATTGCGCATTCAGCGCCTTCAAGTTGGGTTGAGTATTTTGAATTTTATGAAAATTACATTAATGAAAAATAGTAATATGGCATCCAGGTTGGTTTTTAAACCAATCAACCCAACTCAATGCAACCGCTATCAAACATGCTAAAATGAAATGAAAATTAAAATGTTATTAATATTATTTTCAATGTCAACAATTACCTGC